>HF999688.1 GCA_000434215.1 Bacteroides sp. CAG:144
TACATTTATGCGGCATTGCTATACGCCTTCACAGTGGCGGTAACACCGGCTATCGCCGGGCAGCCCCAGCAGGAGAAGATAGGCCGGGGCGTTGTGGCCGTCAAGACCGACGAGGGAGTTTTCGTCAGCTGGCGTTACCTCGGCACCGACAGCCCTTCGGCGGGATTCAACCTCTACCGGGACGGGGAGAAACTCAACGGCGAACCGATCATGACATCGACCAACTACGTCGACAAGGAGGGGACGAGCGGGTCGGTGTATGTCGTGAAACGGGTCGATTACGGCAAGGAGACCGACAGTTCGGAAGAGACGGGCGTATGGGACAAGTTCTACCGAAAGATAAAGTTGCAACGTCCTCCCTCGGGCGTTACCCCGCCTTACTCGGTAACCAACGGAGACGACAAGGAAGATTATCCCAACGGGCAACCCTACTCATATTTACCAAACAGTTGTAGTGTAGGAGACGTTGATGGCGACGGGAAATATGAAATTGTCATAAAATGGGACCCGACGAACCTTAGAGATAATTCCCTTTATGGAATCACGGGAGAAGTCTATCTCGACTGTTACAAGTTCGACGGCACGCAGTTGTGGCGTATCAGTCTCGGGAAAAACATACGGGCGGGCTGCCACTACACCCAATTCATGGTTTACGACCTCGACGGGGACGGTAAGGCCGAAGTGGCCTGTAAAACGGCTCCGGGCACGATCGACGGGAAAGGCAAGGCCGTATTGATGGGCAATGACAGCGCTGACGCCGATTATAGAAATTCACGAGGTATGGTAATTACCGGATCGGAGTATCTGACCGTTTTCAACGGTGAGACGGGAGCCGAGATTACGAGTGTCCCGTATAGAAGGCCGTATTGATGGGCAATGACAGCGCCGACGCCGACTACCGAAAATCTAACGGTATGGTTCTCGAAGGGCCTGAATATCTGACCGTTTTTAACGGTGAGACGGGAGCCGAGATTACGAGTGTCCCGTATAGTCCTCTGAGGGGGAGCGTATCGAGTTGGGGTAACGACAGTTACGGCAACCGTTCGGAACGTTATCTGGCCTGTATCGCCTATCTCGACGGTATACGTCCCAGCCTGGTGATGTGCCGGGGGTATTACCAGCGTACAGCTTTGGCGGCATATAATTTCGACGGGAAAGAACTTACGCAGTTGTGGCTTCACGACTCGACCAAGTCGGGGGAGGGAGCATACGGCCAGGGCAACCATAACCTCTCGGTGGGTGATGTCGACGAAGACGGTTGCGACGAGATCGTCTACGGTGCCTGCGTCATCGACAACGACGGATCTTTGCTCTATCGTACCGGCCTCGGTCATGGCGATGCCATACACCTGACGGATTTCGACCCCGACCTGCCCGGGCTTGAGCTCTTCACACCACACGAGGAAACAACAGCCAAATACGGTTTTGACCTTCACCGAGCCGGGACCGGAGAGATCATCTATGGAGAATATACCGGCAAAGATGTAGGCCGTGCCGGAGCCGGGGATATAGACCCCAATTATCGGGGTGTGGAATCTTGGACAAGCGAAGGCGGAGTCCGCGATTGCAAAGGGAATAATATAGGAGGCAGTCGTCCTGCCATGAACTTCCGTGTCTATTGGGACGGCGATTTGCAGGACGAGTTGCTTGACAATACGACGATCAGTAAATGGAATCCAGAAAAGAAAAAAGCTTCGTCCATACTCGAACTCACCAGCTTCGAAAAGGTAACCTCTTGTAACTCTACCAAAGCAACCCCTTGTCTTCAAGCCGATCTATTCGGAGATTGGCGGGAAGAAATCATTTTGTGGGACCGGAGCGACTCCGCCACACTGGTGCTCTTCACCACCACAACCCCCACCCAGTACCGCATACCCACCCTCATGCACGACCACGTCTACCGTATGGGCATCGCCTGGCAGAACGTAGCCTATAACCAGCCACCCCACCTGGGATACTACATCGGAGACGGAGAAATCGAATACGCCCGCCTGACAAAAATAGGACAAGGAGCCCGCAACCAGACCCTCGGCATACACACCCCCATCGACACCATCACCTTCCGCTGGGATCGCTGCGACGGCGTGGAACTCAACACGAGCCTGCCCGGAGGAATCACCTCCAAATACAACGAGTCCGACCACACCATCAGCATCTTCGGGACCCCCACCGTATCAGGCACCTACACGATCTATCTGAGCACCTACGGCAACCCCGTCTCCAACCCCACCGAGACCATCACCTTCGAGATCATACCCGAAGAAGAGATCACCGCCGTAGCCCGATATCCTTTCGATGAAACCGCCGGTACGACAGCCGCCAACACGATCTACGGGCAGGCCGCAGCCGAAGGCTTCACCCCCGAATGGAGCACCGGACACAGCGGGAACGCCATCACCTTCCCGGCCACGGCCGCGGAGACAAGCCGGCTCACACAAGCCAGCTACCCCGAACTGGCAGGACTCTCCGACAACCCCTTCACCATCGCCCTGTGGATAAAAGCCGAAAAAGCCGACCAGAACCTGCTGAACATCGAAGGCGACAACGGCTCATATATCCGCATCGAGATGAACAAGACCTTCTCCTTCTCCATCAGCGACGGCACAGAAACGACCAAAGCCGCCCTGCGCAGCACCACCCTGTTCAACAACGAGTGGAACCAGCTCATCTGCATCAGAGACCGGGAAGACGGTAAACTCTACCTCTACATCAACGGAGAAAGAAAAGCGAATATCAGCGACAAGTGCGGCGATCTCGAAATCAGCCGCATCACGATCGGCAACCGGACAGAAGGCGACACACATCTACCCTTCCGGGGCATGCTGGACGAGCTGGTGATCTCCACCGGAGCCATGAACGAACGGCAAGTCGAAGAATACTACCAGAAGACGAGCGCCGGCATCGCAGAAACAGCGGCATCGTCCCATGAAGACCCGGTTCAAGTCTATCCGACACGATTCACCGACCAGTTGCAGCTCCGCTTCAAAAACACGGAAAGCCGCCGGACGAACATCGTGCTCTACAACAATGCCGGCACCGCCGTCTTCGAGCGGGAGTACAACACACAAGGACTCCCC
>HF999689.1 GCA_000434215.1 Bacteroides sp. CAG:144
CTTCAAGGCAAAGCCTTTCAGAATGACATAGACTTTCAAAGCGGTCTCCACTTGTCATTCCAAAGCGAATGAGAGGAATCTTCTTTTCTTTATTGGTTGAGATTCTTCATTTCGCTTACGCTGCATTCAGAATGACAGTCATGTCTTTCCGAGTGAAGCCGGTAGGCTGACGAGGAATCCCTAACTATTATTGCAGGAGATTCTTCGACACTTTGCGTCTCAGAATGACATGCATTTTGGTAAGAGATTCTTCCCTCCGCTTACGCTACGTTCAGAATGACAAGCTTGTACAGACAGAAAGAGGTCTCACATATGCTCTACGAGACAAGATCCCTATGCGTGAAAAGTCTCGAAAAGAAAAAGTCTGTATCTATATTTCCCTTGTACGAAAAGCGGTCTTATCGACCGAAATAGTTATCGAGAATCTCTTGCGCTGCTGTAAACGGACTCTCTTCGGCATCGAGAACCATACGTTCTTTTTCAGCCAATAACCGGGCAATGTCCGGGTTCTGGTAGAAATGGGTCCGTAACTGTTCGTCGATAGTTTCGGTAAGCCAATACTTTGATTGTTCCCGACGCTTACGGTCGAAATATCCGTTTTGTTTTACAAAAGCCGTATAGTCATCGATCATTTTCCACACCTCATCTATACCTATTTCGTAATACCCCGAGTAAGTGAGGACTTGCGGTGTCCAACCCGACGGGGCGGGCGGAAAGAGATGTAGGGCATTACGGAAGTGTGCTTGTGCCAATTTTGCTTTTTCGATGTTGTTTCCGTCGGCCTTATTGATGACGATACCGTCGGCCATTTCCATAATACCCCGTTTTATACCTTGCAGTTCATCACCGGTCCCGGCCAACTGAATAAGGAGGAAAAAATCGACCATCGAGTGTACAGCCGTTTCGGACTGACCCACACCTACGGTCTCGACAAAAATCGTGTCAAATCCCGCTGCTTCGCACAAGATGATGGTTTCTCTCGTTTTACGGGCCACACCGCCCAGAGAACCGGCCGAAGGCGAAGGCCGTATAAATGCGTTTTGCTGTTGAGAAAGCCGCTCCATACGGGTCTTGTCGCCGAGTATGCTCCCTTTGGAGCGTTCGCTACTGGGATCAATGGCCAATACGGCAAGTTTTCCACCCCGACCGAGTACATGCAGTCCGAAAGTATCGATCGATGTACTTTTGCCCGATCCCGGAACCCCGGTAATACCTATGCGCACCGAGTTCCCTGCATAGGGCAGGCAACCTGTAATAACCTCTTGGGCAACAGTCTGATGTTCGGGAAGTTGGCTTTCGACCAGTGTTACGGCCTGACTCAATACGGTAATGTTTCCTTTCCGTATTTCTTCTATATATTCCGCAGCCGTATATTCCCGACGCCGGTGTTGTAGTTTCTGCGCCAAATAAGGATTGATCGACGGAGGCTGAGAGATACCCTTGTTGACCGACAATCCGGCATATTCGCCGCTGTTTTCGATGTGTTTCATGGAGTGAGAATAAGAGATTCAACGTTATGGAAGCATCAAATTATTCCGAAACGGTTCGTGTCCGAAGTTCCCCCGATCGGTAATTTCGAGTAGAAGGCTCAGTGCTGTTACCCCCGTTATTGGGAATGACCACACCTTTGATTTGCAAAGTAGTACGATCGGGTTTGGTATTGGAGTAGACAAAAATATATTTGGAAAATTCTCCGGGGCGATGTCGGGTACGATACTCCACTTTCATTTCGGCGGTATCGCCCGGTGCGATAGGATATTCGGGATAAGAGGGAACGGTGCAACCGCATGAGGCTTGCGCCCGAAGAATAACCAACGGCGTTTTTCCCTCATTGACAAAACGGAACGTACAGGTTGCATTTCCATCTTTCTCATATATCGTACCGAAATCGTAGGTCAATTTATCGAACGAAATTTTTGTCAATTTACGGGCGGCCTGCATGGGCATGAATGTGAAGACAAACAACCCGGCTATCAAGGCAATTTTTCTTGTCATAGCAATTTGTTTATTTAATGAATCAGAAATATCTCTTTCACAAAAATACGATTTTCTGGCAATCTTTGTCTCCCGACCAACTTTTTTTTGTTTTTCGACGGAATTTTTATTTTTGTCTCCTTTCGTAAATAGAGATTGAGCGAACTCCTCGAAAGATAATTCTGATTTTATTACCGAAAAAATCTATTAATTATTGCAGAGGATTATATTGTTTTGAATAAATTTGCTTTCAAGGAAATCGTAAAGTATTATAAAACAAAATTTTAATGATATGATAGAAAAGAAAATGTCTTTATTAATCGCCGGACTTTTGTTTGCATTCCCGTCATTTGCGCAAGAAGAAACCTATACGGCCCCGGCAGAAGAAATCGCATGGGCCAAACAATTTTCGGGAATCAGCGGGCCGGGAGAAGCCGTAGAAGGAGACGGCCGCGGCGGTTGGAGAAGCGGATCCAGCGGAGTTATGTATTATGGGAATAACCCTCGCCCCGAGTATAAAAAAGGAGATCTCCGCATGTGTTCGGGTTCCGCAGTCGATAAAGGACTGGTTCCGCCCATCAGACCTGCCTGGGAATTACATCTGCGAGATGGTGTCGTAACGCTGGGCGGAGACGGGAACTACTATTTGACGGGATCTTCGGGAGATAATATCTGGGCATGGGCAAAAGGTATCGAGCTGTGGAAATCAAAAGATTTGCACAGCTGGGAGTACGTCGGACTGGTATGGGACATAGACAAAGAGGCCGACGAGTGGGTAAAGAAATGGCGCAAACACCCGCGTCGAGCCGTGAGGGCTGTTTGGGCGCCCGAAATACATTATATCAAAGGGAATTATTTCATCTGTTTTAGTATGTGCCCTGATGGGATCGGAATCCTGAAAAGCAGTACAGGAAGACCCGAAGGCCCTTATATCAATGCATTTACCATCGATGAATCCATTGTAGACGGAATCGATCCAACTCTTTTCGAAGATGAAGATGGGAAAGTTTATTTCACCTATGGTAATGCTTCCAAAATTGCTCTGTTGAAAGATGATATGAGCGGATTTGCCGAACCGTTCCGCCAAATCGTATTGGAAAATCCCGATCACAATCCTGCACATCATGCGAAAAAATGCGTCGGTCGAGGTATGAACGACTTGGGTCATGAAGGGGCAGTTCTTTTTAAACGGAACGGTAAATATTATCTGGGCGCGGCCGATGATTACGAAGGAAGATATTCGACTTGTTTAGGTGTCTCCGATAATATTTACGGCCCATATAGGCAACGCCACGAGTCGATACCCTGCGGGGGCGGCACGGGATTTTTCAAGGACAAAGAAGGGAATTGGTGGAGCAGCTATTTCGGGAATGACTCCCAATCTCATTTTCGTGAAAAAATAGGGTTTATCCGGGTCGATTTTACTCCCGAAGGTCTGGCTTTTCCGGCCAAAGAGCAACCTTTCGTTGCAGAGAAAGACCGAAAAAACTGGGAAAACAAGTGGAATGAAGTGTGGAATAAAAATAAATAAGAGCTTGAAGCATTCCCTATTTTTATAACCCGGAAAAACGGCAAAATGGAGAAGGAGGTTTTTACGATAAATCTCCTTTTCTTGTATTATCCGATCTTGCGGGATTCCTCCTATTCTTTCGGAATGACAATAGGCTACTACCCTTATCCCCCTTGTCATTCTTCCTCCTTATGGTTGTCAGAATCCCTTGCTAAAACGTATGTCATTCTGAGACGCAAAGCGTCGAAGAATCTCCTGCAATAATAGTTAGGGATTCCTCGTCAGCCTACCGGCTTCACTCGGAAAGACATGACTGTCATTCTGAATGCAGCGTAAGCGAAATGAAGAATCTCAACCAATAAAGAAAAGAAGATTCCTCTCATTCGCTTT
Organism: Bacteroides sp. CAG:144; assembly: GCA_000434215.1. Taxonomy (GTDB): domain Bacteria; phylum Bacteroidota; class Bacteroidia; order Bacteroidales; family UBA11471; genus Caccoplasma; species Caccoplasma intestinavium. The sequence continues at coordinate 3,875 of HF999689.1, forward strand.
GGAATGACAAGTGGAGACCGCTTTGAAAGTCTATGTCATTCTGAAAGGCTTTTCCTTGAAGAATCTCCACCCAAGCGAGCATATTGTGAGATCTCTCACATACGTTCGAGATGACAA
>HF999690.1:0-6080 GCA_000434215.1 Bacteroides sp. CAG:144
GGCCGACAGCCAGTCGATACTGTTTACCACCGACGAGTCGGTTATAGAGCCCTTGCTTGCCGAGATAGACCATCAGTTGTCGGTATTGTCCCGGCGGGAGCTTACCGAGAAGTCGCTATCACACAGTCGTGTCGTGTTGTTGCGGGATAAGCAGGAGTTGATCGATTTGGCCAATCTCTATGCTCCCGAACACTTGATTATACAATGTGCCGATTACCTCGATATAGCAGATCGGGTCGTCAATGCCGGGTCGGTATTCCTCGGCCCGTACACGCCCGAAAGTGCCGGCGATTATGCCTCGGGTACCAATCATACATTGCCTACCAGCGGCTATGCTCGGGCATATAGCGGAGTGAATCTCGACAGTTTTATCCGGAAAATCACTTTTCAGGAAATCACCCGGGACGGTTTGTTACGTCTTGGTCCGGTAATAGAGGTAATGGCTGCCAATGAGGGGCTCGATGCCCATAAAAATGCCGTTTCGGTGCGTCTCGGCAAAGAGATTAAATAATAAAAAGTGGATTATGTTAGATCTTGGAAAATGGGTGCGTCCCAATATTTTGACTCTGAAACCTTATTCTTCGGCACGAGATGAGTTTAAGGGAGAGGCGTCGGTGTTTCTCGATGCCAATGAGAATCCTTATAACGCCCCGTATAATCGTTATCCCGACCCTTTGCAATGGGGATTGAAAAAGAAGATTGCGGAGATAAAAGGGGTTGCGCCCGAACAGATTTTTCTCGGGGTGGGAAGTGATGAGTGTATCGATGTCTTGTTCAGGGCTTTTTGTGTTCCCGGACGTGATAATGTCGTGGCTATCGACCCGACCTACGGTATGTATAAGGTTTGTGCCGACATCAACGATGTAGAGTATCGGCCGGTACGAATGAATGAAGATTTCGATTTCGATGCTGATACGTTGTTAGAGAATGTCGATGACCACACGAAACTGATTTTTTTCTGTTCGCCCAACAATCCGTCGGGCAATAATCTGCCGGCAGAGAAGATTGTACAAGTCTTGCAGCGTTTTGCCGGAATTGTGGTTGTCGATGAGGCATATATCGATTTTTCATCGCAGCCTGGTTTCTTGCCGGAACTTCCCGCGTATGACAATTTGGTGGTGATGCATACTTTTTCCAAAGCGTGGGGGGCGGCTGCCGTGCGGTTGGGTATGGCGTTTGCTTCTCCCGGGATCATTCGTATTTTCAATAAGATAAAATATCCTTATAATATCAACCTGCTTACCCAACAATATGTCGCAGAGATGCTCGACAAGTACGATCGTATACAAGCATGGGTACGGGAATTGGTCGTTTCGAGAGATGCCTTGAAGAATAGTCTGTCGGCATTGCCTATCGTTCGGAAGATTTATCCCAGCGATGCCAATTTCCTGTTGGTTCGTTTCGACGATGCACAAGCGGTCTACGATTATTTGGTTGCGCGTGGTATCATCGTTCGTAGCCGGAATAAGATAACGCTTTGCGAAAATTGTCTGCGCATTACCGTCGGGACACCCGAAGAAGACCATGTATTGATAGAAACACTGCAATCTTATCCGTTATGAATACGAAGAAGAAAAGAGCCTTGTTTATCGACCGGGACGGTACGTTGGTCGTAGAACCTCCGGTCGATTATCAGCTCGACAGCCTTGAAAAACTGCAATTCATGCCCAAAGTCTTTCGCAATATGGCGTATATTCGCGAAAAACTCGATTTTGAACTGGTGATGGTTACCAATCAAGACGGATTGGGAACACCGTCGTTTCCCGAGGATACTTTTTGGCCGGCGCATAATAAGATGTTGCAGGCATTCGAGGGAGAAGGTGTTATGTTCGATGCCGTTTATATCGATCGTTCATTTCCCGAGGAGAATCTTCCTACCCGAAAACCCGGGACAGCGATGCTTATCTCTTATCTCGATGGGAGTTATGATATGTCGGCATCTTTTGTCATAGGCGATCGTCTTACCGATATGCAGCTGGCCCGTAATCTCGGTTGCAAGGGTATCCTGTACGGAAGTGAGTCGATGCGGGAAATGCTCGATGCGTCGGGACTTGGAGAGACATGTGCCTTGATAACCGATGATTGGGATCGGATAACGGAATTTCTTTTCGCGGGAGAACGCCGGGCCGAGGTGCGTCGCACAACGGCTGAGACCGATATATATGTCTCGTTGAATCTCGATGGAAACGGTCGGAGTGATATATCGACGGGGATCGGTTTTTTCGACCATATGCTCGACCAGATAGCTCGTCATTCGGGTATGGATCTCGCGGTACATTGCAAGGGCGACCTCTATGTCGACGAACACCATACGATCGAGGATACGGGTATTGCATTGGGTGAAGCTATTGCCCGGGCGTTGGGCGATAAAAGAGGAATCGAGCGGTATGGATTTTGTCTGCCGATGGACGATTGCCTTTGTACGGTCGCTCTTGATTTTGGCGGCCGGCCGTGGCTGGTATGGAATGCAGTTTTCTATCGGGAGAAAGTAGGAGATATGCCGACCGAGATGTTTCTGCATTTCTTCAAGTCGCTCAGTGATTCGGCCCGCATGAATCTTACGGTGAAAGCCGAGGGCGAAAACGAGCATCATAAGATAGAAGGAATATTCAAGGCCTTTGCCCGTTCGTTGAAGATGGCTTTGCATCGGGATATATTCCATTATGAGTTGCCGTCAACAAAAGGTGTTTTGTAGAATACATGAAATCTCGAAGAACCCGCCCGCTTCCCACGAAGTAGGCGGGTTTGTTTTTTTATTGTATTATACCTGTCGGTACGAGCTGTCTGCCGATTTGTTTCTGTTCGGCTTGTTTACCGGATAAAAAAACGTCCCGATATTCCCATATCAGGACGTTCGTAATAATAAGTTCGTACCCGTTTTTCGGGCTTGACGTTTGAACCCTGTTCAAAAGAGTATGATATGCAACATACTCCCAGACTTTTTCATTCCTAAGTTTTTCTTGAAATGGACGGCTATTTTAGAAACAGGTTCTTTATACAAAGATATATAAACATTTCATTCCGACAAGATTTATTCTTAAAATTTTAAGAAATACCATGTGGAAGCTCTCGATGTGCAATCTATTGTATAGAATAAGCAAGAAAGAATGTACATTTGTTTGGCATGGTGGAAAACAAGAAAAAGGAGGCTTTATAAGCCTCCTTTTTCTTACTGTTTGAGAATCTTATCCTATTTTGATACCGGCAAATCCCATGAATGCAAGAGCCAAAAGACCGGCAACAACCAGTGCGATGGGAGTCCCTTGCATGGCTTTGGGTAGTCGTGTTGTTGCCAACTGTTCGCGAATACCTGCAAAAAGCACCATAGCAAGCATGAACCCCAAAGCAGTAGAGATGGCAAAAACAACCGATTCGAGCAGATTATATTCTTTTTGTATAACAAGAATAGCCACACCCAAAATCGTACAGTTGGTTGTAATCAGCGGCAGAAATACTCCGAGAGCCTGATACAGGGGAGGAGATACCTTTTTGAGGATAATTTCTACCATCTGCACGAGAGCGGCGATAACGAGAATGAAGACGATTGTCTGCATAAAACCGATACCGAATGCGTCAAGCAGATATTTTTGCAACAAATAGGTGCATATCGTAGCAAGCGTCATTACAAAAGCAACGGCAGCACCCATACCCGTAGCCGTGCTTACTTTCTTTGATACGCCCAAGAAAGGACAGATACCCAAGAATTGCGCCAATACGATGTTATTGACAAAGATGGCGGTTATGAATATAGATATATAGGTAATCATATCGCTTATTTGGTTTTAAGTTTATTGACAATGGCGATCAGGTAACCCAGTGCAATGAATGCGCCGGGAGCCAAGACGAAGATAAGCGAACCGTAATGTTCGGGGTAAATGGTCATATCGAATACTTTACCCGTACCGAGGAGTTCCCGTACGCTACCCAGCAATGTGAGGGCGATAGTAAATCCCAAGCCTATTCCCAAGCCGTCGAGCATCGAGTCGAAAGCGTTGTTTTTGGCGGCAAAGGCTTCGGCTCGTCCCAGAACGATACAGTTTACGACGATAAGAGGAATAAAGAGACCCAGACTCTCGTACAGTGCCGGCACATAGGCCTCCATGCACATTTGCAAGATGGTTACGAATGCTGCGATGACGACGATGAACGACGGTATACGCACTTTGTCGGGAATGAAGTTTTTGATCAGCGAGATGACTATATTCGAGCAGATGAGGACGAACATCGTTGCCGCGCCCATGCCCAAACCGTTGAAAGCCGACGAGGTAGTTCCCAAAGTGGGGCACATACCCAACAACAGGACGAAAGTCGGATTTTCTGTAATGATACCGTTAAGAATGATTTTGAACTTATTCATGACTGGTCTCCTTTCCCATTTGTGCAGTGGCGCCGGTGGCGGCGTCGTTGTTAATATATGCGGCATAGGCGTTGGCTATTGCATCGAGAAAAGCGCGGGAGCTGATTGTCGCAGCCGTGATGGCATCGATAGAGCCTCCGTCTTTTTTTACGGTCAGATTATCGGTAGAAGGATTTTTCCCCAATATGCTCTGATTACCTTTCCCGGCACGGAACCATTCTTCCATTTTCGAGCCCAGACCCGGGGTCTCGGCATGGCTCAAAACCCGGTAGTTCCGTATCGATCCGTCGATGTTGAAACCTACCATGACCGAGATTTCTCCGCCGAATCCTTTTTTGGTTTTGCTTTCGACGGCAGCACCAACGTTTTTACCCTCTTTCTTGGCGGGAAAAACTTTCAGTTCGAGATCGTTTACCGTTACAATATATTGTTCGTCGATAGGAGAGTTGTCAAATTCGGGAGCTACGTCTTTTACGGCTTTTTCCTGTTTCTGCTTTTTCGATTGAGCGATAGGTTCTGCCGTAATGTTGTTGACATATCCCAGTAAAGCACCCGTAATGACGGTAATGACCGTGAGTACAACGAGCATGTTTCCGAAAGATGATTGTTTTGCCATTATTTCTTAACCTCCCCGAATCGTTTAGGTTTCACATATTTGTTGATGAGCGGCGTTACGGCGTTCATGATCAGTATGGCGAATGACATACCCTCGGGATATGCACCCCAGCGGCGAATGATGATCGTGAGCAATCCGATGCAGATACCGTAGATGATCATGCCTTTATGGGTCATAGGTGAAGTAACGTAGTCGGTTGCCATGAAAATAGCACCGAGCAGCATACCGCCCAAAAGCAATTGTTGCAGGGCGTAATTCACGTCGAAACTGATGAGCCAAGAGAAAAGAAATGCTGTCGCCAAAATCGATACGGGAATGTGCCAAGTAATGACTTTTTTGATGAGCATATAGGCAAGACCTATCAATAGGGCGATAGCGCCGATTTCTCCCAAGCTACCTCCGATGTTACCCAAGAGCATATCGGTTGTCGTAGCTTCGATGGGAAGCCCTTGTTTGAGCAATCCCAGTGGGGTCGCAGCCGTTTCGGCATCGAGGTAGTGCGTGGATAGCGCATCGGGCTTGGGCCACGTTGTCATTTGCACGGGAAACGAGATGAGCAGGAAGACACGGCCTACGAGAGCCGGATTGAAAATATTGTTTCCTAATCCACCGAACGACATTTTCCCGATACCAATGGCAACGAGAGCTCCGATGAGGATAATCCATATCGGGAGATTCGACGGAACATTGAAGGCCAACAGTACTCCAGTAAGTATGGCCGAACCGTCCGACACGGTAGGTTCTACTTTCAAAAGGAATTTTTGAATGAGGTACTCGAAAAGTACGCACGCCGCAACCGACGTAAGGGTCACTACCAAGGCGCCTACGCCGAAAAAGTATAGCGACACCAGAAATGCCGGTATCAAGGCTATCAACACGTTGTACATGCAGTTGGGTATGGAGTTACCGCTGTGTACGTGTGGTGAAGGTGATACGATAAAGTTCTGATTCATAATAGATGTTTTTCTTGAATTACTTATTTGGCGTTACGGCTGCGAATGATGGCACCGACTTTGGCTTTTCCCATGCGTATGTAATCGAGCAGCGGACGGTGAGCGGGACAAGTGAAACTGCAAGAGCCGCATTCGATGCAGTCCATAACACGCT
>HF999690.1:6130-14595 GCA_000434215.1 Bacteroides sp. CAG:144
TTTGGAAACTCGATGCACTCATCAATACGTTCGGCGCGAGTCCCATAGGACAGGCTGATACGCATTTGGCACAACGGATACAAGGTTGCATTTCTTTGCGCCTCGACTCGAGATCCCGTATTATGAGGACGCCCGAGCAACCTTTTGTCGTTGCCATGTCGGTCGATACGACGGCTTTTCCCATCATGGGGCCTCCCGAAATAACCTTTTCGGTATCTTGCGGTAGGCCACCGCACATATCGATAAGCTGGCTTATAGGAGTTCCGATGCGTACACGCAGGTTCGACGGCTTGGCGAGAGATTTGCCGGTGATCGTTACGATGCGTTCTACGAGCGGTTTGTGTTTCTGCACAGCCTCGTATACGGCAAATGCCGTACCGACATTTTGCACGACGGCACCAGTGGCGATAGGTAGAGCACCGCTGGGAACTTGTCGGCGGATAACGGCATCGATCAGTTGTTTCTCACCTCCTTGTGGATATTTTACCTTTAAGGGGCAGATTTCGATAGCTGGATAGTCGGTCGCCAATTGCGCCATGTGTTTGATGGCGTCGGGTTTGTTGTTTTCGATACCGATGACGGCACGTTCCACATTTATGGCCTTACGCAGAATTTCCACGCCTACCAGTATTTCCTCTCCTTTTTCCATCATCAACTGGTGGTCTGAGGTGAGATACGGTTCGCACTCGACGGCATTGATGATGAGAATCGTCGCCGTCATTCCCGGAGGAGGAGAAAGTTTCACGTGAGTGGGAAATGTTGCACCACCCAAACCTACAATACCGCATTCTTTGATGCGGTCGATGATGGCTTTTGCGTCGAGAGTACATTCTTTCACGAGAGTTTCGCTTCGATCGATGCTTTCTTCCCATTCATCGCCTTCTACATCGATGATGATAGCCGGTCGTTGGAAACCTGCGGCATCGATAGCCGTATCTATTTTGGAGACAGTTCCTGATACGGGGGAGTGAATGTTGGCCGAAACGAATCCGCCGGCTTGCGCCAGAAGTGTGCCCACTTTCACTTTATCGCCTTTGGCAACGACTGCTTGCGCCGGGGCTCCGATGTGTTGCGAGAGCATCACAACGGCTTGTTTGGGCAGGTTGGCAGTGATGATAGCTTGTCCGGCAGATAGTTTATTCTCGGGGGGGTGTACCCCGCCTATCCGAAATGTTTTTAACATATCTGTTTATTTTATGCTGTGAATGATTAATGTAGCGTGTTTTTATGCTTGGCTTTCGGGAGTTGCCGGTTTTTCTGTCGGAGCGGTTTCGTTTTTCGGTTCGACAGGTTTGGGAGCATCGGTTTTTGCCTCTACGGGCTTACGAGGAGGAAAGTTTACCGAATGTATGGCTCCTGTGGGACATACAGCTTCGCATTTACGGCACAGACGACATTTTTGGAAATCGATGTATGCCAGATTGTTTGTGATGGTAATGGCGTCGAAAGGACACTCTTTGGCGCATTTTCCACATCCGATACAAGCAGCCGAACAAGCTTTGCGTGCAACGGCACCTTTGTCTTTATTGACGCAGCTCACAAACATACGGCGAGATTTCGGGCCTTTGTTCCGTAACTCGATGATCCCTTTGGGACAGGCTTTTACACAAGCACCACATGCCGTGCACAATTCCTCATCGACTTCGGGCAAACGGGTTTCGGGATTGATGCGAATAGCTCCGAACGAACAAGCGTTCTCACAATCTCCATTTCCCAGGCAACCGTATGAGCAACCTGTTTCGCCGCTGTACAGGGCCGCTTCGATCGCGCAGCTCGATGCACCGTCGTAGTGATTGGTCTTTTTTCGATTGGCACAGTTCCCGTTACAGCGTACGACAGCCACTTTGGGGGTTACTTCACCCGCTTCCATACCCAATATGGCAGCGATTTTTGCCATGACGGGAGCGCCTCCTACGGGGCATAACATACCGTCGAGAGAATCGGCTTTTACGCAAGCGGCAGCAAATCCCCCGCAACCGGGATATCCGCAACCGCCGCAATTGGCTCCGGGAAGTACGGCTTCTACTTGTCCGTTGCGTGGGTCTTCATAGACTTTGAATTTCTGAGCGACTAAGTACAATATGATTGCACTTATTGCACCAATACCCCCCAGTGAGAGGGTCGCAATCCATACTAAACTCATTTCTTCTTAATTTATAATAGGTTTATAGGTTTTCGTTTTTTCTTAGAGGTTCAACTGTAAAAACAAGCGATTTTCTTATTTTTTTTCTGAATAAATACAAGGTCAGATAATAAGGCAGTAAAGAAAGAAGGGCAGTGATGCCCGAGACGGTTTCGTCGCCGGTGAGTAAATAAATACCGGCCAATACGCAGCAGATGACTAAAAAAGGATACAGAAATGCCAGCCGCAGAGCTTCGTTGCTCATGGCCTCGTTCCCCACAACCCATACTTGTTGTCCTACGTACAGATCGGGTATGTAACAAGTGGTTTCGATGATTTTTTCGCTGCGGTCTGCTGCCGTACATGCCGACTGCACATGACAACCGGCACATGCCGAATGTTGTATGATTCGTACATAAACGGTCGTACCATCAATTTGGGTAATGGTACCTTCGTGTTTTACATGAGTATCTTTTTTGCCCATTTTTGCTATCCCGACATGGCAATATTTGATGAGACAAAAGTAGATATTATTTCTCTTTCGACCAATAAAAAATGCGAAAAAAAGGAGCGACTTTTCATTTCTGTTTCAGAACAAAGGCTATTCATTGAATATGAAGCCACAAAGTCTGTATCCGGGAGATGGAATTGTCGGGATGAAAAACTTTAAAATATGTTATTCTTGAAAATAATTGGAAATATCGTAGGAATTGTCGATTATTTATCCGTCCTTTGTCCCACAAAATAACAGGATTTATTCTGAATCGCCTTTGCGTCTGTTTTATCCGTATTCGTTGCGGGTTTTTCATTTCTCAAAATCGACATCATTATCAAGTTCTTTTATTCCGAAACCCAACTTGTATTCTATTGTAAATTTTATGGCGCTATTTTATGATATGTAAATCCTTTTGGTGTAGGAATGCTTTGACTGATATCTTTGTTTTATTCGGAAAATTTCCCTCAATCATTTTAACCTATTAATAATCGGCAACAGAGTTGTTGCCTTCAACTTATGACATTTCAACAATTGAATATTTCCCAGCCTGTATTGAAGGCATTGGAAGAGAAACAGTTTAGTACCCCAACATCGATTCAACAACATGCTATACCCGTAGCTCTGGGCGGTCGGGATATTTTGGGACTTGCCCAGACGGGAACCGGAAAAACAGCAGCTTTTGCAATACCCGTGATAGAACATCTGTATAGAAAATCACAAGCAGAAAAAACGCGGAGCATCAGAGCTTTGGTTTTGACTCCCACGCGAGAACTTGCGATCCAGATAGAAGAGGCGTTTGCAGCTTATGGAAAATATACCCGACTTAAATGCGTGGTAATTTATGGCGGAGTGAGACAGAACCGTCAGGTCGAGCAGCTTCGGCGCGGAGCCGATATACTGATTGCGACTCCCGGGCGGTTATTGGACTTGATAAGCCAGAAAATCGTGGATTTGGGAAGTGTAACACATTTCGTCCTTGATGAGGCCGACCGTATGCTCGATATGGGCTTTGTGCACGATATCAAACGACTTTTGCCGTTATTGCCGCAAAAGAGACAGAATCTGTTGTTTTCGGCTACGATGCCAAAAGAGATTGCCGTTATTTCGGAAACGATACTTCATCAGCCGGTAAAGGTGGAAGCCGCCCCGGTTTCATCGGTGGTCGATACGATCGAACAACGTCTCTATTGGGTGGAAAAAAACGAAAAAATAGCACTTCTGGTCGATGTTTTGAATACACATATCGATAAGACGATACTGGTTTTTTCCCGAACCAAGCACGGAGCCGATAAAATTGCGCGGATTCTTAATAAAAGAGATATAGAGTGTATGGCTATTCACGGGAATAAATCACAAAATGCCAGACAATTGGCTTTAAGTTGTTTTAAGTCGGGAAAAATAAGAGTTATCGTTGCGACAGACATTGCAGCCCGGGGAATCGATGTGCAGAATCTCGGGGTTGTTGTAAATTACGACATGCCCGATGTGGCAGAAACGTATGTGCATCGCATCGGTCGTACGGGACGTGCCGGTAACCGGGGGATTGCTCTCTCTTTTTGCTCGAAAGACGAGAGGGAAGTGGTGAGGAATATCCGAAAATTGACGACCGGCAGACTCGATGTCGTATCGGTATAAATACAGATAAACGGGACACATTCGGTTTTCTATCCGATGTGTTTCTCATATAAATAAAAACAAAAAGTAAAATGAACATTTATGTTGCAAATTTGAGCTGGAGTACGAATAGAGACAGCTTGTGTGAATTATTCTCCCGGTATGGAGACGTTGCTTCGGCAAATATTATCTTGGATAAGATGACGGGACGTTCTCGGGGATTCGGTTTCGTTGAAATGCCCGACGAGGTCGATGCCAAAAGGGCGATAGAAGAACTTAACGGGGCGGAATTCGAGGGTAAAACCATTACGGTGAATGTTGCCCGTCCGAGGGAAGAAAAACCTTATAACAACGATCGTAGAAGGTATTGATTCTTTGATATATATAAGGGAATGCGCATCGACTTTTCTGTCGATGCGCTTTTTTATTGGACACGTCGGCCTTATTCATTGATAGGAATTCGATGGGTTTTGAAAAAAGATTGATACTGCAAAAAATGGCGGATTGCTAAAAAATATGTATCTTGCGCCCTAAATTTATGATTTAACCTATGAAAACATATTTGGTAACCGGTGCAGCCGGTTTTATCGGTGCGAATTTCGTAAAATACATGTTGAAGAAATACGGTGATATAGCCATCGTTATTCTCGATAAACTGACATATGCCGGAAATCTCGGAACCATAAAAGAAGAGTTGAAAGATTCGCGAGTGGAGTTTGTGCGAGGCGATATTGCCAATGCCGAACTGGTCTCTAATATTTTTGCCCGCAGGGAAATCGATTATGTCGTAAATTTTGCCGCCGAGTCGCATGTCGATCGCAGTATAACCAATCCGCAACTTTTTTTGCAAACCAATATTTTAGGTACGCAAAATATGCTCGAATGCGCAAAGAAGGCATGGACGACTGGTAAAGATGATAAAGGATATCCTACTTATTTGCCCGGGAAAAAATTTCTGCAAGTATCTACCGACGAGGTCTACGGTTCGCTGACAAAAGATTTTGATGTGCCGCAGCCCTTGCATATCGAAGACGAAAATGTGCGTCGAGTCGTGAAAGGTCGTACCAAAATACAGACTTACGGCAGGACATTTTTTACCGAAGAGACACCGCTCGATCCCCGTTCGCCTTATTCTTCGTCTAAAACAGGAGCCGATCTTATAGTCCGGGCCTATCATGAGACTTACAAAATGCCGGTGAATATCACCCGTTGTTCCAATAATTACGGGCCGTATCATTTTCCCGAAAAATTGATCCCGCTCATTATCAAAAATATTCTCGAAGGGCGTAAATTGCCTGTTTACGGGAAAGGTGATAATGTGCGAGATTGGCTTTATGTCGAAGATCATGCCAAAGCCATCGACATGGTATTGGCCGGCGGCCGTGTTGGGGAAATATACAATATAGGAGGTTTCAACGAAGAACAGAACATCAACATCGTAAAACTTACGATCGATACAATTGCTCGGCTTATGAAGGAAGAGCCTCGTTATCGGTCGGTTCTGAAAACTTCGGTCGAGAATATCAATTACGACCTCATTACCTATGTGGGCGACCGGTTGGGGCACGATATGCGTTATGCTATCGATCCGTCGAAGACAGCCCGGGAACTGGGCTGGTACCCCGAGACGCCGTTTGAGGTCGGCATCGAAAAAACGATCCGTTGGTATCTCGAACATCAGGAGTGGGTCGAAGAAGTCGTCAGCGGGGATTATCAAAAATATTACGAACAGATGTATTCCAACCGATAATTCAGAATACTATGAAAGGAATCGTTTTGGCCGGTGGTTCCGGTACGCGTCTCTACCCGATAACGATGGGGGTCAGTAAACAGATGTTGCCCGTTTACGATAAGCCTATGATTTATTATCCGATTTCGGTTCTTATGTTGGCCGGAATACGGGAGATACTCATTATATCCACCCCTTATGATTTGCCCGGATTTCGTCGTTTGTTGGGAGACGGCTCTCAGTTTGGCGTACATTTCGAATATGCCGAGCAACCGTCGCCCGATGGTTTGGCTCAGGCTTTCATTATCGGAGAGGAGTTCATCGGCAATGATACGGCGTGTCTGGTATTGGGCGACAATATTTTTTATGGGCAAAGTTTTTCTTCTATGCTTTCGGTCGCTGTACAGAATGCCGATAAAGGGTTGGCTACCGTATTCGGTTATCGGGTGAGCGATCCCGAACGGTATGGCGTAGCTGCTTTCGATACCGATGGCAATGTTACCTCCATTGAGGAAAAACCTGCGCAGCCCAAAAGCAATTATGCTGTTGTAGGACTCTATTTCTACCCCAATAAGGTGGTGGATATTGCAAAAACCATTAAACCTTCTCCTCGCGGAGAGTTAGAGATAACGACGGTCAATCAGGAATTTTTGGCTATGGGAGAATTGAAAGTCCAACTTATGGGGCGAGGGTTTGCGTGGCTCGATACGGGTACGCATGATTCGCTTTTCGAGGCGTCGGCGTTTATAGAGACCATAGAACACCGTCAGGGTTGGAAAGTAGCTTGTCTCGAAGAGATTGCTTATAATCAGGGCTGGATTACGACCGGACAGTTATTGCAACAGGCCGAACCCATGAAGAAAAATCAGTACGGTCAGTATCTTATCAATTTGGCCAAAGAGGAGGCCGGTAAATCGGCAGAATAAAGCGATAGCAGAATGTCCCGAGGTGTGAAGAAAATAGATCTGCCTAAATTTGAAGACCGGCGGGGTAATCTCTCTTTTATAGAGGGAGGCCGTCATATACCTTTCGATATAAGGCGGGCCTATTGGATTTATGATGTTCCCGGCGGACAATATCGGGGGGGGCATGCTTATCGCACGCAACAGGAATTTATTGTCGCTTTGTCGGGAAGTTTTGAGCTGGTCGTGCGTGATGCGAGAGGAAGGACAGAACGCTATTTTCTGAATCGCTCGTATTACGGCATCTATATTCCTGCGCTTACATGGAGACAACTGACCGATTTTTCGACCAATTCGTTGGCATTGGTATTATCTTCGGGAGCGTTCGACGAGTCCGATTATATTTACGACTTCGATGAATATAAGAAATTGAGTCTATGACGAGACCTTCGATACATGATTGTGAACTTATGGAGTTGCCCCGTATCTATGACCCGGGAGGGAATATTACACCGTTACACGGAGGGGAGGATTTGCCATTTGAGATACGTCGTGTTTTTTATCTTTATGATATTCCCGGGGGAGAATCCCGGGGTGCACACGCCCATAAAGTATGCCACCAACTTATCGTTGCTGCAGCCGGGGCGTTCGATGTTTTTCTCGATGATGGTCGTGAGCAGAGGGTTGTTACTTTGAATCGCCCTTATTACGGACTGCATGTCCTTCCCGGTATTTGGGCGTCCCAACGGGAATTCTCTTCCAGTTCCATCTGTCTGGTTTTGGCATCGGAGCTGTATGACGAGAATGATTATATTCGCGATTACGACGATTTTCTCCGTTTTACGCAACGACTATGAAATTTCAGGATTTACAGAAAATCAACGCCCGTTATGCCGAAGAGTTGAAACGGGTGGCTGCCGAGGTTATCGATTCGGGTTGGTATCTGTGCGGTGAACGGGTAGCGGCATTCGAGCGGGATTTGTCGGCTTACCTCGGAGTTCCCCACGTCGTAGCTTGTGGTAACGGTCTCGATGCGTTGCGTCTTATTTTGCGTGCTTATATCGAGATGGGAAAAGTGCAGGAAGGTGATGAGGTCATTGTGCCGGCCAATACCTATGTGGCAACCGTTTTGGCCGTAACCGACAATCGTCTTGTTCCGGTTTTTGTAGAACCTTCGCCTGAGACCTACAATCTCGATTCGCGACGAGTGGAAGCTGCTGTTACGGCTCGTACCAAAATTATTTTGCCGGTGCATCTTTATGGGTATTGCTGCTGGGACGAGCATTTGGTCGAAATGGTACGAAAATACGGTTTATGGGTGGTCGAAGATGCTGCTCAATCTATAGGTGCAGAAGCCGGTTTCGACGGGTTGTTCGGAGGACGGAAGTCCGGAGCTTTGGGACATGCTGCGGGAATCAGTTTTTATCCGTCGAAAAATTTGGGTGCATTGGGCGACGGAGGGGCTGTCGCGACTCATGATGAAGAATTGGCCGAAGTTGTCAGGGCGTTGGCCAATTATGGATCGGAACGAAGATATTACAATAAATATCGAGGTTATAACAGCCGTTTGGATGAGTTGCAGGCAGCATTTCTTTCAGTAAA
>HF999690.1:14733-29356 GCA_000434215.1 Bacteroides sp. CAG:144
ACATATCTATCATCAGTATGTCGTTCGGGTTCCTCGTAGGGAAGAGTTGATAGAGGAGTTGAGGAAACGGCAGATACCCACGCTTATACATTATCCTGTTCCGCCGCATAGGCAGGTTTGTTATGAGGCCTATGGGGATTTGTCATTGCCGATTACCGAACGTTTGGCGCAAGAGGTTCTCTCTTTACCGATTTCTCCCGTGATGACCGAAGATGAAGTTTTGGCCGTTTCCCGGGCGATAAATGATTTTTATAAATAGGGGTGAGGTACGTTAAAATGCCTCGTTGATGTTGAACATGAATCCGGTTTTGAAATCTTTTCCGAATCCTAAATCCAGACGTACATTGACCCGGCTTTTGAATTCCCAACGGTAGCCGATACCGAAGTTGGGTAAAGTCTCTGAAAAATTGAATTTGCGAAAATTTTCGAAAACATTTCCGGCCCCGACCCAAAGCACCATTCCGTTACGTTTCCAAAGATGCTGGCGCAGTTCGAGTTGGACTTCGATAAGATTATTGTCCCGGTATTGTCCTTCATAATATCCTCTCATACGAAATTGTCCACCCATTCGGCTTTTCATCGTCCAGGGAACATTTCCGTAGTTGAATTTTCCGTGAAGGTCAAATGCCAAAATACCGCCTTTCCATACCCGATTATATGTATCGAAAATAATATCGGTCATCATGAAATCGTATTTGTTACCCAGAAATTTAGGATAGAATCCTTGCTCGATTTTAAAATAAATCCCATTATGACAATCTGTTATCACGTCTCTGCTGTCATATACAACCGATGCTCCTATGCCGGTTGTACCGATACGGGATTTTTCACCTGCAATGATTTGTTCAACGGTTCGTGGATCATTGGGGTTTTTCTTTTTGAAATTATTCCCTTTGACAAAATCAAAACTTACCATCGGCCCAAAGAACAAATTATGGGAAAGCTTGAAAAGAAAGTCGGTTTTCATCTGAGCCTGCAACCGTAGGTAGCTCCAATAAAAAGAGTCATTGCTGCCGGCATCGTAACCGATCCCCCAGTAATCGCTGGGCATGGAGTAAAAATATACGGTATAGAGCAGTCGGTATTTGTCTTTGGGTAGAATATGAGAGCCTCGTATACCCAGCATGTAAAAACCCGATGTAGAAACGTTTCCGAAAAACGACACATTAGAAGGCTGAATGCTTTGGTCGCTGCGGTCGCTGCGATATAGTCCGGCGGCCATGATACCTATGCCGAATTGGGTTGCGCTCGAATATTGAGGCCCACCGATAAAACTGATGTCGAATTTTTTCTCAGGTTTGGGTTTGTTGGCATTTTTGAAGTAATCGCCTATTTTTTTGAAAAAAGAGTTTTTCTCTTTGGGAACAGTATCCGTTTGGATATTTTCATTTATGCTTTTCGGATTTAAATCTTCATCGGTTTGCCGTGTTTGTGCCGTACTGTTTTGGGGTATTATGGTAATACAGACAAACAAAATCCCGAGAATAATTTTTTTTGCAAAAAAAAGCGTCGGGCATGGAAAACCGGAAAATATCGGGGTATATAACATTCTGTCGATATGAGGTATTACGGGTATTGTTGCAACCAATCAGACGCATCTTTGCTCCCGAACCGGGCTGCACATTGCATATCGGCACGGGCCTTTGGGGTCTCTCCGATGGCAAAATAACAAAGACCGCGGTAATAATAAATAATATCTTGAAGGTCGGTATAGTGAGTAATCTCCGAGAATATTTTTATGGCGTTTTCATATCTTTTTACATGATAGTTCAGTACGCCTTTGAGTACATCGTTATAACCGTCATCAGGAGTATCTTTAAGGGCGAGTTCAAGATTTTTCAGAGCCTCTTCATAGTCTTGATTAAACATTTGGCTTACGGCTTTGTTGCGATAGATCGAGCCTATGGGATAGATGTTTTCTTTTTTAGAATCGAAGTAGTGAAGGGCTTGATTGTAATCGATAATGGCATTGTCGTGCAATACAAGAGATGCCCAACTGCAACCGCGAAGGTAATAGGCATCGCTGTTTTGCGGATCGTTCATCAAAATATCGGTGAGGGCCGAGATGGCTTCCCTGTATCTTTTCGCGCTGTATAATTTTTCTGCATTAGACATGGGGTCGTCCTTTTTCTCTACTTCGTCGAGTACATAAAACGGTTTTTGTTCGCCGAAGGGATTGTAATTGATAAAGATAAGGACGACAAAGCCTTTGTTTGTTGCTACTATTTCCGGTAATTGACGTCCCGGTGTAGCTGGGGTCATCGAGAGGTCTTTGAGTTCGTCGCATTGGCCGATAAGTCGCATCAGGTAACTTGTTTTTACGGCGAGGTTTGGGAAATAATCATTATACTTGGCCACATTGACGGCTAAAACATTTCCATTGCTGTCGAACAGTGGGCTGCCGCTACTGCCGCTTTCGATGGCGACCGACATTTGACAATAAGCGGGAAATTTGCTGTCGGTTGTGGCGCTGATGATACCAGCTGTTGTTTTAGGATTGACACCCAGTACATTGGCGGCAGGATAACCTATGGCGAAACAATATTCTCCCTCGATGGGATCATTGTTACGAATGTTGTAAGGAATTTCGCCAAATGTCGTAAAAACTGAATCTTCGATTTTTATAATGGCTAGGTCGTTTTTGGGGTCGGTAACGACAAGTCGGGCATTATAGCCTTGCTCGAAAGAACCGTTGACGCCGGTTACGACGATGTTCTGTGCGTTTGCGATTACATGGTGATTGGTTACGATATATCCGTTGGGCGTGATGGCAAATCCCGATCCAAGAGAGATAGTACCGGAATTTTCCTGATAGTTTATTTGAGGATATTTACGGGTGAACGTGATGGTTTGTATTTGTTGCTTGAATGAAAACGAGTCTTGGGTAAATGAGATATAACATTCCCGGCCTACCGGCTCGTTTGTCAGCGAAAACGGGTTATTGCCCCATATTCGGTAGTATTCATCGTAGTTGGTCATTTCCAGAAAATAATCTACCATACCGGGGTCTGAGTTTTTCCCTTCGAGTTGAATGACTCGGTAACGTATATTTTCGGGAAATCTCTCATCTTCAAATCGTTCTATGGCGTATATTTTCCCATTGCTCGATTCCCATATGCCCTCTACTATTTCCAGAATGCCCCTTTTGACACGGGTATCAATGATTTCCTTTGCTTTATCCTTATTATAATCGGCTACTTTGAACTTGCCCTGCACAGGTGTGGAGAGCAATGTCAGAAGTAGCAGTATGATAATATGTGTGCACTTGTTTTTCATGCAGGGAAAAAAATCGATTTTTAAATTCTGAAAAAGAGACCGAAACTCAGCATTTCTTTTATTTGAATAAACGATCCTTTTTCGTTGGGATCGGCACTGTCGTCGTACCGCATTTTAAATTCTATTCGAGTTGAAAAATAGCGGTTTAAAACAAAATTGAATGTATTCTCGAAGTCGATTTGTACATGCTTGTAAGAAGTAAAGTAGTAGAGCCGGGACGATAAATACATATTTCGCATGAATTGCCATTTGATGTTTGTATCAAAAGACGATCCGAATTTATGGAGTATCTTTTTCTCTTTTTCTATACCGAATTTTGTCGGATCCATTTCTTCGTCTATGCAGGTTTTCAGGTTATACGAAAAAGGAGATACCGATACCGATGAAGTAAAAGACTTATTTTTGCTGGTATAGTTATGGCTCATACCGAGGTTATAGCTTAGTTCTCCCGGAGACAAGAATGACGCTGTACGTGTTTCTGTATTTTTTTTGTAATTGTTGAAGAATTGGGTTTTGAAATACAGACTGGTTGAATAATAGAAATTTTTAAAAGCTTTATAATCGAATTTACTGTCGATACGGAACAGATCTTCACTGATACTGTAATTACGTAATGTATCGTCGGGAGCACTACTTATATTCAGATTCCATTGTATTTTATTTTCAAATAGTATTTTGTCATTATAATCGTTGTATTTGATCGAATATGCCTGCGTACTGATAAGGTTGATGTTACTCGTACCTCCCTGATACCAATTGTCCGAGATGTATATTTGGGAGATTTGTAGGGCGCTTTGTAAAGATGAAATCCAGTGTTTTAGTTTTACTGGACGACCTTTGATATCAAATTTTCTGGGTGTAGACGGCCCTTTTACCGTTAGTATCTCACGGCGTTTTTTCATGCGTTCGAGATGAATGGCTTTCGGAAGCCTCTCGGGCGTGTAACGCACTTTTTCGGGGTGGGCGATAATGGCTGTCGCTTGGGCGTATGCTCCCAATTCTGCCAGACTTCTCGCTTTATCTATGCTGTTTTTTCGTCGGCAGATGGTATAAGGAACATATTCTTTTTCAGGAACGTTTTCACATAATGCCGGAGTATTTCCGGGTCGTTGCCCGTTGAAAATAATAGGCATGAAGATCGGATTGACCGGTATCTCGCGTGTCGGTATAATTGTAAATTTATTTTTTGCCTCTTGCAAAATGGCTTGTGCTTGTGCGCACATTTTCAGCGGTTGCGGTTTCGGCGGAATTTTTCGCAAGGTATCTTTGGCGTGCGGTTTGGCTAGTGTACTGTCGGTTTTTTGAATCGGAATATCGGCCACGACTTTTTTCTCCACAATGCTGTCGAGTTGTTGCAATAATTCTTGAGCCATTATGCTATCTTCGACAAATTCGGTCATAATGAAAATCGTATCTTTGACAAGTCGTGTTGTATCTACATGTATGTCGATGCGGGTACTGTCTTTTACTTCCAGACTGTCTATCAGCGAAAATATGTTCTGTATAAGACGGGATATACTATCGGGCATCGACGAAGTATCGACCGGTGGTGCCTCAAGAACTGTTTTAGGAGCCGATTGTGCCGGCATGATGATCGTCAGCGGCAAAAAAACGAAACAGCACAACGATGCTATATGTTTGAAGTACCGAATATACGTGGAGTTTATTCTCATATGGGCGTTGCGTGAATCGTCAAATAGTTGGCAAATATAGCTAAAAAAACATTCTTTCGGAAAAATATATTCTTTAATATCCGGAAAACAAATCGCTTTGATAATTAATTGGTTTTTTCATGGCTGAATCCCAACTTTTTTCTAATTTTGCACATTGAAAAATTCGCACAAAAAATTCCATCTTAAAGTGAATACAAAGTATATTTTCGTTACAGGCGGTGTTGTATCGTCGTTGGGTAAAGGTATTATATCGGCCTCTTTGGCAAAACTTTTGCAAGCAAGAGGATATAAAGTTACAATTCAAAAGTTCGACCCGTATATCAATATCGACCCGGGTACGCTGAATCCCTATGAACATGGCGAATGCTATGTAACCGTCGACGGTCATGAGGCCGATCTCGATTTGGGTCATTATGAGCGTTTTACCAATATTCAGACAACACGTGCCAATAATATTACGACCGGTCGTATCTATCAGAATGTTATTGAAAAAGAACGCCGTGGAGATTATTTGGGAAAGACGGTTCAGATTATTCCGCATATCACCGATGAAATAAAACGTAACGTGAAATTGCTCGGGTCGAAAAATAATTTCGATTTTGTCATTACCGAAATCGGTGGGACCGTAGGTGATATCGAGTCTCTGCCCTTTATCGAAAGTGTGCGTCAGTTGCGTTGGGAAATGGGAAAAGATTGTTTATGCATACATCTTACCTATGTTCCTTTTATTGCCGCAGCCAAAGAGTTGAAGACCAAGCCTACCCAACACTCGGTAAAGCAGTTGCAGGAAGTCGGTATTCAACCTGATATTCTCGTGTTGCGTACCGAGCATCAGTTGAGTGTCGATTTGCGTCGTAAAGTAGCGTTGTTCTGTAATGTCGAACCCGATGCCGTCATTCAATCCATCGATGTACCTTCGATTTATGAGGTGCCGTTGAAAATGCAAGAGCAGAAACTCGATGAAATCGTTCTGAGAAAAACAGGGATGGAAATAGGACCGAGACCTGAGTTGAAACCCTGGCGGGAATTCTTGGCACACATGCAGAATGCCAAAGATACGGTACGCATAGGACTCGTAGGAAAATATGTCGAGTTGCAGGACGCATATAAATCGATCAATGAGGCTCTGTTCCAAGCGGCTACCTATAACAATCGTAAGCTCGATCTGCAATATATCCATTCCGAGAAGTTGACCGAAAGCAATGTCGAAGAGAAACTATCTTCGATGGACGGCCTTATTATCGCTCCCGGTTTCGGACAGCGAGGTGTCGAGGGAAAATTCGTAGCACTGAAATATGCCCGTGAGCACGATATGCCAACATTCGGTATCTGTTTGGGTATGCAGTGTATGGTGATCGAATATGCTCGCGATGTCTTGGGGTATAAAGATGCCAATTCGACCGAGATGGACGTCAATACTCCTCATAACGTGATAGACCTGATGGAAAGCCAGAAGTGTATCTCCAATATGGGTGGAACGATGCGGTTGGGGGAATATGATTGTATTTTGCAAGAAGGTTCGAAAGCAGAGCAAGCATACGGAAAAACCCATATCAAGGAGCGTCATCGTCATCGCTTTGAATTTAATGGCGATTATCGTTCGGAATTTGAAGCTGCCGGAATGAAATGTGTGGGAGAAAATCCCGATACGCATTTGGTCGAGGTAGTCGAAGTTCCGTCGCTTACGTGGTATATCGGTGTGCAATATCACCCCGAATATAACAGTACGGTTTTGAATCCCAATCCCTTATTCCTCAGCTTTATAAAAGCGATTATCGATCACAAGAAATAATTATTGCCTA
The DNA here is from genome assembly GCA_000434215.1 of Bacteroides sp. CAG:144. GTDB lineage: Bacteria > Bacteroidota > Bacteroidia > Bacteroidales > UBA11471 > Caccoplasma > Caccoplasma intestinavium. The sequence goes on from HF999690.1 coordinate 21,485, forward strand.
TATTATAAGACAAAACAATGGATAGAAACACAATTATCGGTTTTTTGCTTATGGCGCTTGTTCTTTTCGGCTATACGTGGTATATGCAGCCGTCGCCCGAACAGAAAGCCGCCATGCAACGCTATCAGGACTCTTTGTTGCAGGTCGAGAATACCCGCCTTGCCGAAATAAATAATGTAGAAACCGCTGCTACCGATCCGGTTGAAGAGATGACTGTCGACGAGCATACCCTCCGGTTACGTAACGAATACGTCGATTTTGCTCCTTTTGCCGAGGGGGAGGAAAAAACAATAACACTTTCCAATCCTCAGGTAACCCTTACGTTTTCGACGCACGGAGGCCGTCTTACTCAGGCTATTCTCAATGAATACAATACTTATGATTCATTGCCGGTGATGTTGTTTAATAGCGAAAACAATGCATACGGGTTTATATTCAAGGCACAGGGACGTACCATCAATACTGCCGATCTTTATTTTGTACCCGAGTTGTCGGCCGATAATCGTACCCTCTCGATGAAACTTCCTTTTGAAAACGGAAGTTCTTTCGAGGTACGTTATACGCTTCCCGAGGAAGGATATATGCTCGATATGAAAATTTATCAGAACGGCATGGAAAACATCTTGCCCCGCAATACGGTGGATCTGGATATGTATTGGTCTCAAATGTTGCGCCGTCAGGAACGCGGACGTATGTTCGAGGAGCGTAACAGTGCCTTATATTACAAGTTTGTCGGTTCCGATGTAGAACGCCTCAGCGAGACAAAAGACGAGCATGAAAGCATCACTACCGGTTTGAAGTGGATAGGCTTTAAAAACCAGTTCTTTTCTTCGGTGCTGATTGCCGATCGTAAGTTGAACGGTGCGCGTTTGGAATCGACCGTTTTGCCCGAAGATAATACTTATCTCAAAAGTTATAAGGCCGAGACGACCGTCGATTATGATCCCATGTCGACCGAAGGCCCAGCATTCCGCTTTTTTCTCGGCCCCAATCTCTATCCGTTGTTGAAGAGCTATGATAAGGGTCTCGATTCGGACGATAAGTTGCAGTTGCCTAAACTTATCCCCCTCGGATACAAATTTTTCCGCTGGATCAATACCGGCATTATTATCCCCATCTTTACATTCTTGGGTAAATATTTTACCAATTACGGTGTCATCATTCTTCTCATGACGCTCATCATCAAGGCTGTACTTATGCCTTTGACATTCAAGTCATATATGTCGAGCGCACGTATGAGGGTATTGAAACCGCAAATGGAGGAGATCAATGCCAAATATCCCGGACAAGACAAAGCAATGGATCGTCAGCGGGCTACGATGGAGTTGTATAGCAATGCCGGGGTAAATCCCATGAGCGGCTGTCTGCCGTTGCTTTTGCAGATGCCTATCTTATTAGCGATGTTTGCATTTTTCCCATCTTCGATAGAGTTACGCCAACAACCGTTCTTGTGGGCCGACGACCTTTCTTCGTATGATGCGATTTTCACATGGGACGCTTATATACCTCTTATCACGCCTTATTTCGGTAATCACATCAGTCTCTTCTGTCTTTTGATGACCATCACCAATATCTTGTACACAAAAATCAATATGGATAGTACGGGAGGCGGACAGCAGATGCCGGGCATGAAACTGATGATGTATCTCATGCCGCTGATGTTCCTTTTCATCTTCAATAATTATGCATCGGGATTGAGCTATTACTATTTTGTGTCGCTGCTTATCACGATTATACAGACCTACATTTTCCGTAAATGCATCAATGAGGAAAAAGTACTTGCCAAACTGAAAGAGAACCAGAAAAAACCTCGTAAAAAATCGGGATTCATGGCTCGTCTTGAAGAGGCACAACGTCAGCAACAAGCTGCCCTTAAACGTCAACAGCAGCAACGTCGTCGTTGATAAAAGGTATTTGATAAAAAAGACGAAAGCCCTACGCTTGTAGAGCTTTCGTCTTTTTTGTTGATAGGTTTTCTATTTTCGGCAGATACAGTCTATCAGATGGTCGTTGATAAACCCCGATGCTTGTAAATAGGCGTAACAAATTGTTGTGCCGAAAAATTTGAATCCCCGTTTTTTCATGTCCTTGCTTATTGTATCGGATAGAGGAGATGCAGAAGGAATTTCACTCAAATGTTGAAACGTGTTGACAATAGGTTTTCTATCGGGAAAGAAAGATAGAATATAGTTGTAGAAACTGCCGAACTCCTTTTGGATAGAAAGGAATAGCCTTGCATTGTTGATTGTCGATTTGATTTTCAGACGGTTTTTCACGATGCCGTCAAATTGCATCAATCGATCTATGTCTTTATCGTCCATTTGTGATACCCTTCCGGCATCAAAATCGTAAAAGGCTTTGCGATACCCTTCGCGCTTTCTCAGAATAGTTATCCAATTTAGGCCGGCTTGGGCGCTTTCCAGTACAAGAAATTCAAACAATACCTTATCGTCGGTTACTGTTTTTCCCCACTCTTCGTCGTGGTATTTTATGTAGAGGTCATCGGTTCCGCACCAGCCGCAGCGTCCGTTTATCAAGTCTTCCATGTATATGTTTTTATAGATTCAATCGTGTGTTTTTTATTATGGAAACAAAAGGGCTACATCGAAAGTGTAGCCCTTTATCTATTCGTCGTGTAAATGTTACGGTTTGATAATCATCTCGTCGAGTAAATAATCGGCTTCGGCATATTTGTCGATGATAAAAAGTATATATCGTATGTCGGTAATTATCGAGCGTTGGTAATTGCCTTGATATTGAATATCGCCGGTGATGCCTTCCCAGTTCCGGTCGAAATTGATACCGACCAATTCTCCGCGGGCATTGAGAACGGGACTTCCCGAGTTTCCTCCGGTCGTGTGAGTGTTGGCAATAAAGTTGACAGGCATTTTCCCGCTTTCGTTGATGTAAAAACCGAAGTCCTTCCTTTGGTACAAATCTTTTAATTTTTTGTTGACGACAAATTCCCAGTTTGTAGGATTTTCTTTTTCCATAACGCCGTCGAGGGTTGTTTCGAAATTGTAGGTTACGGCGTTCGATGGAGAATAAGATTTTACCTGCCCATAAGTAAGCCGTATGGTAAAATTGGCGTCGGGATAGTTGGGCTTATCGTCATGCAACATCAATTGTCCTGCGATATAATGTTTCTGGGCATTGGTTATCTCATTTTCGATAGATGACAGTGCTTGGTTGATCCGTTGGGCTTCTTCTTTGACGGAACGGGCATATTGTACCATGCCGTCTTTTTCCAGAGCCTTGATGTTAGGACGTTTCTTCCATTTCTCATATTTCTGCGGATCGGCAAATAAAGAACTTTCGAATAAATGGTCTACATATTTACCGATATTTCCCTTGTGTTTTTTATCGATGGTTTTGAAAAAAGCTGGATAGTGTTCGGGTGCAATGCTGTCGGCATACATTTTCAGCATAGCTTTGGCTATGCGGCGATCGACTTCCGGTGCATAGTCTCTGTTGTAGAATTTGTAATAGAGCCTGTCAAAGTCTTCCAATGCCGCTTTGCGGGTCGAATCGTTTCCGTTGAGACCTTTTTTCAATGCATCGAAGTTGGTCGGCACACGGCTGAATTCCGTTCCTATCCATAAGGCTTCGAGCAGATATTGCATACGGATTTTCAGTGTGGCTCGCTTTTTCACTTCGTGGGCGATAATATCTACGGCCTCCCGGTATTCTTGTATATCGTTATCCCAACCCCAGTTGAGCAGTTCGTTCATTTGCCGTTCTTTCAGATACTCGGTCGATTGCCGTTCGATCATGGTGTTCATGCCTTTGCTGCTTTTGTAGCTGTTGGTCGACGAGGCATATTTGCCCGCATATTGTATCCTGACTTTCGGATCGGCCAGCATGGCGTTCAATAAAAGCCGTTGGCGAAGGTCTCGGACGTTTATGCGTATTTGATTTTCGATATTTTTCCGTTCTTGTACCTCGATGGGGGTGTAGAAGTGATTGGTACGGCCGGGAAATCCCATGAGCATGACGAAATCGTTTTCTCTGACACCCCGGATACTGAGGTCGAAGTATTTTTTCGGTCGGAGGGGAACATTGCTGGTGTCGTATGGCGCCGGATTGCCGAGACTGTCGGCGTAAACTCGGAATATCGAGAAATCGCCTGTGTGTCGGGGCCATTTCCAGTTGTCGGTATCGGCTCCGAATTTACCGATGGAAGAGGGCGGGGCTCCCACCATACGCACATCGGGATATACCTTTTGTGTGAACATATAGTACCGGTTACCCCCGTAGAACGGTTTTATGATAACAGTCGTTCCCGGATTGTTTTTCAGAAATTCTTCTCCCACGCGTTTTTCCGCCAATGAGTTGAGAAATTTTGCATTGAGATACTTCATTTCTATCTTACTGGTATCTTTTTTCAATTCCTCTTCCACGTAATCGGTAACCTCCTCGATTTTGTCTATGAACGTTACCGTAAGTCCCGGATTAGGTAGCTCTTCTTGGCGACTTTTGGCCCAAAAGCCGTTTGTGAGCAAATCATTGTCGACAGTGCTGTGAGCCTGTATGTGGTCGTATCCGCAATGATGATTGGTCAAAATCAAACCGTGAGGAGAAATGACCTCTCCGGTGCAGCCTCCGCCGAAAATAACGACGGCATCTTTCAACGAAACAGAATCGGGGTGGTAAATATCCTCGGCGCAGATTTCGAGTCCGAGACCTTTCATCTGTTCGATATTTTGTTGTTTCAGCAGGGGGAGCAACCACATACCTTCATCGGCATGAGCCACGGGAAATGACATTGCAATCGAAGCCAGCACACAGATTAGGAAACGTATTTTTTTCATAGGTATCAAATTTGCGGTAAAAATCTTACAGCGAATATGTGAAAAAAAATCTGTTTACGCAAGAGTTTATGGTATTTTACCAGATTAAATATCGAGTGTGAAACTTTCGAGGGTGAGCAGGTCGATGGTAAAAAGCCTGTTGTAGAGGGGTGTTCCACACCCGGTAATGAGTTTGATGACCTCGGCTGCTTCGATATTGCCTATGACGCCCGGAGTAGGCCCGATGACACCGGCCGAAGCTTTGGGCCGGGCTGTGAGTGTCGAGCGGTCGGGAAAGAGGTCGGCGTATCGTTTACCTTTTTTGCCGTTGAATATCGATACTTGACCCTTGAATCCTTCGATACTCCCGTATACATACGGTTTTTGCAATCGGGAGCACCAATCGTCGATAAGGTAACGCGTGGCATAATTGTCGCAACCATCGACGATAATGTCGTATGGTTCGATAATTTCCCGTGCATTTTCTTCGGTTAGAAAATGAGGATAGATGTCGATGCGGCAACTTTCGTTTCGTGATGATAAAGTCTGTTTGGCGCATTCGACTTTGTTTCGTCCCGTTTCATTTTCGGTGTAAAGGATTTGGCGTTGCAGGTTGCTTTCCGATACCGTATCACCGTCGATGAGACCTATTCGTCCTATACCGGCCGTGCAGAGGTATAGAGAAATGGGGGAGCCCAACCCTCCGGCACCGACAATCAGTACCGAGGCCCGTGCCAAAGCCTGCTGGCCCGAGAGTCCGATCTCGGGCAGCATGATTTGGCGGGCGTAACGTTCAGTATATTGCATACATTTTGTTTTTTTAGTCGAATATGCGGTCCCAGTCTTTCCACACAGCTTCGTAGCCGGCCTTTTTGATGGCGGTTTCGACTTCGGACGGAGTGCGGTCATCGCTTACAACAAATTGCTCCAATGCCTGTGGGTGTGTAAAATATCCGCCCGGTTCGGTTTTCGATCCGGCACTTAATGATGTAGCACCTAATGTCGTGATGTGGTCGCGGAAATTCGGATTTTCACGGGTAGATACCGAAATGTCGACATCGTGGTCGAAGAGCCGGAAGGCAAAAATCGTTTGCGCAAGCTGTCTGTCGCTCATGACGACATTCGGTTGGAAGTGTCCCTCCGAAGGGCGTAAGCGGGGAAAATTCACGCTATAACGGGTTTTCCAGTATTTTTTGCGGAGGTATTGCAAGTGTATTGCCATGAAAGTAATGTCGGTACGCCACTCTTCGAGGCCGATGAGCACACCCATGCCTATCTTATGTACACCGGCCTGTCCCATGCGGTCGAATCCGTTGACACGCCATTCGAAGTTCGATTTCATGCCTTTGGGGTGATATACCTTGTAACGTTCCCGATGATAGGTTTCCTGAAAGCAGACTACGCCGTTCAATCCCGATTGGGTTAGCCGGTAGTAATCTTCGCTTTTGAGGGGCATGACTTCTATGGTGAGATTCGAGAAGTAGGGGCGGGCCAGCCGTAAAGCGTTCTCGATGTAATCGACTCCGGCGGCGTGAGGATTTTCCCCCGTTACGATAAGCAGGTTTTCAAACGGCCCCAATCGGCGTATGGCCTTGCATTCCTCTACGATTTCTTCGTCGGTAAGGATAATGCGGTTTATGGGGTTGTTATGGTTGAATCCGCAATAAACGCAGAAGTTCGTACAGGAGTTGGTGATGTACAACGGAATATACATGCTGATGGTTTTGCCGAAACGTTGTTGGGTAAACATTCGGCTCCGGAGGGCCATCTCTTCGAGATAGCTGTCGGCGGCCGGCGAGATCAAGGCCATGAAATCGTCGATTTGCAGATGCTCTTGGGTAAGAGCCCGGGCAACGTCGGTTTCTGTTTTTGCATATATCTGGCGGGTAATTTCGTCCCAGGAATATTTTTCTAATTCTTCTGAAAACATCATTTTCTTTAATACCTTATTTTTTATGTAATGAATAGATGTGTCGCAGCACATTCTTCCGCGCCGAAATGAAAGCGGGGGAGTAAAACTGTGTTTGAGCGTTTTCTAAATAAAATTTCAACTCCCACAGTAATTCGGGTTCTCGTTTCCCGAGGCGGAAAGCTGTCTTTATGCAAAGGGCTTGTACGGCGGCTTTTTCTGCGGGAGATACCATGTGTTCGATACAATAATTATAAAGCTCTACCGGGAAGCTTTCGTCGGGAGGCAGACGGTAAAGAACGGAGAGCAATAACCTTTTTGTCCCGTCGTGCTGGCACCGGAAAAGTCTTCTCGCGATCTCTTCCCGATGAGGAAGAAGTCGGTCGGGCGACAGTGCGGATAGTTTCTCGCAAGCCCAGGCTGCTCGCCAAGCTACGCGGTTATCGGTATCATCGAGAAGCCGTATCAGCTGCGGAATATCATCAGGATATTCCGCAACCGATGCGGCAACGTGTTCTACGACATCACGCGATAACGATTTGCAGAGAGGTGTGCGTAGGTCGGAGATGCGGTCCATTGCGGCGTTATTTTACGCAATCTTTGAGACTTTGGGTGATACGCATGGCGCAGAAATTCGGGCCGCACATCGTACAATATTCGCCGTCGTTTTTAGATCCCTCTTTGTAGTAGGCCAGAGCCGTTTCGGGATCGAGTGAAAGATTGAATTGGTCTTTCCACCGGAATTCAAACCTCGCTTTGCTCAATGCGTCGTCCCGGACTGTTGCACCGGGGTGTCCTTTGGCGATGTCGGCGGCATGGGCGGCAATTTTATATGCGATAACCCCGTTGCGTACATCTTCACGGTTGGGGAGTCCCAAGTGTTCTTTGGGGGTAACATAGCATATCATGGCCGTGCCCAACCACGCAATTTGGGCGGCACCGATGGCCGATGTGATGTGGTCGTATCCCGGGGCGATGTCGGTTGTCAACGGGCCGAGGGTATAGAATGGGGCTTCGTGGCATGACGAGAGTTGACGTTCCATGTTTTCCCGTATTTTCTGCATGGGGACATGACCCGGGCCTTCGATGATGACTTGCACATTGTGTGCCCACGCTTTTTGGGTGAGCTCGCCCAGAACATCGAGTTCGAGGAATTGCGATCGGTCGTTGGCG
>HF999690.1:29427-33228 GCA_000434215.1 Bacteroides sp. CAG:144
GTATTGTTTGACGATTTCGCATATTTCATCGAAGTGCGTGTAAAGGAAATTTTCTTCGTTATGGCTTACGCACCATTTCGTCATGATAGAGCCTCCTCGGGAAACAATTCCCGTAAGACGTTCGCCGACCAGTTCGGCATGAGCTTTCAGTACGCCGGCATGTATGGTGAAGTAGTCTACCCCTTGTTCGCATTGTTCGATAAGTGTGTCGCGGTAGATTTCCCACGTGAGGTCTTCGGCTATTCCGTTTACTTTTTCGAGGGCTTGGTAAATGGGTACTGTGCCCATAGGAACGGGGCAGTTGCGGATAATCCATTCGCGGGTCTCGTGTATGTGGTCTCCCGTCGATAGATCCATGAGGGTATCACCGCCCCAGTAACAACTCCACATGGCTTTTTCGACTTCCTCTTCGATACCCGACGAGAGAGCCGAGTTACCGATGTTTGTATTGAGTTTTACGAGGAAGTTGCGACCTATGATCATCGGCTCTGCCTCGGGGTGATTGATATTGGCGGGAATGATGGCGCGGCCGCAGGCAACTTCGTCGCGAACGAACTCCGGAGTTATGTGCGTATCGATGCCCAACATTTCGTTTTGAAGGTTCTCCCGTATGGCTACATACTCCATTTCGGGGGTGATGATGCCTTGTTTGGCATAGTACATCTGCGTGATTTCTTTCCCTTGTTTGGCACGATAGGGCAGGTGCAGATGTTTGAAACGTATCTCATCGAGGCTTTTGTCTGCTTGGCGCATACGGCCGTACTCCGATGTGATGCCTTGAAGTTTCTCCACGTCGCCACGGTCGGTAACCCAAGACTCCCGCAAGCGGGGAAGACCTTTTTCGAGGTCGATTTCTACCGAGGGATCGGTATATACACCGCTGGTGTCGTAGATATATACGGGGTCGTTATGACGTACGACGCGCTCTCCATCTACGATGTTGACTGTATCGGTGAGATTGACTTTGCGCATGGCAACCCGTATATCGTGTAATTTGCCGGGAACGTATATTTTTTCGGATTCCGGATAGTTATGTCGTGTTATCTCTTTTTTCATAAATGTATATTTTAATCGAGGAATGAGGTGAGAGGACTGCTGGCGATGGCATGAGTGCATTGTGCACCGAGACCGGCCTCATAAGCGCGCCGGCCGGCGATGACGGCATCTTTGAATGCGATAGCCATTTCGACCGGATTTCCGGCAACGGCAATGGCCGTGTTTACGAGTACGGCATCGGCTCCCATTTCCATTGCTTCGGCTGCGTGAGAAGGAGCACCTATACCAGCATCGACTACTACGGGCACACGACTTTCGGCTATGATGATTTCGAGCAAATCGCGTGTACGGAGGCCTTTATTTGTTCCGATAGGGGCACCCAAAGGCATGACAGTTGCAGCACCGGCTTCTTCGAGCCGTTTGCACAGTACGGGATCGGCCTGTATATATGGAAGTACGACAAACCCCATTTTTACCAACTCTTCGGTTGCTTTCAACGTTTCTACGGGATCGGGTAACAGGTATTTGGGATCGGGGTGGATTTCCAGCTTGATGAAGTTGGTTCCGAATGCTTCCCGTGCGAGTTGTGCGGCGAGAACGGCTTCTTCGGCATCGCGTACACCCGATGTGTTGGGCAACAGTTGTATGCTGTCTTTGCGTATGTGGGAAAGAATGTCGTCTTTCTGGGGGGCTTCCATATCGACTCGTTTCATGGCTACGGTTACCATTTCGGATTCCGATGCGAGAATAGCTTGTTGCATCAAATCGTTTGAACTGAATTTGCCGGTTCCGACAAACAGGCGGGAATTGAACTCCCGTCCTCCGATAATCAATTTACTCATAGATGGTTATTATTTATACAATCAATTATTTTTTTTGTTTCGTTTATGGGGTCGACGGCTTGCAAGATACTGCCCGATAAGGCTATGCCGGTGATTCCTGTCGCCATCAGTTCGGGTATGTCATCGAGAGTAATACCTCCGATAGCGACAATAGGGAGGCTGTATTTTTTTTCCCGGCATTGGAACAAGATATGTTTATAACCGTCCATTCCGAGAATCGGACTTAATTTTTTTTTGGTTTGAGTGAAACGAAAAGGTCCCAAGCCGATATAGTCTACGCCGCAAGAGACCAAGAAATCTATATCTTCGATTGTGTTGGCTGTTCCTCCGATGATGGCATTATTGCCGAGAATCCGCCGGGCTTCTGCCGGAGGCATATCTGTTTTACCGAGATGAACGCCGTCGGCTTTGCAGCGTTTGACAAGATGCACTTTATCATCGAGAATGAAAGTTGCACGGTACTTGTCGCACAGGGTACGCAGGGGTTGGGCGACAGAAAGTATTTCATCGTCTTCGGCATCTTTCATGCGTAATTGTATCCAGCGACATCCGCCTTCGAGCGCAATTTGTGCCGAAGCGTAATAGGTGTATCGCTCATTGGTGTGTGTAATGAATTGCAGCATGGCGATATAAATTAAGTTGGAGAACTGAAAGTCAATTTGCTCATGCGGGATTGCATTTTCTCGGGCGATTTTTCTTCCCATAAATATCCCAGCATTACAGCTCCGCCGAATCCCCATTCTTGTAGTTGGGGTAGGAGTTCCGGAGTGATACCGCCGAGTGCGAATACACGTTCGGTGATAATGCCTTCCCGACAGGCATTAGTCAGGATTTCGGCAGAGAAGTGAGATGTGTATCCTTTTTTGGAGATACTGTCGTAGATGGGACTGAGAAAGCAATAATCGACATCGGTGCTGTTTTTTACCTCTTCGATACTGTGGCAGGAGCGGCCTATCATACCCTTGTAACCGGTTGGTGGTTGAGGATTTCGGCGGTTGAGGTGCAGGCCGGCAACAGAATATCTTGCGGCCAGGTCGAAGTGGTCGTGCAAGACAAGACGGGAATGATATTTTTCCGGGATTTGTTGCAATAAAGTAGCAATGTCATTGGACAAATATCCCGGTTTGCGTATATGCATCTGGTCGAGGCCGTAATCCAATAAAAGAGCGATTCGCTCGGCCTCTCCGTCAAATATGGTTTCTGTTGTAATGCCTATCAGTTTCATAAAGAAGAAAAATAAAGAAAAGCCCGACGCTCGGTTCGTGAGAATCGGGCTTTTACAAACATTCCTCGGATAAAGAATATTAGCCTCCGCAAGCGGCGTGAATAACGGTTACTTTATCGTTGTTCGACAGAAATGTATCCGCCCAATCATCTTTGCTGATGATTCGATTGTTGACGGCGACGGCTATGCCTTCGGGTGTAATGCTTTGTCCCAAAAGCAGCTCTTTGAGAGTTGCCCGGCTGCCGACACATATTTCTTGACGATTTAAAAAGACTTTCATATCTTTTATTCAAAGTTTAAGGTTTATGTAATTGCTTTATTTATAGTGTGTAGAGGGAGAGGATCGAAAAAATGGTTCATCGGGCCGTGCCCGTTTCCGATTGTTACATCGGCTCCGGATTTCAATCCGTTGTAAACAAATTTTTTTGCGCGTTCTACGGCATTTTCCATATCTTCGCCTAGGGCCAAATAAGAGGCAATAGCCGAAGAGAGTGTGCATCCTGTTCCGTGGGTATTTCGTGTCTCGACCTTTTCCGATGAGAATATGCGGGGGGGGTTGTGCGCGGTGAACAAAATATCGTTCATGACCCCTTGGGGCAGATGTCCGCCTTTGACAAGTACCGCCCTGCAACCTGTCTTCATAAGGACTTCGCCGGCACGATACATATCGTGTTCGTTGCTGATAGGTATTCCCGAGAGAAGAGAGGCTTCCTCGGTATTGGGCGTTATGATGGTAGC
>HF999690.1:33276-41325 GCA_000434215.1 Bacteroides sp. CAG:144
CGTTCTTTCATGGCGACACCGATATTTTCTTCGGCATATAGCTTATGTCCGCTGGTCGATACCAGAACTGGGTCGAGAACGATGAATCGGGGAGAATATTTGTCCAATATGTCAAGGATCACTTCGATATTTTCCGAAGAGAATAGCATACCTATTTTTACGGCATCGCAAGCTATATCAGAAAATACAGCCTCTAATTGGGCTTTTACGATATGTGGCGAAATAGCTTGTATATCGGTTACTCCACATGTGTTTTGAGCGGTAATGGCCGTAACAACCGACATCCCGTATATACCGAGTGCCGACATGGTTTTGAGGTCGGCCTGTATGCCGGCACCACCGCTGCTGTCCGAGCCTGCAATAGTAAGACAGGTGGGATAATGATACTCCATATTCACAGTTTTTTAGGAAATACCGGAATATGGTTGGGCTATTTTGAGATATCGTAGTATGATTTTTTCTCTATGAACAAATTCCTTTCCGGCATTACCCGAGCAGGTTCATAGGGTGTAATCTCAGCCTTTCCGGCCCCCCTTTTGTTTCTTCGACAAAAATAGCAATAATATTTTATTTATCAGGGTTATTTGATAAAAAAACGTCTATTGCGTATTCTCTATAAAAAGTGAGACACAAATCTCACGATTTATGTCTCACCGCACTTTTTACTGGAAAAAGTTTGTAGAATTATGTCTGTAATTGTCTTTTAATCCTTGAATTTGGTCGACATCGTGTAGATATATCCCCCGAGGTCTTGTTTATAGACAGCTGTAAATCCCGAATGCGAAACGCTTCGATATAATATGGTAAGACTGGTTATGTGCGACGGATAGTCGGGTAATTCAAACGTATACCATTCGTCTCGTGTTTCTTTGGAGTATGCACTATTTTCGTATGCGACGATAAGAGTGTCGGTGGTCATACCCATATAGTCGGGATCGGCCGGAACGTTTTTTTGAATCAGTTTTACATCTCCTTCGCCGGCATACAACCTTACATTCATCGATAACATATTAGGTGTAATATCGGTTTTATAAGAGATAAACGGCTGTGCAATAGTGCGTAATGTATCGGTCGCCTTGAAATTGAAATCTGTGGGAGTTCCCTCTGTATAATCGCTGATACCCCATGTGGAAATATTGGAGAAAGTGGCGTCGTATATTCCTCGTGCTTCGGCGTTGGCCGATTGATTGTCCCAGTCGATTGTGTAGTGTACCATGGCGCGGGCTATACTGTCTTGGAGATTAGGTATGCCGGCTCCCGTGATATTGAGATTTATTTCGTCGAGCCGTATGCAAGGAGTGTTGCTCAGGGTCAATATAGTACCTGTCCCATAAGAAGTTGTCATGTTTCCTTTATCTCCGAGGCAGCTGTTTAGACCACAGAGAGAGAAAAGTGCGATAGCAGAAAAAATAAGACCTTGTTTTACGTTTTTCATATCGTTTGTTTTTTTACGTGTTAAAATTTGGTTCTGAATCCCAGATGGAAAGCAAAATTTACGGGTTTGTCTTTCCAAAGATTCGCAATGTCTTTATTCCCGTTGTCGAAGAAGTAGGCGACGGCAGGTTCGGCATAGAGATCGAAATGCTTGGTAATGACATAGCTGATACCTATTTTCAGATGTGCCGACCACTGTATTCTTTTATCCCGGATATTTTCGGTATATGTACTGTATGCTTGTTGGCTCTGCGTATCGTCGGTGCGGCGTCCGTATATGTTGAAGTCCATTCGAGGACCGGCCGAGACATAAAAACTGAACAATCGTGTATTGAAAAACCGGAAACGGCCCATCAGCGGGATTCCTAAGTAATGGAGTTCTTGTTTCCCTTCTCGTTGCAAGCTTTCTGTTTTGTAATCGGAGCGCAGTAACGTGTATACCAATCCGCTTTCGATACCCCAACGTGAGCCGAATTGTTTTTCTACGGTAAGTCCTATCGAAATAGGTACTTTATGTTGGTATTTCAATATAGGGGCCTCTTCGGCATAGTAGAGGCTGCTCCGTGTCATGCGGGTATCTTGTGCATATTCTGTTGACGAAATGGCATTTGTCGAGACGACTCCTATGGCATATTTCGAGTTTTTATTTCCCGATTTTACGTTGCGGGAAAAATGGGTCGAAGCATATCGGTCTGCCGATGGCGTGTCACAGAAAAGAGGCCGATTCTCCGAATGAGATTTTTCTTTTTCTTCCTGTTTTTTGGGGGTAGGCTCGTTTTGCAAGGAGTCGTTACCACTTTGCCCGTTATCGGTATTACTCTCTGTCGCTTGATAGGAATATCCTTTTGGAGGGATATGTTGATAGGCATCGCCTGTTTTATTTACGGAGTAAAAAGTCGTATTTCCATCACTCTTCTCGATATGCTTTCCGATGGTGGCAATGCGGTCGTCTTTCCTGTCCGGCGTGAAGATGCGTGGTGAATGTACGTCGGTATGTTTAACCTTTTCCTCCGTTTGTTGTACGAGGGCAGCCTCGGGAGTATGCGGTTTTAGAAGTAAATAACCCGATATGCAGCAAGCAAACAACAATGTTGCTGCTGCGGCATATCGCACATATCTGTTCCAGACAGGTATTCGCCGTTTCGATGGCAGACGACACTCTATCTTCTTCCAAAGATCTTCCGGCACGTTGGCTTCGAAGTCTTTCAGTTTCGATTGTATCAGTTTATCTGTCTGTTTCATTCTATTTATACCTTTTGCAGGAACCTGTCATAATTCGCTTATACGCTTTTGTAACCATTTTTTTGCCCGGGTCAGTTGCGAACGTGATGTACTTTCGGTGATACCCAGCATTTCACCTATTTCTTTATGGTTGTAGCCTTCAACGACAAACAAATTAAATACGGTTCTGAATCCTGTCGGTAACTCAGCGACCAATTCCATCAATTCGTCGGCCGACATTTGCTCGACAGTCGAATAATCTATCTCTTGCATCGGTTCGCTGTCGTCTATATCGACGGTTTCCCGTAAAATATCGTTGCGACGGAGATATTCCAATGCCGTGTTGATGAATATTCTTCTTATCCACCCCTCGAAAGAGCCATTGCCCGTATAACTGTCGATTGCAGTAAAAACCTTTATGAATCCCTCTTGCATCAGGTCTTGTGCCGTATCGTAATCGCGACCGTAACGCAAACATACCGCCATCATTTTGCGGGCGTATTTGTCGTATAAGGCGCGTTGCGCTATGGGATTGTTTTTTCTGCAATTGTCGATCAGCTCTTTTTCTGTCATGAGAAATAGCAGGGCTCTTTTGACAAGCAGCTATTAGTCAGATGTTGAAAATCGACTAATAGCTGCATGATCGGATTGTTTTTTTGAGGTTTTTATAACCTCTTTTGATTTTTATGACCTTTTTAATGGATTAGGAGAGTTTGTGTATAACCAGTCCCGACCGCAGTTTGGGCTCAAACCATGTCGTTTTGGGTGGCATGATGTTTCCCGAGTCGGCAATATCCATGAGTTGTTTCATCGAGACGGGGTAGAGAGCGAGGGCAACTTTCATTTCACCGTTGTCGACGCGTCGCTTCAACTCTTCGAGTCCGCGTATTCCGCCGATGAAGTCGATGCGTTTGTCGCTGCGAAGGTCTTTGATACCCAGAATATCCCGAAGTATCAGATCCGAAGAAATCGTAACATCGAGCACGCCGATGGGATCGCTGTCATTGTAAGTCCCTTCTCGGGCCGTGAGCGAGTACCATTCTCCATCGAGATAAAGCGAGAAATTATGCAAGGCGCAGGGGTGATATATCTCTTTCCCTTTTTTCTCTACGATGAAGTTTTCTGTCAGCTTGGAAAGAAATTCTTCTTCGCTCAGGCCGTTCAGGTCTTTCACCACGCGATTGTAATCTATGATATGCAGTTGCGAGGCGGGAAAGCATACGGCAAGGAAATAGTTATATTCCTCGTCTCCTCTGTGATGGGGATTTTGGCGGGCTTTCTCTGCTCCGACCAGAGCGGCGGCGGCGGTACGGTGATGTCCGTCGGCAATATAGAGATAGGGAATGGCAGCAAACAATTCGGTGATGCGTTTTATGGTGTTATCATCGTTGATGAGCCAGAAATGATGACCGAATCCGTCGGGAGCCGTAAAATCGTATTCGGGTTTCCCTTTGACCGTTTCGGCAACGATGGCATCGAGTTCTGCATTGTCGGGATATGCGAAGAATACAGGTTCGATATTGGCATTATTGATGCGGACATGTTTCATACGGTCTTCTTCCTTATCGCGGCGGGTCAACTCATGTTTTTTGATGACGCCGTTGAGATAGTCTTCTACATTGGCACAAACGACGAGGCCATATTGCGTACGCCCGTTCATCGTTTGAGCATAGACATAATATTTTTCGGTGTCGTCTTGTACGAGCCAGCCTTTTTCTTGGAAAAGGTTGAATTGCTCTACCGCTTTGTCATAGACTTTGGGATCGTGCTCATCAGTTCCCGGTGCGAAATTGATTTCGGGTTTGATGATGTGGTAAAGCGATTTTTCATTTCCGGCAGCTTCTGCACGGGCTTCTTCCGAGTTGAGCACGTCATAGGGACGAGAAGCGACCTCTTCGACCAGTTCGCGAGGGGGTCTTATTCCTCTGAAAGGTTTTATTTTTGCCATAATAGTCGGTTTATAAAGAAAAGAGGGTGAGCTATTGCACAGCAAGCGATAGTACCACCCTCTTTATAAAAAAGTTCGTTTTTTATTTGTTTACTCTGAATTTGTCTATGCCGTCTTTGAGATAACCTACCGATTGTTTAGCGGCAGCGATACCGGCATTGATATTGGCTTCGGCTGTTTGTGCCCCCATTTTCTTTGGGGTGAAGAAAAAGCGACCTGCAAGTTTCTCTGCAAATACGGCGGCATTGGCTGGTGCGATATCGGAAATGTATTTGAAGTCGCTGCGTTCTTCCATCAGTTTTACCAATTCCTCTTCGTCGATAACTTCTTTGCGAGCTGTGTTGATGAGTACTGCGCCTTTGGGCATTTGTTTCAGCAAATTGTAGTTGATCGATTTTTTCGTTTCGTCTGTGGCGGGAATGTGCAGGGAAACGAATTGGCAGGTCTTGTACAACTCGTCGATATTTTCTATGGGTGTTACTCCGGCTTCGGCAATGACATTCGACGGACAATAGGGGTCGAATGCATAGACTTCCATACCGAACCCTTTGGCGATACGGGCTACGTTACGACCAACTTGTCCGAACGCATGAATACCCAACTTTTTGCCTTTGAGTTCGGTTCCTGAGGTCCCGTTGTAGAAATTGCGTACCATCATGACGGCCATACCAAAAACCAGTTCGGCTACTGCGTTCGAGTTTTGACCCGGCGTATTCATGACACATACGTTATGTGCGGTTGCAGCAGCGAGGTCGATGTTGTCGTAACCGGCACCGGCACGTACGACGATTTTCAAGTTTTTGGCGGCATCCAATACTTCTGCGTCGATGATGTCGCTGCGTACGATGAGACCCTCTACATCTTTTACAGCGTCGATCAGTTTGGCTTTTTCACCATATTTTTCAAGAAGCGCCAGTTCCATACCGGCGTTTTCTATCTCTTTTCTGATACCTTCTACGGCAACGGCTGCAAAAGGTTTATCTGTTGCTACTAATATTTTCATGATGTGATAAAATTAGTGTTTTCTTTCGAATTCCTGCATGGTGGCGATGAGGGCTTCGACGCTCGATTTGGGTAGGGCGTTGTAGAGAGATGCACGGAATCCTCCTACCGAACGGTGTCCTTTTATACCCACCATACCTTGACTGGCGGCAAATTGAGCAAATTCTTCTTCGAGTTCTTTGTATTCATCGTTCATGACAAAGCATACGTTCATGATCGAGCGGTCTTCGGGTACGACAGTACCTTTGAAAAGCTTGTTGCGGTCGATTTCTTCATAAAGAAGAGCGGCTTTTTCGATGTTCATTTTTTCGAGCACTTTTACACCACCCAGTTCTTTGTAATATTTGAGAGTTTGCAATGCTGCGAATACTGGCAGACAAGGAGGCGTGTTGAACATCGAACCTTTTTTGATGTGGGTGCGGTAGTCGAGCATTGTGGGGATAGCTCTTTCTACATGGCCGAGAGCGTCTTCGCGTACAATGGCAATTGTAACACCGGCGGGGGCAAGGTTCTTTTGTGCGCCTGCATAGATGATATCGTACTTGGAAACGTCTACGGGACGAGAGAAAATATCGGAAGACATATCGGCAACCAAAGGTACTTTCACATCGGGATCGTAACGCATTTCGGTTCCGAAGATGGTATTGTTGGTCGTGATATGGAAATAATCGGCGTCTTCGGGTACGGTGTAGTTTTTGGGAATATAAGTGAAATTGGCTTCTTTCGAAGAGGCAACGACATCGACTTCACCGAAGAGTTTGGCCTCTTTGATGGCATTTACTGCCCATGTTCCCGTTTCGAGATAAGCCGCTTTCTTTTTCAGCAAGTTGAAAGGCACCATACAGAATTGCAGGCTGGCTCCGCCGCCGAGGTATACGACATCGTAACCGGCCGGCACATCTAATAATTCTTTGACCAAAGCACGAGCTTCGTCCATGACAGCAGAAAATTCTTTACTGCGGTGTGAAATTTCCAGCAAAGAGAGTCCTGTTCCAGCAAAATCCAGTACAGCGTCGGCTGTATTTTTAATGGTGTATTGGCTCAGAATAGAGGGGCCTGCATAAAAATTGTGCTTCTTCATTTTTATTATTGTTTTTTAGTGTATTGATTCTGAAATAAACATCCTATACGGAGATTTTTTGAGGGAACAAATTTATGTTTTTTTTTATCCTTTGCCAAGAAAATGTCAAATAAAAAGGCCGTAATAGAAACATATTTTTCCGTTTACGGCTGTTTTGGCATATCGGCTTTACAAAATCTTCTTTTGTTTCTTGTCGGATTTGTTTTATTCTATTTGTATTTATCTCCCCACAAGTTTTTGAGATGTTCTTTGTGCCGTTCTTCCGCTGCGTTGGTTTGAGGATGCCATATCGACGTATTTTTCAATTCGTCGGGCAGATATTGTTGTTTTACGAAATTCCCTGTAAAATCATGGGCATATAGATATTCCTTTCCGTACCCCAATTCTTTCATCAAGGAGGTAGGGGCGTTGCGCAGATGCAAAGGAACCGGAAGGTTGCCGGTACGTTCTACACAAGATAATGCATCATTGATGGCCTTGTATGCCGAGTTGCTTTTGGGGCTGCAAGCCAAGTAGATGGCGGCTTCCGATAATACGATGCGACCTTCGGGCCAGCCGATGTTTTGGACGGCCTCGAATGCAGCATTGGCGATGAGCAGGGCGTTGGGATTGGCAAGGCCTATGTCTTCCGAAGCCGATATGACCAGCCTTCGTGCGATGAATTTCGGGTCTTCTCCGCCGGCGACCATACGGGCCAACCAATAAACAGCTCCGTCGGGGTCGCTGCCGCGTATCGATTTGATAAACGCCGAAATAATATCGTAGTGCATTTCTCCCTCTTTATCATAGGCCATGGGGTTTTGCTGCAAACGGTCGGTTACGACAGAGTCGTCTATGACAAGAGGTTCATCGGCAGGAGTGGCATTGGCTATCAGGTCGATGATGTTGAGCAACTTCCGCGCGTCGCCGCCGGCATAGCGGAAGAGAGCCGTTGTTTCCCGTATGTCGATATTTCGTTTTTGCAACTCTTTGTCGGTTTTCACCGCACGGTCGAGAAGATGTTGCAGATGAGGCGCATCAAGGGATTTAAGTATGTAAACCTGACAGCGGGAGAGCAACGGGCGTATGACTTCGAACGAAGGGTTTTCGGTCGTTGCTCCGATAAGAGTTACCGTACCATTTTCGACTGCTCCCAACAGAGAGTCTTGCTGGGACTTGTTGAAACGGTGTATTTCGTCGATAAACAGAATCGGTCGACTCTGTTGGAAAATACTCCCGCTTTTACATTTGTCGATGACTTCACGTACCTCTTTTACTCCCGAGTGTATGGCACTCAATGTATAAAACGGCGTTTTGAGTTGAACCGAGATGATACGGGCCAAAGTCGTTTTCCCGACACCGGGAGGCCCCCATAAGATAAATG
>HF999691.1:0-28225 GCA_000434215.1 Bacteroides sp. CAG:144
GTAAGATTTCCTATATTTGCTATCGAGCATGTATTGTTTTAAATATGATTTGCCATGAAAAGAATAGTTTTGATTATCCGTCCTTTTTGTATCGTTTTATTATCAGTTGTCGCAGTTTTGTCGATGTCTTCATTCCGCAGCATGTCGGGAATACCGTCTCGATATATGTTGACACAAATTTCTCCTTATGAGAAACAGAAAATACAAGGTTATCTCGACAAGGCGTGGGCATGTTATCTGAAAAAAGATTATGATACTGCATTGCAATGGTGGCGTCGCGCAGCCAAACATAATGTGGCTGCGGCTCAATATAATATAGGTCTGTGTTATGAGCGTGGGACCGGAGTGAAACAAAATATGAAAACGGCAATCGGTTGGTACGAGAAAGCCGCCGACCAGAATTTTCCCGGAGCACAATACAATCTTGCCTATTGTTATGCCGAGGGAAAAGGTGTGAAGCAGGATTATAAGAAAGCTTTTGAATGGTGGCGTGCTGCTGCCGGACTGGGATTGCCTGAGGCACAGTATAGTGTAGGGTGGTGCTATTATGAGGGGAAAGGAGTGAAGCAGGATTACGATGAAGCTCTTAAATGGTATCGTCTTGCTGCTGAGCAGGGTAATAGTGATGCCATAGCTGCCCTCTCCGAGTTGGGAGAAGAAATATGATGCTTATTTGATTGAGAAATAAATAGTAAGGCCATGTTGCACAAGTTGCCGAAATACCTGGTATGGATAGGTGCATTTCTTTTTGTTGCGATGTTCCCTGTCGGGGAATTGTGCGCCCAGAACAATCTGGAAACCCTCACAAACAAAGACCTCTTTGCCTATCCACCCAAGTCGTCACTACGGGCAACACGCTGGTTGCACAAGGCCGACAAGTTCAAGGCCGAAGGAAACGTGGAGAAAGCCGTGCTGTATTATACCAAGGCGGCCGAGAAGGGCGATGCCCGTGCGCAGTTTGTCCTGAGTTTGTGTTACAACGAAGGATATGGAGTCAGCCCCGACGCAGAACGTTCGATGCATTGGCTATCCCTCTCGGTGAAGCAAGAATATGCCTTGGCGCAGAATTTTCTGGGTGTGGTATATACTTATCATAAAGAAAACGCCGATTACAAGAAAGCGTTGGCCTATTATAAAAAAGCCGCTCTTCAAGGATACAGTGAAGCCCAGTACAATGTGGGCTGGTGTTATTTCAACGGCTATGGTGTGGAGGCCGACCAGGAAGAGGCTATGCGTTGGATAAGAAAGGCGGCCGAGCAGGAATATGCTTTGGCCTTGGACGCCATGTGGCAGGGCTATTATTTCGGTACGAAAGGTTTGCCTCGTGATTATAAGCAGGCTGCCGATTGGATGGAAAAAGCGATAGCCAAGGGAGAGCAGATGCCACAGTTCTATCTGGCAACGTTATATCTCGAAGGCAAGGGAGTAGAAGCCGATACGGTAAAGGCGTTGTCGCTCTTTACGCAATCGGCAGAGGAGGGATATATGTGGTCGCAAAACAAGTTGGGTGGCCTTTATGAGGTGGGCATCGGTGTGCCCGCCGACAGTGCCGCTGCTTATGCCTGGTATAAAAAGGCGGCCGAACAAGGTCTTGATGGTGCGCAAAATAATATGGGTCGCTGTTATCTTATAGGTATAGGTGTCGAAAAAAATCCGAAGTTGGCCGTGGAGTGGTATCAGCGTTCTTCACAAAATGGTAACATGTATGCCATGACCAATCTGGCTTGGTGTTATATGCAGGGGTGTGGAATTGAGAAGAATCCCGAAAAGGCCTTTTCTTACTATCGTAAAGCGGCAGATTTGCATTATGCCAAGGCTTATTTTGAATTGGGAAAATGCTATTTAAACGGCAATGGTGTGGAGCAGAACTTTGCCGAGGCTGGTATTTGCTTTCATCGGGCAGCGGGTGCCGGTGTAAAAGGTGCATATGAAACTTTGGGTCGTTTTTATGAATGCGATAGTACCGGATTCCATGACTATAAAGAAGCTTTTGGTTGGTATAAATTGGCTGCGGATAGTGGATCGTCTTATGCAATTTGGCGTTTAGGGTACTTTTATTATTTAGGTCGTGTTGTGGAGCAGGACTATAACAAAGCCATAGAATATTTTAGCAAGGTGAGCCATACCAGCAAAACGGCTTTGCTGAACATGGGCGATTGTTACAGAGATATGAAGGTGTATGATCGGGCTCTTGATTGTTATCGAGAGGCGTACAAACGTGGTAAATGGCGTGCGGCTTGTCGCATGGCTTTGATGTATGAGGAAGGGTTGGGAGTTCCGGTCGATAAAGAAGAAGCCAAGAGGTTGCTTTTGTCCGCTGTTGAAGCCGGTGATTCTTATGCGCAATATTTGGTGGGTTTACGCTATATCGACGGTCGCATGGGAAAGACCGATACTGCATTGGCAATTGAATATTTCTCGGCTGCTGCCCGGCAAGGGCAAGTCAATGCGTTGTATAAGTTGGGAGATTGTTACTGGAACGGAAAAATCGTCGTGCGCGATTATGGTAAGGCTTATGGTTATTTTCTTCGAGCTGCGCGGGAGGGACATATGTTCTCCTGTCAAAAGGTAGGAGAATGCTATCGTTTGGGATTGGGCATTGAACAGAACGACACATTGGCATTCGAATGGTATATGCGTGCAGCTGAGCAAAATTTCCGTGTGGCGCAAAAATCGGTAGGTGATTGTTATTTCAACGGTTGTGGTGTGGAACAAAATGATATGTTGGCTTTTCAATGGTATTTACAGTCTGCCGAACGTGGATTTCCTGCTGCGCAACTTGTAGTTGGCGATTGTTACCGGGAAGGGCGAGGGGTGGAGAAAAACGAGGCAGAAGCTATGAAATGGTATGATTTAGCTGCCAAAACAGGTATCGTTTCAGCCCGGAAAAAATTGGCGGAAATGCAGGGCGGGAATTTGTAAAAGAAACGTTTTTTCGGGTAATACTATTATCGGTTACGACATTTTTGAGTGAAAGATGTCGTGAGAGTTGTTTATACCTGATTGATATAGTGCGGAATTTGTCATTTTGCCATAAAATATATGGTATTTATACTCGATAATTTTTGAATGTGGGTTATTGGTGAGGTAAATATTGTGAAATATTTGACGTTTTGATAGAAAATAATTCTCTTTTCTCTTGCATGTTTCGGGAGATTTTGTATTTTTGTTGTATTAAAATAACCCCTAAAATCTAAGACTATGAACATTCAAGCGATTATGAATAACCTTTCGGCCAAACATCCCGGTGAGTCGGAATATTTACAGGCCGTGCATGAAGTATTGCTTTCGATCGAAGATGTTTATAACCAACACCCCGAGTTTGAAAAAGCGAAGCTCATAGAACGTATGGTCGAGCCCGACCGTATTTTTACCTTTAAAGTGCCTTGGGTCGATGATAAAGGCGAAGTGCAGGTGAACCTCGGTTATCGGGTACAGTTCAACAATGCCATAGGTTCGTACAAAGGCGGTATTCGTTTCCATGCTTCGGTCAATCTTTCTATTTTGAAGTTTCTCGGTTTTGAGCAGACGTTCAAGAACGCGCTCACTACTTTGCCTATGGGTGGAGGTAAAGGAGGTTCCGATTTTAGTCCGCGCGGAAAATCCGATGCCGAAATCATGCGTTTCTGTCAGGCCTTTATGTTGGAGTTATGGCGTCATCTCGGCCCCGATACAGATGTTCCGGCCGGAGATATAGGCGTGGGTGGTCGTGAAGTCGGCTATATGTTCGGTATGTATAAAAAACTGGCTCGCGAGCATACCGGTACGTTTACCGGAAAAGGTCTCGAATACGGCGGTTCTTTGGTACGTCCCGAAGCGACGGGATTCGGCGGCCTTTATTTTGTAAAGCAGATGCTGGATACAAAAGGTATCGATATCAAGGGCAAGACGATTGCTATCAGCGGATTCGGTAATGTCGCTTGGGGTGCAGCAACCAAAGCGACCCAGTTGGGGGCGAAGGTCGTTACGATTTCGGGTCCCGACGGTTATGTATATGATCCCGACGGTATCTGTGGAGAAAAAATAGATTATATGCTCGAATTGCGGGCATCGGGTAATGATATTGTAGAACCTTATGCCGAGAAATATGGAGTGCAGTTCTTCCCCGATCGTCGTCCGTGGGAACAGAAGGTAGATATAGCACTGCCATGTGCCACGCAAAACGAACTCGATGAGGACGATGCCCGTCGCTTGATCGATAATGGCGTATTGTGTGTCGGTGAAATTTCCAATATGGGTTGTCGTCCCGAAGCGATTGACCTTTTCATCAAGAACCGTATCATGTACGGTCCGGGAAAGGCTGTCAATGCAGGAGGTGTGGCTACGTCGGGATTGGAAATGACGCAGAACGCCATGCATATCAGTTGGAGTGCCGAGGAGGTCGACCAGCGTTTGCACGGCATTATGCGCGATATCCATACGCAATGCGTAAAATATGGTACTGAGCCTGATGGTTACATCAATTATATGAAAGGCGCCAATATCGCGGGATTTATGAAAGTAGCCAAAGCCATGCTGGCGCAAGGAATTTTGTAAAATCAGTATAGTATAAAGGAATAAGCCGGCAGGAATGCTCCTGCCGGCTTATTCCTTTATACAGAATTTCATAGGAGGGGCTTGCGGAAAAATTGAATATTTTTAACGGTTTGTATTGCGCTCTTTTTCAATATTAGTTACATCGGAGTAAGTTAATATGTAAAATGTTCCTTCTTGTAAATTTCGCTCTCTTTTTCGATTTTCGCAGCGTGAAACACACAAGTATATAAAATAATGATTGTCTCATTTAAAATTTAAGTCTTATGTCGAAAAGAGTTGCTGTTTTGGCGGTGAATCCGGTAAACGGATTTGGTTTGTTCCAGTATTTGGAAGCTTTTTATGAAAACAAAATCGAATACAAAGTATATGCTGTATCTGATACAGTAGATATACGAACGAATTCGGGGATTGCCATAAAAACCGATGATACGATAGCTCATCTCAAAGGGCATTCCGACGATTTCGATGCTCTTGTCTTTTCTTGTGGTGATGCCGTACCGGTATTTGCCGAGCATGCTTCGGAGGAATATAATGTCGTGTTGCTCGATGTAATCAGGGAGTTTGCGCAGGCCGATAAATTGATGATAGGACATTGCGCTGCGGCATTGATGTTTGAAATTGCAGGTATTACGAAAGGAAAAAGGCTGGCGGTACATCCGTTGGCAAAACCGGCTATACAGCATGGCGTGGCGACCGATGAACCGTACGAGATAGATGGTAAATTTTATACGGCGCAATGTGAACATACGCTTCCTGCTTTGCTTCCCTCTCTATTGGAGATTCTGAAATAGTAACCCTTATTGGGTCGTGAGAAGACGGCAAAAGAACTGTGAAAACTCTTTTGCCGTCTTCTTGTTTGTGGAAATATTGGGAAAAAAGAAAAAGGAATATATCATTTGTATTTCAAGTTATATTGGGAAGTCGGTAGAAATGTTTTTAATAGGAGGTGTATGTTTGTTTTTTATGCTTTATGTTGCTGTTTTGAGTCCGAAATCATATATTTGTAAAATGAATCATTCGGTTTGATACCGTAAGGAATAATAAAACAATAACCTATGAGTCTAAAAATTGTGGTACTTGCCAAGCAGGTACCTGATACCCGTAATGTGGGAAAAGATGCCATGAAAGCCGACGGTACAGTCAATCGTGCCGCTCTCCCCGCTATCTTTAATCCCGAAGACCTGAATGCGCTGGAACAAGCCCTTCAGCTCAAAGAGAAATATCCCGGAACAGTTGTGAAATTACTGACAATGGGGCCTCCCCGGGCAGCCGATATTATTCGGGAAGGATTGTATCGTGGTGCCGATGGCGGTGTGCTGCTGACCGACCGCGCCTTTGCCGGAGCCGATACGTTGGCCACGTCGTATGCATTGGCTTGCGCCGTACGTAAAATGGGCGATTTCGACCTTGTTATCGGCGGTCGTCAGGCCATCGACGGTGATACCGCACAAGTCGGTCCGCAAGTGGCGGAGAAATTGGGTATTCCTCAAATTACCTATGCCGAGGAAATTGTCAGCGCCGAAAAGGGTAAGGTTGTGGTGAAACGCCGACTCGAACGCGGTGTGGAGACAGTCGAAGCATCTTATCCTGTCGTCATAACCGTGAATGGGAGCGCCGACGATTGTCGTCCCCGTAATGCCAAAGCTACTCAAAAGTACAAATATGCCAAGACACAGAGTGAACGTCAGGCCGACGATAGCTCTTATTTTTGCGCATTGTGCGAGGAACGGCCTTATCTCAATCTTACCGAATGGGGCGTGGCCGATGTCGATGCCGACCTTTCGCAAGTAGGATTGGCGGGTTCGC
The DNA here is from genome assembly GCA_000434215.1 of Bacteroides sp. CAG:144. Taxonomy (GTDB): domain Bacteria; phylum Bacteroidota; class Bacteroidia; order Bacteroidales; family UBA11471; genus Caccoplasma; species Caccoplasma intestinavium. The sequence goes on from HF999691.1 coordinate 6,343, forward strand.
CGACGAAAGTAAAACAAATCGAGAATATCGTTTTTCAGGCCAAAGAGAGCAAGACCCTTACCGCCTCGGATTCCGACATCGAAGATTTGATGAAAGAATTGATTGTGAACCATACTATCGGATAATAACTTGTCGCGGCGGTTCTTTTGCAGGATCGCCCCGCAAAATTCAGAAACGATATGAATAATTTATTTGTATATTGCGAAATAGAAGACGGAGTTATTGCCGACGTCAGCCTTGAACTGCTCACAAAAGGACGTTCTTTGGCCAATCAACTCCATTGTAAACTCGAAGCTCTCGTTATCGGTCATAAGCTCGACGATGTCGCAGCACAAGTATTTCCCTATGGGGTCGATACCCTTTATTTGGCCGATGATGCGCGCCTCTACCCTTATACCTCGCAGCCGCATGCCTCGGTATTGATCAACCTCTTCCGTGAGCAGAAACCTCAGGTTTGTCTCATGGGGGCCACGTGCATAGGTCGGGATCTCGGTCCGCGCGTCTCTTCGGCTTTGCATAGTGGGCTTACGGCCGATTGTACATCGCTCGAAATCGGTACCTATGAAGATAAGAAAGAGGGGAAAACCTATGAAAACCTGCTTTATCAGATACGTCCTGCTTTCGGTGGAAACATTGTGGCGACCATCGTCAATCCCGAGTGCCGACCTCAAATGGCTACTGTGCGCGAAGGTGTGATGAAAAAAGCAATATTGTCGCCCGATCACAAAGGAGAGATCGTGAAACTCGATGTCTCGAAATATGTCTCCGATACCGATTTCGTCGTATCGGTCATCGACCGCCAGATGGAGAAATCGAAGATCAATATCAAGTCTTCTCCTATCATCGTTGCCGGAGGTTATGGGGTAGGTTCGAAAGAAAATTTCAAACTTCTTTTCGACTTGGCAGATGCTATCGGAGCTGAGGTAGGTGCTTCGCGGGCTGCTGTCGATGCCGGGTTTACCGATCACGACCGTCAGATCGGCCAGACGGGTGTTACCGTTCACCCCAAACTATATATCGCTTGTGGTATCTCCGGGCAGATACAGCACATTGCCGGTATGCAAGACAGTTCGATAATTATTTCAGTCAACAGCGATCCCGGTGCGCCTATCAATACGATAGCCGATTATGTGATTACCGGTACAGTCGAAGACGTGTTGCCCAAAATGATAAAGTATTATAAGAAAAACAGCAAATAACCGAGGATTATGGCCAATTTTTTTACCGATAACAGTGATTTGAAACATCACTTGACACACCCGCTCATGCAGCGGATTGTGGCTTTGAAAGAACGTGAATATGCCGATGCCCGGAAATATGACTATGCACCTGTCGACTTCGAGGATGCTATGGATAGTTATGAAAAAGTGCTTGAAATTGCCGGTGAAATTTGCGGCGAAATCGTGGCACCCAATGCCGAGAGCGTCGATCACGAAGGCCCGCGCGTAGTCGACGGCCATGTCGAATATGCTTCGGGTACGGCCCGTAACCTCGATGCTCTGGTAAAAGCCGGTCTTATGGGTATCTCGCTTCCTCGTCGTTATGGCGGACTCAATTTTTCGCTTGTGCCCTATATCATGGCGGCCGATATGGTGAGCCGTGCCGATGCAGGCTTTGTGAATATTTGGGGGTTGCAGGATTGTGCCGAAACGATTTACGAGTTTGCCAGTGAAGACCAGAAACAGCGTTTCCTTCCCCGTGTATGCGCCGGTGAGACGATGGCGATGGATTTGACCGAACCCGATGCGGGCTCGGACCTTCAATCGGTCATGCTCAAAGCAACGTACAGCGAGGCCGACGGTTGTTGGTATCTCAACGGCGTGAAACGTTTTATCACCAATGGCGACGGACATATATCGTTGGTTCTTGCCCGTTCCGAAGAGGGAACGAAAGACGGTCGCGGCCTCTCGATGTTTATTTATGACAAAAACGACGGAGGCGTTACCGTGCGTCGTATCGAAAATAAAATGGGTATCAAAGGTTCGCCGACTTGCGAATTGGTGTTCCGCAATGCCAAAGCCGAACTTTGCGGCGATCGCAAGATGGGGCTTATCAAATATGTCATGGCGTTGATGAATGGTGCGCGTCTGGGTATTGCCGCGCAATCGGTGGGTGTATCCGAGGCCGCCTATCGCGAGGCCCTATCTTATGCCCGGGAACGCCGTCAGTTCGGCAAAGCCATTATAGAATTCCCTGCCGTGTCGGAGATGCTTTCGTTGATGAAGGCCAAGCTCGATGCATCGCGTTCGTTGCTTTATGAGACGACCCGTTTTGTCGATATGTACAAGACGCTCGAAGACATCTCGAAAGAGCGTAAACTCGAAAAGGAGGAGCGTGATGAAATGAAGCGTTACCAAAAGCAGGCCGATGCCTTTACTCCGATGTCAAAGGGTATGGGTAGTGAGTTCTGTAACCAGAATGCTTATGATTGCGTGCAGATACACGGTGGATCAGGGTTTATGAAAGATTATGCCTGCGAACGTATCTACCGCGATGCCCGTATCACATCGATTTACGAAGGTACGACGCAGTTGCAGGTAGTTGCCGCCATACGCCACGTTACTACGGGAACATACCTCAATATGATGCGCTATTATGAGGAGCAGGAGGTGTCGGGAGACTTGCAGACGTTGCGTACCCGCCTCAAAGAACTTACGTCGATTTATGCCGAAACGGTAGAGCAGGTAACTGCTACAAAAGACAACGATTATATCGACTTCCAAGCCCGGCGTATGGTAGAGATGGCCGGACATATCATCATGAGCCACCTGTTGATTCTCGACACCGAGCGTAATGATTCGTTCCGTACGTCGGCCGAGGTATATGTCCGTTATGCCGAAGCCGAAGTGCGTAAAAACGCAGCCTTTATCGCTTCTTTCGACATCAATGATATGACTTACTATCGTCGCAACTAAACGTGGATTGCAAGATAGCCAATAATCGAAACACAAACGCCCGACTTTTGTCGGGCGTTTGTGTTTNNNNGACTTTTGTCGGGCGTTTGTGTTTCGATTATGATTAAAATTCTACTCCTATGCGTAGGGAAGGACCGTGGTGGTGGAGCCTTCTTGTGTAAGATTCGTAGAAGTGAAAACCTCCGTTTCGATAGTGGTAATATTTTTCTTCATGAACGCATTGCTGATAATTATACCCGATACTCATATTCATAGCCATATTTGGGGCGATTTTCAGCCGGGCACCAAATGCGGTCAGATTGACGTAATATCCGGGGTTTAACTTATCGGAGCTTTTTTTGCCTAATGCATAGCCGGCTTTTAGCCCGAAAAATGGGGTAAATTTCCGATCTGAAATATTGTATCGGAAATCGACAAAGAGCGGTAAAAACCATCTTTTACCCATTTTATGATATTCGCAACCCAACCCTGCTCCTACGAAGAGGTGGGTATTGATTTGGTATCCGTGTGTGGTGCTTATCGCGCCTGTCCCTCTGGGGTTGTAAAATCCTATGTTGAAGGAGGTTCCCAATTCTACAAAACCTCGGTATTTGTCGTTTTTTTCTGAATGGTTCTCTGCTTGAACGGCTATCGGTGCAGCCAATAAAAGTATCAGTAAAACAAGAATATACTTTCTCATATGTATGGAGTCTTTGGTTTTATGTTTTTAGAATCTGTTGTTTATGGCTTTTTAGTTAGACCATTCGCTATTCAAGAAATTTATGCGGTTTTGTAAAACTTCTGTGAGCCATCTTTTTTTGTCTTCCGAGTTACCTTTGTTATATTGCGGCCAGCGTTTGGCGTCGCATTTGTCGGCTTCGGCACAACGTTGAGCCATTTCATCGATAAAGGCGTATATCGGTTCGTACTTGGTAGGATAGAACTCGTTCCATACTTTGCGTATATGTTCTTGGAAACGTGGATATTTGGCGATTTCTGTAATCCAACAGCGAGGTCTTTTCCCTTTTTCATAGAAGAAGTTGCGGGCGCCGCCCTCGAATGAATTTCCGAAGTCCCAGAGGGGGCCAAATATCCATTTGGTGTCATTTCCTCTGTCTTTATGGAAATAAGAACTTCCCGCAAAAGCATCGCCGTTGCAAAAAATTTCTTGTATGATATAGTATCGGGTGAGGGCATCGATGTCGATATATTTTTCCCATGTGGTGGAGTTTTTATCGTCTTCATATACGGCATCGTCTATCGCTTTCATCTGCTGGCGCAGATAAGACTCTTGTTCTTCCGAGAGAATTTCGGGACTTTTGTGAGTGATGTGCATGGTATAACCGCTGCCATTGACAAATTTTATTTGATCGGGGTCGTTGTAGTTGTCGATTTCGAGCAGCCAACCTCCGGTGATTTCGTCGGTATTTGTACAGTTGTCATCTTGCTCTGTGATGTCTACACGTTTGTCGTCGACACGTATATTTTCGACGAGGAAATAGAACCCTTTATATTCGTTGTTTACAACCACTTCTACGGGTTCTGCTTTGGGAGTCCAGGCCAAACCTATTTCTTCACCCAGTTTGAAGGCTGCGGTTTCGGTCAGGTATTGGCTATATGCACCTACGTGGGCGAGAAGTACAAAATGTTTGCTTTTGTCCATTCCCAATGGGGCGGCTTTGCTTCCCAATTTCAAACGATATGGTTTTTTATCTTTTTTCCAAGAGAAGTTTCCGCGTCCGCGAATCTCCAATGGCAATTGTTCTGTTTCGCTGCCTATCGGTTCGTAGTCGTCGAGATCGAATGTTTCGAGATAATAGGTAGCATTGAGGTATTCTTCTTTCGACACAATGGGCTTGTTTCCTTCGGTGTTGATAAACAATACGGGAAGGGTGCGTGAATAGGTACAATTCGAGATGTCAATTTTTACCTCTTCTTCTGAACAGCCGATGACGGTTATTGCAAGAAGTACGAGATATGCAAATCTTTTCATAAGGATTAAATGTGTGATGTTATTTTTCTATATCTGTTTACAGAGTATGTAGAATGGATATTGCATTTGTTTGCCAGCGCGACTGTCTTTTATGATTGACGGCAAAGATAACGAAAATAAAAAGTGGGCACTCAAAAGTGAACTTTTGGAACAAAGAAACAGACCTTCCGATATGAGACTCGGAAGGTCTGTTGCAAGAAAGATTTAAGCGGCTTCTTAGAAGTATATATCCGTTATGCCGAAGTCTGGATGTACAGCCTTTATCGCTTCTTTCGGCATCAACGATATAACTACTATTGTCGGAAATTGATGATTGTCAGTTTCTGATATTTTACGTCAGGAAGATAAAAACTTTACGGACGTTTTTTATTGTTTGAGAGATTTCCCGAATAACAGGAATGCACCTATTCGTGATTTGTAAATCAGTTTGATGATGTATACACAGACGATTAAAACGATGATTGATATGAGTGGCGAGACTATAAAATTGAAAAGAAAAAAATTCAAGTTGTCGAAGTTTAAGTATCGGGCAAGAAATCTTTCCAATATGAAGAATTGAAGTATGTAGATTCCTAATGTATATTGTCCCCATGAGCTGCATATTTGGAATAATTTGGATTTTATATTCTGACCGAACGTTTTTTGAAATAAAACAATAAAAGTCAGACTACCGGCAATTCCTATGACGATACGGTAGAGATGTTTATATGAGAATTCGGTAAATATGTCCCTATTTGTCAATGCTTCCCGTAAATTGGGTTTTTGCCAAAAAGTTTCGTCCCAAAAACAAAGTAGAACGATAAAAAGTAAGACAGGTATTACGTAGAAATGATGGAGCATTCGTGTAAATTTTGCGGAATTTTTTAATTCCAGTCCGATTAAAAAAGCCGGAAACATCAAAGATACTTGATAGTTGGGGATTAGTTGGCTGATAAATAAAGTTATTACAATCCATATAGGTTTTCTTAGTTTGCAATTGTAACCGCAGTATGCAATGATGTAGCAAATAAAACAACTTTTTAGAAACCAAAATCCATATATTAGAGAGGAAGTGAGGGCATTTATAAAAGGTCTGTTTGTTATTGTAGTGGCAATGATCGTAAAAATTATGGCCCATGATACACACGGAAGGAGAAGCTGTCGGCTCTTTTTTGTTATCAATTCTGTAAAATGCAATCGCATAGATGATGCCGAGAAATATCCCGAGATCATCATAAAAAGAGGCATGTGAAACGAGTATATGTATCGGTAAACAGGTTCGTCCGAATATTGGCTGGATAAAAAATATTGAATGCAATGCCCCCATAGGACGAGGAAAATTGCAAAAAGTTTCAGTACATCAAAATATGGCAACCGTTTTCCTATTGATTGTGATGATATATTATCCATGATAGAAAGAAGTATTTTCAGACGCAAAGATATAAATTAATTTCTTTAAAAGAATTGCTTTGTAAATATTTTTTAATAAAAATAGGACTTAGAACGTTGCCATATTGGAAAATTGTTTTTATATGAAAATAAGGCCTTTTAAAATACCTTTCATGCAAAAATTTTGTATCGAGATGGTATGCTTTTACTGTTGTGTCAATTCATGAATAAAAATTTTAACCATAAAATTTTTTCTTAGTTGGTATTATGATATATCTTTGCACGACGATTGCCAATCGTATATGATTGTTTTTTATCGCATTTGCATGGGTTTATTAGGGTAGAGGTATCGGATTATAATAAGACAAATGATTTAATGGAAGGGAAAATTTTATGTGGATAGAACGAATAAAAGGCTTTTGCCTATTATGGGGATTGTGGTGCATGGTATGCAATGTTGTCGCTTATGACTTTAAAAGTGATGGTATTTATTATAGGGTTGCGTCGCTGGCCGACTCGACGGTATGTGTGGTTCGTGGCAGCACCGAGTATTCCGGACGCGTCATTGTGCCGTCGTATGTAGAGTACAATACCCGTAAATTGAGAGTTGTTGCCATTGCCGATCATGCTTTCAGCGATTGCAAGGGTCTTTTGTCTATTACGATTCCCGGTAGTGTTGTATCGGTTGGGAATTATGCTTTTGATAATTGCCGCTCTTTAAAGACAGTCATTATGGAAGATGGTAAAACGGAATTGTTATTGGGTTACAATTACTATTACAGCGGCGTCGGGGGAGGTGAGGGTCTTTTTTATGATTCTCCGCTGGATACGCTTTATTTAGGACGAAATATCGATTATCGAGCCGGACTCAATTACGGCAATTCGCCCTTCAATCATAGTGAATCTTTGTCGGTTCTGACTATCGGTCGGTGCGTTTCTCAGATACCCGATGGTATGTTTCATGGGTGTACGGCACTCGTTAAAATCATTGTGTTGAGAGATGAACCATTTGTTTTATCACCTTCCGTTTTTTCACAGAGCGCTTATGTCAATGGTAGTCTGTGGGTTCCTGCATCGTCGGTGGAGCTTTTCGGTGGAACAGATGTGTGGAAGAATTTTTTCCGTATAGAAGGTATGTAAGTTTGTTAAGACTATAATAAGTCTTTTATTATTGGGAATTTCTGTGAAAAAGTAAGAGCGGTAGACAGAACTCTGTCAACTGCTTTTCTGTTTATAGAATACGGTCTTTTTTTTAATATTAAGAGTGGGTGTATATTTGGGGCGAGTGATTTGATTTTGTTATTGACATAGACTTACTTTTCGGCGAGTGTAAATTTTCAGACTATCTGTTTTGTTTTTAAGTAGTTTTTTATAAATATCTTTTTTGAATTTGAATAATATTATATCTTTGCGGTGTAATAATTATTATTAAAATTGTAGTTATGATAAGGAATTTGTTTATTACGGGATTATTATTTATAATCTCTGTTTTTGCGTTGTCTGCACAGAATTACCAAGAAGTGGTCTATCTCAAAAACGGCAGCGTGATACGTGGTACAGTCATCGAACAACAACCCAATGTTTTATTGAAAGTAAAAACGGCCGATGGCAGTATCTTTGTCTACCCGATGAATGAAGTGGAAAAGATAACCAAAGAAGAGGCGATAAATCGGGAGTCGGAAAAGAGTAATCGCATACGGACCGATGTGAAAGGATACCGAGGATCGGTGGAAGTCGGGACCATTGTTAATTTCAAGGCTAACGGCATTCCTATTGACAAAGGAGCTTTTTCTATAACCACTTCGCATGGCTATCAATTTAACCCTCACCTATTTCTGGGCGCCGGTATCGGTCTTGATTATCATGCGGCGGGAGGGCGTTTGTTTATGCCTTTATTTGCTGATGTTCGTGCCAATTTTTTGAATAGGGATATTACTCCGTTTTGGGGCGTAAAAATAGGATATGCCGTTGGCTCGAAAGCTTCGGAGGTCGTAAATCCCGGTATTTATTTCAATCCGACATTCGGCATACGCTTTATTCTTAAATCCGATTTTGCTATGAATGTGGCCTTGGGATATAACCTGCAACAACAAGTCGTAGAGGAGTATTTTTATAGTTCGTATTTTTGGGGTGGCGATTATTATACCGTAAAATATTTACGTCATGGCCTCTCTTTGCGTTTAGGCTTCGAGTTTTGAAATTGTTTTGTTTTTATAAAAACGCAGGCAGCATCAAATTCTCGATGCTGCCTGCGTTTCATAATGAATGTAGCAATAAAGTTCTGTTTATTTTTTAAGAGCTGCAATGCTTTCTTCGAGCGACTTGATTTTGCTCTCTGCATCGGCTTGCTTTTTGCGCTCCATCTCTACGACTTGAACCGGAGCGTTGTTGACAAAACGTTCATTTCCCAGTTTGCCCAATACCGAACGCAAAAATCCCTGTTGATATTTCAGTTCATCTTCCAATTTCTTTATCTCGGCTTCCACATCGATGCTGTTTCCTAAGGGAACGGCATATTCGGTTGTACCGACAAGGAATGAAGCGGCGGTCGCTTCTTTGGAGCTTGCTGTTTCTATCGACGACAAGTTGCCCAATTTTACGATAATGGCGTCGCAGCCATTATCGTGCAAGCCGATGGCTTGGAGGGGCAAAGGCTCTTTATTCGGGATATTTTTTTGCAGACGTATGGTACGCACCCCGGCAATGATTTCTTTGGCTTTCTCGACGGCGGCCAGCAGGGATTCGTCTGTTGTTCCCGATTCGGGAATGCGCTCTATCATGATGCTTTCGCCCTCTTTGCGATCGTAGAGATGTTGCCACAATTCTTCGGTAATGAAAGGCATAAACGGGTGCAGGAGTTTTAGCAATACGTCGAAGAAGCCGAGTGTTGCATCGTAACTTTTGCGGTCGATGGGTTGCTGGTATCCCGGCTTTATCATTTCGAGGTACCATGATGAGAATTCGTCCCAGAAAAGTTTGTATATGGTCATCAAGGCTTCCGACAACCGGTATTTGCCAAACAAGTCGGCAACTTCGGCGTTAACCTTATTGAGCATCGAGGCAAACCATTCGGTCGCTATGCGAGCCGAGTCGGGTTGCGGTAGTGTGTCGTCGACTTGCCAGCCTTTTACGAGGCGGAAAGCGTTCCATATTTTGTTGTTGAAGTTTCGGCCTTGTTCGCACAGGGCGTCATCAAAGAGTATGTCGTTGCCGGCAGGGGCTGAGAGCATCATACCCATACGCACGCCGTCGGCACCGTAACGGTCGATGAGATCGATCGGGTCGGGCGAGTTGCCGAGCGATTTGGACATCTTACGGCCTATTTTATCGCGCACGATACCGGTAAAGTAAACGTTTTTGAAAGGCATCTTGCCCTCGTATTCATATCCGGCCATAATCATACGGGCTACCCAGAAGAAGATGATGTCGGGGGCGGTAACAAGGTCGGATGTGGGGTAGTAGTAACGTATCTCTTCGTTGCCGGGGTTGTTGATACCATCGAAGAGCGAGATGGGCCACAACCACGATGAGAACCATGTGTCGAGGCAATCTTTGTCTTGGCGCAGGTCACCGAGCGTGAGGGCGGTATTTCCGCTCTTCTCTCGCGCCAAAGCCAATGCTTCTTCTGCGGTCTCGGCTACAACATAACCGCCTTCGGGCAGGAAGTAGGCCGGTATGCGATGTCCCCACCACAGTTGTCGGGAGATGCACCAGTCTTTGATGTTCTCCATCCAGTGGCGGTAGGTATTTTTGTATTTGGCGGGATAGAATTTTATCTCGTCGTTCATTACCGGTTGCAATGCGATTTGGGCGAGATGTTCCATTTTGAGGAACCATTGCATCGAGAGTTTCGGCTCGATGACGACATTGGTACGCTCGGAATATCCCACTTTATTGTTATAGTCTTCGACTTTTTCGAGCAATCCTGCTTTTTCGAGGTCTACGGCGATCTGTTTCCGCACGTCGAAACGGTCTTGACCTACATACATGCCGCCGGCTTCACCGATTGTTCCGTTGTCGTTGAAAATATCGATGACGGGCAGATTATATTTTTCGCCCAGCATATAGTCGTTTACGTCGTGGGCCGGGGTAACTTTCAGGCAGCCCGTTCCGAATTCGATGTCTACATAGTCGTCCATAATGATGGGTACGGCACGGCCTACCAGCGGAACGATGACCCGTTTCCCTTTGAGATAGCCGTAACGCGGGTCGTTGGGATTGACGCATACGGCGGTATCACCGAGAATCGTCTCCGGACGTGTCGTGGCGACAATGATATATTTATCGACTTCACCCTCGATCATATAACGGAGGTAGTAGAGCTTGCTGTGTTCTTCTTTATAGATCACCTCTTCGTCCGAGAGTGCCGTGAGAGCCTTCGGGTCCCAGTTTACCATGCGTACACCGCGGTAGATAAGTCCCTTGTTGAAGAGGTCGACAAATACTTTGATGACACTGCGGCTGCGGGTCTCGTCCATCGTAAAGGCTGTGCGGTCCCAGTCGCACGAAGCCCCCAACCGGCGTAACTGTTTCAGAATGATTCCGCCGTGTGTTTCGGTCCAAGCCCATGCATGTTTCAAAAATTCTTCGCGTGTGAGGTCTGTTTTTTTGATTCCTTCGGCGGCGAGCTTGTTTACCACTTTGGCTTCGGTAGCGATCGATGCATGGTCGGTTCCCGGTACCCAGCAGGCATTTTTTCCGGTCATGCGGGCACGGCGCACGAGAATGTCCTGTATGGTATTATTGAGCATGTGCCCCATGTGCAACACACCGGTAACGTTGGGGGGGGGTATAACGACTGTGTAGGGTTCGCGACCATCGGGTTTCGATTTGAAGTAGCCGTTTTTTAGCCAATATTCGTACCACTTGCCTTCGACGTCGGCAGGGTTGTACTTTGTTGCAATATCCATCGTCTTGCGGTTCTAAGAATTATAGTTGCCAAAAACAATCTGCGATGCGATCGGTTTCCGGGAATCGACCGTGTGCAGACTCAAATTTATTTCATGGTTGCAAAAGTAGATAAAAAACGGCAAATGTGAAACCCTAATCGCAATACTCTTTGAAAGTTATTTATACTTTTCGGTAATTGTGTTTCAAAAAACGGAAACAATATTTGGTAGATGGAGTATGTAATGATTGAGGGTAAAAGTTTTTTGTTATGAAATCGTTTTGTTTGTGGGGATTTTCTATTTGAAATGGATTGACGGTGTAATGATTTTTTGAATAGTTGAGAATTATTTCGTGCAGAAATGTTGCAAAAGCGTGTAATTTTTAGCCGATGTTTGGAGAGGAATGTTTTATCGGTTAAATTTGTGAATCAATCACGAAATACACACGTTATATGAATTTAAAACACATTTGCTTGTCGGTGCTTTTTTGTGGCACGGCATGGTTGCAGGCGCAAGCCGATAATGCCATGAAGCTATGGTATGAACAGCCCGCATCGTTATGGGTCGAGGCACTGCCGTTGGGTAACGGGCGTCTTGGCGCTATGGTGTTCGGCGATCCGGTGCACGAACAGTTTCAGTTGAACGAAGAGACGATTTGGGGTGGTTCTCCCTATAACAACACCAATCCTAAGGCAAAAGACGCGTTGGCCGAAATACGTCGACTTATTTTTGCCGGAGAGAATATGAAGGCGCAGGAATTGTGCGGCCCGACGATATGTTCTCCTTCGGGCGCTAACGGTATGCCTTACCAGACGGTGGGTTCTTTGCTTCTCGATTTTGAAGGCGTTGGCGATTATACCGATTATTATCGCGAACTCGACATCGAACGGGCTCTCTCGACGACCCGTTTCAAAGCCGACGGTGTGGAATATTGTCGCGAAGCTTTTACTTCGTTTACCGATCAATTACTTATTATACGGCTTACTGCTTCCCAAAAAGGTAAAATATCTTTCTCGGCGCGTTATAACACTCCGTATAAAGAATATAGTCGTACCATCGAGTCAAAAAATATGCTTCGTCTCGATGCAAAGGCCAACGACCATGAGGGTATCGAAGGCAAAGTGCGTTTTACGACGCTTACCCGTATAGACCGCAAAGGGGGTAAATGCGAAGTCGTGGGCGATACTTTGTTGCGTGTGTCGGGAGCCAACGAGGTAACCCTTTACGTTTCGGTCGGAACCAACTTTGTCAATTATAAAGATGTGTCGGGCGACTCGGAAAAGAAAGCGTTTTCGTACCTCAAAAATGCCGGCAAAAAGTTTGAGAAGGCTTTGCAGAGCCATACCGCCGAATATGGCAAGTATTTTGACCGGGTATCTCTCGATTTGGGAGCAAATGCACAAGCTGCCAAGCCTACCGATGTACGGGTTCGGGAGTTCGAGTCGAATTTCGACCCGCAGTTGGCTGCGCTCTATTTCCAGTTCGGACGTTATCTTTTGATATGCAGTTCGCAACCCGGCGGTCAGGCAGCCAATTTGCAAGGTATATGGAATTACAAGTTGCGTGCACCGTGGGACGGGAAATATACGACCGACATAAATGTGGAGATGAATTATTGGCCGGCCGAGGTAACCAACCTCGCCGAGATGCATGAGCCTTTCCTCGACTTGGTAAAACGCGTTGCCGAACAAGGTAAGCAGTCGGCTGCCATGTACGGTTGCCGGGGCTGGACATTACACCATAATACCGATATTTGGGCATCGACCGGTGCGGTCGATGGGCATCGCTACGGCGTGTGGCCTACCTGCAATGCATGGTTCTGCCAGCATTTGTGGGATCGTTATCTGTTCTCTGGCAATAAAGAATATCTGAGTGAAGTATATCCTTTGATGAAAAGCGCGTGCGAGTTCTATATCGATTTCCTTGTGCGCGAACCCGAAAACAATTGGTTGGTGGTAGCGCCCTCGTATTCTCCCGAAAATGCGCCGTCGGTCAACGGCAAACGCTCTTTTGTGGTCGTTGCCGGTACGACGATGGACAACCAAATGGTCTACGATCTTTTCTCCAATACCATCGATGCCGCTACGGTGATGGGCGAGGAGACGGTTTTTGTCGACAGCTTGCGTGCGATAGCCTCTCAGTTGGCTCCTATGCAAGTCGGGCGTTGGGGACAGTTGCAGGAGTGGCTCGAAGACTGGGACAACCCCCGGGATCGCCATCGTCACGTTTCCCATTTGTGGGGACTCTATCCGGGTCGGCAGATCACCTATAATACGCCGGTGCTGATGGAGGCTGCCAAGAAAACGCTTTACGGTCGCGGCGACCATTCTACCGGCTGGTCTATGGGTTGGAAAGTTTGTTTCTGGGCGCGGTTGCTCGATGGTAACCACGCTTATAAGTTGATTACCGAACAGATACGTCCTACGACCGATGAAAAAGGCCAAAACGGAGGTACATATCCCAATCTTTTCGATGCGCATCCGCCTTTCCAAATCGACGGAAACTTCGGTTGTACGGCCGGTATTGCCGAGATGTTGGTGCAAAGTCATGCCGGTACGGTACACCTTTTGCCGGCGTTACCCGATGTTTGGAGCAAAGGAACGGTAAAAGGTTTGCGTTGTCGAGGAGGATTTACGCTCGAAGAGATGTCTTGGAGCAACGGTACGATAGATCGGGTACAAGTGCTTTCGACGATCGGTGGAAAATTACGGGTGCGCTCGGCAGTTCCTCTTGTATGCGAAGGAATAGACCTCAAACCCCTCAAATCGACAGCCTCTACCCCCGGTATGTTGCTCGATCCCCAGTCGATACGTCGTCCGCTCATTTCGCCCGAAGCACCTATCAATACTACAAATCCGTCAGCCAAGTCCTATGTCTATGATATAGAGACGACGCCCGGACAGGTATATGTATTGATGGCTGAAAAATAAAATAGGAGGATTATGGAGAATTTGGAATGCACCGATAATACGGTGCATTCCTATTTTATGGAGAGAACTTTTGAAAAAGCGTTCTGCGCATTTTTTGCTCTTCGATAAAAATTTTACATTTGTCGGAAAATCTCTTCGGCTTATGCGTCAATATCTTTTAGCTCTATTTCTTTTATTGTTTTTTTTGATACCGTCGTCTGCTCAGGAAACGCCGAAACGGGAATTCCGGGGAGCATGGATTCAGACGGTCTATCAACCGCAATATGCCGAGATGGATTCGGCAGCGATGCGAGGCTATTTCGATGCGATGCTCGATACGTTGCAACGGTCGGGTATCAATGCGTTGCTTTTCCAAATACGTCCCGAATCCGATGCCTTTTATGAGTCGAATATAGAGCCATGGAGTCGTTTCCTTACCGGGAAGCAAGGCCGTTCTCCCGAGCGCGGTTGGGATCCAATGGCTTATCTGATAGGCAAATGCCATGAGCGTAATATCGAGTTTCATGCTTGGATAAACCCTTATCGGGCTCAATGTAATACGGTAACCGAACTCGATACCTCACATATTTACCACAGACACCCCGAGTGGTTTGTCGTTTACGGACGTCAGCTGCTTTTCGATCCCGGTATGCCCGGTTCTCGGGAATTTATCTGTCAGGTTGTCAATGATATAATAACCCGCTATGATGTAGATGCCATACACATGGACGACTATTTCTATCCTTATCCCGTAAACGGTACGCCATTTCCCGATACGGCAAGTTATGCTCTTTATGGCGGCGGCCGTCCCATCGATGAGTGGCGACGAGAGAATGTCGATGTTCTTGTTTCGGAACTCTCTCGTCTTATAAAGCGGCGTAAACCGTGGGTGCGATTCGGTATAAGTCCGTTCGGTATCTATCGGAATAAAAGCACCTCGCCCGAGGGGAGCGAGACGTGCGGTTTGCAAAACTATGACGATCTCTATGCCGATGTATTGTTGTGGGCCCGAAACGGTTGGGTCGATTATCTCATACCTCAGCTTTATTGGGAAATAGGCCACTCGGCAGCGTGTTACGAGGAGTTGGTGTATTGGTGGAATCGGAATATTGCCGGCGATTGTCATCTCTATATAGGGCAGGATTTGTGTCGTTCGCTCGATGCTGGTGATGTAAGTCCCCGTCATTCCCAGTTGGGGCATAAGATGATTCTGACCCGTTATCTCGATTATATTTCGGGTGTTTGCTTTTGGTCGGGTTATCAACTATTGGACAACTATAAAGGGGCCGGCCATGAATTACGAAGCTCTCTTTTCTCTTCCCCGGCTTTGATACCGGCCTATGAACACATCGACAACCGGCCTCCGTCGGGAGTGAAGAAATTGCATACGCGATGGTCATCTGATGGTTTTTATCTCGAATGGAAAACCGATAAGACACGCGACGAGATGCAACGTCCGGCCTATTATTGTGTGTATCGTTTTCACGAAGAAGCGGAGGTCGATCTCGATGACGTTAAAGCTTTGGTTGCGACGGTGCGGGAAAATCGGTATCGATTGCCCTATAAAGATGGTTCGAAAAAATATATTTATGTCATAACGGCGATAGACCGTATGCACAACGAGAGTGAACCGAAAATCTTGAAAGTAAAGTTGTAATAAGACGTGGAATATGAAAATGAGAGTTTTTCTGTCGGTTATTTTGGGGGCTTGGGTATTGACGGTAGGCGCAAAAAATATCGAACCCCGTTTTGACGGGAAAAAGATTACCAATGATGTTTTTTGGAACACGGCCGAGGGTATGCCCTTATACAGCCAAGGCGGAGGAATATTCCGTTATCCCGACCCCGATACCGGGCGATTGCGCTATTATTGGTATGGTGTGCGTTATGCCGAAGCGGTACGTTATCGGGAAGACCCGTCGGTAACGTATCCTGCCTGTACATTCGAGGCGGTAACTTGTTACAGTTCCGATGATTTGATCAATTGGTATTACGAAGGAGATGTATTGACGCGGGAGGAAGTAGACTGTTATGGCCGTGCCGGTTGGGTAGGGCGTATGGGAGTCGCTTATCTCGAAGCGTGGAACCAATATGTGTTGGTGGTACAACATGATAACGGGGTTTTGTTTGCCTTGTCCCATACACCGAACGGTCGCTTTACTTGGCATCGGCGCATTACGATGGAGAAGATAATCGGTACGCCCAATACCGGAGACCAGACGGTTTTTGTCGATGAAGATACCCGGAAACCTTACCTTATCTATTCTTATGGACGCGGGCGCAATCGCATATACGTGTCCGAAATCGGTATCCGTGACGGGCAGGTGGATTTACTTGATTGCACGCAGGTTTTCAAAGGAGCCGGCCGGGAAGGTAATTGCTTGTTCAAGTACGAAGGTCGTTATTATATGTGTGCTTCGAATCTTTACGGTTGGGATTCATCTTTTGCCTATTACATGGTAGCGAATGATATTCGCGGGCCTTATGAACCCGTTAACGATATGAAAATCATGCCCGGGTGCGCCGAAGACTATGCACATGTTACACAGACGGGCTTTTTCTATACGGTTCGTGGGAGTAGAAAGGAGACGGTCGTTTATTGCGGAGACCGTTGGGCGGAGTTTGCAGGAAACGGATGGGGATATAACCATTGGTGTCCCGTTTCGTTCGATGGGGAAGAACCCTATTTCAACTCTTTGCAATCGTGGTATCTCGATGTGGAGACGGGGGAGTGGTGTGCGGCCGAAGATAATAATTATGTAAAGAACAGTAGTTTTGAGGCCGATCGTCGGCCAATTCCTTGTCCGGCCAAACCAGTTCAAGATTATTTGCTGGGTTGGACGACAGAAATTATCGAAGGTAATAAAGTTGCGGTCGGTTCGACCGATTCTCCGATATTGAATTACGAAAACAGTGAGGCGGACCGTAGAACGGTTATCGGGGAAAAGTCTCTTTTTGTCGGTGATAAAACCCGTTTTCGGCGTCGTATTTATCAGACGATAGAATCTACTCCTTATGTGTCGTTGCCCGATGGTCGTTATTCTCTTACGGCACGATTGAAAAACAGTGAGGGGCTGGATTGCCTTGAAATGTATGCCGAGAGCGAGGGAAAACGTTTTTCGTGCCGAGTAAAAGAAGAAACCCCTGAGTGGCGGACGATAGAAATAAAGCGTATCAAGGTACGTGGAGGTAAGGTCGAAATCGGTTTTTATGCCGAAGGAGTTGCTGGTGCTTGGGCTCGTATCGATGATGTTGTGCTGAAAAGAAGTCGATAGGATATAACCGGAGAGATACTTTCAGGTAGGAGGAAATAAGGAATCGAAATTTGATGCAGATAGAGAAATTTTTACATTCGCTTTGTCTGGTTAGAGATGAGATTTGTTGTTTTCTTCATAGGGCGCATTCCATTGTTGTTCCGAGTTTTACCAATGGGCGATGTGAGAAATTCTGTTTTTATGCCCCAACGTATGGAATTCTTCACTTCGCTTTGCTCCGATCAGAATAGTAAATGATCTATGCAAAACCTGCTGGGAATCGTTCCCTTCAATATAAATATATCGGTAGCAGAAAGGCCCGACTACAAATTGTAGTCGAGCCTTTCTGTGTATCGAATAATACAAGAATCAGAGCTCTTCTTTTTCTTTGGTCGGATTTTTATAATAAACCTTACCTTCGAGATACTCTTGGGTAGCGATGAGGGTCGGTTTCGGTAATTTTTCATAGTAACGCGAAATCTCGATTTGTTCACGGTTTTCAAAAACCTCTTCGAGATTGTCGTTATATGAGGCAAACTCTTGCAACTTCTTTTCCAAGTCGTTTTTCATTTCCACGCTTATCTGGTTGGCGCGTTTGCCGATAATGCGTAACGTTTCATAAACGTTTCCCGTATCGTTCGAGAGAGCAATGATGTCGCGGGTTACGGTATTGGTCGGTGCGTTGGTTTTTTTGTAGTCCATTTTTATTTCGGTTTATTTTTATTCTTCTCTATCGATGTATTTGCTGGCATCATTGAATATGCTTTCGGCCTCTTTTTTATATTTCCCGTCGGGATATTCATTGATGTAAGCGTAATATTCATCTATGGTATTGCGATAACGTTCGCCTTTCCGTTCGTTGATACTTTCTTGTGCTTCCTTATAACGGGCTCGCAAGATAAGCATAAGGAATTCTTCTTTTCTTTGGGTATAAGGGAATGTCTTCAATGCGTTTTGTGCCGTTATGACGGCCGATTCAAAGTAATTCCGCCCTAAATAATTCCCTATGTTGAAGTAGGTCATGGCATTCAGAAATTCTTTTTCGACCAATTTCTCCTGCAACTTGACGATCATATCTTGGGCCTCTTTTACTTTTTCTCCCCGGGGATAATAGTCGAGATACATTTGCAATTCTTCTATACCCTTGTAAGTGATCGATTGGTCGAGGCGCGGATCGGGGGAGTCGTTATAATAACTCAATCCCGAATAATAACGAGCCATTTCGGTATATTCACCTTTGGGAAAACTCCGGTAGTAAGTAGCGAAGTAGTCTCCTGCCGTGTCGTAGTTCTTAGCCATAAAATGGCTGAGTGCCAACAAATAAAGCGATTCTTCCCCTTTATCGGTACCCTTAAAGACGGCGACTAAATCTTCGAGAAGAGAATAAGCGCGGTTGTATTTGCCTGTGTCGAAACATTTCTTGGCATATTGGTATTTCAGGTCCAAATCGGTACTTTTCTGTACCTTGTAGTATTCGCCGCAAGAAGAGCAAATCAACAGAAGTATACCTAAATAAACCGCTTTTTTTATCATATGTACATAAATAACTGCGCAAAGTTAGATAATCAGGGAGAATTATGAAAGTAAAAAAGAGAAATTTAACGGATAATCTCACTCTTTTTATTTATTCATTTCTTTTGTATGGGCAATTATTGCGAAGACAGCGTGTAAAGACAAGGAGTTTTCATACCTTTGTCGTTTAAAAACACGTAAAAAGATGGAATTCAAAATCGTTTCTCCATTCAGTCCTACCGGCGACCAGCCCGAGGCTATTGCCGAACTGACACACGGTATCAAGGAAGGTTTGCCGGCGCAGACGCTTCTCGGTGTTACCGGATCGGGAAAAACGTTCACTATGGCCAATGTCATAGAGCAGGTACAGAAGCCTACCCTCATACTCAGCCACAACAAGACGTTGGCTGCCCAGCTTTATAGCGAATTCAAGAATTTTTTCCCCGAAAATGCTGTTGAATATTTTGTTTCTTATTACGATTATTATCAACCCGAGGCTTATATTCCGACCACCGATACCTATATCGAAAAAGATCTGGCCATCAACGAAGAGATCGATCGGTTGCGGTTGTCGGCTACATCTTCGCTTTTGTCAGGTCGTAAAGATATTATTGTCGTGTCGTCGGTATCGTGCCTTTATGGTATCGGAAATCCCGAAGATTTTCATAGCAATACGATTGAGGTGAAAGTCGGCGGCCGTTTGGAACGGAATGACTTCCTTCGCCGGTTGGTCGACGGACTCTATTCCCGTAACGAAATAGAATTGCATCGGGGGAATTTCCGGGTCAAGGGCGATACGGTCGATGTTTATCCCGCTTACCAAGATGAAATTGTGCGGGTAACGTTTTGGGGAGACGAGATCGATTCCATAGAAAGTGTCGATCCGTCGAGTGGCCATACGATTTCGAGGTTCGACGCATATAATATTTATCCGGCCAACATATTCGTAACGACAAAAGAACGCATCAATAGAGCTGTCGATGAGATCGCTCTCGATTTGGGCAAACAGGTCGAATTTTTCAAGTCGATAGGAAAAGAACTTGAAGCCAAGCGTCTGTATGAACGAGTTACATACGATCTCGAAATGATCAAGGAGGTGGGATATTGTTCAGGCATCGAAAACTATTCCCGTTATTTCGACGGACGTATGCCCGGTACGAGACCGTTCTGTTTGCTCGATTATTTTCCGAAAGATTTTATGGTGATTATCGATGAAAGCCATGTTACAATACCGCAGATACGTGCTATGTACGGGGGGGATAACTCCCGTAAAGTCAATTTGGTGGAATATGGTTTTCGATTGCCGGCGGCCATAGATAACCGGCCGTTGACGTTTGCTGAGTTCGAGTCTCTGGTTCCGCAGGTCATTTATGTGAGCGCTACGCCGGCCGACTATGAGTTGGCTCGTAGCGAAGGTGTTGTGGTCGAACAGGTTATACGGCCCACGGGATTGCTCGATCCTGTCATAGAAGTACGGCCCAGTCTCAATCAAATCGATGATTTGCTCGAAGAGATACAACAACGTGTCGAACGTAATGAGCGGGTATTGGTTACGACACTTACCAAGCGTATGGCCGAGGAGTTGAACGCTTACCTGCTACGTCTCGACATACATTGCAATTATATCCACTCCGATGTCGACACCCTCGATCGGATACAGATTATCGATGACCTTCGCAAAGGGGTGTACGATGTCTTGGTCGGGGTGAATTTGTTGAGGGAGGGATTAGATCTGCCCGAGGTTTCCCTTGTAGCGATACTCGATGCCGATAAGGAAGGATTTTTGCGTTCGCATCGTTCTCTTACGCAGACAGCCGGTCGTGCGGCTCGTAATCTCAACGGGCGTGTTATTATGTATGCCGACCGCATAACCGATAGTATGCAGCAGACTATCGATGAGACCAATCGTCGGAGAGAGAAGCAATTGGCTTATAATGAGGCTCACCACATTACACCGCAAGCCATACGCAAAGCTTATAATACGGCATTGGCTCGTCGGGAAGATAAGACCGTCGAATCTATCGAGACTCCCGGAAAACCGATGTATGAAGAGGAGTTCGATACCGTACATGTGTCTTTGGCTGCCGACCCGATCGTCCCGTATATGAGTAAGGAACAACTCAAAAAAAATATGGAGAATGTGCGTCGGCAGATGGTGGCGGCCGCCAAAAATATGGAATTTATCGAAGCGGCTCGTTTGCGTGATGAACTGCTGAAACTCGAAGATCTTTACAATCATAAATAAGTATGCAGGAAATATGTATGGATATGCGTAATTGGCTGCCTACGACGCGGAAAGAGTTGGAACAACGCGGTTGGGAATGGGTCGATGTAATCCTTTTCTCGGGAGATGCTTATGTCGACCATCCGTCGTTCGGTGTTTCTGTTATCGGCAGAGTGTTGGAGGCAGAGGGATTACGTGTGGCGATTGTTCCGCAACCCAATTGGAGGGACGATCTCCGTGATTTCAAGAAATTGGGGAAACCTCGTCTCTTTTTCGGCGTTTCGGCCGGTGCGATGGATTCGATGGTCAATCACTATACCGCCAATAAAAGGTTACGTTCCGATGATGCCTATACGCCCGATGGGCGAGCCGGCATGCGTCCCGATTATCCGACGATTGTTTATACCCGCATTCTTAAAGAATTATATCCCGACGTACCGGTTGTCATAGGTGGAATCGAAGCGTCGTTACGGCGGGTAACCCATTATGATTATTGGCAGGATCGTCTACGTCCGAGCATTTTGGTGGAGAGCGGAGCCGATATTCTTTCTTACGGCATGGGGGAGCAGACGATGCGGACGATTGCCCGGCGGTTGCGCAACGGTGAGCCGGTTTCGACATTACAGGACATTCCGCAGACGGTTGTGGCGGTAGATGTGGCCGATTTGCCCGTCGGGAAAGACGACGATTCTTATTGTGTGTTGGCGTCGCATGAAGAGTGTCTCAAAAACAAAAGGGTACAAGCTCGTAATTTTTGTATCGTTGAGGAGGAGTCCAATCGTTATGCCGCAAGGCTTTTATGGCAACGTTGCGGCGATAAGGCGTTGAAGATAAATCCCC
>HF999691.1:28249-51165 GCA_000434215.1 Bacteroides sp. CAG:144
CCCCCGTTACCGCCGATAAGCAGTGAGGAGCTCGATGCGATATATGACCTGCCGTTTACCCGGTTGCCACACCCTCGTTACCGGGGGAAAACCATACCGGCATTTGAGATGATAAAATTTTCTATAACCCTGCATCGGGGCTGTTTCGGCGGTTGCGCTTTTTGTACGATTTCTGCGCATCAAGGCAAATTTATTTCTTCTCGTTCGGAGGAGTCGGTTTTGCGGGAAGTCTCTAAAATCATCGCTATGCCCGACTTTAAAGGCTATCTCAGCGATTTGGGCGGCCCCTCGGCTAATATGTATCGTATGACCGGTAAAAAATTGGCGGCTTGCCGTGTATGTAAACGGCCTTCGTGCCTTTGGCCGTCGGTGTGTCCCAATATGCAGGTCGATCATCGTCCGTTGATACATCTTTACAGGGCGGTCGATCGTATGCCGGGTATAAAGCGGTCGTTTATAGGTAGCGGTGTGCGTTATGACCTTCTGTTGCATCGTAATGACGATGAAAAACTCAATGCTGCCTCTCGCGAGTATACCGAAGAACTGGTTGCCAGACATGTTTCCGGCCGTCTTAAAGTAGCGCCCGAGCATACTTCGCCTCAGGTGTTGCATTGTATGCGCAAACCCGATTTCAAGCAGTTTGAACAGTTCCGTATAATTTTCGAACGTATCAATCGGGAACATGGGCTGAACCAGCAATTGATACCTTATTTTATTTCGAGCCACCCGGCTTGTGAACCGGGAGATATGGCCGAATTAGCGACGATTACCAAAAATCTGAATTTTCATCTTGAACAGGTACAGGATTTTACGCCCACACCCATGACCCTCGCTACCGAGATGTATTATACCGGTTATAATCCGTATACGGGAGAGAAAGTTTATACGGCCCGCACGCCGGAAGAAAAATTGGCTCAGCGGCAATTTTTCTTCTGGTATAAGCCCGAAGCCCGTCGGGGTATCGAACAAGTATTGCATCGGATAGGCCGGGAAGATTTGTTGGAAAAGTTATATGGGGGGCGTTTTTCTTCCCGACATTCGGTCTCTTCGGGTAAAGAGGGTAAGAAAATTTCTTCGTTCAATCCCAACTTCAATCCTTTCAAGCGTAGGGAGGCAATGAAATTAAAAGGTGAAAAGGACGGAAAAAATACCGGAAATTCGCATAAAAAGTATCCGAAGAAATAAATTTTCTAATGCCGTATTTTTTCAGGTTTGCTGTTCTGATGGAATTGCCAGAAGAAAAGCAGGGCTGCGCAACTGAGTCCCACGGGATAACCCCACCAAACTCCCGGTGCACCTCCCCGACATAGGAATGCAAAACAGTAAGAGGCGGGAAGGCTGACTATAAAATAGCTGATGAAAGCGATCCATACCATCGGTTTTACTACTCCGAGTCCGCGTAATGCTCCGGCAAGAGTGATTTGCAGGCCATCTCCCAGTTGATAGACAATCATCGGTATGACAATCGCCGATACGAGCATGGCAACGTCGGGCGAGTCGGTAAAAATATATCCGATGTGTTGGCGGGCAAAAAACATGATACCGGTAACGACCAGTATGAGACCGAGTACGATATGTATCCCGGCTGTTGCAATGGGACGTATCTCGTGATCTCTGTTGCTTCCTCGTGCATTGCTTATCAAAATGGTTACGGCAGCACCTATTCCCGAATAAAGCAGAAAACCTATCGTAGAGAATGTAACGGCTGCCTGATGTGCAGCCAGTGCCGTGCTGCCTATCCAACCGATGAAGATGACACTCAGACTGAATGAGCCTGTTTCCATACCTAATTGCAAAGCGACGGGAATACCCATTGTGAGAATCGGTCGGTATAGTTTCCTGTTTGAGGGAAGACGGAAGAATCCGCTTTTGAAACGGCGGTAACGCTTCCGGTACATAAATATACATAAGCCGGCGACAATCGTGAATATTCGAGCGGTGAGTGTCGATACGCCGGCTCCGAAGAGTCCCCATTCGGGAAATCCGGCGTAGCCGTATATAAGAACTGTGTTGCCTATGATATTCAATAGATTGCTCGACAAGAGTATAAACATGGGTGTAAGCGTATCGGTTGTCCCATCAGCAAATTGCTTGAATGCATTGAACAATAAAACCGGAACGAGACCGATGAGGTGCAACAAATAGTAAGGACGCATCAGCGGTAACAGTTCTTGCGGCAATCCCATGCGATCGAGAAAAAAGTACAATGTTCCCATGATGAGAATAAGCGATGCTGCCAGTATACCATTCGCAAAAAGTCCATAGCGGAAAATCTGTCCCGCCTGAGGCAATTCGTTTCGACCGGTTTGTTCTCCGATAAGCGGAGTGATTCCCATCGCAAAACCCGTTGCGAACATGAGCGGCAACATGAATATGTTGTTGACAAAAGATGCGGCCGATAATTCTGCGGTCGTATGGTGGCCTACCATGATATTATCGACGAAACCGGTGAGGATAACACCTAATTGGCCGACCATGATGGGTACACCCATAGCCAATAGCGAACGGTAATGAAGCGAATATTTCTTGAAATAACGGGTCATGGGAGTGGTGGGTATTCTTAAAAGCTTTGCAAAGATAGTATTTATATGTAAATAAAACGGAGCATACTCTATTCATATCGAAGAAGGGCTGGTTGTCCGTTATCACTGAATAGATGTTTCTTACCGGAAAATCTTCTTTATAAATGAATAATTGTTTTTACAAAATATCGTACTTTTGTACCGTTACAAAAAAATCCGGAGATGAAATTCTTGAACAGAATAGTTTTAGTGTTGCTGTTTATTTCACTTTCTGTGTCGTTGTCGGCACAAGAATTTTTGTGGAGTGTCGGAGTCGATATGATGTTTGACAATCGGGAATACGGCAAAAGCAAATATAATTGGCCCCAGACGATATTCGGCGGATATATCAATCCGTTGGTGGGAATCGGTTGGCGGGGAAATTCGATACAGGCCGGTGTAAGTGCCATGCGCAATTTCGGTGCACCGACCAAAGATATGGACGTCAATTTCGTGTTTTTTTATAATTATCGGGATCATCGTTTCAATGTTTCGGCCGGTGTCATACCGCGTCGCCAAGTTATCGGTGGGAGCGAGGCGTTTTTCTGTGATTCCATAAAATTTTTCGATAATACAATCGATGGATTATTGTTGCAGTTCATTCCCGATGAAAAAAATTATATCGAAATTTTCTGCGACTGGGACGGGCATCAGACAGCAACGACCCGGGAACGTTTTATCATATATACGTCGGGGCGTTACTATCCGCTTTCGTGGTTGTACGGCGAGTATGAGTTGATGATGCACCATCATGCCGGGACGAGTGTCGATGGAGGTGTGGTCGATAATATTTGGATCTATCCTCGAGTAGGTATTGATTTGGGCGGTCGGTTATGGTTCGATAAACTTAAAATAAGTGCCGGCTGGTTGCAAGCTGTCCAGAACGACCGTACTTATGTAGGACATTATGTAAAACCTCATGGTGTGCAGATCGAGGCTCGTATTGAAAAATATAAAATAGGCTTATACAATACGTTGTATGCCGGTGGTTGCCTGATGCCGTATTATAGTAGTTATGCTTCGAGTTTGTACACGGGCTCGCCGTTCTATCGTACGCGGGACGATGTGTATAACCGTTTGGAGGCTTATTGGTATCCGTTTCAGAATGAGAAGTTCGATCTCAAAGTATCTTCGGTACATCATTATGACGGAGGGAAATGGTGTTCGCAGCAGCTGATAACATTCCGTGTCATTATCGATAATGACATGTTCAAGAAAGAAAGTCCTGTCCGCAAGCAGTTGCGATTCCGAAAAAATAAAAAATCTTCTTCAAACGAAATTTAGTCATAATCGGGTCGTATAAGAATAAATTGTACGACCCTTTTTCTTTCTTTTTAGCGTGGGAGGTGGAAATTGTCTCATATATTTACCGTATATTTGTGCCCGTATATGAGAAGGTTTTTGGTATTTTCCCTTTTAGTGTTGTCGGTCGTATGTGGTTATGCCGCCAAGAAGCCCGTGATAGGAAAACCGTATGCGTGGCGGCTTTCCCAGCCGTTGGGAACACCTTACAGCGTGCCTATGGATACGCTTATCGACAATTTTTATAATACCGACCTGCCTATTTCTTATTCCACGGCATATACCTATACCGGAAACTTGGGAGGAGCTTCGATGTCGAAGATATTTTTCGATCGTCCCGATATGCCGCAATTTATATTCAAAGCTCCCTATGATTATTTGATTTACTCGCCCTCTAATTATACCTACTACAATACACGTCTCCCTATGACATTGGTGTCGTATCTTTTCGGTGGGGGTAAACTTACCAAGCAAGAAGATCTTAAAGCCGAGTTTTCCGGCAATGTCAATAAACGGTTGGCGATTGCAGCCGGTATACAGTATCTTTATTCACGAGGAAATTACGATCATCAGGGAAATAAAGATTTGTCATGGCAAGTTGCCGGTTCTTATATGGGAGACCGTTATCAGATGCATGCTTTTGCCAATACATACAGTTTTGTCTCTCAGGAAAACGGCGGAATTTCCGATACCCGTTTTATTTTAGATCCCGATGAAGTGGCTTCGGGACAGGGTGGATTTGATTCGCAGTCGATTCCTGTATACCTGTATAATGCTTTTAATCGGGTAAGGGGGCAGAATTATTATTTGACACAACGATACAATTTCGGATTTTACAAGACCGAACAGGTCGATGATACGACCGAGGTACAGACATTCACTCCGGTTACCAGTTTGATTCATACGATTGAGTACAACAATAATATGCGGCGGTTTGTCAATCAGTCGGCAAGCGAAGATACCGCGTTCTTCGACAATACCTATTTCAGAAAAGACGGGACGAACGACTCTACCAAATACTGGTCATTGAAAAATACGTTCGGTATTGCCTTGTTGGAAGGTTTTAATCGATACGCCAAGATGGGTATGTCGGCTTATATGACTCATGAGGTACGGCGTTTCTCGTTGATGAGCGATGTCATTCCGGCAGCTATGCGTACGGCACCGGTGGTATATATGCTAAATACCGATGCAAATGTTTTCCGTTTGGTGCAATCCCCGCAGATTTATACCGAAAATGTTTTATGGGTAGGGGGAATTCTCTCGAAACAACAAGGAGAGTTGTTGACATATACGGTCGATGGAAAAGTGGGATTGGTCGGGGTCGATGCGGGTGCTACCGACATAGAAGGCGAGATACAGACCCGTTTCCGCATACGTAAAACGGCCGTACAGTTAAGGGCTTACGGTTTTTTCAAGAATCAGACTCCGGCCTTTTATTACAGGCATTATGTTTCCAACCACTTTATTTGGAACAATAATTTCGGGAAGACCCGTAAGTTTCGGGTTGGAGGAGAATTTTCTTTACCGGCAACGGGGACATATCTCAATATCGGCGTAGAAAATGTGCAGAATTATGTCTATTTCGACAATAGTTGCCTACCGCGTCAAGACGACCGTATTTTGCAGATTTTCAGTGCTACGTTGAAACAAAAGATAAAATGGGGAATTTTCAATCTCAATCTTGAAGCCGTATATCAGAAATCGAGTGATTCCAAAGTGATACCGTTGCCCGATTTGAGTGCATACGCACAGATGTATCTCGACTTTAAAATAGCCAAAGTATTGCAGGTACAGTTTGGTGTAGATTGTAAGTACCACACCTCGTATTATGCCGAAGCCTATCAACCGGCTACTCTCTCGTTCCATACACAAGATGAAGTGAGGGTAGGAAACTATCCGTTAATGAACGTGTATGCCAACATGAAAATGAAAATGGTGCGTTTTTATGTCATGTACACGCATTTCAATCAAGGATTGTTCGGTGGAAATAACTATTTCCTCATGCCCAACTATCCCTATAATCCGGCCATGTTGCAATTTGGTTTGTGCGTCGACTTCGCCAATTGATTTATCGGTAGTCTTTGAGAATGATTTGCAATCGTTGACGGGCGAAGAATATACGGCTTTTTACTGTACCCAAAGGGAGTTCCATTTTCTCGGCGATTTCTTGGTATTTAAATCCGGCCACGTGCATCGAAAACGGAATTTTATAATCGTCGGGAAATTTGTTGATGGCTTTGGAAATCTCTTTTACCGAGAGAGAACCTTCGGGAGTATCGAAGCCCGATTCTTGCGGAAGGTTTAGATGATATAGATCTTCGGTTTGGTCGATGATGGTCTGATTGCGGACACCTTTGCGGTAATTATTTATGAAAATATTCCGCATAATGGTAAATACCCACCCTTTGAAATTGATGTTGTCGATATATTTATCACTGTTGTCGAGGGCTTTCAGGGTAGTGTCTTGCAGTAAATCTTCTGCTTCGTCTCTGTCGCTGGTAAGCATGTAGGCAAAGTTCAGTAAGTTGTCTTGAAGTTGCAATAGTTTTTGTTCAAATAATTGTGAATCCATTGATGAATAAATTGAAAATGAATTGAGTAATTGTGTGTATATCCTTTATGGATATACTGCAAATATAGGGCGTATATGAGGAAATGAAAAATCTTTTGGCATAAAATTTTTATTCTAATCTGTTAAATAACATACGTTTATGAGCATTAATTTATTACTGCTCTTTATATAAAAATCGGTTATTTGTAAAATTCTGTCGAAAATGTATCGTCGGACGGTTATTTTCTCGATAAAAAAATGTAACTTCGTCTCATAACCGTTTGATATGAAAAAGATAATATTATTCTTGATTTTCGGAGCCTTTCTATTTTCTTCGAATGTGGTTGTCGGCGATGACATGCCGGAAACACCTCTTTTTTATAGAATAAATATCGATAAAGAGATCGGGGCTACTACGTGGAGGTATATGCAGAAAGGGTATGATGAGGCCCGGAAAGCAGGTGCAGCGGCCATCATATTGCGTCTTAATACCTATGGCGGTACGGTCGTACATGCCGATTCGATACGCACGTTGATTCTTAACAGCTCTATGCCCGTGTATGCTTTTATCGATAACAATGCTGCTTCTGCCGGGGCTTTGATTGCTATTTCCTGCGATAGCATTTACATGAGGGAGGGGGCGAATATAGGTGCCGCAACGGTTGTGAACCAGACGGGCAAGGCTATGCCCGATAAGTATCAATCGTATATGCGGGCGACGATACGTTCTACGGCCGAGGCTCAGGGATATGATACGGTATATACGGTTTCGGGGGATACCGAAGTGCATTGGCGACGAAATCCGCAAATTGCGGAAGCAATGGTCGATGAGCGCATTGTCGTTCCCGGTCTTTGCGATTCGACAAAAGTGCTTACATTGACGGCTCGTGAGGCGCTTCAATGGGGTTACTGTGAAGCGATTGCGGAGAGTGTCGACGATATCATAACATCCCGGCTCGGTTATTGGCAATATAAAGTCGAGCAATTTGAGCCTTCTTTTTATGATGACCTTGTAGGCTTTTTACAAAATCCTGTCGTACAAGGAATTCTTATTATGTTGATAATCGGTGGTATCTATTTTGAAATACAGACTCCCGGTGTAGGGTTTCCTTTGGCCGTATCTGTCATAGCGGCTATCCTTTATTTTGCTCCGCTGTACCTTTCTGGTTTGGCAGCTTCTTGGGAAATTTTGGTCTTTTTATTGGGCATTATTTTGTTGGTGCTCGAACTTCTGGTCATACCGGGATTCGGTATTGCCGGCATATTAGGACTTATATGTTTCTTTGGTGGTTTGTTGTTGGCTTTGCTCAACAATACCGACTTCGATTTTTTCTGGGTTCCGGTCGATAGTATCACACGAGGATCAATCGTTATCTTGGGGGGATTGCTGGGAACCGTACTTTTATCATTGTTCTTGATGAAACGTATCGGGCGCAAGGGATTGTTTTATAGGGTCGCTCTTCATGCCGAGCAGAATATCGAAGACGGCTATGTGGCCGTATCGGAGCATCTCACGGGCATGGTCGGGCGGGAAGGCGTTGCGGTTACCGTAATGCGCCCTTCGGGAAAGGTCCGTATCGATGAAGATGATTACGATGCCATATCGTATTATAATACTTACCTCGATCCCGGTACGCCGGTCAAAGTGGTGAAAGTCGAAAATATGCAACTTTATGTCGTATCGGTAAATGTTGATGAAAAATGAAATTTATAGCTATTATTCCTGCCCGTTATGCATCGACCCGTTTCCCCGGAAAACCGCTTGTTGATATGCGGGGAAAGGCGATGATTCAGAGGGTTTATGAGCAAGTGTCGGCATGTGTCGATACCGTTTATGTGGCGACCGACGATTCCCGTATTTATGAAGCGGTAGAGAGGTTTGGCGGGCGTGTCGTGATGACCTCGGAAAATCATCGCTCGGGTACAGACCGTTGTTGGGAAGCCTATGAACGAATCGGTGGCCACGAAGAGGTCGTTATCAATGTGCAGGGGGACGAGCCGTTTATTCAGCCCCGACAGATACAGGATATTATGAACTGTTTCGATGACCTGTCGACGCAGATAGCCACTCTCGTAAAACCTTTTTCTGAGGCCGACGGGGAGACTGCTTTGTTCAATCCCAATTCTCCGAAAGTCGTTCTCAACGATCGCAATGAGGCAATGTATTTCAGCCGTTCTGTCGTACCCTATTTGCGTAATTATCCTACGAGCGAATGGTTGAGCCGTCATATTTATTATAAACATATCGGTATGTACGCTTATCGGGCCGATGTTTTATCCGAGATAACCCGGTTGCCGCAGTCTTCGCTCGAAATGGCCGAGTCGCTTGAACAGTTGCGCTGGTTGCAGAACGGTTATCGTATAAAAGTGGGTGTTACTGCACAGGAGACGATAGGAATAGATACCCCAGCCGATCTCGAAAAAGCGCTTCATTTTCTCGACTCATTATCTCACAAATAAAGATGTATGCTTGACAGATCTACGCCACCTCCGATAAAAGAAGTTGAGACGTTGACTTTTCCCGAAGTCGATTCATGCTGTCTTCCCAATGGAATCCCGTTATATATCATCGATCGGGGCGATCAGGAATTGTCTCGTGTCGATATCCTTTTTTCTGCCGGAAAAGTGCAGGAACGCCAACCGTTGACGGCAAAGTTCACCGCAGCCATGTTGCGGGAAGGGGCGTCGGGTCTTTCTTCGGCGTATATTGCAGAGAAGCTCGATTATTACGGTGCGACCTTGCAGACATTGGCAACTCAACGGAATACGTATATCACCCTTTATTCGGCCAACCGATATTTTTTTGATATACTTCCGCTTTTGTGTAAGTTGGTTGTTTCGCCCGATTTTCCCGAAGAAGAGTTTCGCACGCTAAAAGAGCGTAATCGCCAGACTTTGTCGGTCGACTTGATGAAAGTCAATGTCTTGGCATCGCGAATTTTCTCGGAACAGTTGTTCGGCGCGGAAAATCCTTATGGAAAATCGGAGCAGCTTGCCGACTATGATACTCTTACGACCGCACATTTACGAGAATTTCATTCCCGGTATTATACGGCGGAGCAGTGTCGTATCGTGCTTTCGGGGCGCATAACTCCAGAAATGAAAGCCGCTGTAAAGGAAACATTTGCGGCTGTACCGTCGAGAAGCGAATCCGAAAGGTTTTTATTTCCCGCTATTCATAGCAGCAATGAGCATTATCGGTTTGTTGAGAAAGCCGGAGCGTTGCAGGCGGGGATAAGGGTCGGACGCTTAGTCGTCGGACGTGATCACCCCGACCATCACATATTGCGCGTGTTGAATACCGTATTAGGCGGTTATTTCGGGAGTCGCCTTATGTCCAATATTCGGGAAGAAAAAGGATATACCTACGGTATTCAGTCTTCTGTTGTAACTTATCCCGATGTGTCTTATCTGGTTGTGCAGACGCAAGCTGCGACGTCTTATGTAAAGCCTCTCATCGATGAAATATTTAACGAGTTTTCTCGTTTGAGAAACGAACTTGTAGAACCTGATGAGTTGCGTATGGTACGCAATTATATGACAGGTGAGATGTTGAGGCTTTTCGACTCGCCGTTTTCGGTGGCTGAGGTTTTTGTAACCTTGTTGGCGAACGGGCTCGATTTTTCTTATTACAATGAACGTTTCGGCGTAATACGTTCGTTTACGGCCGAACAGTTACAGGCTGCGGCACGCTGTTATCTCAATAAAGAAAATTTTTATGTAGTTGTGGCCGGGCAGGAAAAATAAAAAGTATGACCCTATTAAAAGAGATATGATTATGAAAAAGAGACTGACTATTGCGCTGGTAGCGCACGATAACCGTAAGGCCGATTTAGTGGAATGGGCGGTTTTTAATTCCGACGTGCTATCTAAGCATCATCTTGTTTGTACCGGAACGACCGGAACATTGGTGAAAGAAGCCTTTGAACAAAAAGGTATTACTGCCGATATTACTTGTATGCATTCCGGACCGCTGGGTGGAGATGCCGAAATAGCTGCGCTTGTCGTGCAACATAAAATCAATTTGGCGATTTTTCTTATCGATGATCTCAATCCTCAGCCTCATGAGGCCGATATACAGATGCTGCTGCGCCAATGTCGTGTGCACAATGTGCCTATTGCCTGCAACAGATATAGTGCCGATTTGATGATAACCAGCGCATTGTGGGATAATGAAGACTATGTGCCCTCTACACCGAAGTATATTGCTTTCGACCGACAGGCGTTTGGATTGAAACTCTCCGAAGAGAAATAGTTCCGTTATCGCAGTAGTCGTTTTATAAGAGACAGTTTCCCGGCGAAAGGTGCAAACTTGATGCCGGGATTCCATTTTGTATTGTTTTGTAACACCGAGCGGGTATGGCTGAAAGTATAAAAACTTTCCCGTCCGTGGTAATGACCTATTCCGCTGTTTCCCACACCACCGAACGGGAGATACGGATTAGCGACATGAGATACGACATCGTTGATGCAGGAACCGCCCGATGAAGTTTGGTTCAATACTTTTTTCATCTCTTTCCGTTTGTTACCGAAATAGTATAATGCGAGCGGTTTTTCCCGGCTGTTGATAAAATCGATGGCTTCATCGAGGGTTGTATATTGCAAGATGGGAAGTATAGGACCGAAGATTTCTTCGTGCATGATACGCATATCGGGAGTTATGTGCGAAATGAGTGTCGGTGCGATGTATAAGTCGTCCGCATCATATATTCCGCCGTGTTCGATATGTCCTTGTTTTGTGAGCAGTATAAGTTCGTAAAATCTTTTTTCATTGATGATACGAGGATAATCACTATTTTCTTGTGGATTTTTTCCGTATTGTCGCACAATTTCTTGCCGTAAAGAGTCTATGAGCTCATCGGCAATATCGCGGTGTACGAGCAGGTAATCGGGAGCCACGCAGGTTTGTCCGCAATTCATGAATTTTCCCCAAACGATACGTCTTGCGGCAGATGCCAGATGTGCATCGTGATGTACGATGCACGGGCTTTTTCCTCCCAATTCGAGTGTAATCGGGGTCAGATGGCGGGCTGCCGCCTCGGCCACTTTACGTCCGTAGACAGGCCCTCCTGTATAAAAAATATAGTCCCATTTCATTTCGAGCAATCTGTCGGTTCCTTTATTATCGGTATCGATCCATAAGACGTGCCTTCTGTCAAAGGCTTCGTCAATGATTTTCCGACATATTTCACTTGTGCGGATAGCATAAGGAGAACATTTTACGGTTACACAGTTTCCGGCAGCAACAGCACCTATAAGGGGGGTGAAGACTAATTGGAACGGGTAATTCCAGGGTGCGAGAATCAATACGTTTCCGTATGCTTGGAATTCGATGCGGCTTGTCGAGCCGAAAAGAAAAAGCGGCGTGCGGGTGCGTCGAGGTGCGGCCCATTGTTTCAAATGCTTGATTGTGCGTCGTAATTCACTCAAAACAAATCCGATTTCGGTCGTATAGCTTTCGTATACAGATTTGTGTAAATCGTTTTCAAGGGCTTTTTCTATGTCGGACTCGTATTGCCGTATGGTTTTTTGCAACCGTTTGAGCGATTGTAACCTGTATTTGAGGGAGAGGGGTTTTCGTTTCCCGAAAAAGAGACGTTGAGTATCGATTCGTTCTTTATCGTTCATTTCGAGAAAAATTCGATTTAGGTTAATAGTGGGACAAAGGTACGGGTTTTCCCGAACAAGGCAAGTTGATAGGCATGAAAAACGTGTTTTGAAAAAGGTGTTTATTCTATTGTATCCCGAAATGCTTAGGCTGTTTCTTGTAAAAACGAATTTGGGGTGAGGATAAACCAAAGACAAACCAGATTGGTTATATCGTCAGACAAAACAAAATAGTTTGATGAAAAAATTTTTTCTTTTCCGATCGAACCGGATACTCCCGATTGCCGTGGTATTATTCGTTTTTTCTGTATCTGCTCAGAAACCCGTAGGAGAGAGGCATCTTTCCCGGCCATTGCCCGAAAGTTGGTCGGGTGATTCCTTGTTTGTTCAACAGTTGCCGGTTACCGGACGCTGGTGGTTGAGCCTCGACGATTCCCTGCTCGATTCTTTGATAACTGTCTCTTTTGTCAACAGCCCCGATTTGAAAACTGTTTTTTACCGGGTACGGGCTTCCCACGCAGCTTTGCGTATGAAACAGAGTGGATACTATCCATCGCTCGGAGCCTCGTTCGGTTGGAATAAAACCCAGACCAGCGGTCGCGTATCGGACTCCTATACCCCGACGCGAGAACAATATTTTTCGGGAGCCTTGACAACCTCATGGGAACTAGACCTTTTCGGTTCTACCTATCTTCGGGTTCGGTCGCAAAAGGCTCAATATCAGGTGTCGATAGAGTCGTATAATGCTGCATTGGTATCTTTGGCAGCGCAGGTATCTTCGGCCTATGCCCAGTTGCGAATGTTTCAGCAACAGGTAATTGTCGCTCGTCGTAATATCGATTCGCAGAAATCGATTCTGGATATGACCGAAGTCCGTTATGAAACCGGATTGGCTTCTCAACTCGATGTGGCTCAGGCGCGGTCGGTCTATTACAGCACACTGGCCACGATACCGTCTTTGGAAGCCAGTGTTGTGGTGCAAATCAATTTGTTGGCGCTATTGGTGGGAACACACCCGCAGGCGTTGATGTCTGTATTGGAAAAGGAACGCCCTATTCCCGATTATCGGACGATCGTCCCTGTCGGCGTCCCAGCCAATTTGTTACGCCAACGGCCCGATATCCGGGCGGCCGAGCAATCTGTCGTTTCAGCTGCCGCGCTGGTCGGAGCTTCCCGTTCCGATTATATGCCCCATCTGGTGTTGACGGGTTCTATCGGGTTTGCGTCGAAAAAAATGGACACTTTCTTCGATCATCGCAGCCTTACTTATTCGATTGTACCCACTCTTAGCTGGACGCTTTTTCAGGGGCGACAATATACGCAGGCTACCCGTCAGGCCAAAGCCGAGTGGCGTGCGAGTATCGAACAATATAACTTGGCGGTGCTTACGGCTGGTCAGGAGGTCGACAATGCAATGGTCAATTACAAGGGGGCTGTCAAGCAGTTGAACGTCCTTTATGATTTGGTCGAACAAGGTAAAATCACATTGAATCTTTCTCTCGATCTATACAAGCGGGGACTTTCGACTTTTCAGAATGTGCTTGATGCGCAGCGTTCGTTATTGGATTATCAAAACGGACTTGTTTCGGCGCAAGGTGCCGCTCTCTCGGCGGTAATAGACCTTTATCGGGCTTTGGGAGGCGGTTGGGATAATGGTTCCTCGGAATAATTAATGCTAAATGAAAATATGGGTTATGACATCTCGAAATTTGTTTATTTGTTTTTTGGTAGCGGGTTTTATACTGCAAGCCTGTCGGGAGAAACCATCGGCTGTTTCCGAAGAGGCTCCGCTTATAACGGTTGCTTATCCGCAGCAGCGTTCTGTTACTTTATACAAGGAGTATCCCGGTTATATATCGGCGTGGAATGCCGTCGATGTCGTGGCAAGGGTGTCGGGATATTTACGGGAAAGCCGTCCCGAGGCCGGTACTTTGGTGAAGCAGGGCGAATTGCTCTATGTGATAGAACCTACTTTATATGAAAATGCCGTAAAACAGGCCGAAGCCGGTGTGCTCAATGCACGGGCTACACTCGATTATGCCCGCAACAACTATACCCGTATGAAAGAAGCCCGGAGCAGTAATGCCGTAAGTGAAATCGATTTGATTCAGGCCCGGTCGAACATGCAAATAGCCGAGGCTGCATTGGCTAATGCCGAGGCTGCATTGAATACGGCACAGACCAATTTGAGTTATTGTTATGTACGGTCGCCCTACACGGGGCATATCTCTCTTACGGCTTATGCCGTAGGCGGGTATATATCGGGGGCTACTTCTCCGGCGCGTTTATCGACCGTATATCAGGACTCGGCCGTGTATGCCTATTTTTCTATCGAAGATGCCCAATACCTTACCATCGTGGAAAATCTGCGTAAAATGAAACCTTCGGCTGCCGACCGGAAGGTCGAGGTTTACACGCGGGAAAATTCCGCTCCTTATTCCGGAACGGTGGGATACCTGTCTCCGAATATCAATCTTTCTACCGGTACGATTACCTTGCGGGCTTCTATCGAAAATCCCCGGGGAGAATTGAAAGACGGGCTATATGTAACGGTGCGTATCAAATCGGCGTATAAAGAAAATGCTTTGCTTGTTCCGAGCCTATCTGTCGGAACCGACCAACTCGGCAAATATCTGTATGTCGTAGGGGCTGACAACAAGGTGAATTATCGTCATATCGAAACATCTGGTACTGTCGAAGATACACTCACTATCGTAGAGAGCGGGTTACAACCGGGAGAGTGCTATGTAAGCAAAGCCTTGCTGAAAGTCAGGGACGGCATGATTGTGAACCCGAGGCTCGAACCGTAACTATAAAATCAAGAAATTATGTTCTCTAAATTTTTTATAAACCGGCCTATTTTTGCAACGGTCTTGGCCATACTCATGGTTTTGGCCGGCGTTGTTTCACTCGAAGTGTTGCCGGTCGCTCAGTTTCCCGATATTACGCCGCCTACCGTGCAGGTATCGGCTGTATATCCCGGTGCGAGTGCCGAGACAGTGGCTCGCACGGTAGGTACAGTGATAGAAGAGCAGGTGAACGGCGTAGACGGCATGATATATATGAGTTCTACCTCATCGTCTTCGGGTGCGTATACGCTTACCGTTACTTTCGAGGTGGGAACCGATATCGATATGGCGACGGTATTGGTACAGAACAGGGTTGCTATTGCCGAAGGAAATTTGCCCGAGGCTGTGGTAACACAGGGAATCACGACACGTAAGCAATCGACCGATATTGTATTGCTGCTTTCGTTGGAGTCCGACTCTGCTTTGTATAGCGGATTGTATCTCTCCAATTATGCGCAGCTCAATTTTACCGATGCATTGTCCCGCTTACCCGGTGTTGGTAGTGTAACGGTTTTCGGTGCGGGACGTTATAGTATGAGAGTGTGGCTCGACTCGGAGTTGATGCGCATTCGAGGGGTAACGCCAACGGATGTTTTTTCGGCGATACAGGCTCAAAACGTTGAGGTGTCGGCCGGGACGATAGGAAGTGAACCGCTCGATAGTCGTACCGATTTTCAGTTTACGCTTACTGCGCAGGGACTTCTGACGACAGTTGAGGATTTTGGAAATCTGGTGGTAAGAGTTTTGCCGGGTGGAAATTATTTACGTTTGCGGGATATTGCCCGAATCGACCTCGGCAGCCAGACGTATGATGTCGTTTCTACACAAAACGGTAAGCCGTCGGCATCGATAGCTGTTTACCAGTCTCCCGGTTCGAATGCATTGAGTGTTTCGAAGCAAGTTCGGGCCGAAATGGAAAAGCTCGCCGAGAATTTGCCAACGGGTGTTCGATATGAAGTGGTTCTCGATACGACCGATTTTGTATCGGCTTCGATCGATGAGGTATTGGTAACATTTGTCGAGACGACATTGCTTGTCATACTGGTGATTTTATTATTCTTACAGAATTGGCGGGCGGTGATTATCCCGTCTCTTACCATTCCGGTGTCGCTGATTTGTACTTTTGCCGTCATGCATTTGTTCGGATTTTCTGTGAATATGCTGACTCTTTTCGGCTTGGTGCTGGCTATTGCCATTGTTGTCGATGATGCTATTGTCGTGGTCGAAAATTCGACACGTTTACTCGATACGGGAAAGTATTCGTCGAAGGAGGCGGTCGAACAAGCTATG
Source organism: Bacteroides sp. CAG:144 (assembly GCA_000434215.1). Lineage (GTDB taxonomy): Bacteria > Bacteroidota > Bacteroidia > Bacteroidales > UBA11471 > Caccoplasma > Caccoplasma intestinavium. The sequence continues at coordinate 44,413 of HF999691.1, forward strand.
GGCGAGATCACAGGGCCGGTTGTAGGGGTTGTCTTGGTATTGATGGCTGTTTTTATACCTACGGCGTTTGTCGGTGGTATTACCGGGGAGTTGTATAAGCAGTTTGCCTTGACCATTGCCGCCGCGACTTTTTTCAGCGGATTCAATTCGCTGACGCTGACACCGGCTCTTTGTGCTCTTTTTTTACGACCCTCTTCCGGGAAAAAATTCATATTTTACCGGAATTTCAATAAAGGGTATGACCGGCTTGTATCGGTTTATGTGTCGGTGATAACCCGGTCGATACGACGTCCTATATTTACAACTGTGGTATTTCTTTTGCTTTCGACGGCTGCCATTGTTCTTTTTTTACGTTGGCCTACCTCTTTTATTCCCGACGAAGATCAGGGGTATTTTATTGTTTCGGTGCAGCTTCCGCAGGCTTCGGGGTTACAGCGTACCGAAGAGGTTACTGCCCGTGTCGGCAAGTTATTGGGTGAATATCCCGAAGTAGTTTCTTGTACCGGTATCAACGGATACTCGGTGATGGAAGGGGGTGAGCTCTCCAATGCGGCCACACTTTTTGTTGTTTTACAGAATTGGGAACTTCGTAAGGGAAAAGGGAAAAGCGCGTTCGACATCATCGACGATTTCAATGTGCGTGCGCAAAAAATCGAAGAAGCTGTTGTATATGCCGTGAATCCTCCGTCGATTTCGGGGCTGGGAGTAAGCGGCGGATTGGCTTTGGAATTGCAGGATATTCGGAATCTGGGAACAACCGAACTCGAAAATGCGGTCGATGCCTTGTTGATGGGGGTGCGGGACATTCCCGAGTTGGCTACGGTGAACAGTTCTTTTCAGGGAAATTCTCCCCAATACTTTTTGAACGTAGATAGAGATAAAGCAAAAATGCAAGGGTTGAAAATCGATGATATTTTTACGACACTCTCGCTCTATTTAGGCTCGGCCTATGTGAATGATTTCGTCGATTTCGGTCGTATCTTTCAAGTAAAAATCGGAGCGCAATCCGATAGTCGGGCACGTATCGACGATGTACTTCGGTTGAGTGTGCGTAATGCCTCGGGAGATATGGTTCCGTTCTCATCGTTTGTTACGATCGAAGAACAACAGGGGCTGGCTACGATTTCCCGCTATAATATGTATTCGGCGGCTGCCCTTACTGCCGTAACGGCCGAGGGGTATAGTTCTCAGCAGGGGATCGATGCGGTCGAACAACTTGTGGGGCGTTTATTGGGAAATAATTTCGGTTATGAGTGGACGGGGACGACTTATCAGGAAACGCAGGCCGGGACATCAATAAGCCTTATTTTTATATTGGCTCTGTTTGTCGTCTGGCTGGTACTATCTGCTCAATATGAGAGTTGGACAAGTCCGATAGCTGTTATTCTCGGACTTCCGTTTGCTATTCTCGGTGCGGTATTGGGTTGTTTTCTTATGGGACTTTCTATCAGTGTGTATAGTCAGATAGGTATTGTGTTGCTCATTGCCCTTTCTGCCAAAAATGCCATTCTTATTGTGGAATTCGCCCGGGATTATAGGGCGCAAGGAGAACCCGTAGATCAAGCTGCAATCGAGGCCGGCCGGGTGCGTTTGCGTCCGATTCTTATGACTTCATTGGCATTTGTGTTGGGTGTGATGCCTTTGCTTTTCGCTTCGGGTGCAGGGGCGGAAAGTCGGATTGCATTGGGTACAGCAGTCGTTTTCGGTATGGCAGTAAATATGATTTTGGGGACATTGTTTATCCCTCATTTTTATTGTCTGATGCAACGTCTTGAAGAGCGTTTTACCCGGAATAAACTTTCGCAATCCATGTCTCCGAAAAAGGGTACGGTGGTATAGAAGTGGCGATTCATGATTCATCGATAACGGGTAAAATTTTAATCCGCTATCGATGAATGTATTAAGTTAAAAATCAACGCCTAAGCGTAGAGAAAGGGCATGGCGGAGGAGTCTATGGTGATAGACTCCGGTATAAATAAAGAAATTGTCGTTATAATATATATCCTTTTTCACGATTTGTTGTTGCAGATTGTATCCGAATGCTATGTTCATGGCGGATTGGCGGTTGAGTATAAAACGCACACCGAATGTCGGATTGAAATAAGCTCCGGTGCTGACTTTATTGTATGCATTTTTACTGCCAATCGAATACCCTGCTTTTACCCTAAAAAGGAGTGATATTTGTGTCTGAAAAGTTCGTGCATAGATCGACGAATAGGGGAATAAATAGATGTTTTCCTGCCGCATGGTAATCAAGACCGAAGCCCGTACCCAGAAATATGTAAGGATTGAATTGATAGCCATGCGAAGTGGTTATAGAAAAAGCTCCTTTGTCAATAGGAATGCCGTTAGCCTTGAAATTAACAATGGTCCCGACTTCCACCGATCCTCGGTATCCTTTCACATCGGTCCGTATGCGATTACTCTTTTCCGACTCCCGATTTATCGCCTCTTCTTTGGTTATCTTTTCCACTTCATTCATCGGGTAGACAAAGATACTGCCATCGGCCGTTTTTACTTTCAATAAAACATTGGGTTGTTGTTCGACGATTGTACCGCGTATCACGCTGCCGTTTTTGAGACAGATCACCTCTTGGTAATCCTGGGCCAATAAAGAAAAAACAGAAATGAATGACAACAGTCCTGTAACGAATAAACTTTTCATCTTGTTTATATTGAAAACATAATATTGCAAAGATATAATATTATTTGATATAAAAAACAATAAGAAAATAATTTATCAAAAAACATACTTTTGGATGTAGATCGGGATTTGATATAATATCTGTTATGCAGAGTGTCGTATACGCTATTCTGCGAGAAGTAAAGAAGATGTTGTGGCGTTATTAAGAAAAGAAAGCGGCTGCCCGCTATGGGACAGCCGCTTAAATTCGGATTGTGCCGTTATCAATTATAGGAAGGCAGCGGTGAGTAGTCGCGTGAGTAACGAAGCATTTGCTCGGCATATCCTTCATCATAGGATACGGTGATATCCGTTATTTCGCCTTTCTCATCGAATACCGGAGTATATACGGGATTGACAAAGCCTTTATAAGGCTTGATACCCAAATGGGCATATCGGTCGAGTATTTCGGCATGCAGTTCGGGGTCGACTTTCACACCGTAAGTTTCGACGAGCTTTTTCCCGGCTTCGTAATCTCCGGTCGATTTGATACGTTGTACTTCGGCGAGCAGTTCCCCTATAAGCGTACGCATTTTCTCATAATCGTTGACGACGACATAAGTTTTTCCGTCGCGTTTTCTCAGTTCGAGTACTTTATCATCTGCTCCTTTTTCCAAAATCCAGCGGGCGATGAGCTGACGGTTGCGCATGTGCGATTCCTCGATGTTTTTCCCCGGTGCGATGCGGGTAAGTTGGGTCATCAATCCGTTCATCATATATCGGTAATATTCGGCTTTGTATGCTTCTGCATCGGGAACAAGTCCTAACTCGATAAGTTTTTTGTCGGCCAAAAAATAGAGGGCAAAAAGGTCGGCGCGGGTCTCTTCGAGCGTAGAGCTGTATGACCGCATGGCATCGGGATCGGTATCCGGCAACAGTTTTCCCGAACCGTGTCCGAGACACTCGTGTAGGTCGGTATGGAGGTTATCGACGAGGAAACCGTATTTTTCGACCGATTTCCGTTCGGTGTCGCTCCACATGAATTCTTGGTTGAATCCGTTTCCTTGTGCGGCTTTGTCATAGGCCGAAGTGATATTTTCGATAGTTACCGATTTGGAACCGTGCACATGGCGTATCCAGTCGGCATTGGGCAGATTGATACCGATGGGGGTCGAGGGATAGCAATCGCCGGCGAGAATGGCAGCCGTGATGACTTTGGCCGATACGCCTTTGACCTCTTCTTTCTTGAATGCGGTATCGGTGGGGGAGTTGTTTTCGAACCACTGGGCATTGGCGCTGATGATTTCGGTGCGGTGGGAGGCGTCGAGGTCTTTGAAGTTTACGATCGATTCCCAACTGCCTTTCAATCCGATAGGGTCGCCATACACTTCTATGAATCCGTTTACAAAGTCGATACGGGAATCGAGGTCGGTTACCCATTGTATCGAGTATTCGTCAAATGTCTTTAAGTCGCCTGTACGATAGTATTCGATAAGCAGGTCGATGACTTGGCGTTGTTTTTCGTTTTCTGCTACCGCCGGGGCTTTTTCGAGCCAATAAATGATTTTTTCGATAGCGGCTCCGTAATGTCCGCCCAATCGGTTTACTTCTTCATAAATTTTCCCTTCACGTTTTACCAGACGGCTGTTCAAACCGTAAGAAACCGGCATGGTGTCGCCGGGTGTTTTCAAGGCGGCATAGAATGCCTCTGCTTCGTTTTGCGTTACACCGTCGTAATAGTTGCTGGCCGAGGTGGCGATAAGGTCTTCACCGGCAGTAAGATTTACCCGTTTGGACAGAGTATCGGGGTCGAAAATAACCGGGCAGATGTTTGCGAGTAATTGTTCGATGTTTCCGTTCTTTTGCAACGGCAGAATTTCTGATGGTAACGAACGTACGGCTTCTTCGAAAAACGTTTGACTGAATTCGGGCGTGAATTTATCAGTCGAGTAGTGATGATGGATTCCGTTGGCAAACCATACTTGTTTCAAATATTTTTCGAGTGCTTTGAAGTCGCTACTTTCTTTATCGCCTTTATATTGCGTGTATACGGCTTCGAGCGTGCGGCGTATGGGCAGATTCCATTTTCCGTTTTGATCGAAAAGAATGTCCCTTCCTTGCAAGGCAGCTTCGGTGAGATAATAAACGAGTTCTTTTTGTCGGAGGGAAAGACTTTCGAATCCCGGTACCCGATACCGAAGTATTTCCAAGTCGGCAAACTGTTCTACCGAGTAACTGAAATCTTCGGTTTGCGACTGGGTATTTTTTTTGTCGGCACAAGCCGAAAGAAGAGATGCAGTAACCATAACGAAGATAAATTTTTTCATCATTGTTGTTTTATATGGGGAAAAGAGTGTCGATTATTCAACATAAAGAACCAGCCCTTTGAGATACTCCCCCTCGGGATGGTAAATGTTTACGGGGTGATCGGCCGGCTGCGTCAGTTGGTGCAGGATACGGACTTTCCGCCGGGCTTGCGCCGCAGCACTGAATACGGCCAGACGGAAATCGTTTTTACTCACAACCTGTGAACAAGAGAACGTAAAGAGCAATCCTCCGGATTGGATTTTTTCAAAAGCCAAGGCGTTGAGTTTTCTGTAACCTTGCAGTGCATTGTGCAGTACGTTTTTGTGTTTGGCAAAAGCGGGAGGATCGAGGACAATGAGGTTGTAACGATCTCCCATTTGTTCGAGAAATTTGAAAGCATCTTCGGCGAATGCTTTGTGCCGCGTATCACCCGGGAAGTTGAGTTCTACATTTTTATTGGTGAGGTCGATGGCTTTCGACGAACTGTCGACCGAATGTACCAGCTTTGCTCCGCCTCGCATGGCGGCGAAAGAAAATCCCCCGGTATAGCAAAACATATTCAGAACCGTACGGTCGTGGGCATAACGTTCGAGCAAAGCGCGGTTTTCCCTTTGGTCGACGAAAAATCCGGTTTTTTGCCCTTTCAGCCAGTCAACGTAAAATTTCAGACCCCGTTCGGTTGCGATGTTTCCGCAATCGTCGCCGATGAGGTATTCATTGGTAGGGTCGAGCTGGGCTTTATAGGGTAGGGTCGTTTCCGACTTGTAGAATACGCTTTTCAACGATTCTCCCATGACTTCTTGCAGAGCCTGTGCCAAAAGGTGTCGGGCGTAGTGCATACCCGGCGAATGTGCCTGCATGACGGCTGTTTTATCGTAGATGTCGATAATGAGTCCCGGCAGGTAATCGCCTTCTCCGTGCACGAGCCGGTAGGTGTTGTTGTAGCCTTCTTCGATGAGTCCTACGCTGTAACGTACATCGTAGGCGGCGCGCAGGCGGGTTTTATAGAATTCGAGGTCGATATTTTCTTTCTCAAAAGTCAGGATTCTTACCGTGATGCTGCCTATTTGGTAATGTCCGAGGGCGATAAACTCGCCTCGGTTGTTGCAGACCTCTACAATATCTCCCTCTTCGGGTTGTCCCGTCATGCTCTGTATGGCGCCGGAGAAAACCCACGGGTGAAATCGGCGCAACGATTCGTCCTTGCCGGGTTTTAGTTTTATCTGTATATATTTCATGAGAGTATCTTAAAAGAAGAATCTTATCACGTCATTGAGATTGGCGTAAATCAACAAGGCAAACAGCAGTACCATACCGGTGATTTGCGCATATTCCATGAATTTTTCGTTCGGTTTGCGGCGGGCGATGACTTCGTAAAGAAGGAAAAGGACATGACCTCCGTCGAGAGCCGGAATGGGTAGTATATTCATGAATGCGAGTATGATAGAAAGGAATGCTGTCATTTCCCAGAAAGCTTCCCAATTCCATATCGAAGGGAAAATGCTGCCGATTGTTCCGAATCCGCCTAAACTGTTGGCTCCTTCTTTGGTAAACACATATTTAAAGTCTCCTACATATCCGGCAAGCGTATTGAAACCTTTTTTGATGCCTTTGGGTATTGATTCGAAAAATCCGTAATATATGGTTTCAGTGGGGTAGAATGTCGAGGCGGGAACGAGTGTGATACCTATTTGCCCTTCGGTATTGACGGCGACGGGGAGTTCCATTTCTCTGCCTTTGCGGATAAAAGATATTTCGGCCGAAGCTCCCTTATGGGCCCCGAGTGCGGCGGTGAAATCGGTATAATCGGGCGTAGCCGCGCC
>HF999691.1:51184-58978 GCA_000434215.1 Bacteroides sp. CAG:144
GGGCGTAGCCGCGCCGTTTACGGCGACGATGCTGTCTCCAGCTTGCATTCCGGCATCGGCAGCACCATATCCTGCGACGGCACTTTGTACGACAACCGGCATACGGCAGCTGGCAAAACGTTGGTTGGCTCCGATGAGTTGCAGCATGAGGTCGTCGGGCAAGTTCAGTTTTACCACTTCATTGTTGCGCAGTACTTCTACTTCACGGGCTTCGGCGAGGGCGCGGATAGTTTCACCCGAGAAGTCGTAAAGCGTTTTGCCGTCGGCTGTTAAGGGCACATCACCGTTTTGGAATCCGGCGTTTTTTGCCACTTCGCTGTAAACGAGTCCGTTTCCGATATTTTTTATGGGAAGTATCGTATCACCCCATACAAAGGCTATCATGGCGTAAATAACGAGGGCAAGCAAGAAATTGTTGATGACTCCCGCAGTCATGATGAGCAGTCGTTGCCAGGCCGGTTTGGAACGGAACTCCCAGGGTTTTTCGGGTTGAGCCATTTGTTCTTTATCCATAGACTCATCTATCATTCCGGCAATTTTTACATATCCACCCAGAGGCAGCCAACCTATACCGTATTCGGTATCGCTGTTTTTGGGTTTGTATTTAAACAAGGAGAACCAGGGATCGAAGAAGAGATAAAATTTTTCAACCCGGACTTTGAACAGACGGGCAAAAAAGAAATGTCCCAATTCGTGTATAAATACGAGAATCGAGAGACTGAGCATAAGTTGGGCGGCTTTTATCAGAAAAGTTTCCATAAGTCGGCTTGTGTAATAGTTTTTATAGGGTTATATCCATTCTTGGGTAAGACGTCGCGTCTCGGTATCGGTGGCGACATAATCGTCGTAAGTAGGGGTAGATACAAACGATACGGCATTCATTGCACGGGCGATGAGTTGCGGCATGTCGGTAAAAGCAATGCGGTCGTTCAGGAAGGCATCCACAACAATTTCGTTGGCGGCATTCATGATGCATGGCATATTTCCTCCTCGTCGCATAGCCTCGTAGGCATATTCCAGTAAAGGGAATCGGCCGGTATCGGGACGCTCGAAAGTCAATGTCATGTAATGATCCAGTTGCGGTTTCGGGTCGGGATTGGGTAGTCGATAAGGGTAAGCAAATGCGTATTGTATCGGAAGTTTCATGTTGGGCAGCCCCAACTGGGCTTTGATGGCACCGTCTTGGAATTGTACCATCGAATGTACGATGGATTGCGGGTGGACGGCTACCTCTATTTGTTCGGGTCCGACATTGAAAAGCCATCGGGCTTCGATGACTTCAAATCCCTTATTCATCATCGATGCCGAGTCGATTGTGATTTTAGCACCCATTTTCCAGTTGGGGTGTTTCAAGGCCTCGTTTTTGGTAACATGTTTCAGTTTCTCTGCCGAGAGATTCCGGAAAGGACCACCCGAGGCCGTAAGAATGATTTTCTCGATGGGGTTGTCGTTTTCGCCCGATAGACATTGGAAAATCGCCGAGTGTTCCGAGTCGACAGGAATAATGGGTACACGCTTTTCGAGAGCCAGACCCGTAATCAGTTCTCCTGCGACGACAAGGGTCTCTTTATTGGCCAATGCTATGGCTTTGCCGGCTTCGATCGCTTTTATCGTCGGGTAAAGTCCCGCATATCCTATCATGGCCGTGAGTACCATATCGATAGGTTGCGCCTCAACGATTTGTGCGATAGCTTCACTGCCGGCGTACACTTTTATCGGCATGTCGCTCAATACCTCTTTCAAACGGGGATAGAGGCTTTTATCGGCAATGACGACAGCTTCGGGAGAAAAACGACGTGCTTGTTCTACCAGTAAATCGATATTGCGATTTGCCGTGAGGGCATATACTTCAAAGAGGTCTGAGTGCTCCGCTACGACTTGTAGGGCTTGCGTTCCGATCGAACCGGTCGATCCCAGTATGGCTAATTGTTTTTTTGTTCTCATAAAAAACATGCGCTGTCAGAAATGAATATATTCCGATGGATTCAAAGGAATGCCCTGATGCCAGAGTTGGAATTCTACGTACGGGCGGATTTTTCCTTCGATGAGATTTCCCGATATGGCGATGTTCTCGCCTTCCGAGACTTTTTGTCCGACCGATTTTAACAATCGGTCGTTGCATCGGTATATCGATATGTAGTTGTTATTGTGTTGTACTTCGATGACATATCCTTCTTCGGCACTGAAATAGGTGGCGATGACAGTCCCGTCGAGTACGGTCGCTACGGGCGATTGGCGCGGTGGTGTGATGCGTATGCCGAAAATTTTCCTCTGAGGGTTGAAAGTCTGTGTTATCCGACCTTTGACCGGAGGGTAAAAAATTAGGTTGTCGGCTACGTTTTGGTTGAAAACGTCGAGCGTATATTTCCCCTCTTCGGCATATTTGCGCAGGAATGAATTTGTCGCATTGGAGGCCGGTAAAAGGGAATCAATGGAATAAGTGTGCAGAAGTTGTTCATTATTGATGTCGACCGAGTCGAGTGGAATATTCCCCGAGATGATGTTGGATAAATTGTCGAGATACGCTTTGTTGATGTTTACGATACGGGACAGAGAGTCGACCGATATGGCGTTATCTACGATTTGACGGCGCATTTCGGGGCTGATATATCCCGGTAGTGTGCGGCGTAGCGGCGTGCGGGTAATGAGGTAAGTCGTCAATCCGCCGATAAGGATTACGGCGATGAGGATCGAAAGAATCACTGTCAGCCTCGATATGCGTAACATCACGACCTGCTCCAACGTGTGTTCGTTGAAGATCGTAAGTTTATAGGAGAATCGGAGTTTTTTCCACACCGATTTTATTTTATTGTTTGTCTGCATGCCTTGCGTATTGCGATATTACACTTGTATGCTATATACGGGAAATTTTATCCTAATTTGCAAAGTTAATAATTATTCGCTATACCTTGCGGGTCTCTTTCTATTTTTAGAAAAGTTTTGATTTTTCGTCGATTGTCTTTTTGTTTGATTGCCATTTTTGTAAGGTAGACGAACTTAATCTGCCCCGTTTCTGTTATATATATGCTTGTAAATGCAGATGGCTTCCTTTGGATTTCCCGGGAGAGGGGCATATCTTTTGTTTATCCGGGATCGATAATTTTTTTGATAAATTGTATGGAAACAAAAAAACGTTTATGGGGTGCGGCGGCGATTGTTGCCGTTGCCGGATTTTTAGCGGGACAGAACGTGAGTGCCCAGACGCTGGTCGTCGAAGAGGAGATCGTCGAGGTGCAACCTTTACCCGGTACACAGTATTATAGCAGTAAAGGGGCAAGAAGCAACTGGTTTATATCGGTTGGAGCTGGAACACAGACCTATGTCAAGTCTCTTCACCGCGGTAAACAGCAGTTTACGTTGGCTCTCGATGTGGCTGCCGGTAAATGGATTTCGCCCTATCTTGCCTTGCGTCTTGATTTCATGGGAGGAAGCGTCAAAAAAATGTGGCCTCGCGTGGGAGAACCGCAAACGGCTCGTTATGTGGCTCTTTATGGCGACTTGATGTGGGATCTTACCAATGCTCTCGGCGGTTATAATCCCATGCGTATTGTCTCGTTCCGTCCTTTTGCCGGTGTGGGTGCCATGTACACTTTCAAAAATGAAATGGCAGGACGCGATACATATCTTTTCCCCGTATCGGCCGGTATCAATATCAACTTCCGTTTGTGCCACTATGCCGACTTCTTTATTGAGGGACGAGCCAATATGATGAGTAATAACTTCTCTGAGCAGTTTTGGGCAAGCCGCCGCATCGAAACCGTTGTTTCGGCTGTTGCAGGTATTACGATAAAGTTGGGGAAAGAACGATTCTCCTCTTACAATCCCTATGCCGAGCAGGCACTTGTCTCTTCTATGAATGAACGTATCAATGACTTGCGTGAGGAGCTCGAAGATTGTGAAAACCGACCATTGCCTCCTCCCGAGAAAATAATCATGTATAAAACCGTACCTGCACCGGTCGATACCACACCCGAGTGCACCGGAAAACTCATGTCGGTAGTTCGCTTTTCGCTCAACAGTGCTCAGATTGCTCCGGTGGAGATGGTAAATATCTACAACGTAGCCCAATATATGAAGACACATAAAAACTGTACGCTCGTTGTTACAGGTTATGCCGACGAGAAGACCGGTACGCCCGAGTACAATAAACAGTTGAGCCAACGTCGTGCGCAAGCCGTCATGGATACACTCATCAAGCAATATAATATACCGGCTGGTCGTATCGAAATGATTGCAGGGGGAAGTACCAGCCAGCCCTATCCGCAAGATAACAGTTGGAATCGCATTGTTCTTTTCTCGACAAAATAAATGAGTGGAGGCCGATGTGCTCTTGCCTCGGTCGTTGTTCCGGCCTTTATCGTTTCGGGATAGGGGCGGAAGTTAATTGAGAATATCGATTGTCATCTCGAATGACGGATAGTGTCGTTTCGGGACAGACGAGAGAAACCTTTTTGACGATAAAAGCGAAAGGCCGTGCAGATAATCTGCACGGCCTTTCGCCGTGTTGTAACGTAGGTAGATTATTTTTCGTTGATGATATAGTCGGTGATCCATTGTCCCACCTCGGAACATTTGTATGCTTTCCCATCTCCGCAAATATCTTCGGTAACAACACCGGCTTCGAGCGATGCGGCGACGGCCCGGCGTATGGCAGCGCCTTCTTCCGTGAGTCCGAATGCGTATTCGAACATCAGGGCGGCCGAAAGTATCGTGGCAACAGGATTGGCTATGTCTTTTCCGGCGGCCTGAGGGTATGAGCCATGTATCGGTTCGAATACCGAGGTATGTATTCCTATTGAAGCCGAAGGAAGCATTCCCAAAGAACCGGTGATGACCGAGGCTTCATCGGTGAGAATATCGCCGAACATGTTTTCGGTTACGATGACGTCGAAACGGCTCGGGAACTGGACGAGCTGCATGGCGGCGTTGTCGACAAACATATACTCGGTCGTAACGTCGGCATTTTCTTTGGCGATTTCCTGCGATACTTCGCGCCATAAACGAGATGTACAGAGGACATTGGCTTTGTCTACGACCGTTACTTTTTTACGACGCTGACGGGCGTATTTATAAGCCAGCCGGACGATACGCTCAACTTCCTCGCGACTGTACACGCAAGTATCGTATGCTACTGTACCGTCTTCGCTCCGGCCTTGCGGACGGCCGAAATAAATTCCTCCCGTGAGCTCGCGTATACACATGAGGTCGGTACCTTCCACAATATCCCTACGTAACGGAGACTTGTGAAGCAACGAAGAAAATGTAGTTACGGGACGTATGTTGGCGTAAAGTCCCAATTGCTTGCGCATACCCAGCAGACCCTGCTCGGGACGGACTTTGGCCGAGGGATTGTTGTCGTATTTGGGGTCGCCGATAGCGCCGAACAATACAGCATCGGATTCCATGCACAACTTATGGGTTTCTTCGGGATAGGGATTTCCGCAACGGTCTATCGCGCAGGCACCTACCCAAGCATGTTGGTGAGACAGTTCATGACCGAAGCGTTTACAAACGGCTTCGGTAACTTGCAGGGCTTGTCCTACGATTTCGGGACCGATACCGTCGCCCGGCAATACGGCGATTTTCAGTTTCATAACAAGATATTTTTAGAGATTTTACAATTCTTCGATTTGGTTCAGCATTTTTACGGTGGCTTGTATGGCCGCTTCGGTCTGGTCGGCGTCGAGACCTCGGGTTTTGAATGTGTGGTTGTGATAGTTCCAAGTAATGACGGTTTGCACGAAAGCATCGGTACGACCCCCGGGAGGAATATCGACCGTGTAATTGGTCAACATCGGGAATTCGAGGCCCAATTGTTGTTTGTAAATGGTGCGTACCGCTTTTACGAAAGCATCGTACTGACCGTCTCCGGTGGCCGTTTGCTCATATTGTTTGCCGTGTATCTCTATTTTTACGACGGCAACCGGGTGCAATCCTTGTGCCAAAGCAAGCGAATAGTTGAGCAGACGTATCTTTTGGTCTTTGATGTCGTGTTTCAATACATCGGAGATGATATAAGGAAGATCCTCTTGCGTTACCTGCTCTTTCTTATCGCCCAAAGCAATAATCCGTTCGGTTACTTTTCGCATCGATTCTTCGTCGAGTTCGATGCCCAAAGTTTCGAGATTTTTACGGATATTGGCTTTTCCCGAAGTTTTTCCCAATGCATATTCGCGAGTGCGACCGAAACGCTCGGGAAGCAAGTCGTTGTAATAGAGGTTGCTTTTGCTGTCTCCGTCGGCGTGCACGCCGGCGCATTGTGTGAATACATGTTCGCCGATGACCGGCTTGTTGGCAGGAATACGCACGCCGGAGTAGGACTCGACGACCCGGCTTACTTGATTGATTTTTTTCTCGTCGATTCCGGTCGTGCATTTGAGCTGGTCGTGTATCACGGCCAATACGCTCGAAAGCGGGGCATTTCCGGCACGTTCACCCAATCCGTTGATTGTACAGTGTATACCTTGTATGCCGGCTTTTACGGCCGAGTAGACATTTGCTATGGCTAAGTCATAGTCGTTGTGCCCGTGAAAGTCGAACCGGCAGTTGGGGTAACGCTTTATCATTGTCGAACAGAATTCAAAACATTGGTAAGGGTTGAGGATTCCCAACGTGTCGGGCAACATGAAATGCTCTATGTATTCATCTTGCAAAGCGTCCATGAGCGTAAATACATATTCGGGAGAATGTATCATGCCGTTCGACCAGTCTTCGAGGTAAATGTTTACCCGCATATCGTTTTCCCGTGCTAAGGCGATTTCGGCTTTTATGTCGGCGATATGTTCTTCCGGAGTCTTTTTCAGTTGTTCTCTGCAATGGCGTAACGACCCTTTACACAAGAGATTGATGGTTTTTCCACCGGCTTCTTTGATCCAGCGAATGGAAATACCTTTGTCGATAAACCCGAGAATCTCGATTTTATCGATGAAGTTTTGTTTGCTCGCCCAAGAGCATACTTGGTTTACCGATAGAAATTCTCCTTCGGATACACGCGCCGATGCGATTTCTATCCGGTCGACATGCAATTCTGTGAGCAGCAGGCGGGCAATACTCAATTTTTCCTGAGGTGCGAATGAGACACCCGAAGTTTGCTCGCCGTCGCGCAAGGTGGTATCCAATATCTCTATACGCATGGAATTATTTGTTGTGAGTTTCTTCCCAAGCCTCTGTTTCTGCTTTTTGACTCAACAGGTAGTCGATATCATCGAGGCCGTTCATAAGGCAGTGTTTTTTGTATGCATTGATTTCGAAGTGTTCGTTGCGTCCGGTAGCTTTATTCGTAATGGTTTGCTCGGGCAGGTTTACTTCCACTTCGGTTTTGGGATCGGACGAAATAGAGTCGAACAGTTCTTTGAGAAAAGATTCGCTTACGACAACAGGGAGTACGAAATTGTTGAGTTCGTTGTTTTTGTGAATATCGGCAAAAAAACTCGATACGACAACCCGGAATCCGTAATCGGCGATGGCCCAAGCGGCGTGTTCCCGGCTCGATCCGGAACCGAAATTTTTACCGGCTACCAGTATTTCACCTCCGTAAGTAGGGTTATTGAGTACGAAATCTTTATTTACGGAACCGTCGGGATTGTAACGCCAGTCCCGGAAAAGATTTTCACCGAACCCTTCTCGGGTAGTAGCTTTGAGAAAGCGTGCCGGTATGATCTGGTCGGTGTCGACATTTTCGAGGGGAAGGGGTACACAAGTGCTTGTTATGATATTGAATTTCTGTTTCATGATCGTTTGCTTTTGTGGGTTACATCAAAGTTCTGGGGTCGGTTATCACTCCGGTTATGGCTG
>HF999691.1:59053-71196 GCA_000434215.1 Bacteroides sp. CAG:144
TTGCCGGCCCTCGAAGTTCCGATTGCTTGTCGATACGGCATATTTACCGGCGGGAACTTTGTCATCGTTCATGGCAAGACAAGCCGAACACCCCGGTTGGCGTATCTCAAACCCCGCCTCGTACAATATCTTGTCGAGGCCTTCTTCCCGTATTTGGGCATCAACCATCCATGAACCGGGAACAAGCCATGCGACAATATGGTCGGCCTTTTTCCGACCCTTCACCAAAGAGGCAAAAGCTCGGAAATCTTCTATACGTCCGTTGGTGCAAGCTCCCAAGAATATGTAGTCGACGGGTTTCCCCAAAAGGGGATCTCCCGGTTGGAATCCCATGTATTGCATTGATTTTTCAAATGAAGATTTTTCGACTTCGCTCATGCCTTCGGTCGTTGGGATATGGGCGGTAACGGCCGTCCCCATGCCGGGATTGGTACCGTATGTAATCATGGGTTCGATGTCGGCGGCGTTGTATCTCAGTTCCTTATCGAATACGGCGTTTTCGTCGCTTTTAAGTGTCTTCCAGTAGGCGACTGCTTTTTCCCACGCTTCGCCTTGCGGTGCGTATTCACGGCCTTTGATATATGCAAATGTCGTTTCATCGGGTGCAATCATACCACCGCGAGCTCCCATCTCGATACTTAGATTGCAAAGGGTGAGGCGTCCTTCCATAGAAAGACTCCGCACGGCTTCGCCGGCATATTCTATGAAATATCCGGTAGCACCGCTGGTAGAGATCTTCGACATCAGGTACAGGGCAAGGTCTTTGGCAGTAACGCCTTTCCCCAGTTTCCCATCGATGATGATACGCATGGTCTTGGGGCGTGATTGCAAGATGCATTGTGTTGCCAGAACCATTTCGACTTCGCTTGTCCCGATACCGAATGCGATGGCTCCCATAGCACCATGCGTCGAGGTGTGGGAGTCGCCGCATACGATGGTCATACCGGGTAGTGTGAGGCCGCGTTCGGGACCGACGACATGAATGATTCCGTTTTTGGAATCGAGCATACCGAAGTGGGTAAGTCCGAATTCTTGGGCATTGCGAGCCAATGTATCGACCTGTTTACGGGAAACGGGGTCTTCGATAGGTTTGTCCTGATCATGTGTCGGCGTGTTGTGGTCGGGCATGCAGTATATATGGTCGGGACGGAAACATTTCAATCCCCGGGCACGTAATCCGTCGAACGCTTGCGGGCTGGTTACTTCGTGGCAATAAAGCCGGTCTATGTAAAGTTGGGTAGGGCCGTCTTCGATTTTTTGCACGACATGGGCGTCCCATATTTTATCGAAAAGAGTATTCATAATATCGTGTTTTGTATGTTGAATGCAGGGGTTAATGTATGAATTTGTTGATGGCGTCGATGAAGGCTTCGACCGATGCTGCGACGATATCGGTATTGGCGGCGAATCCGTTGTAATGTACACCGTCGTAAGCAACGGCCATATGCACTTTACCCACGTCGTCGCTTCCTTTGGTAATGGCTTGGATCAGGAATTCCTGTATCGTCATTTGCCGGTGTATAATCTGCTTTACCGCTTTGATGGCGGCGTCGACCGGACCGTTTCCCGTAGATGCGGCTTCGAAACGTTCTCCGGCGATAAGCAGTCCTACACTGGCTACCGAGCGCACTCCTACGCCCGATGTTACTTGCAGGTAGTCGAGTGTGATGCGGGCGTTCTCCGAACGGGCTTTTCCTACGAGCATCAGCAAGTCGTCGTCGTTGAGGTCTTTTTTGCGGTCGGCCAATTTCAGGAAATCTTCGTATGCTTTATCGAGAGCCTCTTTGTCGAGTTCCACGCCCAAGATATGTAGGCGGTGTTTCAGTGCGGCGCGGCCGCTGCGGGCGGTGAGGACGATCGAGTTTTCGTCGATGCCCACGTCGCGCGGGTCTATGATTTCGTAATTCTCCCGGTTTTTCAGTACGCCGTCTTGATGTATACCCGACGAGTGGGCGAAAGCGTTACGTCCCACAATGGCTTTATTGGGTTGTACGGGCATGCTCATAAGGCTCGAAACCAAGCGGCTGGTACTGTATATTTTTTGCGTGTTGATATTGGTATCGATGTTCAGGTCTTTGTGGCTCTTGAATATCATGGCGACCTCTTCGAGCGAGGTGTTTCCGGCTCGTTCTCCGATACCGTTTATGGTGACTTCGGCTTGGCGGGCCCCGTTGAGAATGCCCGATATGGTGTTGGCCGTAGCCATGCCCAGGTCGTTGTGGCAATGGGTGGCGATGATGGCTTTATCGATGCCGTTCACGTTTTCTTTGAGAAAACGTATTTTCCGGCCGAATTCTTCGGGCAGACAATATCCGGTCGTGTCGGGAATATTTACGACTGTGGCTCCGGCTTTGATGACGGCTTCGATGACACGTGCCAAATATTCATTGTCGGTACGTCCGGCATCTTCGGCATAGAACTCTACGTCCTCAACATACTTCTTTGCATATTTTACGGCGGCGACGGCGCGTTCTATGATTTCTTCCCGGGTGGAATTGAACTTGTATTTGATGTGGTAGTCCGATGTTCCGATGCCCGTGTGGATACGTTTGTGCTTGGCATACTGCAAGGCTTCGGCAGCGACTTTTATGTCGTTTTCATTGGCGCGGGTCAGCGCACAGATGGTGGGCCACGTTACGGCTTTGGAGATGGTTACGACCGAGTTGAAGTCGCCCGGGCTCGATACGGGAAATCCCGCTTCAATGATATCTACCCCCAATGTTTCGAGAGCCTTGGCCACTTCTATTTTCTCTACGGTGTTCAACTGACAACCCGGCACTTGCTCGCCGTCGCGCAGGGTTGTATCGAAGATGTATAATTTTTCAGACATGATGATATATTGGTTTCATTTGTTTTCAAAAAAAAACCTTTCTGCACAGGGACGTGTGAGAAAGGTTTGTATATCGGTTTGTTTTCTGCATGTTTCAGAGCACCGGCTCACCGTCCATCGAAATCTTCGGTAGAATAATAATAATTCGTAGGTTGTTAAGTCGGAAGTCGCGCATATTTGCTGTTGGTTTGTTATTTCGGGTGCAAAGTTAGGAATAAATTTGGACTTAGCAAATAAAATGCAAGTTTTTTCATATTCTGTTTTACGGTTTATCCTTTTTTAGGAGAATGAAATGATAAATCATAATGATTTTCGAGACCTTCCTGACTGAGGAAACGGTTTGCCGATTTTATAAAAAACACATGCTTTCTGGGAGATGCCTATCTATTTTTGCCGTGTCATGGCATGAAAACAGAAAATAAAGATAAGCTTATCGAAATATAATGTGAAACTAAAAATGTTAAGTATGATAGACAATTCAAAACAAAAAGCGACCAGAGGTACTTCCGGAATCTTGTCCGAGGCCGATGCGGGTACAGCCTTCTCTTCTGTCATCGATACCGTTTTGGGTAAAATCTGGCAGGTTGTCGAGAATGAAGAGTATGTAGAGGTTGTTACCGATGCTGACGGAACATTCTTGAGGGGCATTAAGAGCGACGGCTCCGTAGAATGGGCAAAAGGAGTTCCGACTCCGATACGGGAAATTTGTCCGTCGGAGAGAATCGATAATCCCGAATGGCTTTTCTTGTGGTGTGTCGAGGACTCGGAAGGAGGGCAGTATCCGTTGATGGGCATCAAGAAAGATTATACATTCTGGTGTGCGAAAAATTCCACGGAGTTCGACCCGACTGAACTCGAAAAAAAACTCTATGACTTATCCCTTGCTTTGTCGTCTACAAAAGAGGAGCTGACAGCGGCGTTGAAAAGCCGAATCTGTTGCGTCAATAAAAAGATCGAAGAGACCGCTGGCGGGCAGACAGCTCTGAATGAACGGGTGTCTATTCTCGAAAATAAGAAGATGCAGGAAAGCGATTGTTCCGAAGAACTTATGCAGAAAATCGAGAGTTCTGGCGGTGGTACGATCGTGAACGCCGCCGACGGGCAAGACATTACCTCTGTCGATAATAAGCTGCAGTTGGCGTCGCGACCGTTCGGGCAGAATAATTATGGCTATGTGCGGTTGAGGAAAAATGCCATTGAAGAATCGAGTTTCGATGAGGAACTTTTGGTTATGTTCAGAGGTGAAAAAGAGGGAGAAGGAGAAGAAGGAAATGCGAAGTCATTAGAAGAAAGTCATAAGATATGTACGGCTTCTGCCATGTCGGCGACACATACGATATATGAGGTGGTACATAAGCATGATTTGGGCGGACGTGTTGTGCGCATACCCGATGATTGTGTTCTGTGGTTCAACGGCGGTACATTTACCAACGGCACGATTCTCAGCAATGAAACCAAGGTGATAAATCTTCCTCGTGCCACGAGCGAGGTATCGAAACAAGGCAGTACATTTGTCAATACGCCTTACGAAATCGACATTATCGGGAAGATATATAATATCTACGGGCAGGAAATCACCGTTCGAGGAGATGTGATAAATCGGCATACCCCCTTGTGTTACAATTACGAAATCAGAATGTCGGACTACAAATACGACAGTAACGGGATAAACAACGCGATGCGTCTTGCCCGTAACTTGGGTATTACCGACTGCATCATTACGATGTATGCTCGAAATGATTATTCAATCAAAGAAACAGAGAATGATGTATATGATGATGAAAAAACAAACACAGATACAGATTCCATTTTCAATGGGTCGTGTTATATGAGTGGTTATTGGCGAAATCCTAAATATCGTAATAAACCGGACGATTTGGCAAAGGAGATATACTTGAACGGATTGTCTGTTAAAGCCATAAAAATCCATGCAGGAGACGAATGGAACGAAGATAAGGATAAGGGTGGTAATGATATGCCTAAATATAAAGAGTATATATGCGCATATATCGAACGGTTAAGTGAACAGCTTGCCAAGCTTGGTGTTCCCGATTTTCAAGATGTGTATATCGTCAATGAGCGGGGCGATTTGACCGATAGCGGTTCGACCCATGTGTCTATCATTCGGGATTTGGCCCAGGAAGTGAATGCTATGGGTAAAACAGCCCGTTGCTCATTTGCGGGCGAATACCAGATGGCTAATGCCGATCCCTGTCTTTACGACTGTTTGAAACCGGCGTTCAATATCTATCCCTCGCTGTCGTTCAAAGACGGCCGCTCCACACCGACCGACGACTTGGTGAAGTTGATGGATGAGCGTTTGGCGACGATAGGAACTTTTTGGCAGGGGCGATACGATATGAGCGGTATTGTCCTCTCCGAGATCGGGACCCGTCCGGCTCTTCGGGCGTTACGTGCCCCCGAAGCGTACAAAGAATCAGATGTGGGTGCGTATTACGGAGACGCCATGATTTTGTTTTGGACAGCTTTTGCCGAGTTTGCCCGAAAGATGAATTTCGAGTACATCTGTGTATGGTACTGGGATCGCATTTGCGATTGGTATGAGGCTGCCGGGTGCAGCGATGTGCCCGATTTGGTAGTCGGCGAGAGAAAGTATGTCCTTTGCAATGGTGGTTCCGAGATTGCCGATAGAATGTATGGAATATTTATAAAAATGTAAAATTATGATTGTACCTATTTATGCACCTTATTTTGCCTCGGGCGAGAACCATACCGTAGAGTATGCCGAGATAAAACGCCCGTTCGATGCCTTTATGACCGTGTGGGTAAAACGCATCGACGGCACGATATGCAAGAATGAGTATTCGCTCACTTGCCGTAAAACGGTGAAGGATTTTGAAGAGTATACGCCCGATGCCGTGATTTCGAGCGAATGGATTTTCAAAGCTCTCGATTTGCAGGCCGATATTGCGCTGTTTTTGCAAATCAATTCGAGGGGGCGTCTGTGCCTGTGTGCCGATGCCTCCAAAGTCAAGCTCATCGAGCTGAAAACCATAGAGCCGGCAGTGGTCGTAACTGTCGACAACATGCGGGTCGAGCCGATGAGTTTTATAAAGATAACCCAAGATAATAACCGATCATTAAATCCGACGAAATTATGAATAATTGTTTAGTAACGAAGTTGCCGGGAAAGGTAACCGATACCTCCCTGCTGAAAGTGGGTGATATGAAATTCCACATTGTGTTGAACGAAGGAGAACAGAGTTTGTTTACGATACAGGCTGTTCTTGGAGGCAAAGTAACCGCTACGATTGCCAATGTCGTCAAGGGTAATCCGACGTTCAGCGACGGTTCCTTGACTATTGTAAACAACTCCGAATTTCCAAAACCTATTTATCAAACCTCTGTGGCGACAGAATATCAGGAATTCGATATTGTCATTTCCAACAAATACGATTTGAGGTATTTGGATTCCCCGACTTGTACAATGGGGGCTTTTGATATGAAAAGTTTGGAATATTGCAGCCGTTTAGAGACAATCTGCATCAATGGCGAGATGGTTGGCGACTCGAGCGTGTTACGGGGTATGACGGCTCTTCAAGCGTTGTTTGTGCGCGGTGCCGGTTTCCGGTTGGACTTGAACGACCTCAAAGAGTGCCCGTTGAAGACGTTGGAAGTCGATTCGCGAGCAGGATCGGATATGAAATTTTCCATTGAACCTTTGCGGAATATGACCCATAAGGGATTGACAAATTTAACATTGTCGGGCGTGTATGGGACAGAACACAGAGGTATTACGGGCGATTTATCGGTTTTACAAGGCTTTACGGGGCTTAAAAAATTGTCTATATCTTATACTTCCATCGGGGGGAATTTGAGTGCGCTGAGTGGCTTTGCCGAACTTGAAGGGGTATATGCGTCGGAGTGTAACTTCGAAGGAGACCTGACCGATCTGCCACCGAAGTGTCTAGTCTTTTCCAACAATGCCGGAAGTAAAAATACATGGTTTACGTGGACGGATAGCGGAAGATCAGATAAATATGCTTATGTCTTATTTATCAGTTATCCAATTAATTTGCGTGGAACAGATGTGGAAAATATGCTTCAAGATCAGACCAAATGTACTTTCTTGGCACTTAAAGATAATCAGGGTAATGAGGTATTGAATGAAATAAAAATCAGAACCGATGATAATCATCAGTATTTTTTGGAGGGTGACTATATACGACAATACCCTAAATCTTTTTTGTAAAAAACTTTGTTAGATATGACCACTCAAGACGAAAGTTTTGGGTGGTTTTTATTTTGTTGAAAACTTTTCGTCTTTTAGCGACAAATTTTTCTGCTTGCCTGTTATAAGATAGGAAAGCGTGACAATACTATGAGCAAATGTACAAATACATCATAATGCATTACATGTTGGAATTCATGTACAGCTACTTTGACTATTCCCCTCACAATGGTCGGTCAGTAGTGGCTGTATATCGCAAGGTATTTAGATAAATATTTGGCTCATAGTATTCACCACGCTTCTTTCTTCTTATATCTGCTACCGCCAGTGAAGTGTTTCTCCAAGAATTTTTCTTACCAAAGTTACTAAACCCAAATCACAAAATATTTTGGGTATGGCAACTTTTGATTTTAGTAACTTTCGTACTTTGAAGCAACTTCAAAACACATTCAAGACTGAGCCTGACTGTATAAAGTTCTTGGAAGAGAAACTTTGGGATGGTACGCCTGTTTCTCCTTTTGACCAGACGTCCAAAGTCTATAAACGTGCCGATGGCTTATATCGTTGTAAGAATACAGGTAAGAACTTCAATATCAAAAAAGGCACTTTTATGGAAGGTAGCAAAATCCCATTGACCGATTGGTTCGTGGCGATATATCTGCTCACATCAGACAAGAAAGGAGCAAGTTCAACTAAAATAGCGTCATATCTTGGTATTACGCAAAAGTCGGCGTGGTTTATGACACAACGTATAAGGCAAAGTCTCAAACAAGACCCAAATGAAAAGTTTGATGGTGAAGTTGAACTGGATGAAACCTTTGTAGGGGGTAAGAATAAAAACCGTCATTGGAACAAGAAAGTTAGAAATTCGCAAGGTAGAAGTTTCAAAGACAAAGTCCCCGTTATGGGTATTTTACAGCGTGACGGAAAGGTATTCTGTCAGATTGTAAAGAGCACAAGTTACAAGCAACTTACAGCACCTATTCTTCGGAAAGTAAAACGTACTGCCACGCTTTATTCAGATGAATGGCAAGGATATAAAGTGGTAAACAAAGTCTATAACCACCATGTGGTTGACCACGGCCACGGTATATATGTTAGTGGTGGCGCGTATACCAATACAATCGAAGCATTTTGGAGTAACTTCTGCAAAAGGTCGATAAACGGTATCTATAATTTTATCAGCCGCAAGCATATGCAAAAATACTTTGATGAATTCTGTTTCCGTTATAATACTCGCAAAGTTTCTAACGATGAACGTATCTGCGAGCTTATAGCAAATTGCAGAGGAACAAGACTTACATATAAGCAATTAGTTGCATAATGAAACAAAAGAAAAACCGTAAAGGATTCATACCCGAAGATGTTCTTGAAGAAGTTCACCCATCAGAGAATTTTATTGGCATCAATTTGCGTACAGATATTCGCATGATACATGATAATCTGAAAGCGGGAAAAGAACGAAAGAAGGGCAAGAAATAAATCCTGCCCTTCTCCATATTTGTATATCTAAATTCTATGGTTCCATGGAATTGATGATAGTCTCCGCATCGACATATTCTGACGGCGTTTCGGTCAGTAATCCTATTTGCTGTTTTTGGTAAAACACATCTGTGGCACTCATGATACTATACATTGCTTTATCAATAGACGTTGGATATGTTCTATTATAAATTTCCATAACAGATGTTTGACAGCTATTTCTCCCAATATACCACATTTTATAAAACTGAACTAAATCGTCGGCAGTAACATAATCCACAGTTGCATATTTCCCCTTATCAATCCAAGATAAAGCACCTTCTTTGAAATTTTCAGCAAAAGCATTGACTATTCTGTCGTTAAATTTAACACCACGCATTATTAACGATAAAATACCACCCCAATCTTTAATGACCCCATCCTTTATTGCAGATTCAGAAAGAGCATTAATTTCAGTTTCAGTCATTGCTGTAATCGGTTTCTGTGCATACAGCTCATTTGTGCAAATCATTCCTAAAAACATTAGGAATACGAAAGAAAGAAAAATTTTTCTCATAATGGCGAATTTTACAAGAGTTCTCCGCAGGTAGCCAATCGAAGAGTTTAACAATGTTATTATAGAAAGTGGGCTACCTTCCATGCACTCTTGTAGGCATCGCCAAACGCCTGGATACACGCACGGATAGGCAGCCCACGTTTATGAGTTGTCACCGTGCTTCGTGTATTCTTTGTAGAGATTGGCGATTTCACAAGAAGTGAAGCACTTTCCTTATTTCCTTCAAAAGTTTATCCAAAAGGACTTTGCAAAGATACGATAATTTTCAAAAACATCTTTCTTTTCAATCGTTGCTTTCATAAGATTACTTTATTTATCAATTGTTCTATAATCGGGATTAGCTTTCATTTTACTCCGTATCGTAATATCATTGAACAGCTTACGGAGACAAAGAATACCTAAACTATCACCTAATTGGGGGAACTTACGATGAAATCTTTCTGAAAGTAAGTGTAATCTCAGAGAATACTTTTCTTCGTCCTTATAATCAAACTGTTCCTCAAACAGAATCTGATTGTTCCGTTCTCCTCTGACGATGATTTTAGCCTCTTTACCACCGTGGTCTTGTACTTCGATTGAAATAATTGTTCTATTCATAATACCATTGATTTTTCATAATAACTCTGCCGACCTAAATATGTCATTTTGTCAGAAATACAGAGTGGTACGAAGATTGTTTAAATTAAGTAAGCCCCAAACCTATCGGGTGTAGGAATGGGGCTATTTTATTGTATAACGGCAACCTGAAACATGTTGCCACTAAGAACAGAAAGGAGGAATTTATGAGTCCTTATGCTAATTTGAGAGGCAACTCTCCAGTCATTGGCTATGAGATTGAGGCTACACGTATAACCGTTTGGTTCAAAGGTGGTAAACCATATTCTTATAGCTACAACAAAGCAGGAAGGGAAAACGTGGAAGAAATGAAACGTCTTGCAAAGAGTGGTGCAGGCTTGAGTGCATATATTACACGCAACGTTCGTTTTCTTTACGATTAAACTAACTGCTTTTTTAGGAGACGCCCTGACAGAGTTGCCGCTTTGTCAGGGTTCTTCCTTCCTTTTCTTTCTTTTATAACTCTGCGAATATAACGTATAATAACTGGAAATGTTATATTCCTTTTCAAATTTTAAGATTTCAGTTATTATAAATCAAATAACAAAAAAGATTTAGGGTATTGTCGTATATAGTCACCTTTTGGAGAATTGCCAAGGTTTGGGTTTGTTGCTCAGTGATTTGACACAATGCCCTATAGCGAAATTGGAAATAGATGGAGAGCTTTTTATAGACAATTTTGAAATTGTCTATGAAGGATTTAATTAGAATTTGGTGAAGATGATTTGATGAAAAGTCAGCCGGAAATTATCCGGCTGACTTTGTTTTTGAGGAAAGGATCGATATTTTGTCTTTGAAAAATTTGATTTTTACCGAAAAATACTTATCTTTCGAGAAGTAACCTTTAAATTTTCGTCTTATGAAAAAGTGTGTGGTTCTGATGTCGGTAGCCTTTTGTATAAGTTTGGGAGCTGTTCGGGCACAAACAAATTTGGTCGGGGAACATATAGAAGGTGGTTGGTATTATTCTCTTTATGATGATTACGGAGAAAAGACAGCTATCCTCACGCATGTACTGGAGGCTCTTGATGTGCGGGATTTACAAATACCAGAAGAAGTGTTTGATCTTGGTTCTTATTCTTATTATAAAGTAACAGGTATAGGTGATGGCGTGTTTAAAGAATGTTCTTCATTGCGGAAGGTAACCTTACCGCCGAGTGTCCGTTCTATTGGAGAGAGTGCTTTTGAAAGATGTGATTCTTTGGAGTCGATCAATCTCGAAAACGTTTCTAAAATAGGTCCTTATGCATTTTATGGCTGCTTATTATTGAGCCATATAACATTGGGGCCTCTTTATGAAATCAGTGATAGAGTTTTCTCTCAATGTGGTATAAGATCGGTAACGATACCCGAAAGTGTAGAGAAAATAGGGGAATATGCTTTTGATGGATGTGATAAATTGTTGTCGGTAACGATACCCGACAATGTGGAGTCGATCGGTGCCTACGCTTTTGATGGAGATGGCCTGTGTAAGTTGGTCATCGGTCACGGGGTGAAAAAAATAGGAAATGAAGCTTTTGGAAGTGTGATATATGAGGTGCGTTCGTTGGCCGAAGAACCCCCATTTTATGATAGGTCGAGTATGGACGGCGACCTTTTTTGGAGTGGAACTTATAAATATGGTATTTTATATGTGCCGGAAGGGAAAGTCGATGCGTATCGAAATGCACCCGGTTGGGATAGATTTGTGGATATTCGAGACTCGGAGGTACCCGATTCTGTGCCCAATCCGATAAAATCGATAACCTTTGACCGGGATACCATTATACTTATACGTGATAAATGGAATAATGGATTGGTATTTTGGGAGATAACTCCCGAGAATGCCTCTTATCCCCGACTTGCTTTTGATGTGGAAGATCCGGGTGCTGGTATGGATTTTTCCATAAGTGTTGGTAGTCGTGAAATTAGAGCCAATGCTTGGAATTATGCTTTTGATAAGGAGCGACCTTTTCGCTCCGATACGGCGACAATTACGGCAAGAACGACCGATGGTACCGGTTTGTCGGCTACATGTACAGTGATATATATTATGGAGCAGGCTACCACATTTTCTTTACAGCAAGATTCTATTGTGATAGAAAGCGGTGATGCTTTCCACGGTACATGTGTGCTTTTGCCTCAATATGCATCGTATGTTTATAATATTGAATGGAAGTCCAGTGACGAGTCGGTGGCACGTGTTATGTCGCGTCATTGGTCGAATAGAAATTATGGAATAAGAGGGGGTAATCCAGGAACAGTAACAATTACTGCACGGACAACCGATGGTAGTAATTTGTGCGATTCATGTGTCGTAACGGTGCTTCCTTCATCGACAAATATTGGGCAGGTAGAAGACCCGCGTATGAGTGTATATGCCTCCGAGGGATCGATCGTGGTCTCCGGGGCGGAGTCGGGCCGGAGTGTTGCGGTGTATAATACGGCGGGGATCGTCGTTCGGGAAACGGTTGTTCCTGCCGATGGAC
>HF999692.1:0-15194 GCA_000434215.1 Bacteroides sp. CAG:144
AAATATAGCAAAAAATAAGAAGACATTACTTTTTAAAACGTAAAATATATTATTCCACTATATATATGCGACACTTTGCCTCAATATGTTTTTTACGTATCTTTGTATGCAAAACATATCTTACCAAACAATACATAATATAGAGCCTATCATGAGCAACAAAATTTTAATACCCGTCTTTATTACTTTCACTTTATTTGTCAGCCAGACAACCCAAAGCAATAAGTATGTCCTACATCATTCACAGATGCAAATAATGCCTCGACACACTCTCTTGAACAACGATAGTACCCCCAAATCCTTAGAAGAAATACAAAGAGAACAGGGTAAAATAAAAAATTCCCGAAAGAATCAGCGCATCACCCATAAAAAACGTCAAAAACAATTGCGTGTAGAAAAAGAAAAGTTGACAAAAGAACAAGTCCGATTAAAAAAGGCTCAAACACAATTAAAAAAGGAGCAAAAAGAAATAACAAAAGAAAGAGAAAAACAAAATAACCTCTAAACAACAACCTATTGTTTCTCCGAAAGCATCTATTCAACCCATCTCGTAATAGAAATAATATTCCAGGGAAACATCAAAACACTTGCTTATACCCGCAGTATACGTTATCTTTGTTGTAAAACATCTTCGTTGAACAGATTCGGTATGGCACGTATTGCGGTTTTTCTCATTCTTATCGGATTATTCGGTGCTTGTTGCTCCGACAAGAAAGATGCGGCAGAATCAATTTCCTTGACACGATACGATCGGGACCTAACGGCATTTATACAAACGAACGATACAAACACAGAGAAAAACTTTCTCGACCGGTATTCAATATTCCACCCGTTATATGTTTCAGAAATTTTGCATCTTTCTCCAAACGACTCTTCGGAAAAAGATGCGCTTATACAACGGCTTTCCCAAGCCGATATGCAAATATTATATCGGGCAGCAGATAGTTTGTTTCTCGATACAAGCGAAATCGAAAAAGAGCTTTCTGAAGCCTTTTCCCGTTATAAAAAACTAATGCCGGACGATACACTTCCCACTCAACTATATTGCCATATATCGGGGTTGCAACAACAAATCGTCAACATCGATACCATCCTATCCATATCAATCGATCATTATTTGGGAAGCGGTTTCGTGCCGTATCATTCCATATTCAATCCCTACCAACTGCAACGCAAAGAAAAAGTCTATATCGTCCCCGATGTCCTGAGGGTCATACTCTATACCAGACACCCAATCCCTGACAAAGCAGACGTGACATTGTTGGGAGAAATGATATACGAGGGCAAAATCATTTGTTGTCTGCAACAGATACTTCCTGACGTAGCGCCGGAATTCTTGTTCGGTTACACAAAAGAACAGCTGCAATGGTGCCAAGAAAACGAACCAATCATGTGGAATACCCTCTTAAAACAAAAAGACCTTTATTCGACCGATCGTTTTCTGATAAGTAAATATCTCTCACCTGCTCCGTTTACTGCACCGTTTACACAGCAATCTCCGGGACAAGCCGGCCGATATATCGGTTGGCGCATTGTATCGGAATATATGCGACAAACAGGTAATGAGTTGCCTGACTTGTGGAAAGAAAACAATGAAATGAATATTTTGAAAACAGCCAAATACAAAGGATAAACATGGAGACAATCAATCAGGTGTACGGACTTGTGGGATACCGGCTTTCCCATTCGTTTTCTCGAAATTTTTTCAACGAAAAATTTACAAACGAAAAGATAGCCGCCGAATACAGAAACTTCGAAATAGATCGTATAGAAGATATACGACTGGTCGTAGAAGAGACTCCCGAGTTATGCGGATTAAATGTTACGATACCATACAAAGAAAGTATTATCCCCTATCTCGACGAAATGGACGGTACCGCTCAAATGATCGGAGCCGTAAACGTAGTAAAATTTATTCGGGAAAAAGGCAAACTCATTTTGAAAGGATATAATTCGGATATCATAGGATTTACCGATTCGATCAGACCCTATATCAAAGACCATCACCAAAAGGCTCTTATTTTGGGAACGGGCGGTGCGTCAAAAGCCGTATGGTACGGATTACTTTCTTTGGGCATCACCCCCCAGCTGGTATCGCGAACCGCCCAAGAAGGAATTTTTTGTTATGACGACCTTACATCCGAAATTCTCGACGAGTACAAAATCATCGTGAACACTACTCCTCTGGGTATGTATCCACAAACCGAAACTTGTCCGGATATTCCTTACTCATACATAACTCCGCTGCATCTGGCTTATGACTTGGTTTACAATCCCGAAACGACTCTTTTTCTGGAAAAATGCGCCCACCGAGGAGCTATCATAAAAAACGGATTGGAAATGCTTCTGCTACAAGCCTACGCCAGTTGGGAAATATGGAATAAATAATACAAAGACATAAGAACATTTCTTCATCGCTGTATGTTATAAGAAAATAACCATACAAACAAAATCTATGTCTCCCAACATAAAAAAAATAGGAACGGGTATAGCCGTATTTTTGGCTATTATCCTTCTCTTATACTGGCTTTTTGCCGAAACTTTATTGTACTCGGACAACCTAATTGAAAGCGTCTTCTTCCGAAACACTATTTTTAAGGGGATAATTTACGCTTAAAAAACAATCATATCTTAAAAAAACGTCAGAACCGACTATCTGAACAAAAAATAAGCCATAAATATTTTGATTTGTAATCTTCAATCCCTATATTTAGAACGAAATTTAATCCCAACATTATGAAAACGTTGGATATTGCAGTAAATGCAAGTCGTGTATGGCATATTCTGGAAGGAACATATTCCATTACGACCAACCAAGTAAAAAAGCTGCTTTCATTGTCGGACAAAGACTTCTTTGCAGCTATCGGCTGGCTTGCCTGTGAGCATCACATTTATTGTGATGAACAAGATGGCGAATGGTATGTCAGCAATAAACAGCCATTAGGCTTTTTCAGCTTCTAAAATAAAAAAGAAGCACGGGGGAAATTTCAAACAAGAAAGGGATTGCAAAGGCAATCCCTTTCTCTTTTCCTGCTATTTAATGTCGGACATCAGTTTTTCAAAAAATTCGTCCAACTCCTGCCCCATTTTTTTCAAAAAATCATCTTCGAGAAATACCATTTCGTTATCGAATGTCTTCAACTCACACAGTGTTTCTTTGTCTTCCGTTACCCAAATAACAGAGACTGGCGCTACCGTATCGAGCGAACCGAATGCTGCGCTTACTTCGGGAGAATCCAATGCCTGACGCAGCAACGAAATCAACTCCGACGATAATTCTTCGGAATTTTCTTTAAGGTATTCACACCCGTCGAGGGTTATCTGCAACAATAAAACATCATTATCGTCAAAAAACGACAGCGACAGATCTTCGGGCTTAAACCCCACGTACATATCTGTCAAAGAAAATACATCATCGTTTTTTACCTTTTCTATCGTTTCGCAGAATGCCTCTGTAATTAGTTTCAAAATCGATTCTCGTGCTGCATTCATACCATTTCTATTTTCCTCCAAAGATAATCATTTATTCCGATAACAAAGAATATACGTCGAAATTTTCCTCTTCATTTTTTTCGTGGAAGGAGGGATATTATTTCTCGTTATTCTGTTTTAGGAGATCTCGTATTTCCTGCAATAATTTCACATCTTCGGGAACAGCCGGGGCTGGTTTGGCTGCCTCTTCTTCGGCTTTTTTACGAGAGAAGCGACTGATGAGTTTCACAAAAAGGAATATGGAAAACGCAATAATCAGGAAATCGAACGTTACTTGTATAAAATTGCCGTAATTTACGGTAACCTCCTGTGCAGGAATCCCTTCACCGATAGAAGGAGAATGAAATGTCCACTTCAAATCCTTGAAATTCACACCTCCGATCAGCACTCCGATCAACGGCATGATAATATCGGCGACCAGCGATGATACAATTTTACCGAATGCACCACCGATAATCACACCGACAGCCATATCAACGACATTTCCACGCATAGCGAATGCCTTGAACTCTTGAATAATTTTTTTCATAATAATTTGATGTTAGCTATGCAAATATAGAAATATTTATAATTATATTAAATATGTTCACATATTAAAGAAGAAAACAAAATTGATTCTTGACCGTGCAGATATATTGCTTACTATAATTTACAATTTCTTTTTCAGAAACAGCATTTGATTTTCTTTTTGATAAAAAAAATTGCAAAATACTTTTTTCTTCTCGTAATCTTTTCTATCTTTGTCGCTGTAAAAAAAAACAGTAAACGATGAGACATTGTTTTAGCTATACTTATTTTTTCTATTTTTACTTTACCCAAAAGTAAGAACGGGATTCTGTATGGCTAATGATTCACAAAATAGAGAAATCCCGTTCATAAGACGGGATTTTTTAATATATATGATTATGAAACACTTATTTTCTCGATTTTACGGTTTTTATTTTTTCTACTTTATGCAAGGTGTTAAGGTGGGAGGCAATCGCACATGCCTCAGAAACTCGATGATATGTTATCCCACCTTCTGACACAGAAGAGTGGGAATTTTTTTATAACACAAAACACAAATATGAAACGTATTGCTATACAAGGTGCCAAAGGCTCTTTTCACGACATAACCGCACACCGGTATTTCTCGGGTGAAGATATAGAAGTAATTTATTGCGCCCGCTTTGAAGATATTTTTTCGATGATAAAAAAAGACGATTCGATCATCGGACTCATGGCCATCGAAAATACCATAGCCGGGAGCTTACTGCAAAATCACGAACTATTGCGCGAAAGCGACACGCAAATCATAGGAGAAGCCCGTCTGCACATTTCACATTCCATCATGTGTCTACCCGAAGACGATTGGGAAGACATAACAGAGGTAAGCTCCCACCCCATAGCACTCATGCAATGTAGGGAATTCTTGAATGCCCACCCCAATATCAAAGCTGTAGAAGCCGAAGATACCGCCAAGAGTGCGGAAGATATTTTCGAGAATAAACTGCACGGGCATGCCGCTATTTGCGGTAAAGACGTAGCTGCCATGTACGGATTGAAAATCCTGCAAGAAGGTATAGAAACCAACAAACACAATTCTACTCGTTTTCTGATTTTGGCCAATCGCTGGCATGCCGACGAATTGCGTAAAAACGACATCTGTAACAAATCGAGCTTCGTATTTACCCTCCCGCATACCGAAGGCAGCTTGTCTCAGGTCCTCTCAATACTCTCTTACTATAAAATGAACCTGACAAAAATACAGTCTCTTCCCATTATCGGACGCGAATGGGAATACCAATTCTATATCGACGTCGTATACGAAGACCGTTTGCGATACCGTCAGGCAGTTGATGCAATCACCCCCCTTATCAAAGAACTTAAAATACTTGGAGAATATGCCGAATCAAAAAACGACTTATAACATAACACCCGCCAACCGGGTAAACCAAATCAGCGAATATTATTTCTCGAAAAAGCTGAAAGAGGTTGCCGACATGAACGCCCGTGGCCTCAATGTCATCAGTCTGGGAATAGGAAGTCCCGACCGTCCGCCTCATCCCGAAACAATCGAAACGCTCTGTCGTGAAAGTCGTAAAGACAATACGCACGGCTACCAACCGTATGTGGGTATTCCCGAATTACGGCAGGCATTTGCCGAGTGGTATAAAAAATGGTACGGAGTAAACCTCAACCCGACCAATGAAATACAACCGCTCATCGGGTCGAAAGAAGGCATTCTACACATTTCTCTGGCGTTTCTCAATCCCGGAGATGGGGTATTGGTTCCGAATCCCGGATACCCGACCTATACATCGGTAAGCCGACTGGCCGAAGCCCGTATCCTTCCTTACGAACTGCGGGAGGAAAACAATTGGCAGCCCGACTTCGAAAGTCTGGAAAAAACCGACCTCTCGGGCGTAAAACTCATGTGGGTAAACTACCCGCACATGCCTACCGGCGCACAGGCAAGTCGTGAACTATTCGAGAAACTAGTCGATTTCGGGCGACGCCACAACATCATCATCGTCAACGACAACCCTTATAGCTTCATTCTCAATGATACTCCGCTGAGCCTATTGTCGATACCGGAAGCAAAAGAAATCTGTATCGAAATGAACTCGATGAGCAAATCGCACAATATGCCCGGTTGGCGCATAGGTATGCTGGCCTCGAATGCTCAATTCGTATCTTGGATACTGCGAGTGAAAAGCAATATCGACTCGGGGACTTTCCGTCCCATGCAAGAAGCCGCCGCCCATGCCTTGTCCCTGCCGGCATCGTGGTACGAGGGCAACAACCTGATTTATCAAGAACGCCGAGGTATAGCCGAAAAAATCGTCGAAGCTCTCGGCTGTACTTTCGATAAAAACCAAAGAGGCATGTTCCTGTGGGCAAAGATTCCGGATAATGTGAAAGACGGGGCAGAATTGGCCGATAAAGTGTTATATGAGGCACATGTTTTCATCACCCCGGGAATCATATTCGGCAGCCAGGGAGAACGTTATGTACGCATTTCGCTCTGCGCCGACAAAATCGCTTTGGAAGAATCTCTCAAACGTATCAAAAACCACATCAGAATATAATAACAATAAAATATCCCTATTCTATGGCAGACACAATTATGAATCTGGAACCGATTACCCTGCCGGGTATCGAAAACAAACGTCCGCTCGTCATCGCCGGTCCATGCAGCGCCGAGACCGAAGACCAAGTACTCGAAACCGCCAAAGAGCTGGCTGCACAAGGTATCAAAATATTCCGTGCCGGAATATGGAAACCCCGTACCAAACCAGGTGGGTTCGAGGGCGTAGGCAGTATCGGACTGCCCTGGTTGAAACGTGTGAAGGAAGAAACGGGCATGTATGTCTCGACCGAGGTAGCCAACCAATACCATGTATTCGAAGCACTCAAATACGGCGTGGATATTCTCTGGATAGGTGCCCGTACCGCTGCGAATCCTTTCTCGATGCAAGAGATAGCCGATGCATTGAAAGGCGTGGACATTCCTATCCTTATCAAAAACCCCGTCAATCCC
Source organism: Bacteroides sp. CAG:144 (assembly GCA_000434215.1). Taxonomy (GTDB): domain Bacteria; phylum Bacteroidota; class Bacteroidia; order Bacteroidales; family UBA11471; genus Caccoplasma; species Caccoplasma intestinavium. The sequence continues at coordinate 7,016 of HF999692.1, forward strand.
GACCTTGAATTGTGGATCGGTGCCGTAGAACGCATCTACAATGCCGGAATACGTAAAATAGGTGTCATTCACCGGGGATTCAGTGCATACGATAAACGCATCTACCGAAATCTTCCCCAATGGCATATTCCCATCGAACTGCGTCGCCGGTTCCCGAATATTCCCATTATATGCGACCCCAGCCACATAGGCGGGAAACGAGATCTTATAGCTCCGCTCAGCCAGCAAGCCATGGACCTCGGATTTGATGGACTCATCATCGAATCGCACTGTAACCCCGATTGTGCATGGAGCGACGCATCGCAACAAGTTACCCCCGACGTTTTAGCTTATATTCTCGATATGCTTATCATAAGGGAAACATCACAAAGCACCGAAAACCTCAACGAATTGCGTCGGCAAATCGACGAACTCGATAACCAACTGCTCGACCTGCTGGCAAAACGCATGCGCATCTCTCGTGAAATCGGTTTGTATAAAAAAGAGCACGATATGCCTATTTTACAAGCCACCCGTTATGATGAAATCTTGAACAAACGCGTGGAACAAGCTTGTAACATGGATATGGACGGAGAATTTATGAAAACTATTTTGGCAGCGATCCACGAAGAGTCGATACGCCAACAAATGGTCATCATCAACAAATAATATCGAAATGAAAATTCTGATTTTAGGAGCCGGGAAAATGGGCTCGTTTTTCTCAGACGTATTGAGTTTCGAACACGAAGTCGCCATATACGACACCGACCCTCAACGGCTGCGCTTCACATTCAACACGCAACGTATGACGACGATGGAAGAGATCGAAGCCTTCAAACCCGAACTGCTCATCAATGCAGCAACGGTCAAATACACGATCCCTGCTTTCGAATCCGTACTGCCGCACATTCCCGAATCTTGTATCATATCCGACATAGCTTCGGTAAAAACCGGACTTCCCGAATTTTACAAGAAAGCTAAACGGTCTTTCGTTTCGACACACCCGATGTTCGGCCCCACGTTTGCCAACCTCGGCAGTCTATCCGAAGAAAATGCCATCATCATCACCGAGTCGGACCATTTGGGAAAAGTCTTTTTCAAAGACCTATACAGTCGTCTGCACCTCAACATCTTCGAATACACATTCAAGCAACACGATGAGACGATAGCCTATTCGCTTTCTATCCCGTTCGTTTCGACAATGGTATTCGCTGCTACGATGAAACATCAAGATGCTCCGGGCACGACATTCAAAAGACACATGAATATCGCAAGAGGCCTGTTCTCGGAAGACGACTACCTGCTTACCGAAATTCTCTTCAATCCCCACACCGGAGAACAACTGGAAAAAATACAAGAACAGTTGTCGACACTCCAAAATATCATCAAGCAAAAAGATAGTACAGGCATGAAAAAATACCTCACGCAATTACGGGAAAATATCAAGTAACCCCCAAACCACCACGAGAAAAGGGGATATGTATTTTGTGACATATCCCCTTTTCTCATATCACAACTGTAAATAAAAATCGCGTGTCAAATCGATATATTCGGGCGTCCATTGCAACGGTGCCGTCTCGATTGCCAAATTGTGTTCCTCCCGGATCTCGGAGGGTTTGTTTACCCACTCGACCATTACCCGCTTGGGAGGCATACCTTCCCGACCACTCACCCACATGGTACGCCGAACAAAAAGCCCGTACTTCCGGGCTATGGCAGAAACCGAATCATGCAATCCTGCCGGAAATATAAGCGATATACGTCCTCCGGGAAGTAATAGCGACACAGCCCCACGCAAGAGAGACTCATATGTAAGACGCCCGGTATGTCGAGCCGTGAGACGAGCTGCATCTTCGGGTAAAAGCGATTTTTCAAAATAAGGCGGATTCGATACAATGTGGTCATACCGGACAGTTGCAGAAGTTGCAAAATCGAGAAAATCGGAGGTATGAATCCTTAGCCTGTTTTTCCACGGCGAACGATCGGTATTCTCAGCAGCCTGTTCTGCCGCGACAGCATCGATTTCCACGCCCTCTATCATTGTCCTGTCCGATGTTCTCTGGGCAATCATCAAAGATATAAGGCCGGTTCCGCACCCGACATCAAGAATGCGGCGACATGCATCGACGTCGCACCACGCACCTATCAAAACACCGTCGGTACCGACTTTCATGGCACATCGGTCATGCCATACGGTAAATTGTTTGAACCGGAAATAGGGATTACTCATATTATTCGGGACTTTTTCGTCAGCAAATAAACAAAAATATATAATAATACCCATAGTCGATAAAGAATCATTAACTTTGGCACGTCAATTGCTGTTTAGAAAGGTAAGCCAATTTGTGCGACAAAGTGCTGAATAAACCGAAACCTGACAAAATGACAAATACGATTAACTATGATTTCATCTGATAAAAACATCTTTTTCGATACCGACGAGAATACCAATATCGGCACGATTTTTGCCGAAATCGACGGATCGCCCGATATCGAATGTCCGGGTCTCGACGAAAAAAAATTACCGATTCTCCCCTTACGCAACATGGTGTTGTTTCCCGGCGTAACCCTTCCTATTACCGTTGGCAGGTCCAAGTCGCTGCAACTGGTACGCGAAGCCGCCAAAAAGAAACAACTCATCGGCGTTGTCTGCCAGAAGGATATGTACAAAGACGATCCCGATGAAACCGACGACCTCTATCCTATCGGTTCTATGGGAGAAATTATCAAGATACTGGAAATGCCCGACGGCAATACGACAGTCATTTTACAAGGGAAACAGCGTTTTCACCTTGATGAGGTTACGTCCTATTTTCCGTACATTACCGGAAATATCACGCTCCAACCCGAAATCATGCCCCAAGAAAACGACAAGGAATTCGAAGCATTGCTCGATGCATTGAAAGACATTACGCTCGATGTGTTGAAGTCGATGCCCGAACCACCGAGAGAACTCATTTTTGCTTTGCGTAACATGGGCAATATGCTCTATCTCGTCAATTTCTTGTGCACGAATATTCCTTTTACGCCGCAACAGAAACAAGAGTTTCTCGATATTCCGACAGTAAAAGAGCGCGCTTTCGCCCTCTATGCCGCCCTGCGCAAAGAAGCTCAACTCCTCGAAATAAAAGCCGATATCCAATCGAAAACCCGTGCCGATATCAACCAGCAACAACGCGAGCATTTCCTACAACAACAGATAAAAACCATACAGGACGAGTTGGGTGGCAATAGCCAAGAGCAAGATATCGAAGAGCTTTCGCAAAAAGCGGCGCAAAAGAAATGGAGCGAAGAAGTCCAAGAAGTATTCGATAAAGAGCTGCGTCGACTGGAACGACTTTACCCCCAATCTCCCGATTTTTCGGTACAGTACAACTACCTCGAAACGTTGACTGACTTGCCATGGGGTGAATACACGACAGATAACTTCAACTTGAAAAATGCCCAACGGCAACTCGACAAAGACCATTACGGTCTCGAAAAAGTCAAAGAGCGTATCATAGAACATCTCGCCGTACTCAAATTACGGGGAGATATGAAAGCTCCCATCATCTGCCTGTACGGTCCTCCGGGTGTGGGAAAAACCTCTTTGGGCAAATCGATCGCCGCCGCACTAGACCGCAAATACGTACGTGTTTCATTAGGCGGTCTGCACGACGAGGCCGAAATACGAGGGCATCGCCGTACTTATATCGGAGCCATGCCGGGACGAATCATTCAGGGCATACAGAAAGCGGGAGCCTCCAATCCGGTATTCGTTCTCGATGAAATCGATAAAATAGGCAACGACTTCAAGGGCGACCCGGCATCGGCACTTCTCGAAGTGCTCGACCCGGAGCAAAATAATGCGTTTCACGACAATTATCTCGACATCGACTACGACCTCTCGAAAGTATTGTTTATAGCCACGGCCAACAACCTGAACACCATCTCTCGGCCTCTGCTCGACCGTATGGAACTCATCGAAGTCTCGGGCTACATACAGGAAGAAAAAGTCGAGATAGGCCGACGCCACCTCGTTCCCAAACAACTCGAAGAACATGGTTTGAACAAAGACGATCTCGATATACCCAAGAAAACAATGGCAGCCATCATCGAATCGTACACGCGGGAATCGGGTGTACGGGAACTCGATAAAAAAATTGCGAAAATCATGCGGAAGGTCGCTCGAAAAAAAGCATCGGGCGAACAGTGGAACCATGAATTGTCCATAGACGAACTTGCGGAATATCTCGGCATGAAAGAATATATGCGCGACCGTTATGAAGGGAATGATTATGCCGGTGTAGTAACCGGTCTCGCATGGACGGCCGTAGGTGGGGAAATTCTTTATATCGAGTCGAGTTTGAGCCGCAACAAAGGCGAAAAACTTACGCTCACAGGAAATCTGGGCGATGTGATGAAAGAATCCGCCGTTATCGCTTTGCAATATGTCAAAGCCCACGCCGATCAACTGGGTATCGACTACGACGTATTCAACCACTGGAATCTGCATATCCACGTACCCGAAGGCGCCATACCCAAAGACGGGCCGTCGGCCGGCATTACAATGGTAACATCTATCGCCTCGACATTTACCCAGCGTAAAGTACGGGCTCACCTCGCCATGACGGGAGAAATCACACTTCGCGGCCGCGTACTGCCCGTCGGGGGTATCAAAGAAAAAATTCTTGCGGCAAAGCGTGCCGGCATCAAAGAGATCATTCTCTGCGAAGAAAACCGAAAAGATATCGAAGACATAAAAGAGAACTATCTCAAAGGGTTGAAATTCTACTATGTACACGATATAAAAGAGGTTCTCGATATCGCCCTGCTCAAAGAAAAAGTCTCCCACCCGATAGACCTTTCCATACCCAAAGAATGTAGCGATAAAGAATGACCATAAAACTTATTTCCTTTATAAAAGGGGTTACTTTGAGGTAACCCCTTTTTATTTTTCTACAAAATAAAAACCGCCGTAGAAACTTTTTTATAATCGACATACGTCTAACGACAAAAATATAATCATAGATATGCACATTAAACAATTCTTCAAAATATTATTTATGACAGCCCACATAACCCACCAAAATAAAAATATAGTCTCTGGTACATCATGATAAATCATAGATAATTATCCTAAACGTTTTTTGTTTGTTCATTATTTTTGTTCAAAAAAGAATATATTTCATTCTCAAATACCATGTCAAAATCCATACTGTTTTTTCTTTGCCTTTTACTTGCCAGCACTTTATCTGCCCAAGAAATCGAAATAGAAGGTCATGTACTCGACAGCGAACGAAACGACCTGATAGGAGCCGCTGTACGTTGCTTCGATAACGATTCCCTACTCGTGAAAAGCACCGTAACCGATAGCAAAGGCGACTTTACCTTGCATGTACCCGAAGGGAAAAGGGTGTTTTGTCTCCGCATCAATTACCTCGGGTACAAAGAACTGACTCTCATACTGAATCCCACAGAAGAAAAACTTATCCGTCTCGGAGACATCACCCTGAGTGAAAATACCGTACAAGTACAAGAGGTTACCGTAATAGGGAAACAAACCGTGCGTACCGAAGACAAAACAATGGTGTATCCTACCCGGGAGCAGTTACGCCACGCATACGACGGATACAGCGCCTTGACATCTTTGATGATACCCGGAGTAAAAGCGAATATTCAGAACTCCACACCCACCTATCTCGACCAAGAGATATTTTTCTGCATCAACGGAATGGAAGCGACACAAGAAGAAGTAAACAATCTGAATCCGCGGGACATCAAACGGGTAGACTTCTACCCAAATGGTCGTTCGGATTATCCAGAAGCCGATGTCGTTCTCGACTATGTACTGAAAGAACGCGATTATGCCGGATCGGTCGCCCTCAACGGAAAAGAACAACTGAACAGACCTTACGGATACGGCCGTGGAACAATCCAATATTTTCAAAAGAAATCGGAATTCGCCCTCTCGGTATCGGACAAATATACCTATGCCAAAGATCATAACGAGAGTTACACCGAGACGACTTACGGATTCCCGGGAAAAACAATCATCAATACCTCGAACGAACTTCCTTCAAGAGAAACCAACAATCACCTAAGCAGTTATTTCAACTACATCTACAAGGATAAAAAGCAAACTGTCTATTCTTCTTTCCGCATGAACAGGAACATGGAAAGAAGTGATATATGGACACGTGAAACATTCAGCAATATGCCGGGAATCTATACCCGTCGGGAAAACAAACATTCGCTCGATTTACAACCCGCACTGAGAATGCGATATAACCGCGTACTGAAAAACGAACAACGTCTGCGAGTGGAATGGTATGGAAATCGCGGTAACAACGATTACAAACGCTGGTATGCCTACCATACCGACGACGTGATAACCTCGTCTTACAGTAACGCCACCGACGAGAAAAGTTGGCATACGAGTTTCAAAACCAGTTACAGCAAAACATTCAAGAACCGCTCTTCTCTCAGTGTGGAAGGTTATCAGGACTTTACCCGTACCGACAACCGCAACATACGGGAAGGAAACGCCTCGGACGTCTATCTGAGCCGGGGTAACACACGCTTATACGCCACTTATGATTATCGGATAAAAAACAGACTGAACTTACAATTCCGCCTGGCCGAACAGTTATCGTTCAGCCGGACGAGAAACCGGTCATCATTCGACCACCAGTTCATACCCTCCCTGCAACTTACTTTTACGAAAAAAGCGCATAATTTGAGAATAAAGGCCTCTTTTAGAAGTACAGAACCCTCTGCCTCGGATATGACTACCACGGAATACAAAGACAACGAATATATGCTCCACACAGGAAATCCCGCTCTGAGAAACGAATGGAAATTCAACAGCCGAATCAGTTATACATGGACCCGAAACAATCTCTCACTGATGCCCTATATCCAAAACAACGGCAAAACCCGAACCATGTATGAAAAAATCGATTACTCGGAAAAACATGGCATGTTCATTTCCCGAAAAGAAAACGGTGGACTCGGCTTCTCGCAACAATACGGTCTAAACGTACAATATGAAGTCATTCCTCAACGGCTGTTCATAGGAGCAGAAGGGGTATACGCCCATATAAGCTCTTCGTTGTGGAAAAATTTTCATTACAATGCTTTTTTCGGAATCGGCGGATATACATATTTCATGTACAAAGGTTTTTCGGTCAACGCCAATTGCAGTTACATCAATAAAAATTTCGACCCGTCCACAGCCGTACTGTCATCTCGACGGATAGCCATGAATATACAAGTTACATACAATATCGACAATTGGAACTTCTCTTTTTATACCTATAACCCGTTTCTCAAAGGCGCATACGATACCGAATATGAACAGTTGACCTATACCTATAAATCGCATATAAGCAAATCTCGTGTCGAAACCGGAAACATATTCCACCTTATTATAAATTATCGCTTTACATTCGGAAATAAAAAGCACAAATTCCACAATGAAGATATGGAATAAATAAACCGGTATTATTTCTCCCTTCAAAAACAATAAAAAACCGACTGTCGATAGAGACGAATTTAGTTTCGTCTCTATGTAAAAGTTCCGTGGCGATTTTGTATATTTGCACTCAAATTGCCAATTTATGAGCGACAATAAGTTATTAGAAAAATTAGAAGGTTTGTCATTGCGTTTTCAAGAAGTAAGTACGCTTATCACCGACCCCGAAGTCATCAACGACCGGAAACGCTTTGCCAAACTCACCAAAGAATACAGCGACCTCGAAAAAATAGACAATGCCCGCAAACGTTACGCCGGTCTACTGAGAAATATAGATGAGGCCCGGGAAATACTGGACAGCGAAAATGATCCCGAAATGCGTGAAATGGCCCGTGAAGAACTGGACAACAGCCAATCGCAAATTCCCGCCATCGAAGAGGAGATAAAGCTCCTGCTTGTCCCGGCCGACCCGCAAGACGACCGCAATGCCATACTCGAAATACGTGGCGGAACAGGCGGTGACGAAGCGGCCTTGTTTGCGGGAGACTTGTTCCGCATGTATGCGAAATACTGTGAAATGAAAGGTTGGAAACTCGAAATATCGAGTGCAAGCGAGGGTGCTGCCGGAGGATTCAAGGAAATCATCTGCTCGGTATCGGGGCAAAAAGTCTACGGTACACTGAAATACGAATCGGGGGTTCACCGCGTGCAACGTGTCCCCGCAACAGAAACGCAAGGCCGGGT
>HF999692.1:15240-17770 GCA_000434215.1 Bacteroides sp. CAG:144
ATCGGTCGCCGTACTACCCGAAGCCGAACCATTCGACGTAGAAATAAACGAAGGCGAAATCAAATGGGACACATTCCGAAGCGGTGGTGCAGGCGGACAGAATGTCAATAAAGTGGAATCGGGAGTACGTTTACGGTATAACTGGAAAAATCCCAACACGGGCGAAGTGGAAGAGATTCTTATCGAGTGTACCGAAACACGCGACCAACCCAAAAACAAAGAACGTGCCCTCTCCCGTCTCCGTACTTTCATCTATGACAAAGAGCACCAGAAATATATCGACGACATTGCCAGCAAACGCAAAACGATGGTGTCGACCGGCGACCGTTCGGCAAAGATACGCACCTACAATTATCCGCAAGGGCGTATTACCGACCACCGTATCAACTACACCATTTACAACTTGTCGGCATTTATGGACGGCGATATTCAAGATTGCATCGACCATCTTATCGTCGCCGAAAATGCCGAACGACTGAAAGAAAGCGAATTGTAAAAATATTTTACTCCAATCTTACTCTAAAATGAACAAACAACAACTTTTCGAACATATCTGCCGAAAAAAATCATTTCTTTGCGTCGGCCTCGATACCGACATCAAAAAAATACCGCAACACCTTTTACAGGACGAAGATCCCATTTTTGCATTCAACAAGGCGATAATCGATGCTACTGCCGACTTATGCGTGGCATACAAACCGAATCTGGCATTTTACGAAAGTCTCGGTATCGAGGGCTGGAAAGCCTTTGAAAAAACCGTCCGTTATATCAAAGGAAACCACCCCGACCAGTTCATCATCGCCGATGCCAAACGCGGCGACATAGGCAACACGTCGGAAATGTATGCCCGTAGTTTTTTCGAACATCTCGACATCGATTCCGTAACGGTAGCTCCTTACATGGGCGAAGACAGCGTAAAGCCGTTTCTCAACTATCCCGGACACTGGGTCATCGTACTGGGACTGACCTCGAACAAAGGTTCGCAAGATTTTCAATTTACGACAGACAATAACGGCGAACGTCTTTTTGAAAAAGTGCTGCGGGTAACCCAAAATTGGGCAACCGACGACCAACTGATGTTTGTAGTCGGTGCAACGCAAGGCAAACTATTTACCGATGTGCGCCGCATAGCTCCCGACCATTTCCTGCTTGTTCCCGGTGTGGGAGCGCAAGGCGGAAGCCTGCAAGAAGTAGCCCAATACGGCATGAACGACCGGTGCGGACTGCTCGTAAACTCGTCGCGCGGTATCATCTACGCCGACAAAAGCGAATCATTCGCCGATGCTGCGCGTAGAGAAGCAGAAAAAATACAGCAAGAAATGGAAACTTTATTGATGCAAAAAGGGTTGATATAGTACTTTCGTTTGCGCTGTGCTAAATTTGTTAAAATCAATATCCGGTTTTAAAAGAATGCGTCAGCACAAACAAAAACATTTTATATTTTTGCAAGCAAAAGAAAAAAGAATCCTTTAAAAACAAATAGATATGCAAACACTTGACAATTTCAATTTCGCCGGTAAAAAGGCGTTTGTACGTGTCGATTTCAACGTACCTCTCGATGAGAACTTGAATATCACCGACGATACCCGTATGCGTGCGGCTCTGCCTACGCTGAAAAAAATTCTGGCTGATGGCGGAAGCATCATTATCGGTTCTCACTTGGGTCGTCCTAAAAAAGGCCCGGAAGACAAATTTTCTCTCAAACACATTGTCAACCACCTGTCGGAACTGCTGGGACAACCCGTCAAATTTGTCAATGATTGTCAAGGCGACGCTGTAAAAGCAGCCGTAGCAGAACTCAAACCGGGAGAAGTACTTGTTCTCGAAAATCTCCGTTTTTACGCCGAAGAAGAAGGTAAGCCCAGAGGCCTCGCCGACGATGCCAGCGACGAAGAAAAAGCCGCAGCCAAAAAAGCGGTCAAAGAAAGCCAAAAGGGATTTACCAAACACTTGGCCGAACTTGCCGACGTATATGTAAACGACGCATTCGGCACGGCTCACCGTGCACACGCCTCTACCGCCCTTATCGCCGACTACTTCTCTCCGGAGAACAAAATGTTCGGGTACTTGATGCAAAAAGAGGTGGAATCGGTAGAAAAAGTAATGAAAAATCCCGTACACCCCGTAACAGCCATCATCGGCGGTTCGAAAGTTTCTTCCAAAATCACGATTATCGAAAACCTGCTGAGCAAAGTCGATAACCTCGTTATCTGCGGCGGTATGGCTTTCACTTTTGCCAAAGCTATGGGTGGAAAAATCGGAAATTCTTTGTGTGAAGACGATATGCTCGAAACAGCCACCAGCATCATGAACAAAGCCAAAGAACTGGGTGTAAATCTCGTATTGCCGACCGATTGCGTTGCAGCCGATAGTTTCTCGAATGAAGCCAAGACACAAATTTGCCAAAACAGCGACATTCCCGCTGGTTGGATGGGTCTCGACCTCGGTCCCGACTCGGTCAAGAAACTGGGCAATGTCATCAAATCCTCGAAAACCATTTTGTGGAACGGACCTGCCGGCGTATTCGAAT
>HF999692.1:17780-38980 GCA_000434215.1 Bacteroides sp. CAG:144
TGCCGGCGTATTCGAATTCTCCAACTTCGAGGCCGGTTCCCGGGCTATCGCTCAAGCCATCGTCGATGCAACCGCAGCAGGAGCATTCTCTCTCATCGGTGGAGGAGACTCGGTTGCCTGCATCAATAAATTCGGCATGGCCGACAAGGTAAGCTACGTATCAACCGGAGGCGGTGCCCTGCTCGAATGTATCGAAGGCCGCGAATTACCCGGTATCAAAGCGATCCGCGGATAAGGAACCTGACAAAATAAAAACGCAACGAGCCGTCTAAATTTTGGACGGCTCGTCTTTTGAATAGCGGAATAAACTCCTTTCCCTATTCTCCCGCTACTCAATACGACCAAATACCCGAAATCATTCTCAAATTGTAATCGCCCATCGTATATAATGTTACCAAAGGATTTCCCCTGAAATTCAAGGTCATAAGATTGGGACAAAACGATACATCGATTACATTGATCTGATTCTGACTGCAATTTACACTTTGCAACATCTGAAAGTTACTCAAATCGAGACGGGTCAGATTATTGTTCGAGCAATTCACGGTCGTCAGATTATCCGATCCCGAAAAATCAAGTGTCGCAATATGATTGTTCGAACAATCGACACTCGACAACGACTCACAATCGGTCATCTTCAAAACCGTCATATTATTGCCGCTGCAAGAAAAATAATAAAGATCGGGCTGTCCGGTAACATAAAACTGCACAATATTGTTATTATCTATATTCAAAGTTTCCAATGCGGGAACATCGATCAACCTCAATACCGAAATACGATTATATCCGCAGTAAAGATTCCGCAGATTGACACAACTGTCGACCGACAAGACTTCGAGATGACACCCTTGCACATTAAGGGTTTTCAATGAATCGGCATGTGCGACAGAGAGTTCTACAAAAAGATTATCGGCACAATTGAGCGACATGATACCCATAGAAGATGACAAGTCGATATCGGCAAGACGGTTTCTGAAACAATTCAATGTACGCAATGCCGTACACCCCGAAAGGTTGATAGACGACAACTTGTTCCGTCCGGTTTCGATTGTCGCCAACGAAGAACACTTCGATGCAGAAAGCGAGGTGAGTTGGTTCGACGTAACATCGATTCGCTGCAACTGCGAGAAATTATCGACCGAGAGATCTCCGGCCAATCCCCGTCCCCGCCAATCGATAGCGGTAACACGGCCGTTTTCCCACATTACTCCCTCCCAAGTAGACGGGTCGTTCAGATTTATTCGCTTAAACTGTTCATGATTCGGTTTTTCTTTGGCCGACGGCTGATTCAGGAAATTCTGCAAACTTTTTACCTCTTTTTTGTTGTAATTCTGTGCCGAAAGCACAACGCAACAGCCTAAGAGACATAAGGCGAAAACAAAAATACGTTTCATTTCTTTTCTTATTTAGGGATTGTTCTTCCCAAACAAGAAAACATGCTAAAAAGTTTAAAAGGAGAAAACGTATTATTCCTTCGCCGGACAGCCGTAAAAAGCGTAAGCCCCTACAACCGAAAGCGTTCCTTCAATCTGTAAATTATCCAACTGCGTACAGCCGTAAAACAACCGGTCTCCGACAACCGACACTCCCTCACCGATAGTTACTTCGGTCAACGTTTCTTTCCGATAGAACGGGGCGTAACCGTAATATATCGTGTCGGGATAACGCAATTCCCTACCGAGATAAAGTTGCTGTATGGGATTGTCATAAAAAAGGGAACGACCAAGCCCGGACGGTTCATGCACGTTGTAACCCAATAAAAGCGGTTTATCTCCATCTCGAAAAACCAAACGGGATAAGTTTCCACAACCTTGAAAAGCCCGATTGCCGATTGTCTCCACAGCTTTCCCTACAACAAACGATTCAAGAACGGGACAATTCTTAAACAGATCATCGGGAATAGCCGTTACCTCATCTCCAACCACAACACTTTGTAGCTTTTTCATTCGAGAAAACGGAGCTCCTCCATACTCCTCTCCCGACAAGAATTGCAGATTACGACCTAAATAAAGCGTCTCGACAGCAGTATCATGAAACAATGTCCGCCCCTCCATTTCCGAAAAAAGATTATATCCCAACGATAATGGTGCTCTCCCATCTTTCAATTCCAGTTTTTTCAATGATGTGCAACCGAGAAACGCGGCATTATCAATCACCGATACACTGCCGGGAATCACCAACTCGGTAAGTGCCGAACAATTATAAAAAATATTCTGCGACAGTTGCATGACATAATCGCTCACGGTTACCGACGAGAGTTCCGTCTGCTGATAAAAAGGCGATAAACCGTAAAAACGACTCATATTGTAAGTCAAAGTCCGCCCCAAATAAAGAGAATGTAAATGGCTGTCGGAAAACAACGGTTCTCCTATTCCGTTGGGAGAGAACTTATTATATCCCACATACAGGGGCAACTCCCCATCTCGAAAAACAACCTCGGTGAGTGCAGTACACTCTTTAAAAACATAATTACCGATAAACTCAACAGCCCCTCCTATCGTAACAGTCGACAACGAATGGCAACCCCAAAAAAGACGATCTCCCAACGAAACGACCTCTTCTCCTACTACGACCGATTGCAAATACTGTTGATCATAAAAAGGCGCATACCCATCGAAATAACTGGTCGAATAATCGAGTGTCCGCCCCAAATAAAGAGTTTCAATGGGACAATCAAAAAAAAGGGCTTCACCCTTGCTCGACGTCGAATGGCGATTGACGCCAAGAAACAGAGTGCCCTCACCATCCTTAAAGAAAAGCTCCCGGAGTGAAATACAACCACTGAAAGCCCGATCGCCAATTCGATCCACTCCACTTCCCACCGTAAACGAAACCAGAGAATGACAGCCTTGAAAAGCATGCGACCCAATCTCCCGGGCCGACTCGCCAATAGTAACCGTGCGTAATGTTCCTTTTTGGAAAAACGGATTATAGATTTCTCCCACACTCTCGGGATAATGCAAGTCCCGTCCCAAATAAAGCGTTTCTAACGGTGCATCGCTGAAAAGATTTTTACCATTACCGTTGGTCCCCATTTCGAGAGGAAGGTTTCCCTCCTTCACAACCAACTCTTTCAACATCTTACAGGCATAAAAAGCAAAATTTCCTACCGATGCGACACGCCCGCCTATCGTTACCGATTCCAATGATTCACAGCCGTAAAAAGCCCGGTTTTCCAATGTACGCACGCCGTCGCCGACAACGACCAACGACAGTTCTTTTTTCTTATAAAACGGGGAATACCCATAAAAGAAACCACCTTCATACTGTAACTCCCGTCCCAAATAAAGCGTTTCCAGCGGGCAATCATGGAAAATTGCCTGTCCGGCCGAAACACCATGATAACTATTGCTGCCTACCCTGAGCGGTTTTTCGCCATCTTCAAGTACCAAGTATTTCAATCCCGTACAAGCAAAAAAAGCAGAATCACCGATTTCGACTACCGAAGCCGGGACGGTAAGCGAAACGAGTTGTGCACAACCCTGAAACGCCCTCTTGGAAATCTCCGTAACCCGAAATGTTTTTCCTTCGTAAACAACCGAAGGGGGTACAACGATTTCTCCTCGATAAGCCGATCTTTGTTGCGGAGACGACGTTACCGCGACCGTATATTTCTGACGTGAGCTTACTGTATAATAAATTCCCGCATTCTCAAAATCGTAGGCCGGCACTTTCAGAGAAAAAGTAAAGAAGGTAAAAAATAATAGGAATATTTTTTTTGACATGATAAACCGTTTACAGAATTTCTTACAAAGATAACGCAAGTTACAAGCCATACAAAAATCGAGAACCGAATAATTAATGATCTAAATAACTCCATTGATTGAAACAATAGTTTTTTAGAACGGAAAAATATTAAAGAAGTAATGTATCTCCATAATCATATAAACGACTCGAACGATTAAAAGGCAGAACCCGTGTAAAAAAAGAATTAAATAAAATGGTAGAAAAAATTATTATTAGCTATATGCGGGGTTACTCGTCAGCGACTACATCGCCCGAAATTGGAAAACCTTTTTAAAAGATTGATTTGTCGAATATTTAAAATATCAATACTATGCCGTTTATCGCTTTTTTATGTCTGATTATTTTCGTTTGCCTACTAATTGGTAGATGATGGGTTTAAAATTATGTGTATAGGGCTTACAGGCGCGGTGGTGTTGACCATGATTTTCCGGTGTATCGATGATTATGTAAAGAGGAAGAAAAGAGAAAAAGGCCGGGCAGAACACAGGGAAAAACTGGGATTAGATGATTAATCCTCCCAAATAGTATAAAGATTCCAAATACTACGACAGGGAGGAAAAATCGCTGATCTCATCGGGGGGATGAATCATTCAGAGATAGGAATATATTTTAGAGTATAGAAGAAATATCCGGGAAATTTTACACAAAGTAAACTACATAAAAAAGAGCAGGCAATCAATTTTTACTTGATTGCCTGCTCTTTTTACTGGCGGAGTGAGGGGGATTCGAACCCCCGAACCGGTTTTGCCGATTACACGCTTTCCAGGCGTGCCTCTTCAACCACTCGAGCATCACTCCAAAGAGGTTTTTCAAAAACGAGTGCAAATATAATCATTTTCTTTTTATCTACACCTTTCTTTCTCCGTTTTTTACAAGAATTCTTTTCTATACAGATTTCACGCCATTTTCGTTCAGACTTTTTCTGCTCTTTGTCTTAGCCGGAATTCAAAGATCGAGCAATCCTTCGGGAATATTCATCTCGATTTTCTTTGCTTTCTCATCGACAGAAACAACCAAATCATCGGTGGCCGGTATCAACAACTCCTCCCCGTTTTCCCGCTCCACAACAAACAGAACGTTAGTCGTAGACATATCCACATCGACAATATGCCCCAGATATCCTTTATCTGTGTCATAAACCGAATAATGCAAGAAAAAGTCTCCGGGAGCAGACAATTCTCCATCTCCGTCGTTTCCGATATAAGACTTCGGAAAATAGACTTCAAGATTGACAAATGCCCGGGCGTCGTTTTCCGTATCAATGTCTTCGAGTTTCATCAAAGCTGTCGTCTCACCACGAAAACGATATTCCTCGATAAAAAAGGGGACGAATATACCATCGATTTCACACACGATATACGGACACTCGCTGCGGTCGAATATGTCATCGGTAAAAGTAAATACCAATTCTCCCTGTATGCCATGAGGTTTATTGAACACCCCTATTTTTATCAGTTCATCGCGTTTTATCATACCCTCTCACGATTGGCGAGTTATAGAAGCACCTATGGCATTCAACCGCTGGTCGATGCGTTGGTATCCCCGGTCTATCTGGTCGATATTATGAATCGTGCTGATTCCTTCGGCCGACATTGCGGCTATAAGCAAGGCAATCCCCGCCCGAATATCGGGCGATACCATAGAAGCGGCACGTAAAGGATAAGCCTTAGCCTGCCCTATAACCGCTGCACGGTGCGGGTCGCACAATATGATCTGAGCCCCCATATCGATAAGCTTGTCGACGAAGAAAAGACGGCTCTCGAACATTTTCTGATGTATCAGCACACTACCTTTCGCTTGTGTGGCAACGACCAGAAATACACTGAGCAAGTCGGGCGTAAGTCCCGGCCAGGGTGCATCGGCAAAAGTCATGATAGAACCATCTATAAATGTTTCTATCTCGTAGCTGTCTTGCTGAGGAATATACAAGTCATCTCCTTCTTGCTCGATATGAATCCCGAGTCGGCGGAAACTGTCGGGTATGATACCCAAGTCTTTCGACGATACATTTTTGAGGCGTATATCCGACCCCGTCATGGCTGCCATACCTATAAAAGAGCCAATCTCGATCATATCGGGCAAGATAGTATGTTTACAACCACCCAAACAATCGACGCCTTCTATCTCGAGCAGATTAGAGCCAATACCCGAAATACGGGCTCCCATTGCATTGAGCATTTTCGACAACTGTTGCAAATACGGTTCGCACGCGGCATTGTAAATCGTTGTTTTTCCTTTTGCCAAAACCGCCGCCATAAGAATATTGGCCGTACCGGTTACCGAAGCTTCATCGAGCAACATATATGTTCCAGTCAGCTCCTTTGCCGAGATTTCATAGATTTGTTTTTGGGGAATATAAGAAAATTCGGCTCCGAGTTTTTGAATTCCCAAAAAGTGCGTATCGAGACGACGACGTCCTATTTTATCTCCTCCGGGTTTTGCAATCACCGCCTTCCCGAAACGGGCCACCAACGGACCGACAATCATCACCGACCCGCGCAACGCCGCACTCTGTTTGAGGAACTGCGGGGTATGAAGATAGTCCAAATCGATGTTCTCGGCCTTAAAACGATAAGATCCTTCACCGATTTTTGTCGTTTCCACGCCCAAATCCCGCAACAGTTTTATAAGATTGTTGACATCGAGAATGTCGGGCAAATTATAAACTTCTACCGTCTCTGGGGTAAGTAACGTAGCGCACAATATCTGCAAGGCTTCATTTTTAGCACCTTGCGGTATAAGCTCGCCGTGCATGCGGCGGCCACCTTCTATAACGAATGATGCCATGTGAGTGAATTTTCGGTTAAGATACAAAAAAAGCGGTTATCTTCCCGCTTTTCTTCCGTTATTTTTATTTTTTCGCTGCACATTTTCTCTCGGCACATCTTTCAGATGAAGTTGATCGAGCGTAAGTGGCACTTCATGATGTGTGTATTCCATTATATCTTTGAGAATTTTCTCATCGTCGACAGCTTCTTTGTTCCATGCCGTAAGTGCTTTTTTCATATGGTTGGCCAAGTACACGATCAGACGATCCTTCTCCTCCCCTTCGGGCATCTCCTGCCACTTCTGTAACATCTTTTCGAGCAACTTTCCGTAATGGCGATAATGCATAGAAGAGTTGGTATATGGCACACAGTCGGGTTTATCGTTGAGATTTTCTTTTTTGATGACCTCATAAGGGTAATCTATATCCAGTTTGAAATCGGACATGATCGCCAAATGATCCCACAATTTATGCTTGAAATCATCGACATCGCGCAAGTGAGGAAACAGATTTCCCATAATATTCACAATTGCATTGGCACACCGGGTGCGTTCGTCCCTATCTTCAAGGCTCATGCAATATTCGATCATACGATGCACATTGCGGCCGTATTCGGGAAGGATAAGTTTTTTCTTCTGGGTATTATAAGAGAGTAAATCTTCTTGTTCCATGTAATCGATTATTCGTTAGAAAGGACTTTATTTTTAGGTTTCGTGGCAACGAACTCTTTGAGATAGAAAGGCTCGAAATAAGCAACATTTTCAAAACGGGAATTACGAAAAGCCATCTCAGAGAGAGCCAGCATATCAGCGGCCAACGGGCATATACCGTCGATGTAATGGACATTGTCCCCGGTTATCACATCACGACATTTCCCTGCACCGTTACCAAAAAAGACGACAGGTTTCCGGGTCAAAATATCTGCATAAGAATTTTCATCGATAATTTCAGCAGAAACAGGTTTGACCTGATTCAATGCCCGATCATACACCGCCGAATACACTTCCATACGGCGGGCATCGATCATAGGACACAGCAATGCGTCCTCATCGATATCTTTCTTAAACATGACCGCACAAGTTATCACTGCCAGCGTATCAACGGCAATGAGAGGGACATCGAGACCGAAACAAAGCCCCTTCGCCTCGGAAACACCAATACGCAAACCGGTATAAGAACCGGGCCCCCGGCTCACGGCAACCGCATCGATTGCGAAATGATGACTCTTTGCTACCGACAAGGCGTCCTGAACATATCCGCCCAAAGACGACGCATGCGACATACTTTCGTGGTTTTCTTTATTGAAAACGACCTGACCATCGCAAGTCAAAGCAACCGAACAGACATCGGTCGATGTTTCTATATTGAGTATTACCGGCATAATTCACATCTTTACTCCACAAAAGTAGCCAAATTTTCCGATATCCGAAATATTGACTTTTATAAAAAACAGGGAAATACGCCAAGCGTTCTTTCTTGTTCCAATTCCAACAAAAATTTTTTTGCTTCGATCCCGCCGCCGTATCCCGTAAGCGATCGATTACTCCCGATAACCCGATGACAAGGAGCAAAGATGGATATTGCATTTGCTCCATTCGCATTCGCCACCGCACGGACAGCATTCGGCAATCCGAGCCGTCGAGCCATCTCTCCATAAGAAAGCGTCTGTCCATAGGGTATTTCCAACAACGCACGCCATACATTTTTTTGAAAATCGGTACCAGCAAACAATAACGGTATATCGAACGTCGTCCGTTTCCGTCCAAAATATTCGTCCAGTTGCCGGGCGGCTTCTTGTGTAATATCCGAGGCATGTATTGCGTAATCGGCATTCAACAGGCTTTGCAATCTTTTATCCACTCTGCCTTGATGTTTCTCGATCACCCAATTACACAAACAAAGTTCATTCCCGTATGATCCGAGTATCAAATCCCCACAGGGAGAATGATAGTGCTGTATTTGAATCGTCTTATTCATAACCTGAATTCTATTTTCTTTTTACTTACTGCATAATCTTTCATTCCATCAATCGCCCCGCCAGCAACTGCCCATAGATACAAACTAGCCACGCTTCCATAAGGAGAATACCTACGACGATATTTCTCAAACAGTTCCCGACTTACCTGACGATGATGATATACCATACGCAGACCTCTTTGAATGGCAAGATCGCCATAACTAAAAATATCCCGACGCTGCATAGAGAACAGCATCAGCATTTCAGCACTCCATATCCCGATTCCAGCCAATTCGGACAACCGTTCGGTAACTTCTACATCTGTCTTACCATAAAGAGACTGAATATCCAATTCGCCTTTTGCTATTTTCAAAGCGGCACTCTTGATATAAGCAACCTTTCGGAACGAGATGCCAAAACGCTGCAACTCTTCATCGGACAGCTCAATGACCCTTTCGGGCGTAATCGTACCTAATCCCGACTGGATTCTCGCCCAAATGGTTTCATGGGCTTTTGTCGATATTTGCTGCCCGACAATCGAATGCACCAGTGCAGCGAAAAGATCGGGAATAACACGTCGTTTCACCAAACCCACCTTGTCTATAACTTCTGCCAAACGTTTATCTCTTCGCTTCAAATAGACAAGTTCTTCCTCGCCATACCGAAAATAATCCACCATAACGACATTAACTTTACTATCAAATAATGATATGAGAATCTTCGGGAGCTCTTTCTCTATCCTCCCGAGTGTATTCACGGATAATTTCGGCCACGGAAATTTTATATTCCTCAAACAAAGAATCGTGTCCTTTTTTCTGACAGGAACGATGATGTATCTGATTACGCCACTCCGCCGCAGCTTTTTCGTTTTCCCAAAAAGAAAGGCTGAGAAGCTTTCCTTCTTCGTTCAAACTGGCAAACCGCTCTACACTGATAAATCCGGGTATTTTCACCAACTCGGCTTTTAGCTCCGCACCAAGTCGTAAATATTCTTCTTTACTTTCTTTTTTGGGAATTACTTCGAATAATACGGCAACTCTTGGAAGCGCAGATTTTTTTGTTCTCATTTCACTTCTTATTTAATGGTTTTATATTCGGTAAAAAACAGGCTATTACACCCAGTAACGGCAATAATGTACTGATCTTGAAAACAAATTCTATACTCGTCTCATCGGCCAACCAGCCGAAAAAAGCAGACCCGATTCCTCCAAGCCCGAACATCAATCCGAAAAATATCCCCGAAATCATACCGATCTTATCCGGTTTCAAGTCGGTGGCATAGACCAATATAGCCGAAAAAGCCGATGCTATGACAAGGCCAATGACAACAGCCATAGCTATTGTTCCGAACAGATCGAGGTACGGCAATACAAGCGTGAATGGCGCGGCACCAAGAATAGAGAAAAGTATAACATATTTTCTCCCATACTTATCTCCGAGAAATCCTCCGAGCAGAGTACCGACAGCCAATGCCG
Source organism: Bacteroides sp. CAG:144 (assembly GCA_000434215.1). Taxonomy (GTDB): domain Bacteria; phylum Bacteroidota; class Bacteroidia; order Bacteroidales; family UBA11471; genus Caccoplasma; species Caccoplasma intestinavium. The sequence goes on from HF999692.1 coordinate 27,727, forward strand.
CAAGAAATGCGAACAGACAAATTTGAGATTGCTGAACCGTAACCCCAAACTTCTCTATCAAGAAAAATGTAAAATAACTCGTCATACATGAGATAAAAAAGTACTTCGAAAATATCATAATCACCAAAATAACCAAAGCTTTGCGAATCGTTCCTTGTGATAATCCGCAAACCGACACAGAATCGATACGACGAGACGTCTCTACATGGACAAGCATCAAGCTATACCAATACCCTATCCGTACCAATATCGTTGAAGCCAACAGGGCGGCAACGGCAAACCAAGCCACAGCAGACTGCCCGTAAGGAATAATAATCAACGCAGCAAGCAACGGTCCAATGGAACTGCCGCCGTTCCCCCCTACTTGAAAAATAGATTGTGCCAAGCTTTTTTTCCCTCCTGACGCCATTTGCGCCACCCGCGAAGCCTCGGGGTGAAACACAGAAGAACCGCAACCGATAAGTGCCACAGCCAACAGTATTACCCCGAAATCGGAAGCCAATGCAAGGACCAATAATCCGACTAACGTAAAACACATTCCCATCGATAATGAGTAAGGTTGCAGGTGCCGGTCGGCATATCGTCCCACAAAAGGTTGTAAGACAGATGAGGTCAGTTGGAACACCAATGTAATGATGCCTATCTGGGCGAATGTAAAACCAAAATTATCTTTCAACAAAGGGTACATGGCCGGTATGACCGACTGAATCATATCGTTCAACAAATGACAAAATCCCATTGCAAACAATACAGCATAGGCCGTACCATCATCGATTTGAGGATTTCCTTTGAACTTACTTAAAATGCGATTATTCATCTGTATCCTTTTCCATAACATTATTCCACAATAATTTAGCAGATCGTACAGCCTCTTCTATATTACCGTCTTCTATATATTGCACCAATCTTTCATGCAAGGATTGAGAAGCCATAAGATGTAATGTATCTTCGTAAATATATTCATACCCCGAAGCGAGATGTATCGTCATACCATCGTAAAGTTCGGACAGTATTTCATTGTGAGTAGCCCGTGCAACAGCTTTGTGAAAGCATATATCGGCGGCAATACACTTCTCGATGTCCCCACATTTTGCAGACTCTCCTCTCTCATATACATAACGTTTCATGCTTTCTAAATCGGCTTTTGTCCGCCTTTGTGTCGCCAGACGGGCGATAGGCGCCTCCATAATATCTCGTACTTCCCGCAACTCTTGTATATCAGCTCGTTTCAATCGTTGATGGAACAGCTCATTGGTTTCCGTAACATTTTCCACAAAAGTACCCCTGCCTTGCTGTACACTCAAATACCCCATATTTACAAGCATTTTTATGGCCTCACGCACCGTAGATCGTCCTACCCCGAAAAGCCTCATCAACTCAGGTTCGGCAGGCAATTTATCCCCCTTAGCCAATTTCCCTTCACTTATTTGTTTTTTTATCAACTCTGCGACTTCTTCCGCAAGTGATTTTCTCCGAATAGAGGTTTTTATATCCATTTATATTAATCTTATGATAATATCATCTGATGAATTACTGCGGCAAATATATGCACTCTAATAAACATAAGAAAACAGGAAATGCTATTTAACAATATTTTCAATACAATGTCTCGTGTACACTGCATAAAGTTTCTCCACAAGCCGACGCATCAAATCGTCAATACGGATATTCATTCCTACTTTCACACCCCGATGTTCTTATTCTATTTTTCAAAACACCCATTAAATCATAGAACAATCTCCACGTCCTTAATACCCTCAAATAAACCATTCATCATTTTTCCAATAATACTTCTTCGCTAAAAAAGACCCGCAAAGAATATTTGTAATTAAGATATATTTTTGCGTATAATTTCTGATTCTTTTTTGTAATATTGCACTCGTAAAATTTACCTGAACCTATGCTTACGCTCGACAAAATTTACCACGCATCTTTCGTTCTGAAAGAGGTATTGCGACGCACCGACCTGATCGCTGCACTTCAAATCGCTCCCGACTCATCGATCTTTCTGAAACCTGAAAATTTGCAACTTACAGGTTCTTTTAAAGTAAGAGGCGCTTATTACAAGATTTCACAGTTATCGGACGAAGAAAAAGCAAAGGGCGTGATTGCCTGCTCGGCCGGCAACCATGCACAAGGCGTCGCTTTGGGTGCGACAAAAAACGGTATCAAATCATTGATATGCTTACCTTCGGGTGCACCCATATCCAAGGTCGAAGCAACAAAGAAATATGGGGCGGAAGTCTGTCTCGTCGACGGTGTTTACGACGACGCATATCAAAAAGCCTTGCAATTAAAAGAAGAAAAAGGGTATACGTTCGTTCACCCGTTCGATGACGAAAATGTCATTGCCGGACAAGGGACGATAGGTATAGAACTACTCGACCAGCTCCCCGATGTCGATGCGGTCATCGTACCGGTAGGCGGTGGCGGACTTATATCAGGAGTCGCATTCGCCATCAAAAGTTTGCGTCCGAACGTCAAAGTCTATGGCGTCCAAGCCAGCGGAGCCCCAAGTATGGTACAATCATTAAGTCATAAACGTATCGAACGGCTGCCTTCGGTCAAGACTATCGCCGACGGCATCGCCGTAAAAGAGCACGGCATCGCCGTAAAAGAGCCCGGTACGCACACATTCGATATTTGCAGCAAATATGTCGATGATGTCGTAACCGTTACCGACGACGAAATATCCACGGCCATACTATCGCTCATCGAACAGCAAAAGCTCGTCGCCGAAGGTGCAGGAGCCGTATCGGTCGCAGCTGCCATGTTCGGCAAACTCCCTATCAAAGGAAAAAAAACGATATGCCTCGTATCGGGCGGCAATATCGATGTAACGATTCTTTCCAGGGTCATCAACCGGGGATTGCAAAAATCGGGACGTTCCTACGTACTTACCGTCGAACTAATGGACCGCCCCGGCCAACTCGTAGGCGTTACTAGCATCATCGCCCGCATGGGAGCCAATGTGATTTCGGTACACCATGAACGAGCCGGCAAAACCACCGACATCAATGCCTGCTACTTACAAGTCGTACTCGAAACCCGCAACCAAGAACACATCGACAAAATACGGCAAGAACTCGTCCGATCGGGCTACCACGTCATTGTCTAAATGATAAAAAAACTTTATAGACATCGGCCGGAATTCCGGCCGATGTCCTTTTTTGCTCTCCGGCTTTTTCACAAAGAGCCATTCGAGTTTTCTTATACACACTTGTATATCCGCAGAATAAAAATTAATTTTGCAAAAATAAACCCACTGATATGATATATTCCATGACAGGTTTCGGCAAATCCATTGTCGAACTTCCACACCGAAAAATCACCGTCGAAATCAAGTCGCTGAACAGTAAGCAGCTCGACCTATCCATGCGCATACCTCAAATATATAAAGAGTTGGAAATGGATATACGCAGCGAAATAGCTCGCCGGCTCGAACGAGGCAAAGTCGATTTTTCGATACAAGTAGAAAACAAAGTTTCGGCAGATTGCAATGCCGAATTCAATACCGATATTATCAAGAATTATTATGAACGACTGAAAGCCATGACGGTATCGCTGCAAATTCCCGAACCGGCAGACTGGTTGCAAACGTTGTTGCGCCTACCCGACGCATTGAAAAACGAAACGATAGAAGCATCGGAAGATGAAAGTCTCGCCGTAAAAAAAGCAGTAGAAGACGCCATCGGCCATCTTATAGAATTCCGTGCCCAAGAAGGCCTCATGCTGCAAAAATTGTTTACTCAAAAAATCGGGAATATCGCACATCTGCTGACCGAAGTTGCCCCCTTCGAAAAAGAGCGAACCGAGAAAATAAAGTCCCGCATCATCGATGCTCTTGAAAAAATCGATAACTTCGATTACGATAAAAACCGCATGGAGCAAGAGATGATTTTTTATATCGAAAAACTTGATATAAATGAAGAAAAAAACCGCCTCGACAATCATCTGAAATATTTTATGGAAACGATGGATGGTCATTACGGACAAGGGAAAAAGCTGGGTTTCATCAGTCAGGAAATCGGCCGGGAAGTAAACACGATGGGATCAAAGGCCAATCATGCCGAACTTCAAAAAATCGTCGTCCGCATGAAAGACGAACTCGAACAAATCAAAGAACAAATCCTCAACGTAATGTGATACCATGCAACCGGGAAAACTCATTATCTTTTCTGCCCCATCGGGTTCGGGAAAATCGACCATCATCAATTATCTACTCACCCAGAATCTGAATTTGGCATTCTCTATCTCGGCAACATCGAGAGCCCCGCGAGGAGAAGAAAAAAACGGAGTCGAATATTACTTTCTCACCCCCGACGAATTTCGCCGCCGTATCTCCGCCGGCGACTTTCTGGAATACGAAGAGGTGTACACAGACAAATTTTACGGGACATTGAAAAGTGAGGTCGAACGGCTGACCTCTGCCGGGAAAAATGTTATTTTCGACGTCGATGTCGTAGGCGGTGTCAATATCAAACGGTTTTACGGGGAACGGGCATTGTCAATATTTATCCAACCGCCGGGAATCGAAGAACTTCGCCGACGGCTGACAAGTCGCGCCACTGATGCACCCGAAGTAATCGAAAGTCGCCTTGCCAAAGCCGAATATGAAATGGGCTTCGCACCGAAGTTCGACCGGATTGTCGTCAATGACGATCTATCCACAGCCGAACAGGAAGTCTTGCAAATCATAAAGAAATTTTTGGACAAGTAAGGTTGCAACGCCATGAGCAAGAAGGTGGGTATATTCTCAGGGTCTTTCAATCCCATACATAACGGGCATATCGCCATTGCCCGCTATATGGTCGAAAAAGAGAAGTTCGATGAAATATGGTTCATCGTATCTCCCCAAAATCCGCTGAAACCACAAATCGGATTGCTCGATGACGAGATAAGAGCCGACATGACAAAACTTGCCATCGAGAACGAACCGACGTTCCGCTATTGCGATATAGAGATGCATTTACCCCGTCCGTCATATACCATCACGACCTTGCTAACTCTCAAAAAGCAATATACACATACAGAATTATGCCTGCTCATCGGATCGGATAATTGGAAAATTTTCGACCGTTGGAAATCTCATGATGAGATCATTGAAAATTATCCGATATATATATACCCGCGCCCGGGATTTCCGGTCGAAACAACGATACTCCCTCCTACCGTACACCTTACACATGCACCCATGATGGAAATTTCTTCTACGGAAATACGGGACCTTATCGCAACCGGTCAATCAACAGAAAAATATCTTCCCCTTCCGGTACACGATTACATCGTAAAACACAACCTATATCAAAATCCCAAGTAAATATGGACAAATATATATACGCAAAAAACAGCGTCGAATTCGTTACCGTAGGTGTCGAATTCTGTGCGTTCCTCGAACGGGTACAAGAACTCACCCAAGAGGAGTTCGCTTCTACCTCCATCAAATTGCTACCGTTGCTTTATCTCAAAGCGACACTCCTTCCCATCGACGATGAAAATGAAGATTATCTCGACTCTCCGGAACATTTCGTAACCGAAGACGATTACGAATTTTTACGTGAAAATATAGGCCGTCTGATGGGTGAAAACGATGCTTATCTTGTCGTACAAAGCGATGAAATGAAATACAGCGACTTACCATTGGGTGCCAGCATCGCCGAGGATATGGCCGATATATATCAGGCCGTAAAAGATTGCATCGCAGCTTATCGTACCGAAAATGAAGATACCATGCGGGTAGCCCTTACCGAATGCAGAGAGGAATTTTCGAGTTACTGGGGCTCCAAACTGCTGAATGCTCTTGCCGCACTGCACCGTATCTACTATTCTCTGGACGACTTGGACAATGACTATGATTGCGAATGCGGACATCGTCATTCCCACCATCGCGATGACGAAGAAGATAATTTCTATCAAAAAAGACAATCGGCATGGCTCGACGATGAAGAAGATGCCGATCGTTGGTTATAACCACCTTTCCCGATATGACATCTCAAATCAACGCTGAAAATCTGGCGGCATTGGAAGTTATCAAATTTCCCGGGAAAATAGTAACCGTCAATACCGAAAACGAAGCATACACGGCAGCAGAAAGCCTCATGAACGAGACTGCGGTCGGTATCGATACCGAGACCCGACCCTCTTTCAGAAAAGGTATCATGCACAACGTTGCCCTCGTGCAAATATCGACATGGGATACATGCTACTTGTTCAGAATATGCCGAATAAACAATATCCACGCCATAAAACAGATTCTCGAGTCGACCGGCACTCTGAAAATCGGATTGTCATTGAAAGACGATTTCGCGGGATTGCGTCGCCTGTCGCCGATAATCCCGCACCACTACATCGAGTTGCAACAATATGCGACAGCATTCGGCATCGAAGAAATGAGCTTACAAAAAATTTATGCACTTCTTTTCGGGAGAAAAATTTCAAAAACACAACAACTATCCAACTGGGAAGCTCCGGAATTGACAAACGCCCAACAACTCTACGCAGCAACCGATGCGTGGGCCTGCCTCCATATCTACAAAGCCCTCAAAGGAGAACCTCTTCCCACTGAATATCGGAAAATATTCCAAACTCCCCAACTGAAAGGAATCGAAAAACGTTTTATCCAGAAATAACGTCATCACCATGAAAATAAAGAAATACGATCTTATCCCACTATTATTATTTATATACACCATTGTCATGGCCGTATGGGGCTGGAATCAGTTCGACGGAAATCGTTGGGAATTTATCGGCATGTTAGCAGCCAACATTCTTGTCATCGTACTGCTGCGATTTGTACTGAAACGTAGGGAAAAATACCGCAAAGAAATGAAAGAGAGGAATAATAAAATCCTTTCCCAGCAAGAAAACACGCCGAAAGATCAGGAATAATCTTCTCCCAAAATCAAACAACTACGGCCAAATCTTAAAAATAGATTTGGCCGTAGTTGTTTGATTCAAAAACGATTTATTTATCGGGAACGCTTCAAGGTAAAGCAGGTAATTTCGGGTTCCATACCTATGCGCATGGGAATCCCGACATAACCCAATCCGCGATTGACATAAAGTAATTGTTCATTTTCTCGATAAAGACCTTCCCACTCCTCATATATCCATGACGAAGGCGACCAATGCAATTTTCCCCAAGAAATACCGCATTGTGCCGCATGAGTATGCCCCGAAAGCGTCAAGTCGATAAACCGATGTCCCAACACTTCCTGTCTCCAATGTGAAGCATCGTGAGAAAGCAGTACGGTAAACAATGTCGAATCAACTCCGGATATAGCCAACGGCAGATTTCCGTACTGCCGGAAAGGCGGTTTGCCGGTGTTCTCTACTCCCACCAACAAGAAAGAAGTGTCTCCGACCGCAATCGTGCGCGAATTGTTCAACAATAAATCAAATCCACATTCTTCGATGCCGCTTTTCGTTCGATTCAGATTTATATTTTTTTCTTCGGGTGTTCTCCATCGAGAATAATCGCCATAATCATGATTCCCTAAAACAGCATATTTCCCATAACGGGGCATATCCATAGAGGCAAATATATCTACAATCTCTGGTGTAATCTCCGACGAGAAATTATTGACAAAGTCTCCGGTAAAAACCACCATATCGGCCCGACATTCATCGATCAACTCCACAGCTTTGCGCATAACCCGGGTATAATCGCCCCAATTCCCGATATGCAAATCGGAAAATTGTACGATCTTAAAACCGTCGAGTTGCTCGGGCAGATCCCGATACGCCAAATCCACCTCTTTTACATGTACCCGAGTGCGACCGATAAAGGCTGCATACACAAACAAAACAACCAGCATAACAGCAATACCCGCACCGATACGAGAAAGCCATAAACCGAACGTTTTACAGAACCCGATCATCGCACGACCGGCCACATCGAAAATCGTATATATGACCTTAGGGATATATATAAGGGCGAAAAGCCATAATATCCACGTAATGCGAGCCATGAACTTATAATCGGGAAGATCGTTCGAGAAAAACCGCATACCGACAAAAAACAAAACAAAGAAAACTGCCGGCAGCCAATAGATCAATCGCAAATACCTATTACCAAGTCGGTTACGAATTTTCAAATAAATCCAAATATCGGGACCGATGATAAAGAGCAATCCGACAAGCATGGGCAGAAAATAAAACTTCATATCCTATTACAGTCTAACAATGATTAAACAAATTATCTTGTCTCTACATTACATTTCCACTCTCAAACGATTTCGTTGAATATGAAAAACATTTACTTTTTCATATTCGGGTCTTCAAGACCATAATGCGAACGGGCATCTTCTCTTTTCAGCCAGAGAGAAATAAATATAGCCACAATCCCAAAGGTGGCGAAAATAAGCATAGGTATCGTATAATCATACGTTACAACACCTGCTCCATCGACATGTGTCGAATAGGTCTCAATGACCCAGCCGATAAGTACCGGTACCATAGAGAGGCCTATATTCTGAATATAGAATATCGTCGCATAAGCCGATCCGAGCTGTTTCATAGGAATAATCTTAGGTACACTGGGCCACAAAGCCGAAGGCACCAAAGAAAAGGCAATACCTAAAACAACCATTATTACGATAGCAAACCACCACGTAGGCAAAATAGGCAATGCAAATAAAAGATGAACGATCGTCAACATGACCGATCCAATAAGCATAAGCGTAGCTCCTTTACCAATGCGGTCATAAAGAGTTCCGAAAACCGGAGTCAACAAAATCGTACCGAACGGCAACATGGCAGGAATAAGTCCTGCCATTTCGGGTTCTACATGATATTTGGCAATCATCAGCTTCGTGGCGAATTTCAAGAACGGGAACACCCCGGCATAGAACATCAGGCACAACAAGGTAATCAGCCAAAAGCCTTTGTTGGTAAAAATCAGTTTCAGATCTTTCAGCTGGAAACCTTCTTCCTTTTCCTCGCTGACCGCTTCGACAGACTGGTCGAGTTTCTTATCCATGACACAATATACCAAGTATGCCACCAAACCTACACACAGGCAAAGCGCACCGAATAGTACCGGATAAGAAACACTATGCATTGCTCTCGCCATAGGCAAGCTACACGCCAACGCCACAGCCGTACCGATACGGGCCATCGCTACCTGCAACCCCATAGCCAACGCAACTTCATGGCCGGTAAACCACTTGATGATGACCTTTGATACTGTAATTCCCGTAATTTCGGCGCCCATACCGAAAACGGCAAACCCCAAACTGGCCAAAACGACTTGAAGGTGATAGCCCATAAATGTAGCATCGCCGAAATCGGTTGCCAAAGCATACCATTTGAGCAAAGCTCCACCCAACATAAGAGATGAACTCATGACTCCCGTAAAACGAATTCCGCACTTATCGAGAATAATACCGCCGAAGAAAAGCATCAGCAAGAAAACATTGATATAACCGTATGCGCCCGAGAAGAAGCCGTACTCCGAGCTGCTCCAACCCAAACCGCCGTCGGCAACGGGCGTTGTACACATAACTTCGAGCGACGCCATCACATCGGTGATAAAATAGCCGCACATCATGGTAAATGATACGATAAACATAGCCGTCCAACGGGCTATGGGACTGTCATTGAGTTTTTTTCTGATTAATTCGGTCATTTCTATATTGTTTTTTGATTTTCAAACACAGAAAAAGAGAGGCCTTCCGAAACCTCTCTTTTTTACTTTCATTTCTTCTCCAACAACACGACATTCTCGACATGATGCGTATGCGGGAACATATCTACCGGCTGCACGCGAGCCACCCGATAATCGACATCGAGCAGAGACAAATCCCGCGCTTGGGTAGCCGGATTGCAACTCACATACACGATACGTCGGGGAGCAGCAAAAAGCAAAGTCTTGATGACATCGTCGTGCATGCCGGCACGAGGAGGATCGGTAATAATTACATCGGGGCGACCGTGCTCTTCGATGAAAGCGGGAGTCAGCAAATCTTTCATGTCGCCGGCATAAAAAAGGGTATTGTCCAACCCGTTGAATGCGGCATTGGCTTTCGCATCTTCTATCGCCTCGGGCACATACTCAATACCGATAACTTTACGTACACGACGGGCTACGAAATTGGCAATCGTTCCCGTTCCCGTATAAAGGTCATAAACCAACTCGTCGCCGGTAAGAGCGGCAAAGTCGGCAGCCACTTTATATAACTCATAAGCTTGAGCCGAATTGGTTTGATAGAACGATTTCGGCCCTATCTTGAAACGCAACCCGTCCATCTCTTCAAAAATATAATCCCGTCCCCGGAATACATGTACCTCTTGATCGGTAATCGTATCGTTGGCTTTGGTATTGACAATATACAGCAGCGAAGTGATCTGCGGAAATTCTCGGGCAATAAAATTCATCATGGCCTGTATCCGTTCGGTATCGTCTTCGAAAAAAACAACGATAAGCATAATTTCTCCTGTCGACGCCGTGCGAACGATGATATTGCGCATAAGTCCTGTTTGTTCGCGCAAGTCAAAGAACGGATAGTTGTTATCGATAGCAAATTTCTTGACGGCCAATCGTATACGATTGGATATATCGTCTTGTAGCCAACATTTTTTTATATCGAGAACTTTATCGAACATACCGGGAATATGAAATCCCAATGCATTTCTATCGGTATATTCATCGGCCGACGCCAGTTGCTCGGCAGTAAGCCATGATTTATTCGAAAAAGTAAACTCCAACTTGTTCCGGTAAAACTCGGTATATGCCGACCCTTTGATCGGATCGAACTCGGGCAAAGGAATTTTTCCGATACGGGTCAGATTATCGAATACCTGTTTCTGTTTGTATTTGAGTTGGTATTCATAAGGAATATGTTGCCATTTACAGCCCCCGCACACGCCGAAGTGTTCGCAAAACGGAGCAACCCGAATCGGTGAGCTGACATGAGTCTTTATCACCCACCCCTCGGCATACTTATGTTTCTTACGGTATATTTGCAGATCGACAATATCACCCGGCGCACCGTAAGGTATAAAAACCACCAAATCATTTACCCGGGCCACAGCTTTCCCTTCGGCTGCAATATCGGTTATCTCGACCTGTTCGAAAACAGGAAGTTCTTTCTTTTTTCGAGCCAAAACAAACAGATTTTGAATAAAAACAAATTCGTTCAAAGGTAACGATAATTCTTTTAATTCCCCTATTCTATCGAAAAAAAATGACACGGGTATTAAATATGGTATACAATCTTTTGCATATATCGATATTCCTTATATTTTTGTCCAC
>HF999693.1:0-928 GCA_000434215.1 Bacteroides sp. CAG:144
TCGACCATAGGTCTCGGTTCGGAATGACAAGGAAATAAACAATAAACAGAAAACACGATAAGAAAAAAGATACGATGTTTTTCAAAGACATAATCGGACAAGACGATGTAAAACGCCGCCTCATCGAGTCGGTAAAAAACGGACACATTGCACACGCCCAACTGTTCGAAGGGAACGACGGAGCCGGGGCTCTGCCGCTCGCTCTTGCCTATGCACGCTACATACAATGCACGCACCGGGGAGAAGATGATGCCTGCGGAGAATGTCCGTCGTGTCGACAAATGACCGCCCTCATGCACCCCGATGTACATTTCGTCTTTCCCATTGCCAACAAAAAACAGAAAAAAGAACCCGTATGCGACGACTACATCGCCGAATGGCGCAACTACGTGGGAGAAACGCCCTACCCATCGGCCGAAAGTTGGCAACAATTCCTCGCCACAGGAAACAGCCAGCCGCTCATCTATGTGCATGAAGCCCGCGAAATCATACGCAAACTGAGTCTGAAAAGTTTTGAATCGGAATATAAAATCATGATTATCTGGCAGGCACACCTTATGAACGACGCCTGCTCGAACGCGATTTTAAAACTTCTCGAAGAGCCGTTCGACAGGACTTTATTCCTGCTCGTCAGCGATAGACCCGAAAATATACTCGAAACCATACGTTCGCGTACCCAACGCATCAAAGTCCCCCCCCTCACTACCGACGCTATCGCTACCGCCCTGCAACAAGGCGAAGGCCTCGACCCCCAAACAGCCAACGCCATTGCACATTCTGCCTCGGGAAACTACCTGAAAGCCCTCGAAACCATACAACTGAGCGAAGAACGGGAACACTTCTTCGAACTTTTTGTTACCCTCATGCGGCAAGCATACGCCCGACAGGTAAAAGCACTCAAAAAATGGAGTGAAGAGGTTGCCGCATT
>HF999693.1:1004-1746 GCA_000434215.1 Bacteroides sp. CAG:144
ACTGCCAACAAATGATGCGAGAGAGTTTCATCTACAACCAGCACCGTCCCGAACTGAACTACACCCGCCCCGAAGAAGACCGATTCCTCTCCCGCTTCGCACCGTTCATCAATGCCGCCAATATCGAAGAACTGACAGAATTGTTCCGGCTGGCCGAACGCGACATCGCCCAAAATGCCAACGGAAAAATCGTGTTTTTCGATGTCGCCGTGCAAGTCATCATCCTCATACGCAAAGGCAACCAACCGGCCTAAAATTACACACAAAACGACATTCCTTTACCCACCGGAATGCAAAAGAAAATTATTTTCCCGAGGCTGTAATGATTTTTCGGCCAGAATTTCTTATCTTTGCAAGAAGTTTGCCAAGATAATGTATTGGCGGTGGATAACCTATTTTTATCCCTATACGCCCTATCTTCGCAATCTGAGTCGCAACAGCAATAAAACATTGCCCAAGCACGATGCATACTCTTACACTTCTACGGGGGTGACCGGTTTTGACAGCGGGCAGAAAGGGTATGTAAGCATGCAGAGCGTTGATGGCTTGCTCTATAATCTCAGACATCAAAAATTTAACTGGCGAAAATAACTACGCTCTCGCTGCTTAATCGAAGTACAGTAGATTAACTTTATTCCGACAACAGTTGCCGGAACGAGACATCACCCGGTTGCTGTGGTTCCGAAGCGTTCCGAACAGGTGGTGCAAGAATATCGGAAATAGCGGAAGCCTCGCCCCGGGG
>HF999694.1 GCA_000434215.1 Bacteroides sp. CAG:144
TCGTCCGTGGCAAGACACTCCCCGCGCCAACTTCCTCAATACAATCATGCATGTCCTTCCCTCGGACGGTGCTTGGGCCGGTATGTCCGAGGGCCTCACGACCCATTTCTACGAATACAATTCGATGAATCCCGACAGTACGAAGGTGGATCTTTCCAAGAGAACAAACTCTCCGTCGAGTGCCAATAAATACACGCCGGTACTCACCGACGAGGAGGCTAAGGCCTATACCCTCGAAAACGTATTGGGTGGAACCGACAGCTGGTTACCGACCGAAGAAACCGTAACGGTCGCCGCTCCTGTCGTTACAGTGAAAGACAAGACCCTCTCGTGGGAAGATTCCGATGATGCTCGCTGCTATGTCATCTTCTGCGACGGTGAATATGTAACCAACCAGACAGAAACGACATTCACCATAACGACCGACGGTAAATATACCGTACGCGCCGCCAATGTAAACGGCGGTCTCGGAGAAGTTTCCAATGTCATCAGTATAACTACTGTTTCGGAAATAAAACTCAACCAAAACTCCGCTTCTCTGAAACCGGGCGAGACATTGACATTATCTTGTTCGATAACTCCGGAAAACGCTTCCGACAAACGGGTCGAATGGCTCTCTGCCGACGAAAACATCGCCCGCATTGAAGTGAACGATGACGGAACAGCTACCGTTACAGCCGTAGCCAACGGTACGACAACGGTGTCCGTAACAACCCTCGACGGATCGGAACTTTCCGCCACGTGTACTATTACAGTCGTAAGTACATCGGGTATCCATGATTCAGAAATGAATACTATACGCATCTATGGTCGCACCGGCAATATCGTAATAGAGAACGCCACACCAAATACTCCAATAACGATCTTCGCTGCAAATGGCTCTGTCGTATTTGAAGGCTTGGTAACAGACCCGCACATGGAAATATCTCTACCTACCAGTAGTTTATATATTGTCAAATGCTCCGAATACACAGAGAAAGTGATCCTGTAACCCTTTACACTCCTTTTTTATCTACCCCGTTCGTTTTTGGAGGACTCTCCAAAAACGAACGGGACTTTTTTTCAAAAAATTCTTTACCTCAAACCTCATCCTTCTAAAAGATTCTACAATCTTCTCATACAAATTCTCATAAAAGCAGCAACTCCAACAAGATTTCTCTCTCGCGGCTGACAGACCTCGACTCGGAACGACAAATATTGCAATCCCTTACTGTCTGATGTCATTCTAAACGGAACATAGTGAAGTGAAAAATCCCTTGCCAAAATGTATGTCATTCTAAGGTATGGAGTATCTAAAATTCTCTTACCAAGTGAGCAAACATAAGATCTCTCACATACGTTCGAGATGACAAGCGATGTCATTCTGACGACCGCAGGGAGGAAGAATCTCTACCCAAGCATTAGCGAAGCATCTCTATCAAATGACAAGAATCCGAGTGTATACGAGAAATCTCCTGCAAAGTGTTACTATTCCCACCGGATATTATCATTTCGGACAGCAGGCAGGTAGTGCCTCCAAGAAACATTTTGGTATGAGAAAACGCTTTCCCTCCCAAAATATTTTGTTTCAAACGATTTGAGAATCCTTGTATAAATTCGGAATGGTACGACTGGAAAAAAAAAGTATCTTATGTAAACGGCGTAAGGATCCTTTCTCACTCAAAGGCCCGGACTCGAAACAAAATTCTTAATTTATAAAGGACAATTAATATATATCTTAATTGTCCGGTCGTTTTCATTACATTATCTTTGTGCGGAGAACATCAAATAAAAAACAAACATCGTTCTTTCCTTTGTTCTCCGGAGAGAACAGACACTATCTGCCCCCTTCGTTTATTCCGCCATACCCAAAACTCCAAAAGGAATCTATTTTATGGAACATATCGACGAATCTTCGCCACTCTATTTTTACAGAAACAAACAGAATGAATGCACGGCCGGAATAGCCGAAATAAGCCGTCGTATATATGGAGTCAGCATAGCCCGTGTTGTGTTGGCACTTTTTTTTATAGCTTGGCTGATATGGAGTTGGGACTGGTGTACGGCAACCGTCGTGTGGATAATTGTCGCCGTAACGGTCGTCGCTTTTCTATATTTGATTAAGGTACATGGTCGCTTGTTTGCAAAGAAAGCGTATTTGGAGGCGGTTCTCGATATTTGCCGGAAAGAGGTCCGCTTGTCCCGCCATGATTTTACCGGTTGCGATACCGGAGAAGATTTTTTCGATGCGGCACATGATTATACCGCCGACCTCGATATTTTCGGAAATAAATCTCTTTTTTCTTACATCGACCGTACATCGACAGCAGTGGGAAGGCAACGGTTAGCTGATTGGTTACGTCGTCCGCTCGCCGGGGTAGATGCTATACACAGCCGACAGGAAGCTGTTCGGGAGTTAGCGGGTCTCACCGAGTTACGATTGCATTTTTGTGCCGAAGGTATGGTATCGGGCGAGCGTGTCGACGATGCCGCAACTGCCGGCTCTAATCTTTCCGGAAAGATCTTTTCTCGTTCCCGATGGGCGGTTTTTGCGGTAAATACCCTGCCATACGTGTATGTTGCGTTGGCACTGGGCACTCTTGCTTGGCCGGTAGCCGGGCCGATCATCGGGCTGCTTTTCTGCCTTTGCTTTTTATTCTCACTGTTTATCGCACAACGCGTTACCCTCACACAACAACGGTTGGAGAAAGGATTACATTCTATTGGGAAATACGAACGTCTCATCGCAGCACTCGAATCGGAGCATTTCGAATCCGTCGCTTTGCAGGAATTAGTCTACGCCATGCAGCCAGTCGGCGAAGAAAAAGCGTCGGTCTGTCTGCACCGTTTACATCGATACATCGATAACCTCAACCAGCGAAACAATGCCATCGCGTTCCTTTTTCTCAATGGTTTTCTGCTGTGGGATTGCCGGCAACTTCTCTCTCTCGATCGTTGGGTTCTCCGCCATGCCAAAGAAGTACTACGTTGGCTCGATGCCGTAGCCCGATTCGATGCTCTTTCTTCTTTGGCGTCTTTCTCCTACAATCACCCCGATTATGCCTTTCCTTCTGTTGTCGATTCCGATAAACCCGTGTACTGGGCTCGCAGGATGGGACACCCTCTTATCGATCCCGCCCAGTGTGTACGCAATGATGTAGAAATGCCCTGCCGTCCTTCATTTCTGATTATCACCGGAGCCAATATGGCCGGTAAAAGCACTTATCTGCGTACAATAGGGGTGAATTTCGTATTGGCATCGGTCGGTGCGCCGGTGTGTGCCGACGAGATGACCTTTACTCCGTGCACGCTCTTTACGGGATTGCACACGACCGATTCTCTGGTAGGAAACGAATCTTATTTCTTCGCCGAGTTGAAGCGATTGCAGCAGGTGGTTGTGCGACAACGTGCGGGAGAAAAATGTTTAGTTATCCTCGATGAAATTCTCAAAGGAACCAATTCGGTCGACAAGCAGAAAGGATCACTTGCACTTGTCCGTCAGTTGGTTGCATTGGGAGCAGTGGGTGTAGTCGCTACTCATGATCTGGTATTGGGCTCATTGGCCGACGAGTACCCGGGTACGGTAACGGCCGTCTGCTTCGAATCGGAAATCATCGATGACGAACTGCATTTCGATTACCGTTTGCGGGAGGGGATCGCCCGCCACATGAACGCTTGTTTCCTGATGGAACAGATGGATATCATTCCCCGCAACGGAGAGAAAAATATCGATTCCACTACCGATCCAGCAAAATGACTTGCGCTTCGTTATTGTTCATACCCTGCATCGTGCGACCTATGTTGGCCCCAATGTAAGTCGGGTCGCACACCAGATAGCGTTTATCTCCGATCACGAAATAGTCCCCCGGAATATTCTCATTGAAACGCACGGCTGCGGCCAAATGTCCTGGGTAATAGACAAGAGCCGTTTCAAGACCCATCAGATCCCGTACAAGACGGGTGAAAAGAATCGCCCGATCTTCGCAATCGCTGTATGGATAGTAAAGAGTCTCGTCGGCAGCAAAAATACGATCGCCACCCCACACTTTATCATCGTATTCATAGACAAAAGCCGTTTGTACGAAATTGATGAGCATATTGGCAGCATCTTGTTCGCTTTTTCCTGCAATCGCCTTTTGCAAGGCCGGATAAAGCCGCTCTCTATTCTCGGGACTGAGCGGTATATCAGCAAATGTCGACCATTTGGTACTCTCGTCGTTATCGACAGCCGAAGAGGGATAGTCGGAAAGAAAATCCATCAAGTTCTTATTGGTCGATACGGTAACGGTAACTTCGGGGTATTTTTTTGCCGCAAGAGTACGGACATCGGACATCTCCGATGAAAAGCGGGGCGTATTTTCGACTGCAAGGCTCAATGCACAATCGTTCGGAAATTTCCGATCGAAAATGTGCATCGTATTGCCCTCATAAGCTCGCAAAAGATAGAAACGGGAATTATCGAGGAGGAAAAAACGCTTCCCGTAAATCGTATAATTGCTGGCTATCAACAGGTAAAGATGACTGTCATTTCCCCGGGCGAGCCGTATGCGATAACCCGACTGATTGAGAATGAATGCCTGTAACAAAGTCGCTTCGTCGCTTTCCTTGCCCAAGAAAGCGTTTCCGAGAGTTTCTGCCATTTTCAGATAAGCCCAGTCGCAAAGGTCAAGCTCTTTTTTCAGCCTCAGGCAGTCGGCTACCATATCGGTATAGTTGTCGGAACAAAGTTGCTCCCATATATCGGCTACGGCGTCCTCTTGCGAGTTTTTCAATGTAAATTTTTGTTTTCGGTCGAGCTGCACCCGACATTCCGTTCCATAAAAAGAAAAGGCAAAACGGGTATCGGAAGAAGGTTTCGGTTGCTTGTCTTCGGGAAAATTCTCTTTTCGGGGAGTCGTTGGGACGACAGGCAGCGGTTGCGGTTCTTTATCGATTTGTACGACCGGTTGCGGAACACTGATCGGTGCAAGCGGTTTCTCTATGATTTTATCGATGATGACAGGACGGTCTACCGCCGGACGATCTTGTTCTTCTTGCGGTGCTACGGTCGGCGGGACCGGAGGTTCTTGCTCAGGAGCAGGTATAGGTTCCTCTCCCGAAAAGGCTTTCCATCGTTCCCGCATGAACCGGGTGTACTCGGCATTGACTTTTGCCCGGTAGGCAGCAAAATCTTCCTGAGCCTTTTTTTTATAAGAGCTGTATTCGCTCTTGCGGGCTTTTAGATATTCTTCATAGGACTCTTGGGCTATGACACAACAACATAGAGGAAGAGAGAAACAGGCGATAAAAAAAACTTTCCGTAACATGTCGCACGATACTTGATGGTCTCTCAAATATACGCAAATTTCCTGAAAAAATAAAGAAGATCTGCTTTTTTACAAGAATTCACAAAACAGGATAAAAGTCATTCTATCGACAACGAATAGGTTTTGTCTCGTCGGGATTGGAGCAAATACAGCATGAATTTTTTCCAAAGGCAGATATGGTTTGTTTATAATAAATCGGATTTCGGTTTGCAATCATATTATAAATTTGTTTTCTCATATCTCCTCTACAAAATGAACCGGATATTTGTCCCAATATTTTTTATATACCCTATTTTGCTGTCCATCGAAATTCAGTTGATACATTCTGAATGTTACCAAAACGTTTTTGGGCTGCCACAGTTCTTCATAAGAGTACCTGTACGTCATACCTATGGCCTGCATCACATTTCCACTTCTCGGATTGTTTACATCATGTGTAGCTGTGATATAAGGAATGCCTACCTGTCTCAACATGCCGACCATTGCCCGGCACGCTTCGGTACAAATTCCTTTGTGCCAAAACTTTTTCCCGATACAATAACCCAAATCGTGGCTGTCGTCTTCGCTTATATGGATACAGCCGATAGGTATATTGTTTTCTTTCAGACAAATGGCATAGTAATATCCTGCATATTCCTCTATGTATCGAAGATATTCTTTTGCTTCCTCTATATTCCTCAATGGAAACATAGGAAGAAATGTATTTACGTCTTTATCACTAAAAATGGCAAATAGAGCGTTTATATCTTCTTTTGTGAAGAGCCTTAATATCAGACGTTCTGTTTCTATCCGATTTTTCATAACGAGGTTATAAGGTATTTCGCGATTTTGCGTAGATTGGCACAATAAGAACGGGCAAGAACCCAACTTTTAAAAAGCTGTTTTTTCGGTAATTTCGGAATATATACATCATAAATATACCAAAAGCTGAAATTTTGTGCGACTTTTTCATGAAACTTTTCAAAATCTTTATGCAAAACAAGCTCTTTTTTTTACGTATATTTGCAACAAACGGCAGTGAGCCTGGAAATTGACCAAAAACAACATCGTATCATGAATATCGAACTTTTGGGAGGGACTTCGTCCCGATTGTACAAACTCGTTGCTCCTCTTGTTATGAGTGCAGCCGTTTTGCGGCAAAACAATAACTATCCTTATAAAACATCGGTGCGGCATGAGTGGCTGGTTGCCCTCGAAGATGACGGGAAAACAGTAAAAGGTTTTTTCCCTATCGAACGTCGGGACGGCTATGCTTACATCAACAATTATTACGTCTCGGCCGAAACGGAAGAAGAGTTGTTGGACGCTTTCATCGATAAAGCATTGACACTGTATGCTCCTACGTGTCCGCTTGTCGCTGTTGTTCATTCTCACCACATCGAAATATTTCAAGAAAAAGGTTTTTCGATAGAACGGGAGTGGAAGCTCTATGTGAAAATGAAATACATGAGAAACGATGGGACGGTGTCGTAACGTATATGAGGCAGCACTTCCCCGTTTAGAGAAAATTTTTTCCGATTTCGACAATATATATGTTTCTTTCTCGGGAGGGAAGGACAGCGGGGTATTACTGAACCTTTGCATCGATTATATCCGGAAACATAAGCTGAAATGCCGATTGGGTGTTTTTCACATGGATTATGAGGTACAGTATTCGGCAACGCTGGCTTATGTGGAAAAAGTTCTGTCGGAGAATACCGATATTTTGGATATTTACCGAGTGTGTGTCCCGTTCAAGGTTCCCACATGCACATCGATGCATCAGAGTTATTGGCGCCCGTGGGACGAAGCGCAAAAAGAACTTTGGGTGAGGGAGATGCCCCGATCGGCATTCCGCAAAGAAGACTTCGATTTCTTCTCCGATGATTTGTGGGACTATGATTTCCAGATAAAGTTTGCCGAGTGGCTGCACCATTATAAAAGGGCCGGTCGCACGTGTTGTCTCGTGGGAATCCGCACGCAGGAAAGTTTCAACCGTTGGCGGGCCATTCATAGTGAAAAGAACTATTGTTGTTACGAACGCTTCAAATGGACGCGCAAGATTGCCGACGACGTGTACAATGCCTATCCCATATATGACTGGCGTACTACCGATGTATGGGTGGCCAACGGACGTTTTGGATGGTCGTACAATCATCTCTACGACCTTTATTACCAAGCGGGTGTTTCGATCGAGAAACAACGCGTTGCCAGTCCGTTTATTTCGGCGGCAATCCCCAGCCTTCAACTTTATCGGGTTATCGACCCGCAGATGTGGGGACGTATGATAAGCCGGGTAAACGGTGTGAATTTTGCCGGTACATACGGTAATACCTCGGCTATGGGGTGGTATACGGTAAAGTGTCCCAAAGGCATGACATGGGAAAAGTATATGCATTTCTTGTTGAGTACGCTCCCCGAAGATATCCGGCAGGGGTATCTCGACAAGTTGAGCGTAAGCATCGAGTTTTGGAGGAACAAAGGAGGCTGTCTGGCCGATAAAACCATAGAAAAATTACAGCGTATGGGCGTGAAAATAGAAGTGGGAGACTCTACCAATTACAAGACCGATAAAAAGCCGGTGAAGATGGAGTATCTCGACGATATAGATATAGAAGAATTCAGGGAACTGCCGTCGTTCAAACGCATGTGCATATGTATCCTTAAAAACGACCATTCCTGCAAGTATATGGGGTTTGCTCCCACAAAAGCCGAAAAAGAACGTCGCGACCGAATCATGGAAAAGTATAAAAATTTTTATGGCGAAAACAGATAACGAAATCCGATACAGAAGTCCGGTGTACAAGGTCATGGCCGTCCCGGTCGATAAAGTGGTGGCGAATGCATACAATCCCAATGTAGTGGCGCCACCCGAAATGAAATTGCTCGAATTGTCGATATGGGAAGACGGCTACACGATGCCGTGTGTGTGCTATTACATTGCCGACAAGGATATTTACGAACTGGTCGACGGCTATCACCGGTATATGGTGATGAAAACGTCGCGCCGCATATATGAACGGGAACATGGGCTTCTGCCGGTTGTCGTCATAGAAAAAGACATTTCCAATCGCATGGCTTCGACGATACGCCACAATCGTGCCAGAGGAACGCATAATGTCGAACTGATGAGCGAAATCGTCTCGGAACTGACCAAAGCCGGTATGTCCGACCGTTGGATAGAGCGGAATATAGGAATGGATAGGGACGAATTGTTACGGTTGAAACAAATTACCGGATTGGCAGAGTTGTTTGCTAACAAAAATTTTTCCCTTTCCGACGACTGAATTCATCGGGTCGGTCCACAGAAGCATAATCGCCGGGCGTTTATGCTGATCTACGGGTCATGGACTGCTGCGTCAACGCAGACGCAGCACATCGCCGGGACGGGGAATTTTTTCGCCCGATATATCATTTCTATGGAGTAAGCACTTCAACTTGATCCCATATTTTTGGGAAACGTCGTGCAGAGACTCTCCCGGGGCGAGGGTATGTGTTTTGTTCGGTTTTTTGGCTCTGCGGCGTTTTGCTTTGAGATACACTATATCACCGGCTTTGAGCGTATATCCCCGAGGAAAGTCGTTATAACGACGTATCTGGTAAGCATAAAGTTCAAACTCCCGGGCAATGAGTTTTTGCGTGTCGCCTTCCCGGGCTACCACGTAAGGTAATCCCCACTTCGATTCCATATCGTGATACTCATAATTCTTGGGCATACGTGGGAGACCTTTTCCGTCGTAACGGTGCAGGCCGTATAATTCGATCGTTTGTATAAGTTTACTGGCATACGCTTTGTCGGTTGCATAGCCACAACGTTTCAGGCCATGCGCCCAACCTTTATAGTCGGTAATGTCGAGTTTGAAAAGTTTTCCGTATCGGGGACTTTTGGTCAGAAACAGGGCATGGTCTTCGTACGAGTCTTTGGGATTCCGGTATTTTCGGAAACATTCTCCCTTTGCATCATCATCGTGATACACCCGTTTGCCCTCCCATGAATTATGGCATTTGATACCGAAATGATTGTTCGATTTCTTTGCCAACTCGCTGGTTCCGGCAGCCGACTCGATAAGACCTTGCGCCAAAGTGATACTGGCCGGGATTTTATACCGTTTTTGATGTTCGATGGCAATATCTTTGTATTTGCGTATATAATCGAGATAGATGGGATTTTTCGATTGTGAAAACACCGTTGCGACAACAAGCGACAACAAGCAGACGAGGGTAAATTTCCGGCAACAGTCCATATTCTCGGGCATAAATCAATTATCAAAATCGGTGGTCGGCAAATAGGATTTATCGGAAAATAGCATTATATTTGTGAGAATCCAATAAAAAGTCCTATGGCAAGACAACTTCATCTATCGGCAAAGATAACGGTTTGTCGTTATAATGAATTAACCGACAATGAAAAAATTTTGGTAGATAAGGCTCGTGCAGCCGTGAAAGGAGCATACGCCCCCTATTCGGGCTTCCGTGTGGGTGCTGCGATAGAGCTGGCCGACGGGCGTATCATCACCGGGAGCAATCAGGAAAACGGATCTTACCCCGAAGGTCTTTGTGCCGAACGGGTAGCGCTTTTCTCCGCCGGGGCGATTTCGCACGACACGCCTCCGGTACTGCTGGCCATTGCCGCCGAAAACAACGGCGAGGAAGTCGTTTCTCCCATAACGCCTTGCGGGGCTTGCCGTCAGGTCATGCGCGAAACAGAACTCCGCTATGCCACACCGTTACGCACATTGATGTGCGGAGCCGAAGACATATACATCGCCGAGTCTGCCGGTGATTTGCTGCCGCTGGGGTTTGAACTGCCTTCCCACTAAAAAATATTTTTCTGTCGTTTTTTTTATCTCGGTTTGCTTCTTTACAGTAGGAACTTTCTTTGATTTTATTTTTACAGATAATAACTCTATATATGATACTGAAAAAGATAATCAAACGGACAGACTCACTGCTTGAAAAAGTTCCTGCACTCTACGAATCGGCTTTCCCTGATGACGAACGTATAGAGACAGAGAAGTTTATGATGATGATCGAGAATTGCCGATCGATGACCTTTTACGCTATTACGGAAGATAATGAATTTTGCGGAATGGCGGTCATTTGGGAACTTGGCATTTGCCGCTATCTGCTTTATTTGGCTGTTCTCGAAGAAAAACGAAACCAAAATCTCGGTTCCATGACATTGGAACAACTTCTAAAAGAGTCGGATCTCCCTATTATAGGAGAAGTGGAGCGACCCGTCAATAATATAAATAAAAGAAGAATAGAGTTTTACAAACGTAACGGCTTCCATGTCGAAACGGAAAACCCTGTCATTTTGAACGAAGCCCATACGCATTCGACTTGTGTATTGCAACTCATTGCATCTTCCCCTTTGCAGAATGCCGATGAATGTCAAAAAAGAGTGGTTGATATTGTATATAAAAGTATGGAGGAGATATAGTTTCCGAAATTTAGAAGGCTTTACTCTTCCCGGTTTTTTCTCTTATTGTTGCAACTGTCTGCCACCGTTTTGTTCGACAGGGAAACTTTATATTGAGGTTTGTTCGATTTTGGAAAGACGATAACGGGAATCCCGAATCAATTCCTTATCTTTGTCTTTTCGGTAGATAATTCTTTTTATGGACAACTATATCGTCTCGGCTCGTAAGTATCGCCCCACAACCTTCTGCTCTGTCGTCGGGCAAAAAGCTTTGGTACAGACGCTCAAAGCGGCGGTCGTTACCCGCAAACTGGCGCACGCCTATCTTTTTTGCGGAACCCGGGGAGTGGGAAAAACCACTTGCGCCCGCATTTTTGCAAAGACCATCAACTGCGAACACCCTACACCCGACGGGGAGGCTTGTAACGAATGTGAGTCGTGCCGTGCTTTCAATGAGCAGCGCTCGTACAACATCATCGAGCTCGATGCCGCATCGAACAACTCGGTCGACGAAATACGCAGCCTTATCGATAAAGTGCGCGTTCCGCCGCAACTCGGACGCTACAAGGTATTTATTATCGATGAGGTACACATGTTGTCGACGGCAGCGTTCAATGCGTTTCTGAAAACCCTCGAAGAACCGCCCAATCATGCCATTTTCATATTGGCAACGACCGAGAAACACAAATTGTTGCCGACGATTCTGTCTCGTTGCCAGATTTACGATTTCCAGCGTATCACCATTGAAGATATAGTCGAACACCTGCGTTATGTCGCTTCGCAGGAAGGTTTTACCGTCGACGACGATGCCTTGAATGTCATCGCCCGTAAGGCCGATGGCGGTATGCGCGACGCATTGTCTATTTTCGATCAGGTCGCCGCCTCCTCGGGTGGAAATATCACGTACCAGACGACGATAGAAAACCTCAATATTCTCGATTACGACTATTATTTCAGGCTCACCGATGCACTGTTGGACGGTAATATCCCGGAGGCCTTGCTCGTTTTCGACTCGGTATTGCGGGCTGGTTTCGGAGCGCAACTTTTCGTCAACGGACTGAGCAGCCATTTCAGGGATCTCATGGTAAGTAAAGATGCGGCGACGCTCCCGTTGCTCGACGTCGGGACGGCTGTCGCCGAACAATATGCCCGACAAGCCAAACGTTGCGACAAGGCTTTCCTCTACAAGGCGATGGATTTGAGCAACCGCTGCGACCTCGACTACCGTATCAGCAACAACAAACGTTTGCTCGTGGAATTGATGCTTATAAAGATATGCAGTCTCGGAATGCCGCAAGAAATAGGACGGTCGTCCGAAGCAAGAATACTTTCGACCCCGTCAACTCCTGCCGCAAACCCTCGTCCAGCGGTGTCTCCGACCACCGCTCAAACAAATAAGTCGGTTGTGGAGGCCGTGGCACAATCGCCATCGGCAGCATCTGAACCCCAGCAGGAATACGGGCAACCCCGGACGGCAGGTGAAGAAGCAGCTCCGGCAGCCTCTCGCCTCCAAATTCCGAGACCGCAAGTCGCTACTCCGCAGGCAAAAGTTCCGACTCGTAAAATTCCTCGTATTTCACTCAAACACGGTGTAGAGCCGGATCCTTCGGAAACGCCGGTGGCAACAGTCGAAACGACTGTCGAAATGAACGAGCCTTTTGCTCTCGATGCCCTGCATGAGGCATGGCTGCGTTTTACCAAAAAGATTCCTACCGAAACGGTATTGGTACAGACAATGTATTTGTGTATGCCTCAAATGCTCGACGCCACAACATTCGAGGTCGTGGTCGATAACAGAGCCCAAATGGATAAGCTCAATGGCCGGGGGGCCGACCTGATGGCTTTCCTCCGCACGGAATTGCGCAATACACATCTTGAAATGCGGATTCGTGAACGTGAACGCGAAGAACGGCAAAAGGCATTCAGCCCCGGTGAACGATTTGTCATGCTGGCCGAAAAAAATCCCGAATTGAACAGACTGAAAGACATTTTCGGTCTGGAACTCTCTTAAAATCAAATAGTCTGAGATACCTCATGATCATTCAGAATGACACTTGACTGTCATTCTGAACGGAACGATAGTGAAGTGAAGAATCTCAACCAATAGAGAGTAGGAGATTCCTCGCATTCACTCGGAATGACATAACTATCATTCTGAACGGAACAGCGTGGAGTGAAGAATCTCCCGCCAAGCGAGCCTATTGTGAGATCTCTCACTTACGTTCGAGATGACAAGTATGTCATTCTGAAAGGCTCTGCCTTGAAGAATTTCTTCCGATAAAAGGTGGGAGATTCCTCGTATGCACTCGGAATGACAAGCGTCGCATTCCGACGACCATGAGAAAGGAAGAATCATCTCACCTAATAAAGTAATGATGATATACGGTGAGTATGTTATATATCTTTTTTCCCTCTTGAATGTTCGTACACCTCAATAAAAAGATAAAACGAATACTATCTTATGGATAATAAAAATGATGAAAATGTGATATATAATATTGATATAATGAATTTTATATTATTTCTTCTCTTTTTATTTTTCCGTAATTTCTATTTTTGTTTCTTGTAATAAATCTTATTTCCATAGATTAAACCTTTTTCAAGAATCAAAGGTCATATAATTGTTGATAAAAGGAATATTTTATGTTCTAAAAATCCTAAAAAAGAAAATATAGAAAAATATTTTGTTCTATATTTCTTATATTTGCCTTATAAAAGAAATTTTTATGGAGAAAATGAATATCGTAAGTTTTTCTTTACAAGAGTTGTATAACGGTGCGAATAAACGATTTTCGTTCCATGATGGTTGTCTTGTATCGACATATCATGGAATAGATAAGAATAAAATTGAACAGAAAGCTATTCCGTTGTTTTTATATCCATGTCGCGTCGATGCCATGACGGCTGTCATTTGTGAAAAAGGGAAGGTGAGATTTACATCGAATCTCAAACAGTATGTATTGCAAGAAAATACACTCTGTATCAATATGCCCAATACAATCGTGAAAATCGATGAAATAGAAGATAGCATAGTACATGTAATGGCATTTGATGAGAATTTTTTGAGAGATGTGCATCTCGATTTGAGGAATTTGTTACCGCGTTTTGCCAATATTTTGGATAATCTGTGTATAACGATTCTGCCCGAGGAGTTAGATGATATTCGCCAAATTTTCGAGACGATAGAAAGAGAGATGGAAACTCTCTCAGGAAAGGCTTATCAGAAAGAGATTTTACGTGGATATACGAGTATTGCCATATATAAGATCTGTGCTATTTTCAGTCGGGTAATGCAGATGCGGGAAACGGCATCGATCGAGACAGTCAGAAATCGGAGAGAAGAATACTTCCGTGAGTTTATGCGCCACTTGCAGCAGCATTATTGCAAAGAACGTTCATTGGGTTTTTATGCCTCTTTGTTGCACATTACCCCCAAATATCTGACGACGCTCATCAAGCAGGTGAGCGGTCGTTCGGCGGCCGAATGGATAGACGAATGCGTAATTCTCGAAGCGAAAAATCTGTTGAAATTTTCGACGATGAGTATTCAACAGATCGCCTACTATCTGAATTTCCCCAACCAGTCGTTTTTCGGTACCTACTTCAAGCGGCGTACCGGAATGTCTCCCTCGGAGTACAAACAGAGTTGACCGCAATAACCCCTGAAATACACAACCGGCGGCCTGCAATCAGGCCGCCGGTTGTATATTTCAGCAGTACATCATTTGAGCGTAACAGAGAGTTTTTTCAACTCCTTGTCGTCCGATGTGCCGCCATATAGAATTTCGTATTTCCCGGGCTTACTCCACACCGTACCGTTTTCGGGGTCATAGAAATCGAATGTCGAGGGGCGTAAGTCAACGGTTATTTTCCGAGTCTCACCGGCACGAAGAGATACCCGTTTGAATGCCCGCAACGATTTCTCCGGCCCGTCGGGATCTTGCAAGTTGCGGACATATACCTGTATGACTTCCTCACCGTCGCGGATTCCGCTGTTTGTCAACAATATGGTTAGGCGGTTTTCTTTTCCGGCCCGGGCTTTCTTATCGAGCGATGCCTTGCCGTAAGCAAAGGTCGTGTAGCTCAATCCGTGTCCGAAGGGGAAAAGCGGTTCTTCCTGCATGTAGCGATAAGTACGTCCCTTCATGCTGTAATCTTCGAAGTCGGGTAATTGTGCCGTATTCTTATAGAATGTAATCGGGAGCCGTCCTGCCGGATTGTAGTCGCCGAACAGCACATCGGCTACGGCAGTCCCTCCGGCTTGCCCCGGATACCATGCCTGCAAGACGGCATCGACGTAAGGCATCTCCCGTTCGAGACCTATCGCACTACCCGAGTTGAGTACGAGAATCACTCTCTTACCGGCTTTTTTCAGGGCTGTGATAATATCGCTTTGTACTTGCGGAAGCTCGATAGCCGTACGGTCTCCGCCTCTGAATCCGGGATAGTCTACCCGCATCTCCTCGCCTTCGAGGCGGGGTGTGATACCACCGGAAAAGATTACGGTTTCTTCCTCGATGCTACGGGCAAGCGCTTCGGGATCGACGGTTTCGTACCGGCCTACGTCGAAGCGCAGATGTCCTTCACCTCCACCCTGTACATATTCGACAACGACATCATACTGCTTGCCGGCTTCGGCGGTGAAGCAGATTTCGTTGTTGGCGCGGGCTTGCGAGTCATACCAGAAATTAGCAAGCGTATCGCCGTCGATTATCAGTCTGAATCCGTCATTCGCCGACAATGTGAAGATATAGTCGCCGGAGTGCTCGGGCGAAAATACGGCCGTGTACCGCCCGGTGAAATCATAGAGCGACACGCCGGAGGCAAAGCCGTCGGCTCCTCCAATATCGAAATTGAACGGCAACGGCACATGGGTGCGTATTACGGCATCACCTTTCATTTCGGTATTGTTCCAGTAAGTCGCAGAAAAACCGGTTTTACCGTCGGCCGAGCAATGGTCAAAAACGCTGTTGAATACTTTTTCTCCCACCCAGTTGCACCCTTTGCGGTATGTAAAAGGTATACCTTTTTCTTGTAAAGCGAGCAGCAGCGTAGAGGTATGCGAGGGGAATCCGTTGTAATTGCCCCATTGCATAACCGAGTCGGCGGCATTAGGGCCGATAACTGCTATGCGTTTTCCTTTGTCGAGAGGAAGAATCCCGTCTTTGTTATAGAGGAGTGTCATGCTCTTTCGGGCCATTTCGAGAGCTTTGGCTTTATGGGCTTCGCAATCGACCACCGAATAGGGAATTTGCGCCCAGGGCACGATACTGTCGGGATCGAAAAGCCCCAGTTCAAAACGGGCTTTCAGCAACCGGCGGACCGATGTGTCGATTTGTGCTTCGGTAATCAGGCCGTCTCGCACGGCCTTTACCAGCGATGAGTAGTTGCTGCCGCATTCGAGATCGGTCCCGCTGATGACGGCATCGGCCGACGCCTCTTCTTTCGTGGCGTGCGTCTCGTGATGCCCTTTTTTGAAAAGGTCGCTTATGGCACTGCAATCCGAGACCACGATGTCGCGGTAGCCCCACTGTTCCCGCAGAATATGAATGAGCAATTTTTTGCTGCTGCAACAAGGTTCTCCCTCGTAGCGGTTATAGGCGCACATGACCTCTTTTACTCGTGCTTCCTGCACCAGTTCTTTGAAGGCGGGCAGGTAAGTCTCCCACAAGTCTCTCGGAGCGATGTTTTCGGCATCGAACGAATGGCGATTCCATTCGGGCCCGCTATGCACGGCAAAATGTTTGGCGCAGGCGTGCAGTTTGTTATAGTGTGCAGCTGTATCGCCTTGCAGACCGAGAACGACAGCTACACCCATACGTCCGGTGAGGTAAGGGTCTTCTCCGTAGGTCTCCTGACCGCGTCCCCAACGGGGATCGCGGAAAATATTGATGTTGGGCGTCCAAAATGTAAGACCTTGATACCTTTGTAATTTATCCTGTGTCCGCTTGGACTGGTGGTGTTTGGCCCGGGCCTCGGTCGAAATAATGTTGAAAGTTTCGTACACGGACTCGTCGTCGAAGGTCGCTGCCATGCCTATGGTTTGCGGGAATACGGTTGCCAATCCCGCACGCCCCACACCATGCAATGCTTCGTTCCACCAGTCATAAGCCGGTATTCCCAGTCGCTCCACAGCAGCCGAGCCGTTTTTCATGAGAGAGACTTTTTCTTTGAGCGTAAGGCGGTGCAACAAGTCTTCGGCCCGTTCGGAGGGCGATAAAGATGGATTTTGATAAGGCAGTGAATCTTGCGCATGGACGGCAACCCAGCAAAGCCCCGCACACGCTGCGGCGAATATCCGTTTCTTCATGGTAATATGTTCTTTTGTTTGTAGCTGTACAAAAATAACGAATAATCCTCACCCAAGAAAAAAAGTCTGTTTTTTCTTGGGTGAGGATCTTACTGCATACGCTGTTGAAAAGAAAAAGCGATTGCCATATTTCGATCTGCGTGAGGTTGAATGCTAATATATGGAAGGTATCTTCTTTTATCTTTTCTAATGACATGTAAACAGACGAGCGTTCCCGGTATTATAAAAAAACTACCGGCGAGATTCTCATCTCACCGGTAGTCGGCATCAAGGGAAAAAGTAATTTTCAGATTTTCCCTTACTCAACAGTTTAGGGATATTTGCTTTACTGCTATTTATTTTTTATTTTGCCCATTCTGATTGAGGGATCGTGATGGTAACGGGAATCTCGCCGTTGGCAGGCATTCCTTCTACTTCACCCCAGAACGACGCCACATTGATGACTGCCTCGATTACGATGTCGCTGGCCGGAGCAGTTTCCACCTCTTTCATTTCGATAACGAAACCATCTACGTTGATGTATGAGTCTACGTTCTCGGTTTTGATCGTACAGCTGGGAGAGGTCAGGCCGTAAAGGGCCATCACGTTCACACCATTGTTAAAGAGTGAGCCGTTTTTAGGATCCCATACGACATCGGCACCATTTTTCCAGAGAACAATCGGTTTGTGGTTGTTGAGCGTTGCACCGATCGTGGTCGAGAGGGCGAAGCCTTCGCCGAGGTTGAGTTTCGTTCCTTTGGTAAGGGTGAACGATTTGCTCGTACCACCGTCCCACTTGGTTATGATGCGTTGTACGTCGAATGTCTTCTTCACTTCGTCTTTCTTCTCGCCGGCAACCAT
This sequence comes from Bacteroides sp. CAG:144, assembly GCA_000434215.1. Classification (GTDB taxonomy): domain Bacteria; phylum Bacteroidota; class Bacteroidia; order Bacteroidales; family UBA11471; genus Caccoplasma; species Caccoplasma intestinavium. Next base: position 17,837 of record HF999694.1, read on the forward strand.
CACCGTAGATGTTACGGTAATATTTTTCCCGTTGTAAGTAGCTTGGTCTACGGTTATTACCGCCCCGTCTTGGGAGACACCTTTACACCCATCTTCAAAAGAAACGTTGATTTCAAATGTGTAGTTACCTTCGCCGTAAAGTGCATCGAGAGCGTCTGTATTTGTTGTCTTCATGAAGTATTCCTCGACGTCGAGCGTAATATCTTCTATACCCGTGATTGTTGTTTTGTCGGGAGAAGTTACGTTGACAAGTATCGTAGGAGCATCGGGTTTTATACTTATCTCATACGAGGGTACAACCTGTTGCAGGGTGGCGGTGAGGGTAACGGTTTTACCCCTATAATTTCCGTCCTTACCGGTGAAGACGGCTTCCACCTTTTGTTCATTCTTGGCGATAGGAGTTTTTGCTGGTATTTTCAATGTCAAGTGCCCTTCACTGTATGTGAAAACGTTTTCTCCGTTAATTTGAGAGGAAGAAGCAAACTCGAAGTTACCCATGAAGTTTTCAACAGTCATATTGACTTCCTCAGCGATAGCGCTTGCGCTCATACTTTTTGAGTACTCCGAAGCATAATCAAACTTCTCGGTTTCAAATGTGCCGACAAATTCGGTTTTGGCTTTCAAGGTAACGGTTGCATACGTCATATCATACGATTTTCCGGCCACTTTGAGGGTAGATTTTATATTTGCCGTTGCTCCATCACCGTCTATGTTTTTGGTGTCTTTCGGACTGAGAACGCCGTTTTCAAATTTGAAATAATCTTTACCCGAGCCTGTAAGCGCGTAAGAAACAGAGTAATCTTTGATGTTGTAAGAGGCCAGCAAGTCCCTGTTACCGTTGCTCCACACCGCATTTACATCTGTGAGAACCGTATCGTAGCTGATAGTTGTTCCGTCCTCGATGATCAGTTCTTGGCTGGCGATGTTATTCCGTGAGTTGGCATAGATATTGGCGAGAACTTCTCTTTTTGCGCTCATGGTGAAGAAGTCCGAGGTTATTTGGGTATTGACGGCAGAACTGTCTACACTCAGATTTTTCGAGTGCAGGTAAATGCACGACGACCACGAAGTGTTGCTCGAACTCAAATCGTCGGGATTGGCTACGATTACATCAAAGGTTACAATGCCGCTTTTGGCATCGGCGCCGGCGAGTTCGATAGCGAATACGTCATCATCTGCGCGTTGTACATATTTCTCGAAAGAGAAAGCGTAGTTGTCGGCAAACGATGCGGCGGCAGAGGAGGGCGACACTCTGAATGCCAGTTGTGTAGGAAGCGGTTCGGCGATTTTAAGTTCTTTGCTTCCATCTTTGAGGAAGAGGTAGTTGAATTCTACCGTACGCTCGGCGTTGCTCGGAATATACATGAAGCTCTGTACTTGGGCATTGGCCATACCGATGATGTTTTTAAAGTCTTTCTTCAACTGTTCGATTTCGTTGTCGATTTCGGTAATGTCGGCTTGACCTATTTGTAATTCGAGCGAGCTTATGCGCGCAAGAGCGTTGCTCATATCGGCAGCGTCGGCTTTTCCGTTGAGGGCAGCTACCAACGTTTCATTCTTGTACTGTTCGAGAGCGTTAACGCGGCTTGCGAGTGCGTTATAGTCGCTGCTCTCTACATATGAACTGAGTTTCTGGTTGATAGCGGCTATCTCTCCGGAAAGTTCGGTATCGAGCGTACTGAGTTCTTGGCTGGTGGCCAGCGTAGAAAGGGTCGCATTGATAGCGGCTATGTCGGCAGCATAGGTTTGGCTGCTACTTTCGAGGGCGCTGACTTTTGCGGAGAGATTTTCGAGTTCAGTGATTTTCTGTGTCAGGCTGGCAATGGAAGCTCCGTTATTTTCGGCCATTCTTTTCACAGCCAGCAAGTCGTTTTGCAGCGAGGTGAGCTCTTGGGTCAGAGTCTCTATTTCTTCGCTATTGGCATTTTCGATTTCTTGTTTGAGTTGGGCGATTTGGTTTTCAAGTTCTGTCTTTTGAACAGATAGATCGCCTTTCACAGCATCTACCTGTTCTACCAAAGCGTTGATTTGGGAAATGAGCGAAGTAATCTGCTCGGTAGCGGTACCCGATGCCGAGTTGAGTTGCTCGGTGAGGGCTGCGACTTTCTTCTGTAACTCTATGACAGCTTGGTTATCGGCTTTGCCCGAAGTCGCCAGTTCAAGTTGTTCGGTCAGTTCGGCCGACGTTTTATTGATCAGCGCGAGCAATTCGTTTTTATCGACGGTTGCTGCATTTGTGTTTGCCGCAACTTGTTCTTCGAGACGGCTTATGTCGTCATCATCAGAACAGCCTACAACAAACGGGGTTGCCGACAACGCCAGCGTACCCAGTAACATTCCTGTTAAAAACTTCTTTTTCATAATTTTCCAAATTTGGTTCTTAGTTGATTTTTCATTATATTTTAACGTTGATCTATACTTGTACCTATTGAAATTCTTGGGGCAAAGATATATTATAATTTGCGCAAAGCAAATTTTTTTTGATATATTTTTTAATCCGTTTTTGAGTAATCTTATTAATTTATTGATTTTCAACAATATTTTATTCTATACTCTGCATTGATTTTTAGAAAAACTTTTATGAGTTATTGACTTTTACAACCTCATTAAGGAAAGTTTTATAACCGATTGCGATTTATTAAGTAAAGGTTCATCTCCTTTTTGTGCCGTGGAAGTAGTGTTTGTCATTCCGAACCGAGGCCATAGACCGAGTGTGAGGAATTTCCTCGTTCTATCATTCCGAGGTGTATACGAAGAATCTCATGTTATTATCGCTTGGGGTAGAGATTCTTCCTCCCTATGGTCGTCAGAATGACATTGCTTGTCATCTCGAACGTATGTGAGAGATCTCATGTTCGCTCACTTGGTAAGAGAATCTTCGGTACTCCACACCTTAGAATGACATACGTTTTGGCAAGAGATTCTTCAAGGCAAAGCCTTTCAGAATGACAGTTCTTTCATTTCGAACATATAGAGAAACATAGTTATCCTCCCCGGCCTGCTTGGAGTATTGGCTGTCGCCCCGCATGAAGAAAAACGGATCCCGACTGACGGCAATTGTCGTCAGTCGGGATTCGTTACCTGAGCAGGAATAAAAGATCAAGCCAACATGGCTTTTACTTGGTCATAAACATTTTGTGCCGTAAATCCCAGTTTCTCATCAAGAACCTTATAAGGAGCAGAGAAACCAAACGATTCGAGTCCGAATACTTTACCGTTGGCACCCACCAACCCTTCGAGCGTAACGGGCAGTCCGGCGGTAAGTCCGAATACTTTTGCGCCCGAAGGAATAACGCTTTCTTGATATTCCTTGCTTTGCATACGGAAAAGCCCTTCGGACGGAGCTGAAACAATACGTACTTTGATTCCTTCGGCACGTAACTTCTCGGCTCCGGCCACCAATGTGGAAACTTCGGAACCCGAAGCAACCAATACGACATCGGGAGCGGTATCGGAACCGGCAACGATGTAGGCGCCTTTGGAAACTTGGTTGTAATCGTTTCCGGCCGGAAGATTGGCGATATTCTGGCGGGAGAAGATCAGCGCAGTAGGAGTCGCCGTATTTTCCATGGCCAGACGCCATGCAACGGTCGTCTCCTCGGCATCGGCGGGACGGAGGACAAGCATCGAACTGTGGCCTTTGTGATTTTTGAGTTTTTCGAGCAACCGGATTTGCGCTTCCTGTTCTACCGGCTCATGGGTAGGACCGTCTTCTCCTACACGGAAAGCGTCATGCGTCCAGATGAATTTTACCGGAACTTCCATAAGTGCGGCCATACGTGCAGCGGGTTTCATGTAGTCGGAGAACACGAAGAAGGTTGCACAAGCCGGAATGACACCGCCGTGCAAAGCCATACCGATGCAACAGCAGGCCATCGTCAGCTCCGATACACCGGCTTGCAAGAATGCTCCCGAGAAATCATCGCGGGTAAAGGCGTGCGTTTTTTTCAGGAATCCGTCGGTCTTGTCGGAGTTGGAGAGGTCGGCCGAAGAGACAATCATGTTTTCGACTTGCGTAGCCAACGCACCGAGTACCGTAGCCGAAGCTGCACGGGTTGCCGCACCGGGTTTTTGTTCGATGGCGTCCCAGTTCACAACAGGAGCTTTTCCCGCAAACCAGTCTTCCATTTTGGTCGCCAATTCGGGATTGGCTTTCGCCCACTCGGCTTTGGCCGCATAACGGGCGGCAACTATTTTTTTCAACTCTTCGGCGCGACGGGCATAAAGCTCTTGCACCTCGGGGAAGATGCGGAACGGATTTTCGGGATCTCCTCCCAAATTCTTGACGGTATTGACATAAGCATCGCCACCGAGAGGAGCTCCGTGCGTAGCGCAATTGTTTTCGTAACTGCTCCCGTCGGCTTTACGGGCGCCTTTCCCCATCACGGTTTTTCCGATGATGAGGGTGGGTTGTCCTTTTACCTGCTTGGCTTGGTCGAGCGCACCGCGTATGGCATCGGGATCGTTACCGTCGATGGTAATGACTTTCCAGTTCCATGCCTCGTATTTCTTGGCGACATCTTCACTGGTTACGGCATCGGTAGCCGTCGACAGTTGTATGTCATTGGAGTCGTAG
>HF999695.1:0-4969 GCA_000434215.1 Bacteroides sp. CAG:144
CGGCGGTGCAGGTGGCGGTAGGTTCTAGGTCTATGACCGATGCGTCATCACCGTTGATGAATCCGCTGTATGTGAGGGAGAAAACTGGATTATTCTCCCCTTCGATACGGACGGTATCTTTGACGTTTACCCGTAGGGGGGCTTTTTCGATGGTCAGCATGATTTCGTCCGATTCTCCTTCTGTAAAGTTGAAGCCGCTTTCCTGATAGGCTTTCAGTGTCGTCGTGCCACTTTTGAGAATGTGCAATTGGCCGTTTTTGTATGCGACGATTTCGGGATTTCCGATTGCAAACTGCATTTCTGTTTCGCTATTATTGGTCGAATATATGGGTGCGAACGGCTGGTCGCCATAACGTTTGCCGCTTATAGGCGATAGGGTGATGGAGGTTTGCGACAGGGTGGCCGATCGTACGGTATAGGTTCCGTTTGTATAGTTGAATGTGTAGCAGTCGTCCTCGCCTCCGCTTATTACAAGAGGATAGAATCCGACGGTCGAAGACGATGTTACTTCACATGTTATGACCGGCAGCCGGTCTATGACCGATTGACTCTCGCCGTTGACGAAACCGGAAATGTAGAATTCAAAGTCGGTAACGGGTTCATTTCCAGCTATGCTCGATTCGTTCCGGCAAGTTACTTCGAGGACGGCTTTTTCGATGGTCAGTTCACCCACGACAGTCGATATTTCGTATCGTTCATCGGTGATACTTGCGGGTGTGATAGGGTAGCTTCCCGGTTTTGCTGTCGCTGTCGCTTCACAGGTTATCCCGGGTGTGGGTATATCGTTTTCGGTATCTTTGCCGACCAGCCCATCATAAGACAATGTGAATACGGGATTTTCTTCACCGTATTTTCGTTTCTTGTTTTCGGCTCGTATCGTGAGGGGGGCTTTTTTCACGATGAGCCGGATTGTTGCCGAAGCCTCTCCATAATTGACCGAAGCCTCTTGTCGTGCCGTGATTGTCGTCGAACCGGCTTTAAGCAACGTTACTACTCCATTATCTATGCGGGCGATACTGCCGTCTTCGATAGAAAATACAATGGGTGTTTCGGTGTTTGGCGAAGATACCTGCAAGGCAAAAGGTGCATCACCGTAACTCTTTTCTCCGAAATCGGAGAAAGTCAGTTCCAGCGAAGAGACTTCTACGGTAAGTATACCTTTTATATAGATAAAATCATAATTTTCATCATTGCCTCCGCTTATCGAGATGTCGTACTTCCCGGCTTGCGATACGGGTGTAGCTTCGCAGGTTGCTGTGGGCTTGACGGCAAGAACAGCTTCGGTTTCGCCGTTGACAAATCCTTTGTATGAGAATGAGAAGACCGGGTTTCCTTCCCCATACCGGCGGGTGGCGTTATCGGCAGTTACGGTCAGTACGGCTTTTTCTACGACGAGCGAACTGTTTATACACTCTATTTCATAGTTTTCATCATTGCCCCCGTTTACCGTAATATCGTATTTACCGGCGGGTGATACTGGCGAAGCGTTGCAGGTTGCCGAGGGTGGAGACGTGAGAACCGATTCTGTTTCGTTGTTGGCGAAACCTTTGTAGATGAGTGCAAATGTCGGATTCTCTTCTCCATATCTGCGGGTTGTTTGCTCGACTGTAGCAGTCAGTAACGCTTTTTCTATCGTGAGAGTGCCACTTGTGCAACTGATATCGTAATTTTCATCGCTACCGTTTCCGGTTGTTACGATGTCGTATGTCCCGACAATCGATTTCGCCGTTGCGTTGCATGATGCCGAGGGTTTGACGGCGAGGACTGTCTCGGTTTCGCCGTTGACAAATCCTTTATATGAGAATGAGAAAGCCGGATTTTCTTCCCCGTACCGGCGGGTGGCGTTGTTGACCGAGGCCGTCAATGATGCTTTCTTTATGACGAGCGGGGTGGAGGCTGAGGCTTCACCGTAGTTGGCCGATGCAGCTTGTCGTGCCGTGATGGTTGTCGAGCCGGCTTTGAGTATGGTTACGCGACCGTTGTCGATACGGGCCACTGTCGGGTCGGCAACCGTGTAGGTAATAGGCGTTTCTTGGTTGGGACTTGTTGCTTGTAAGTCGAATGCGGCATCTCCGTATTTCTTTTCTCCGATAGGAGAGATGGAAATTTGAACCGACGAAGAGGTGATGGTGAGAGTCCCTTTTTTATAAGAAAAAGAGTAGTTGTCGCTTTTACCTCCGGCTGCCGTGATGTCGTATGTCCCGGCGGGCGATGTGGAAGTGGCGCTGCAAGTGGCTGTGGGCTTGACAGCAAGTGCCGCTTCGGTTTCGCCGTTGACAAATCCCGTATATGAGAGAGTGAAAGTCGGATTGGCACTTCCGTAAGGTCGGGTGGCGTTATCGGCTGTTACGGTAAGCGGGGCTTTGTTGACGCTGATTTTTATCGTTTTGCTGGCAGCCGTATAGTTTTTCGAGGCTTTTTGTGAGAGGGTAAGAGTTGTCGAGCCGGCCTTTAAGGGTACGATTTTTCCGTTCTCGATTTTGGCGATGCCCGGGTCGGCAACGGTATATTCGATTGGGCTTTGGTCGTTATTGGTGGTAACAGGGATATCTTTTGTTGTCCCGTATGCAGTAATTACATCGGAGGCGGAAATATTTGTTTCTGCCATGAACGTTACCGTATAGGTGTGCGTGTTTGCGGGGTTTGCCGAGTAGTCGTTGCCTTTGACGGTTATCGTGGCGGTTCCGTCGGTAATGTTTTGAGAGACGCTCGCACCCAACCCGTCGGGTGTTGCTGTGATGGCGGGAAGGGAGTTGAGCGAATTTACTCGATAAGTGTAGTTGTAGGTGTTCTTGTCAAATCCGCTCAGGTCGCTACCGCCCACTTTCAGCGATGTGAGCCGTGAGTTGTAGATAAATTCGATGTCGTCGATATAAACTGCATCATTTGAAGATCCCCCTCCTGCGCTTTTATTGGTGGAGAAGGAAATGAGGATATAGGCAGGTTTCACGTTGTTGTTGATAACGTTGAACGGTATGTTCAACTGTTGCCATCCGTTGCCCGAGGCGGCTTGGTAGTTGAGAGTTGCCTGGGCGTATTTTATGTTGCTGTAATCGGTATTTTCGGGGTCTTGGTAATTGGAGTTTCCGTGAATGACCGCGTTTACGCGGGCGTAATCGCCGGAGTTGCTGGGTACATATTTCGTCCATATCGTTATGGCATCGGGTTTCCCCGTGAACGGCTGGTTGTAACCCGTGTTGGAGGGATAGGATTTGTTGTGGTTGTCGGTACTGCTGGCGGTCATTGATCCGGCGACAATTTGTCCCGTTGTCAGGTTGCCATTGGCATTATTCCCGAGAATATTTCTCGCTGAAATTTTTGCGGAAGAACTTCCACTACTACCAGGCCGAACATCGCTTTGTTGGGATAGTTGATTTGAATTTCCGGCGAAGTTAGATAAAGAACCCGTAGCCGTGTTGAACGAGTGAAATCCTGTGGGTTCACCGTTGCTTTCCCAATTCTCAAATCCGGGGTTGGGGAGTTGGTACTGACCGTAGGAGGTGAACGGTATCAAAAAAAGCAGAAGAGGTAAAAAAATCCGTGTCATTTTTTTTATCATCTTATCTTATGTGAAAGTAGGACAAAGATAATGTAAGTATTCTTATTATTATTCAACACTATTTTAATATTTAAGTATTTATAACTTTATAAAACCAAAGGGGTATATATAGTTTTTGTGGTTTATCTCTGTTGTCAAGTAGATATTGGGTGTTGTCGGAAGTGTCGGAGTTGATGAGTGACGGAAAGCAATACCCAATCTTTTTTTGAGATAGGAAAAATGAAAAAGAAGAAATTGCTATCTTGACTTTGCAAAAAAAGAAAAACATGTTATATTTGCCACGAATTACTGCGTATACGAGATGGAGGCCTTTTTCAAAACACATAAATATTTGGTAGAACACGTGAGTTCTCCTGTGAAAAGGGGGCTTATGCAGGAAATCGACTGGTCTCGGCGTCTTATCGGTATCAAAGGCAGCCGGGGTGTGGGAAAGACTACTTTCTTATTGCAGTATGCCAAGGAAAATTTCGGTCCCGACGATCGTACTTGTCTATATATCAACCTTAATAATCTCTATTTTGCCGATAAGAAACTGTCGGATTTTGTCGATGAATTTTATCGCTTGGGTGGTCGTTGCCTCTTGATCGATCAGGTATTCAAGTATCCGACATGGGCCGAAGAGTTGGCGTATTGCTACCGTACTTATTCCGATTTGTATGTTATTTTTTCGGGCTCGTCGGTGATGCGTCTGAAAGAAGAGGAATCTCCCATACAAGATATTGTCGACTCGTATAATTTGCGGGGATATTCTTTCAGGGAATTTCTCAATCTGATGGCCGGTACGGATTTTCCATCGGTGAAACTCGACGATATACTTCGCGATCATACGGCTTTCGCCCGGGAAGTCATATCCCATGTACACCCTTTGAGCTACTTCAAAGAGTATTTGCATCACGGTTTCTATCCTTTTTTTCTCGAACAGCACAATTTTACCGAGGCTTTGGTGAAGACGATGAACATGATGATGGAGGTGGATATTCTTTTCATAAAGCAAATCGAGTTGACCTATCTCCCCAAGATACGTCGCCTGCTTTATTTGTTGGCGACATCGTCGCCCTGCTCACCAAACGTGAGCCAGTTGAGCAAGGAAATCCAAACGTCGCGCGCTACGGTCGTCAATTATATCAAGTACTTGAAAGATGCCCGTCTCATCAATATGCTGTATCCGGTCGATGAAGAATTCCCGCGTAAGCCGGCCCGTGTATATCTGCATAATACCAATCTTATGTATCCCATAGGTCCCGAGCATATCGATCCGCAGGCCGTGCGGGAGACGTTTTTTTACAATATTCTGCATAAAGACAACCGGCTGAATGAGGGAATACGCAATACCCATTTCTTGGTAAACCGCCGTTACAATTTCAAAATCGAAGGCGAGACGTTGCGCGGGCGGAACAATCCCGATTATTA
>HF999695.1:5072-8773 GCA_000434215.1 Bacteroides sp. CAG:144
TTTGTATTAACTTTGCTAACTAAGAGACAATAATATAACCTTAATCCTCAAATATTAATTTGTATGAGCAAACAAAAGAAATTCATTACCTGTGATGGTAATCAGGCTGCTGCGCATATCTCGTATATGTTCAGTGAAGTTGCGGCCATTTACCCCATCACTCCATCCTCGACTATGGCCGAGTATGTAGATGAATGGGCTGCTGCCGGAAGAAAAAATATCTTCGGAGAAACGGTTCTCGTAGAGGAAATGCAATCCGAGGCCGGCGCTGCCGGTGCTGTACACGGCTCGTTGCAAGCCGGCGCATTGACCACTACCTACACCGCTTCGCAGGGATTGCTGTTGATGATTCCCAATATGTACAAGATCGCCGGAGAATTCTTGCCTTGCGTGTTCCACGTTTCAGCACGTACGTTGGCTTCGCACGCTCTTTGTATTTTCGGAGACCATCAAGATGTGATGTCGACTCGCCAGACTGGTTTTGCCATGCTTGCCGAAGGTTCGGTACAAGAAGTTATGGATCTTGCCGGTGTAGCACACCTCTCAACGATCAAGTCGCGTGTTCCTTTCGTCAACTTCTTCGACGGATTCCGTACCTCGCATGAGATTCAAAAAATCGAAATGTTGGAGAATGAAGACCTCGCTCCGCTGATCGACCAAAAAGCTTTGAAAGAATTCCGTGACCGTTCGCTCAACCCTGAACATCCCGTTGCTCGCGGTATGGCCGAGAATCCCGATACTTTCTTTGCACACCGTGAATCTTGCAATAACTACTATGAGGCTGTTCCGGCCATCGTAGAGGAATACATGAATGAAATCTCGAAAATTACCGGTCGCAAATACGGCCTTTTCGATTATTACGGAGCTCCCGATGCTGAGAATATCATCATCGCTATGGGTTCGGTTACCGAAGCTATCCGCGAGACGATCGACTATTTGACTGCGAAAGGTGAAAAAGTTGGTTTGGTTGCCGTACACTTGTACCGTCCTTTCTCGACCAAACACCTTATGGCAGCTATCCCTGCCAGCACAAAACGCATCGCCGTGCTCGACCGTACAAAAGAACCCGGTGCCAACGGCGAGCCGCTTTATCTCGATGTAAAAGAGGCTTTCTATGATAAGGAAAATGCTCCTCTCATCATCGGCGGACGTTATGGTCTCGGATCGAACGATACCACACCTTCTCAAATACTTGCCGTTTACGAAAACCTCGCATTGCCCGAACCCAAAAATCACTTTACGTTGGGTATCATAGATGACGTTACCTTTACGTCTCTCCCCGTTGGTGAAGAAATCGCTATGGGCGGTGAAGGCATGTTCGAGGCTAAATTCTACGGTCTCGGTGCAGATGGTACGGTAGGTGCCAATAAGAACTCTGTGAAGATCATCGGAGACAATACAGACAAACACTGTCAGGCATATTTTTCTTATGACTCGAAGAAATCAGGCGGTTTCACCTGTTCGCACTTGCGTTTCGGAGACGATCCCATTCGTTCGACCTATCTCGTGAATACGCCTAATTTCGTTGCTTGCCACGTACAGGCTTATTTGCGTATGTACGATGTAACCCGTGGTCTTCGTCAAAATGGAACGTTCCTTCTCAATACCATTTGGAGCGAAGAAGAACTGGCAAAGCACTTGCCCAACAACGTAAAACGTTATTTCGCTCAGAAGAATATCTCGGTTTACTATATCAATGCTACCCAGATTGCACAGGAAATAGGTCTCGGTAACCGTACCAATACCATTCTGCAATCGGCATTCTTCCGTATTACCGGCGTTATCCCTGTTGATCTCGCCATCGAACAGATGAAGAAATTCATCGTGAAGTCTTACGGCAAGAAAGGTGAGGACGTTGTCAACAAAAATTACGCAGCCGTAGACCGCGGAGGCGAATACAAACAACTTACCGTAGATCCTGCATGGGCCAATCTTCCCGATGATGAAATCGTTCCCAATAACGATCCTGCTTTCATCAATGAAGTGGTGCGTCCTATCAATGCTCAAAACGGCGATTTGCTCAAAGTTTCGGCATTCAAAGGTATCGAAGACGGTACTTGGCCGCAAGGAACCGCCAAATATGAAAAACGTGGTGTGGCGGCTTTCGTTCCCGAGTGGACTCCCGAAAACTGTATCCAATGTAACAAATGTGCTTATGTTTGTCCTCACGCTGCCATTCGTCCGTTCGTTCTCGATGCCGAAGAACAAGCCGGTGCGAAATTCCCCTCAATCAAGGCGGTGGGCAAAATGTTCGACGGTATGACTTTCCGTATTCAGGTCGATGTTCTCGACTGTCTCGGTTGTGGTAATTGCGCCGATGTATGTCCGGGCAACAAGCAAGGCAAGGCTCTTGCCATGAAACCGCTGGAAAGCCAGCTCGCCGAAGCTCCCAACTGGGAATACTGTGCAAACCACGTGAAGAGCAAACAACACCTTGTAGATATCAAGTCGAATGTGAAGAACTCGCAATTCGCTACTCCGTTGTTTGAATTCTCGGGTGCTTGCTCGGGTTGCGGTGAAACACCTTACGTGAAGTTGATTTCACAACTCTTTGGTGATCGTGAAATGGTGGCCAATGCTACCGGATGTTCGTCGATTTATTCGGGTTCGATTCCTTCGACTCCTTATACGACCAACGAAAAGGGGCATGGTCCCGCTTGGGCGAACTCTCTCTTCGAAGACTTCTGCGAATTTGGTCTGGGTATGGCTCTCGCCACTGAAAAAATGCGCGACCGTATCGAAATTCTTATGAATAAGTCTATCGAAAGCGATGCTTGTCCCGAAGAAACCAAAGCTCTCTTCAAAGAATGGATCGAAAATCGTGAAGATACCGAAAAAACTGTCGAACTGGCCGCCAAGATACGTCCTATTGTAGAGGCCAATGCCGATAAATGCGAAGTTTGCAAGGGTATTGCCGATCTCGGGAAATTCCTCGTTAAGAAATCGCAATGGATCATCGGCGGTGATGGTGCATCGTATGATATCGGATTCGGAGGTCTCGACCACGTTATCGCATCGGGCAAGAATGTAAATATTCTCGTACTCGATACCGAGGTTTACTCCAATACCGGAGGTCAGGCTTCAAAAGCTACTCCTCTGGGTGCTATCGCCAAGTTTGCCGCAGCCGGTAAACGTGTCCGTAAGAAAGATTTGGGTCTTATCGCTTCGACCTACGGTTATGTGTACTGCGCACAGATCGCTATGGGTGCCGATCAGGCTCAAACCCTCAAAGCGATTCGCGAAGCCGAGGCTTACAATGGACCGTCGATAATCATTGCTTATGCTCCTTGTATCAACCACGGCCTCAAAAAAGGCATGGGTAAATCACAGGCCGAGGAAGCCGCAGCTGTTGAATGCGGATACTGGCACTTGTGGCGTTATAATCCCGAGCTCGAAGCAGAAGGCAAGAATCCTTTCACCCTCGATAGCAAGGAACCGCAATGGGATAAATTCGAAGACTTCCTCAAAGGCGAAGTCCGTTACGCTTCGGTAATGAAACAATATCCTACCGAGGCCGAAGATCTCTTTGCTGCTGCCAAAGCCAATGCACAATGGCGTTACAACAATTACAAACGTCTGGCTAAACAACAGTGGGGTATCGATGCCGAATAATATCGGATAAGAAAATCCTCTGATAATGAAAACCGCACGATCGATTCGATCGTGCGGTTTCTTTTTTTTGATGAGGAGTTTTTTTGTGT
>HF999696.1:0-985 GCA_000434215.1 Bacteroides sp. CAG:144
TATACCTTGTCTCCTATATCCACACTTGATGAGGATAGGGATTGTCGAAAAGCGATTGCAGGATTTGCCGTTCGGCATCGGAAAGTCTCTTACCACGACGAGCCATCATACGCTCGGCCATCTCTATCACGCGCGACACAGGCACTTCCTTAAACCCTTCTGCCCCGCCTTGCACAAATGAATCGATAACCGTACGGGGAAAGCCCGGCCCGTAGATATTGGCTCCCACTCCCACAACCGTAGCCGTATTGAACATCGTATTGATACCCGAACGGGAATGATCGCCCATAATCAAACCGCAAAATTGCATACCGGTAGCCTTGAACCGATGAGAGGCATAATCCCACAACTTAATCTCGGCATAATTGTTTTTAAGATTCGAACAGTTGGTATCAGCCCCCAGATTGCACCATTCTCCGATGACGGCATTTCCCAAATACCCGTCATGGCCTTTATTCGAATAGGCAAGCATCACCACACTGCTCAACTCGCCACCCACCTTACAATAGGGGCCGAGTGTCGTCGCACCGTAGATTTTGGCGTTCATATTCACCGTGGCATGGGTACAGGCGGCAAACGGCGCACGTATGCACACACCTTCCATGATTTCGGCATCATGCCCTATATATACCGGGCCATTATTGACATTGAGAATCACACATTCGAGTTTGGCCCCCTCCTCTATAAACAGTTTCGGCGTGCCGTCGGGAAAAATCGCATCGCCGACAAGACGGCAGGAATCGGGCAGAGGACAGGAAACACGACCGGCTGTAAGAACCCGGAAATCCTTTTCCATTTCACGGCCGTTCTCCCGAAAAATGTCATACGAAGCATTTATCCGAACATACTCTTCCCGATAAAGCGTCGATTTCAAAAAATGTCGGGCTTCGAAATCGGAGCGGGTTCCTAAAAAAGCCAATACCCCATCGTCGGCACCGACCAGCGCTTCTCCGGAGACAAGAGAACCGATAGCAGCAGCCAAGCC
>HF999696.1:1013-18205 GCA_000434215.1 Bacteroides sp. CAG:144
TCGGGACACACATTGCCCGCTATGAAAAGAGCCTCATCGGGAACGGCGGGATACATCACCGCCAAATAACCGGCAGTAAGGGCCGTATAGTCGCCCGGCACATAATGTTGCCATTTTTCCTTTATGGTAAGAATACCCACCCTCACATCGCTCACCGCACGGGTAAACGTGATGGGCAGACAGGCACAATGTACCTCGGGTAAATCGAAAAGAACGATGTTTCTCATATTTCTTCTTTTATTAGATACGAATTCCTTCGGGACATATTTCCGGGAAATCCGCTGTTACCGTAACAACTTATTCTTCTTCGCAACCGGGAAAACGGACGATAAAAGTCGTTCCTCCTATCGAAACGACATCGGCATTTTCCAGTCGCACCTGATCCCTTTTTCCAAGACGTTCTTGTCGCAGATAAGTCCCCGAACGGGCCGAACAGTCCCGAAGGGTATATACCAATTCTCCGCTTTTATTCCGGCGGACATGGATGATACAGTGCCGGCGTTCGAGATCGGCATCGCTGCTCTCGATAGCAATATCCACATCGGTACCCTTGTTACGACGACCTATCACATTATCGCCAAGCACAAACGGGAACTCCTGTCGCTCACAACAATTATTCTCCAACACAACAAGCGTACCGCAATCGGTCGTATCGGGCTGACGAATAATTTCTTCATAAGAAAGCGAAAAACTTTTCCCGCAATGCGAACATACCAGAAAAAGCGATTCCCCGGCACAGCAACGCCGCTCATCGAAAGCCACATATCCGTCGCAACGGGGACAAAGGACTCTTTTCATATTGTGCAAACTTTTTTACAAAGGTAGAAGATATTCGGCAGAGATACAAATTCACAATGGCCAACCGTCAGCGAATAAAATACCGATCACTACTTCAAAGCGGTTAACACCAGATTGTACAAATACACATACATGCATTTCATTCTCTGAGTTTATTTACATCAAGTATCGAAAGTTAGTCCTTACCAAGTATTACAATCTGTGCCATTTCTCAGAGTCAAAATAAAAGTTCCCAATATCACAACCCTCTTCCCCTCACCCTCTATGAAGCATCTTAGGAATCACAATCACACCACGCTGTATATTCCATACTTTCTCTATTTATTGGGATAGATACTTCTGATAACTTTTGCCGGAACACCACCTACTATCATATTTTCGGGGACATCTTTTGTAACAACGGCTCCTGCCGCAACAACAGCGTTCCGTCCGATTGTTACCCCTGCCAATACTGTAACATGTGCACCGATCCATACTCCCTTTTCAATCCGTATAGGAGCATGATATAAATTCTGACGATCGGAAGGTTCAAAACCATGATTCAAAGTCGCCAGTACAACATTATGACCTATCAAACAATCATCTTCTATGTAGATTCCACCTTGGTCTTGAAACAGACAAGCGGCATTGATAAAAACATTTTTACCGATATGTATATTTTTACCGAAATCAGTATAAAACGGAGGAAACAATCGGAAGCTCTTATCGACCGGCCGTCCGATAACTTGCGAGAATAACTCACAAATTTCTTCGGGTGTATGATAACGTCCATTAAGTTCGAACAATATACGACGGGAAAGATCGCTTTGTTCGCGCATAAACTCAATCATCTCCTCTCCAACCAACGGCTCACCACGAGCTATTTTTTCCTGAAACAAATCTACTGTCATAAAATTTTGATTATTAACACACACAAATTTAGCCAAAAACATAGCGAATCATAGCCAAAAGAAATAAAAAAGAATCAAAAGTACACGTATATACCCTAACAAAGAAATATGCTGACAACCAACCCCATGCAACCGGCATTTTCGATTTTACCACCGTACTTACCTGCATTATTACTTTTATTTCCACTTTATCGAAAGCCATTACAACCGGCTTACTTTATTCACTTCTCACTTTTATTTTTTATCTTTGCAATTAATAAACATCTACAATCGGGCAACAGATAACCTCCTCCCGACGATATGCGACAAAAATACTGTCTATGAACGAACAAATCAAACAAATCGCCACCCGGTTGAAAGGGTTGAGAGAAGTCCTTGACCTGACGACCGCCGATGTCGCCGCCGTATGCGGAATTGAACCTCGGGAGTATGAACTCCTAGAATCGGGCAATATAGATATTCCCGTAAGTATCTTGCACCAAATCGGAGCCCACTACGAAATAGATCTTACGGCTCTGATGTTTGGCGAGGAACCCCGCATGAACAGTTATTTCCTCACCCGCAAAGGGAAAGGAGCCAGCGTACAGAGAACCCAAGCATACAAATATCAATCGCTCGCTGCCGGTTTCATGAACCGTAAAGCCGACCCTTTCATCGTTACCGTCGAACCCAAAGACGAAAAAACCCCCATCTATCTCAATACCCATCCCGGGCAAGAGTTCAACTACATACTCGAAGGGCGTATGACCTTGCAAATCGGGGATAAACAACTGACCCTGAATGAAGGAGACAGCCTTTATTTCGATGCCAACCGTCCGCACGGCATGAAAGCCCTCGACGGGAAACGAGTGCAATTCCTCGCTATCATATTTTAAATATCAGCTCCGAACCTATGTTAGAGAAATTTCTAAAACAGACGAAATTCTCCTCCCAAGAAGATTTCATTAAAAACTTCCGTATAAATGTACCCGAAAATTTCAACTTCGGATACGATGTCGTAGACGAATGGGCCCGCATCGCCCCGGAGAAAAAAGCGCTTTGCTGGACCAATGAACAAGACCACCACATCGATTTCACATTTGCCGACATCAAACGCGAGAGCGACAAAACCGCCGCTTTTTTCCTCTCATTGGGAATAAAAAGGGGCGACATGGTCATGCTTATACTCAAACGCCGTTACGAATTCTGGTTCTCGATCATCGCCCTGCATAAAATCGGCGCAGTATGTATCCCGGCAACCCATCTGCTTACCGAGAAAGACATCATATACCGTTGCAATGCCGCCGATATAAAGATGATCGTTGCAGTCGGCGAAGAACCCGTCATCGGTCATATCGATCGTTCGATAGCCGATTCTCCCACACTGAAATACCGCGTATCGGTCGGCCCCGAAGTTCCCGAAGGCTGGCTCGATTTCCACGCAGGTATCGAAGCCGCTGCGCCATTCGAGCGTCCGGCACTGGCCAATACCAACGACGATACCTCGCTGCTCTATTTCACCTCCGGCACGACAGGCAATCCCAAAATGGTCGCTCATGACTTCACTTACCCGCTGGGGCACATCGTTACCGGCTCGTACTGGCACAACCTCAATGAGGAAAGTCTACACCTCACCCTCGCCGATACCGGCTGGGGAAAAGCCGTATGGGGAAAACTTTACGGCCAGTGGATCGCCGGCGCCAATGTCTTTGTCTACGACTTCGACAAATTCGTTCCGGCCCACGTTCTCGACATGATAGAGAAATATCATATCACTTCGTTCTGTGCGCCCCCTACGGTATTCCGGTTCCTGATACGCGAAGATATATCGAAATACGACATCTCGTCGTTGCGTTATTGTACGATAGCCGGAGAAGCCCTTAACCCGAAAGTATTCGAAGAGTTCTACCGCATCACGGGAATCAAACTGATGGAAGGATTCGGACAAACCGAAACCACCCTCACCATAGCCACTTATCCATGGATAGAGCCCAAACCGGGATCGATGGGCATACCCAACCCGCAATACGACGTCGATCTGCTTACTCCCGACGGCCGATCGGCCGAAGACGGTGAACAGGGACAAATCGTTATCCGTACCGATAAGGGAAAACCGACAGGTCTTTTCAAAGAATATTATCGCGATGAAGCAAAAACTCGCGAAGCCTATCACGACAATATCTACTATACGGGCGATGTTGCTTGGCGCGATGAAGACGGTTACTACTGGTTTGTCGGCCGTGCCGACGACGTCATCAAATCGTCGGGTTACCGTATCGGTCCGTTCGAAGTAGAGAGCGCCCTGATGACCCACCCCGCCGTAGTGGAATGTGCCATTACCGGCGTTCCCGATGAAATTCGCGGGCAGGTGGTGAAAGCAACGATTGTGCTATCGAAAGAGTATAAAGATCGCGCAGGAGAAGAACTTGCCAAAGAGATACAAGATCATGTAAAGCATGTAACCGCACCCTATAAGTACCCGCGCATCGTAGAATTTGTAGACGAATTGCCCAAAACCATCAGCGGGAAAATACGACGGGTCGAAATACGTGAAAAATCGAACCAATAATTTTTTTCATTCCCATGCCCTGTTATAAGCGCATCACCGTAAAAATAGGCAGCAACGTCCTCACCCGCCCCGACGGGACACTCGATGTAACCCGCATCTCAGCACTAGTCGACCAAATTGCAGACTTGCGCCGTCGAAATATCGAAGTCATTTTGGTTTCTTCGGGCGCGGTGGCATCGGGACGCAGCGAGCTGGGCATCGAGCACAACAGGCGGCTCGACGCCGTGTCGGCACGTCAGCTTTTTTCGGCCGTGGGGCAAGCCAAACTGATCAACCGATATTACGAACTGTTCAGGGAACACGGTATCGCCTGCGGACAAGTCCTCACGATGAAAGAAAATTTCGCCACCCGCCGCCACTATCTCAACCAAAAGCATTGCATGGAAGTCATGCTCGAAAACGGCGTCATACCCATCGTCAACGAGAACGACACTGTATCGGTAACGGAATTGATGTTCACCGACAACGATGAACTCTCGGGCATGATCGCTACCATGATGGGAGCCGAAGCCTTGATAATCCTCAGCAACATCGACGGGATATATGACGGAAATCCCAACGATCCCGGCAGTCGTATCATTCCCGAAATATCGGCCGAAACCCGTACCGAACTCTCGAAATACATACAATCGGGGAAATCGTCGTTCGGACGCGGAGGTATGCTCACCAAATGCAACATCGCCCGCAAAGTCGCACAAGAGGGTATCGAAGTAATCATTGCCAACGGTAAACGAGACAGCATACTCACCGACCTGCTATGCAACGAAAGGAACGTATGTTGCACCCGTTTTCTTCCGGCAAAAAAGACGACATCGAGTATCAAGAAATGGATTGCGCACTCCGAAGGCTTTGCCAAAGGCGAATTACGCATCAATGCCGGAGCCGCTGAAAAGTTATGTTCGCATCACGCCGTGAGCCTGTTGCCCATAGGTGTAACCGATGTCAAAGGCGATTTCGAGAAAGACGACATCGTACGCATCTGCGCACCCGACGGTCGGGCTATCGGTGTTGGGCGCATCAGTTGCGACAGCGAAAAGGCTCGCACGCTCATCGGTAAACAAGGGGCCAAACCGTTCATACATTACGACTATCTTTACCTCGACTGGGAACCGGTTGCATAAAAGTATTCTTTCCCTTGCTAAAAAGAAAAAACGAAAGGCCGTCGAATGACGGCCTTTCTCACAAAAAATCAATTAGGAGGATAAGATTGAGTAATGGTCAAACTTTTTTCACAGCTGCTCTGCGAGCAGTCGGCTTAGATGGCTGCGCAGTAACTTTTTTGGCAGCACGTTCCTCTTTAGCAATCTTCAACTCTTTTTTCAACACATCTATTTCCGAGGCTTGGTTACGAATAGTTGTAATCAATGAATTGAGCTCTTCATTCTCTATCGTATCGGGATATTGCTCTTTCACTCTGACGATGAAATCACTCAATACATTCATATAGTTGGTAAATGCCTCATAGGCTGAGTCGTATGGACTGTAATGACTATGTATGGCGCCATCGGACAAGAATTTGGTACACATATAATAAAAATGGTCGCTGGTCTGCAAGTAATGCCAATCTTGTTTCAAACGACGGTCATCGCACAAACGCACTCGTTCTCCGACGGAATAAAGTTTCTCGAACGCCTCGTTTTGCAAAAGATTTCCCAACCAAGCACTGGTATCACGCTCTTCATCGGCCCACGAAATAGGATAACTTACCGACAAAGAATCGACAGGTTTCAATTTGGAAATGACCTCGGTAGGCGTCGAAAACGTAATTCCCATCTGCTCGGCAAAATAGGGGAGAGATTTCATAAATTCGAAAATACCGCTCTCACGAGGTTGCAACTCGCCCAACGTTTCGTAATTCATAAAAAGGTTCACCACCTGCTCGGTCTCGGGAATCGCATTGATCCAACCCATATACTTATCGGCGGTAAGGGGGTATTCGCTCCATTCGTAATTGGAAAAACGGAAAGTTATGTCATCGCTCATTTTATAATTTTTGAGCAACAATTTCAATTTAGGTACGGCGGTGGAACAATAGAGATAATTGGGACTTTTCCAACCGAGAATATGCTTGGCTCCTTCGGTAATACAGCCTTTAAAGCCCATATCGGCAACCATGCAGGCAATCTCGTCGGAATAAATCAACTCGGTATTCCGGAAAACCTTAGGCCGTTGTCCGAATAATTCCTCGATCTTATCATCGTGCTCCTTAACCTGCAACACAAATTCGTCGGGATCACGCAGGGAAGCCAAAGAGTGCGCATACGTCTCAGAAAGAAATTCCACACAACCGGTCTTGGCAAGTTCTTTCATCGAATCGATAAATTCGGGGACATAAATTTCCAGTTGTTCGAGAGCAACGCCCGAAATAGAAAATGCCACTTTGAATTTCCCGTTGGAATTCTTTATCATTTCGAGCAATGTCTGATTGGCCGGTAAGTACGAACGATGAGCTATGCGAGTTATTATCTCATCGTTGTTATAATCATCATAGTAATAATGATCGTTGCCGATATCGAAAAAGCGATAACGTTTCAATCTGAACGGCTGGTGAATCTGAAAGTAAAAACAGATGGTTTTCATATATAGTAATCTTTATTTCCAAGTAAAATAATTCTTATCGCTGCATGACTTTGTGATAAATGTCGATAACTTTCTGCCCGGCATATACCCACTTTATCTCATCGACTTCTCGTTTACCCTCTTCTTTGAGTTGTCGGTACATCGCTGGATAAGTAATGATCGAATATATAGCATCGGCCATCGCTTGCACGTCCCAATAGTCGATCTTGATGACATGATTGAGAATCTCGGCGCAACCCGATTGTTTGGAAATAATCGACGGCACACCTACCTGCATGGCTTCGAGCGGAGAGATACCGAAGGGTTCCGAAACCGAAGGCATCACATACACGTCGCTTGCTTTGAGCATCTCATAGACTTGCTTTCCCCGGAGAAATCCCGTAAAATGAAAATGGTCTGAAATATTGCGTTGTGCAGCCAGACATATCATCTTATTCATCATATCGCCACTACCGGCCATGACAAACCGCACATGATCGGTCTTACGCAAAACCTGCGCGGCCGCCTCTACAAAATACTCGGGTCCTTTCTGCATGGTGATACGGCCCAGAAAAGTAACGACTTTTTCTTTGGGATTATGAGGCATCTGTATCGCCATAATTTCGGGACTGAGTGGTTCTACGGCATTGTGCACGGTCGTAACTTTGGCCGGATCGATACCGTATTTTTCAATAACCGTCTGCCGGGTAAGGTTACTTACCGTAATGATATGGTCGGCCCAATTCATTCCGTCTTTCTCAATGGCAAAAACCGTAGGATTGACATTGCCCCGGCTGCGGTCGAAATCGGTTGCATGGACATGTATCACCAGAGGTTTTCCCGTAATCTGCTTGGCGTGTATCCCGGCTGGATACGTCAGCCAGTCGTGCGAGTGTATGACGTCGCAGGGATAGGTACGGGCTATCACACCGGCCACAATCGAATAATTATTTATCTCTTCGAGCAAATTGTCGGGATAACGCCCCGAAAATTCGATACAACCCAAATCATTGGTATGCAAATAATTGAAATCGGCGTAAATGTGATCTCTCAAATTGAAATATTCCTGCGGATCCATGCAGTACCCCAACCGGCCGGCGACATAGTCCCACGAGACATCGCGCCATGCGACCGGTGTATTTCCCGCACCGACGATATGAGCGAAACTTTTATCTTCATCTCCGTGAGGTTTGGGTATGACGAATGTTATATCCATATCGCCGCATTCGGCCATACCTTTTGTAAGGCCGTAGCTCGCCGTACCTAAACCGCCCAGAATATGCGGTGGAAATTCCCAACCGAACATGAGTGCTTTCATGTGTATATCAGTAATTTTAATCTAATTATATATGGTTGTATTTTTTCAACAATCTCAATACCCTCAATATTTCACCTACATTGGCGGCAAAACTTATGCCTCCCCGTCCGGCATAAGGAGGATTCCCATCGAAAAGCTCGGAGATCGTACCGATGCAAGTATTCGACATCTCTTCTTCATAACCGATAAGCATGCGCTCCAAGAAAGAAACACCGCTAATGCCGAAGAGTTTAAGATAAGCATCGGCATAAGCCCCCATAAGCCACGGACGAGCCGATCCCTGAAAGTAGGCGTTAGCCCGTTGATCCTCGTTACCCACATATATGGGAGAATATCCATGACTTTTGGGACTGAGCGTACGAATCCCCTTCGGTGTGAGCAATTCCCGCGTAACGACATCGAGAGCTTTCTTCCTTTCGCTTTTTTCAAGAGGGGAATAATCGAGCGAAAGAGCAAACAATATATTGGGACGCACACTCCAATCGGCAAAGTTGGCATCGACGTAGTCGAAAAGGTATCCGTAATCGTTAAGGAACATTTCCTTGAACGAAGCAGCTGTCTTTGCAGCCAAATTTTTCAAACGGTCGGCTACCTCCACTTGCTCGGGTGCGACAAGAATCTGTTCGGCCGTAAACAGCAGTACATTATACCACAAAGAATTATATTCCGACAAATATCCTGTCCGCGCGGTTATCGGGCGTCCCGAAGCATCGACGGCATCGATCCATGATATGGGGGTCTCACGTCCATTGGCATATAACAGCCCGTTGTCTTGCAGGAAAAGATTCGCCACTTTCCCTCGTATGATGGCATCGACCATATCGACGATGAAATTGCCGTACCGCTTCCGACACTCATCGGTATCGACCATTTTGGCATATTGCTGCAATGCCCAAATCGCCCACAAAAGAACATCGGGCTTATCTATATCCTTGATGACGGCATCGCGTTCGCCTTGCTCGACCCACCGCCTCAATGCTTTCTGTGCGGTATTCATCACCGCATGGAACATCTCCACTTCGTCTATGGCCAATGTACAGCCTGGCAAAGCGACAAACATATCTCTCGCACTGACGTTGAACCACGGATAACCGGCCAACAGATAATTTTCATTCCCGCGCTTATAATAGAACTGTTGCGCCGAGTTTTTCAAGCAATTGAAAAAACTGGTACGGCTTGTCCTTACCCCCATCTCTTTGGTGTAAAGCGACGAGAGCGAACGGGTCTTTATCTCACTCGTACCGGCCGAAAAAATGATTTTCTCGCCTTTCTTGATTGGCAGCTCAAAATAACCGGGCACATACAGGTCTTCTTTATAATCATAACCCCGCTCTTGATCCTTGATATATTCTATTCCTCTATACCAGTTGGGCTGCGAAACAAACTCCACCGGTTTGTTGAACTGCATATACAACGTAGGATAACCGGGATAAAGGCAACAACTTATACCGTTTTCCACAACATCGTAATGACCATTGAGCATACCGTTGGCCACACACAAGGAATTGGCATTGCGGAACGCAAGGAAAGGGCGAAATTGCAATGTCGTATCGGAATGGGCTTCGAGCAATGTATATCGTATAAGAATGCGGTTCTCATGCGATATAAAGACTTTCTCTTTACTGAAAAGGACTCCCCCGACGCGATAAGTCGTCTTCGGTACCGTCTCACATGTAAATTCCCGTATATATTTATGCCCGTTGGGGCTGAAACAATCTCCCTGATATTTATGTAATCCCAAGTTGAAGGGTGCCCCGTGCTGTATAACGGTCTCATCGAACGACGAAAGCAACACATGATTATCATCGTCCATCTCGGGAATAGGAATCACTAATAACCCATGCTGCTTGCGAGTATTACAATCGACAATCGTCGTACAATGGTAAGCTCCCGATCGATTGGTACGCAACATCTCTTTGGGGAGAGATTGCGACAGATTGGTCATTATGTTTTTATCAAACTTCAAATAACTCATATCTTATATCAAAATATTATTCCTTGTAATAAAATCCTCAAATATTGATTTCCGAATATATAAAATGATTCCCAATGCTCCAAATTTTCATAAAAGATATTTTTCCTCAAAATAATAATTTTCCATATTTTCATTTCTATAATGAAAAATTATACTCATTTGTTGGATATTTTCTTTTTTCTTATTATTTTTGGACGAAAATTGGTGTTTTACAAAACAGATAAGTACCTTATATATAATAATAAAAAAGGCGGGATTTTTTATTTTCCCGCCTTTTTTATTATTTTTCAGAAACGTTGTTTCTTCTCACTGCTGCACAAAAGATTCCAACAATTTAGTCAAATTGCTGACGAACATACGTACCGAAATTGCCAACAATATAATACCGAACAATTTACGCAACACATACACAAACGCTTTCCCGAAAACCTTCTCGACCAAAAATGCATAACGCAAAACCAAATACACGATAACGATATTCAACACCAGCGCGATGAGAATATCGGGCAGGCTATACAAAGCTCGCAACGACAATAAAGCTGTAAAAGATCCCGCTCCCGCAATAAGAGGAAAAACAATAGGCACCAACGTTGCCGAACCGCCGGGACCATCATTATGGAAAATTTCTATTCCCAACACCATCTCCACAGCCATCACAAATATCACCAAAGAACCGGCGACGGCAAACGAGGATATATCGACCTGAAATAACTGCAAAATACCATTGCCGACAAACAGAAAAGCGACAAAGGCAATTAAAGAATATATGGCAGCCTTTATCGGAGAAATCTTCATACCCTTATTCTGAAAATCGATAAAAACCGGCAACAGCCCCGTAACGTCAATAACGGCAAACAACACCATAAAGGCGCTGACTATCTCTTGCAAATCGAAATAAAAAGATGAATTCTCCATAAAGCGACAAAAATTACGGTGATTAGGTTAAATCGTATCGACTACAAAGTTAAGAAAAAAGAAAGAACACAATTCTTTCTAAACAAAGAATTTGATTTTATGTTTATTCGTTAGAGATTTGAAGAATTCTTTATATTTTTGAATTGTTAAAATAAGGAACGTCATGGACAGCATGTATGATGTATTGTTGCAGCTTCCTCTTTTTCAAGGGGTAAGTCGCATGAAAATGTCGGAAATCATAGAAAAGACCCGTTTTCATTTCTTAAAATATCAAGATAATGAAATCATCGCGCATCGAGGAGAAGAGTGTACCCACATGAAATTTATCGTATCGGGCAGTGCCCGGTCGGAGTTAAAAAATATAAGCGGCAAAATACGTGTTTCGGAAACTTTGCACGCACCCAATATATTGTATCCCAACCATCTTTTCGGGCGGAACACCACTTACCCCTGCGAGGTAACCGCCAAAGAAAACTGCGGAATCATGCAGATCGACAAACAATCGTTTGTCAACCTCATTCAACAAAGTCCCATATTCATTATCAACTTGCTGAATATTCTTTCTCGGCATTCACAAAAGAGCCTTGAAACTTTCTTGGCCCTCTCTTCGGGCAATGTCAAGGAAAGGCTGGCATTTTGGATTCTGAGCTTCACGCAACGCAGCGCCACCGACGTACAGATCATCTGCAAACTGAAAGACCTCTATACTTTCTTCGGCGTGCAACGGTCGGTTTTCATGACAGCCCTCAACGAACTGAGCGAGGAAGAAATCATCTCCTACTCTCCACAAGGCATACAGCTACTCAACCGCCATAAGTTGAGCACGATTCTTACTACCGACCCGGAAGATTGACACCATATACCATGCTGGATAATGAAAAAAGCGGAAACCTTTTTAAGGTTTCCGCTTTTTTCATCGGGATATATTTGTATCATTATTTCAGTTTGGCCAAAGCCTCTTTGATACGGAGCAAAGCCTCTTTGAGATTCTCATCGGAGGTAGCGTAAGAGAATCGCAGACACTCGGGGGCACAAAACGCAGCACCACCTACCGTAGCAACATGTCCTTCTTCGAGCAGATACATGGCCAAGTCGGCTGAATTTTCAATCACCTTATCACCGAACTTCTTGCCATAATAATACGATACATCGGGGAAAAGATAGAATGCCCCCTGCGGTACATTCACCTTGAAACCGGGTATCTGACGAGCCAGTTCCACAACCAAATCACGACGACGCTCGAAAGCCCGGCGCATCTCTTCTACACAACTTTGGTCGCCAGAGAAAGCCGCCACAGAAGCCTTTTGCGCAATGGAACTCGGCCCCGAAGTATATTGGCTTTGGAGCTTATTGCAGGCCTTAGCCAGCCACAACGGAGCGGCAACAAACCCGATACGCCAACCGGTCATGGCATAAGCTTTGGAAACACCGTTGATAATAGCGACACGCTCGCGCACATTCTCAAACTGGGCGATGCTTTGATGGCCGCCGATATAATTGATATGCTCGTAGATCTCATCGGCCAAGATAATCACCTGCGGATATTTTGCCAATACATCGGCAAGCGCCTTCAATTCATCGTGCGAATATACGCTACCTGTTGGATTGGAAGGCGAGCAGAGAATTATCGCTTTGGTTTTGGGGGTGATAGCAGCCTCTAATTGTGCAGGAGTTATCTTGAAATCGTTTTCTATACCCGACGGTATGACAACACTCTTTCCTTCGGCGAGCTTCACCATTTCGACATAACTCACCCAGCACGGAGCCGGAATGATAACTTCATCGCCGGGATTTACGATACAAAGTATCGCATTGCATATCGACTGTTTGGCTCCATTGGAAACAACTATCTGCTCGGGTGTGAAATCGAGATTATTCTCATTTTTAAGTTTAGAGCAGATAGCTTTACGCAAATCCATATAACCGGGCACCGGCGAATAAAACGAAAAGTTATCGTCGATGGCTTTCTTGGCAGCGGCCTTGATATGCTCGGGGGTAAAAAAGTCGGGTTCACCCACGCTCAAGTTGATAATATCAATACCTTGCGCTTTTAGTTCGTTGCTTTTCTGCGACATAGCCAGTGTCTCCGACGGAGAAAGGCTTGCCAAACGATCTGATACTTGATTCATCTTTCTAAGTTTTTGAATTGTTCCGGACTGCAAATATATAAAGAATATTCGTTCTATAAAGAATTTTATACCATTTTAGAGAAGAAAACAACAAAAAGATGCCCTCTTTGTAAAATCGAAAACATTTTGTCATTCTCCGAAGATATATTGCCTCATACCGGGCGTCATAACGACCGATACGTCTACCGAATCGACCGCATAGAT
This sequence comes from Bacteroides sp. CAG:144, assembly GCA_000434215.1. Lineage (GTDB taxonomy): Bacteria > Bacteroidota > Bacteroidia > Bacteroidales > UBA11471 > Caccoplasma > Caccoplasma intestinavium. The sequence goes on from HF999696.1 coordinate 14,350, forward strand.
GAGATATACCTCCATCTCAGGATGCCGAGAGGCAATTTCCATGCTTTTTTCTACTCCCAACACCATAAACGCTGTGGCATAGGCATCGGCCGTCATACAATCGGAGGCCAATACCGTCGCGCTCAACAAGCTATGTTGCACGGGATAACCTGTTGCTGGATTTATCGTATGGGCAACACGACGCCCATCGACGATACGGAAATTCCGATAATTCCCCGATGTAGCCAACGCCGCATCATCGAGCATCACCACCGCATCGATCTCTCCGCCGGCCACATTTCCCTCATCGGGGGTATCGATTCCAACCCTCCAAATCTCGCCCCGCTCGTTCTTTCCTCGGGCAACGACCTCTCCACCGATCTCCACCAAATAATTCTCCACTCCTTTTCCGCGCAAAAACGAAGCGACAACATCGACGGCATATCCTTTGGCTATCGCAGAGAAATTGAGCGTCATACGAGGATCGTCCTTATAGAGACGCCCACCGAGAAGTTCCACGCGTTCCATTCCCACCAGATGCCATAAGCTATCCACAATTTCGGGCGTCATCGGCACACCGTTTTTAAACCCGAACCCCCATGCATTGATCAGTGGAGAAACCGTCGGATCGAATGCTCCCTCGGTATCGCGCCATATCTCTTTGGAACGATTGAATACCCGAGAAAACCACATATCGGCAACCACCGAAGTATCGTTCTGGTTAAATCGTGAAATAATCGAGGTCGGATTAAAAGGGGAAAGAGAGGCATCGAACCGCCGCAACTCTTCCTCGATTTGCGATTGATAGTCTTCTTCGGACTGATAGACGATATGATATAGCGTATTGAAAACAACCCCTTCATTGTGCCGATATACCATACCCGCAGGAGTACCGCACTGCCGCCAAACAGCAATACCCGCAAAAACCGACACGAACAATACGCAAGCCAGCCACCCTCTCTTATTTCTCATATGTTTTCCTATTTCTGATTGAACATCGGCCTGTCATCAATCCGCTTTCACGGGAACTTCCGCAAACACGTATCAGAACGACAGCACATGAACAAAGATACAAAGAAGGCCGTGATTTCAAAAAGTTTCACGGCCTTCTTTTTTCATAATCAAGGTTTATGTCATATCGATCAGAAATGCCCGTATCCCCGCGGACCTCGGGGGCCGGGTCGAGGACCGCCGCCCTCTCCGCCTTTGCCTCCGATCGTGTTGAACTGATAGGCAAAGTAAAGCATACAATAGCTTCCGAGCGAATTGGTTTCCTGATCCTGAATATACGAGCTGGTTACCGAACGACGGATACTGGTATTTTGTTGAAGTATGTCGTACACTTTAAACCGCACGGTAGCATTTTTCTTTTCCAAGAACGAATAAGCCACCGAAGCATTCCACATGACCCGATGCTGGTCATACCCCTCGGCATACCCCGATGTGCCCCGATAACGGCAATCCGTACCTATCGAAACACCGCAAGGAAGAAACCAATCGACTTCGGCCCGCGCACCGAAATTCATCGTCGACTGGTTATTGTCGGTCTGCATAGTATTTTTCACATACGAGTAAGAATAATTTCCGCCTATGCTCGCATTGAACAGCTCCGACGAGTACCGCAACGACAGATTTTCGCTGATCTCGTAATTCCGGGAAATATTCTTTACGCTCGTCTCATCATGATTCAACGACACGAAACCCACCTCATTTTCATAACCGAAATTGGTATTGGTATTGAAACTGAATTTCTTGTTGCGTTTGAACGGCATGTTATAAAATACCCACAAAGAAGCGTTCCACTCGCCATTGACATTCACCGGAGTACGGGTACGACCTCCGTCGGGATTATATATCGTCTTCTCCACGATACCGTTTTGCGTCGCACGACCGTCAATACCGATAGAAAAAGACTGATAGGTATCGACGTTATAAGAGTTGTACCGCAACCACACTCGATGACTGAACTCCGATTTCAGGTCGGGATTACCGATATATATGTTCAGCGGGTTGGTAATATCGGGGGTCGCCTGTAATTGCCGTGCCGACGGTTGCGACGTATTACCGTGATAATTCAGGCGGAGGTTTTTATGTTTCGTAATACGGTAACGCAACCGCAAAGTCGGCGAAAAATTGAGCGAATTTTGAGTGATGTCATTCGCAGTATTGCGACCGAAAAGATAACGGGTCTCGCGCTTCTGATGTTCGAGATTGATACCCACGTTAAAATTCATTTTGGTATACACGCCCCGCAAAGAAACTTCACCCCGATGGGTCTGATACCGGCTGCGCGAAACGTTGCTGTAATTTTCATCGGCGACAGGCAAACCCAAAGAATCGAGCTCGACATATTCTCCGTTTTCGTCTATATTATAGGTATAGGCATCGGAATTGCTGTTGTTGTAACGGTACTGATATACAAAATTCAAGTAGTAATGATCCGACAACGGTTCCACATAAGTAACCCGTGCGTTATAAGAAGCTCCTGATCGGATATTATCGTCTTTTTGCAAACGGACGGAATCGCGTATGCCGGTACGATAGAAATTCAACACATCGTTGGACGTGCCATTTTCTTCATTGCGGTTAGTGCTATAATTGAAACTGAAACTGAGCCGACGACGAGGATCGCTTTTAAATGCCCGGCTGAAACTTAACCGACCCGACAAATTATATCCGTGAGCATCGCTCTGCGAGAGAGAACGCTGATCGTTGACACTGTCGCGATCGGCCAATTCGGAATCACGGTATCCGCCCATCGTCTCGGAATAGCTATTGTTTTCGAAATGCGACTTGTTAAATCCGAAACGCGGCATAAACTCCAACGTCGTCAACGTATCGATTTCCCAACGCATACGGAAATTCATACTGAAATTATGGCCGCGATTGATATTTTCCCCATTGCGATTCACAAAAGAAGAACTGTCGTTGGTCAAGAAATTCTGTTGTTCGCTGCGACTCTTGTAATAACGGTCGCTGCCCATATAACCCACATCACCACCTATACGAAGCGTCTTGGACTCATTTCCTACATTGAAATTTCCACCCAACATTCCGGCACTTCCTGTACCGCGATTTCCCCCGGTCATCATGCGGCTACTACCCGAAAACATCGATGCACCCAAATCTGTCGCCCCTTGATTATTCGTATTATTGAGACTCCCGAGAACAGAGTACTGGTTGTTCTCGACAAAACGGTTGGCCATGGCATTGACTTCATACATACCGTCGAATTCGTTCATTTGAGTTCCTCCACCGGCCTGTGCTACTCCGAACCAACCTTGTTTCATACCTTTTTTTACGGTAAGATTTATCACCGTCTCCTCCTCGCCATCATCGACCCCCGAGAAACGCGCTTCATCAGATTTGCGGTCTACAACTTGTATCTTCTCGACCATATTAGCCGGCAAGTTTTTGGAAGCGATTTTGGGATCATCGGTAAAGAACTCTTCCCCGTCGATAAGAATCTTTTTCACCTCTTTTCCCTGTACGGTAATCTTTCCATCTTCATCAACTTCCACACCGGGCAATTTCTTAAACATATCTTCGACGACAGCGTTCGGTTGCGTCTTATACGAGTCGGCATTATATTCAAGCGTATCTTCCTTTGCGACTATCGGCGGAACAACAGCCGAAACAACAGCCTCACCCAGCAATACAGCATCGGGCTCCATCTTTATGGAACCAAGAGCGACCGAGGGTTGTACCCTTAGCAATTTCGCCGGCTTATATACTCCTTTGTAACCTAAGAAAGAAATATTTACCAGATATTCTCCACGTTTCAGATTTTTTATGATAAACTTTCCGTTATCATCGGTCATCGTACCCGTACCCGCAACCAAAGAGCTGTCGGCAGCAGCCAACAATCGCACGGAGA
>HF999696.1:18274-26883 GCA_000434215.1 Bacteroides sp. CAG:144
CTGCCCCGATATAAAATATTCCGACTGATTATCGGCCTCTTGCGGTCTGTTCTCAGCAGGCCGCATAGGCGGCCGTCCGTAAAATTGAGCAAAACCCGATATTCCCCACAACAGAAATAGGCCGAGAAAAATATATTTTTTCATTCGTCTTTTGATTCTTTATTTATGTATAAGAGTTTTGTTGCTTTGACTCAGGCAGCCGCCGAAGGTTTAATTCATCACTCCGTTTTTATTTCGCTTTAACAGAATGTAACACCTGCGAATATTCCATACCGACCCGATATTGTATATAGCCCGACAAAAGTAATTACTTAGACGCCACAGCAGACAAGCGGGTTACAGCAGAAAATATTTTTTAAGAATATGGTAAATCCTTTAACCCACGATTTGACAATAAAATTTTCTTGAAACCCAAATGACAAATCGACAGGAGGAAAAGAGAAATCGAAAAAAGAATTTAATCCTAATATTTTATCGTATATTTGCCCGGCAAAAAAACCAGTCGACGTTATGAAAGACCTGTTCAAGTTATTGTTAAGATTTGTCCCTCCCTATAAAAGATACTTGATACTCAATATTCTCTTCAACCTTCTATCGACATTGTTGAGTATTTTCTCGTTCATGCTAATTATTCCCATACTGGAAATACTTTTTAAGACAAGCGAGGCGACCTATACTTTTATTCCCTGGAATGAAGGCGACCTAAAAGATATTGTCATTAATAATTTTTATTGGTTTGTAGCCGAGCAAATCAAAACCAACGGTGCCATTTGGACCCTCATGTTATTAGGCGTATGGCTCATCGTCATGACCTTTGCCAAAACCATGACTGCATACCTGAGTTCGGCCTGCATCATACCTTTGCGCGGAGGTGTGGTACGAGACATTCGCAACTTTGTATACCGCAAGGTGGTAAGCCTGCCGATCGGCTTTTTCACAAGCGAGCGTAAGGGCGACATCATGTCCCGAATGACCGGAGACGTGGCCGAAGTGGAAAATTCGATCATGACCTCGCTCGACATGATATTCAAAAACCCGATCATGATCATCAGCTACCTCACCACGATGTTTATCCTCAGCTGGCAGCTTACGCTTTTCGTGCTGGTACTATTGCCGCTGGCCGGCTTTGTCATGGGACGGGTGGGTAAGTCATTGAAGCGTAAATCACTCGATGCCCAGCAACAATGGGGTGGCCTGATGGCCCAAATCGAAGAGACCCTCGGCGGGTTGCGCATCATCAAGGCCTTCAACGCCGAAAACCGTATCTGTCAGCGTTTCGCTGCGATAAATGACAAATTCTACCGTACGACCAACCGGATAGGACGCCGGCAAGCATTGGCACACCCCATGAGCGAATTTCTGGGTACTACGACCATCGCCATCGTCCTGTGGTTTGGCGGCGCACTTATATTGAAAGGAAACAGCGTCATCAACGCCGGGGAATTCATCTATTACCTTATCATCTTTTACAGCATTATCAATCCTGCCAAAGACCTTACTAAAGCGGCTTATACCATACAGCGCGGTCTCGCGGCCATGGAGCGTGTCGACAAGATACTCTCGACCGAAAATCCCATAAAGAACCCCGAGAACCCGGTAAGCAACGTCGCCTTGAACCACTCGATCGAATACCGGGACATTTGGTTCAAATACAATGAAGACTGGATCATCAAGGGAGTGAATCTCTCCATCAAGAAAGGGCAGACAGTCGCTCTCGTCGGACAATCGGGGTCGGGCAAATCGACTATGGCCGACCTTCTACCCCGTTTCTATGATGTAAACAAGGGAGGGATATACATCGACGGCATCGATATCAAAGACATGAAAGTATTCGACCTGCGGTCGATGATGGGAAACGTCAATCAAGAAGCCATTCTTTTCAACGATACCTTCTACAACAATATCACATTCGGTGTTACCGACGCCACAAAAGAACAAGTCGAAGAAGCCGCCCGCATAGCCAATGCACACGACTTCATCATGGCTACGGAAAACGGGTACGACACCTCTATCGGCGACCGGGGGTGCCGTCTCTCGGGAGGGCAACGCCAGCGCATAAGCATCGCCCGCGCCATACTCAAAAACCCGCCTATCCTTATCCTCGACGAAGCGACATCGGCCCTCGACACCGAATCGGAACGCTTGGTGCAGGAAGCTCTCGAAAACCTAATGAAAAACCGCACGACACTGGTCATTGCGCACCGCTTGTCAACTATCAAAGATGCCGACCTCATCTGTGTCATGCACGATGGCGAAATCGTAGAATCGGGTCGACACGAAGAGTTGATAAAGCTCAACGGCTATTACAAACATCTCGTCGACATGCAACAATTCTGATTTTTCTTATGAGATACCCAAACCGCATATTGCCCCTCGGAAGCCTGCTTGCCGCCTTTCTGATCCTTATCCTGCCGGGCATACGCGAAATAGAATATCTCATACCTACCGGCAGTCATGCCGAGACATCGATACCGGCGACTTCTCAAAAAGAAGGCGATTCCCCCCAAAACGGGAAATCGTGTTTCATCGATGTTCCCGGAGAATCTCAGCCGTTTATTCTGCAACAGAACCCTCCCCTGCACGTATGCGGCAGCGAAGTACGACAACACACCACAACCCCGACAGATCTGCAAAGCCGGCATATATTACTATTCCGCACGTTCTATAAAAAGTTACATACAGAACAAATCATCAGACAGGCATTGCTGCATACCGACGGATATTTCTTTTATATGCTCTGCCGAATGCTCATGTAGCAGAGCCTCTTTTTCTCTCCTATATCAAAAATATCGATACTGTATTTCGGTGACGATCTTCTGTCGCCGAAATACAGTATATGATAACGCGGAAGAAAATCAATTTTTCCGGCTCTTATAAAATCCATCATTTATCAAATAATCATATATATACACTATGGAAACTTCTCAAAAAAACAACTATAAAAACGAACATATCGCCTCGAAAAAGGCTCTCTCCGCTACCGGTATCGTTACCCTCATTGTCGCTGCCGTTTCTTTCTACGTAGGATCTCTTTTCGGGGAAAACTCCGTTTTGAACATGAGCCTATTCATTTTGGGCATTGCATTAGGAATTTTCGGATTTATAAAAATCTTCATGGGGGAAAAAGTGTTTTACCACAAAGAAACCGGAACAAAGTTGCGATTTAAGCGTCTCACATTCAGCAAAAATGAGAGAAATCGTTTGGAAAAGATTCTCCAAGAAAAAAATTTCGAACAAATCGGTTCGATAGCTCTCGGAGAAAACAAGTCCTCGGATATTCGCCTCGACATATACATCAGCACAGACAAGCAATACGCCTCGGCTCAAATCATGGAATTTATCCCGTTCGAGTATCAAGCAATAGGACGTGCCGCAGAATATGAGGGGCACGACGCCGAATGCTTGGCCGAAGCTGTGGCATAACGTTTTCCACACAAATCGAGATAGGTGATTCCCCATAAATTTCAGGGGTATCACCTATTTTTATAAGGGAGTTTGTAAAATAATGCTAATACAAAAAATTTATATGTTAAACTATACAATATATATAAAGAAATAGTTTTTACTTTGCGCGTTGTTTAATAGGGTGAAAATTAGTCAAAAAAATAGGATCATTCTTTTTTAGCATATTTAGCATTATGAAAAAACTTCTTATTCCCTGCTGTCTCGTTCTGTTGGCCGGTTGTGTAGATAAAGACTACGACAAAGAGATCGACATGAATGTAACGATTGCTGAAAACGGAATCACGCTTCCGGTCGGAGAAACCGATAAATTCACACTATCGAAATTAATTGATACCGACGATAATTTGAAAATCAACGGCGATAGCATTTATTACATCTCCGAATCGACCGACTCCAAGACCGAATTTGCCGCTATGAAAAGCGTTATCATAGACCAAAGCAACGGTTTGGCACCGGAGATCGAACCGACCGAAATCGCTATTCCGGAAGAGCTGGAACAAGCCATCGAATCAGGTATACCCTACGAAGGATCTATTCCTCTCACCTTATCGGCCGATGTACCCATCAACCCGTCCCAGTTGAAAGTATCAAAAGATATAGAGAGAATCGACACGATCATGTTCGACTCTCCCAAACAAGCAACACTTACATTTACTACCGAATTATTTGAAGATCAAGGCCCGGCAGAATTTTCCCTTCTCTTATCAGATATGAAGGTAACTCTGCCACAAATGCTGATTCTTTCTAACACAGATAAAATCGGAGATGCGGTATTGGAAGAAACCGACGATATGGGTAATCCTCTCGTTGTCAGGGATCATATTCTCTATGTTCCTTCCAAAAATGCCGAAAACGGTATATTCTCTATAACGCTCAATATCTACGGATTATGTGCAGGAAAAATACGTCCCGATGGAACCAACAACTTCCAGCTTACTCCGAGTACCGATGACGAAAATATTCTCGACATCATCGACAATGAATTTGTTCTCAATGGCGACGCGTCGGTACAATTGGCACTGAAAGGCCCGGGAACCACTCTTGCCGCACAAACCCAAGTAAGAACCGACTTCATAATCGAGGAACTCGAAATCACACGGGTGGCTGGTCTCATAGACGCCTCGGCCGATGAGTCTTTCTCGATAGAAATAGGCTCGATGCCCGACTTCCTAAGCGGAAACGACATCAGCCTCGATCTGAGCAATCCGTTCATCAAACTCAATGCAGCCAACCCCATGGGTATTCCGGTAAAAGCCGTACTCTCCATCGATCCCAAAAACGACAAGGGAGTAAGCCTGAATCCCGAGCCTATTGTGGTCGATACGATCTTCATCAAACAAGCCTCTTACAGCGAATCGGAAAATCGCATGATTCCCAGCGAAAACCATATCTACATTTCGCAACGGGAACCGACCAACGACTGGGTCGACGCCGAGAAAAAAACATTCTGGCTGAACGATACGCTTTACACATGGGCACAAGGCAACCTTCCAGGATTGCTCGACACACAGATTCCGTCATCTCTCGACGCAACCATTTCGGCAAGTACAGATAAAAGCATCGAACACATCGCCCTACTCAATAATCAGCCCAATGATGTAACTGTCGATTGCAATATTACAGTTCCCATGGAATTCGGAGAGAATTTCGCCATCAATTTCTCTGAAATAGAAGGTGGACTCGACGATATATTCAGCGACGTATCGGTACAAGAAGCCGCCATTATCGCCAGCTACACGACAACCCTACCTCTGGATTTGGAATTTACGATAAATCCCCTCCAAGAAATTTCGGCCGAGGAATATAACCGTCTCCCATCCGACGAAAAACTTCTCGACGACGATGACGAAGAATATCCCGAATATTACCGCATTCTCAAAAATGTAGGTTTCGAAATACTCAACGCCGACCAAAACGGGAAAGGTATCATCACCGGAACGACCGACATGAGCCTCGTAGACCCGGCTCCCTCGATGGGAAAAATCGTTATACGTCTTACCGAAAAAGAAAAGGACGCATTGAAATCTCTCACACACCTGCAATACAGCGTAGCCGGGAATCTGACCAAAGGACTCGAAAGCGGAGCGCTGCGCAGTACACAATATCTGCAAATGAAACTGAGTGCAAAAATCGCCAAAATTGAAGTCGATATTGATTCTTTATAATAAACTGAACCGAAGACCAAAATAAGGATAATATGAAATCTTATATAAAATATATATTGACGATAGGGTTGTTCAGCGTTATTATCGCCGGAGCATCGGCTCAACCCCTACAAAGCGCCTACTTTCTCGAACGTGCGCCACTGCGCCATCAACTCAACCCTGCATTGATTCCCGAAAGAGGCTACTTCACCATACCGGGATTAGGAAATATCTCGTTCAACGTCAGCTCCGACTTGAACTACACGACTTTTATCTACCCTTCCGACGGAGATAAACTCAATACTTTCCTCAGCTCGGCCGTCTCTGCCGAGGAATTCGACAAAAAGATACGGAACAGCAATGCGCTCAACGCTAATATCGGCCTGTCCATTCTCTCTTTTGGATTTCATAAATGGAACGGGTTCAATACTTTCGATATTTCATTGCACAGCAATATATCGTTTTCGTTGCCCGGAGACTTATTCCGCTTTCTGAAAAACGGCAGTGAAGGAAACGTAACGCAGTATGACCTGAAAGACGTATCGGCCAATGCCAATGCTTATGTCGAAGTCGCTTTGGGGCACGCCCATCGCATCAACGACCAATGGACAGTCGGTGCCAAAGTTAAAGCCTTGTTGGGTGGAGCACAGGCCGATGCTCACTTTGAAAAACTGACTCTCACAATGGCCGAAGACCAGTGGAAAATAGAAAGCTACGGAGTGGCCGACCTTTCGCTTGCCGGAGCTACCCTCGAAACCGATGCGGAGACCGGAGAAATTACCGGATTCGATTATGACACCAATGGTATCGGTCTGGCCGGAGGCGGAGCCGGTATCGACCTCGGTGTTACCTATACCCCTATTGAAAACCTTATTGTGTCGATGGCCATCACCAACATCGGGTTTATCTCATGGAACAAAAACCTGAAAGGAGTTACTCCCGAAGGAGAAGTCATCTACGATGGATTCACGGGAATAGGTAGCGATGACTATACCGACGAACATGGAGAATCGCAAAATGTATTCGACGATCAGGTCGACGACCTGACCGATGACCTCGAAGCTCTCTTCAAATTCAATGAAGGGAAAGCGGCATCGAAACGGACGACGTGGCTTGCCCCTACACTCACCGTAGGCGCAGAATACCAACTTCTCAAAAACCATATCTCAGTGGGCGTTCTTTCGACAACCCGCTTTTACAGCAACAACACCCATACATCACTCATGGGAAGTGTCAATTTCAAACCGCTCCGTTGGCTGATGCTCGGCGTAAACGGTACGGTATCGAACTTGGCCAACTCATTCGGGGCCGTGCTCAACTTTGGCCCGCTTTTCATCGGAGCCGATATATCGACCATGCGTGTAACCCCCGACTACATACCGCTGGGAGACTTAGCTGCCAATATCAACTTCGGTATTTCTGTTCCGTTAGGAAAAGATCCGAAGCTGAAAAAGCATAAAGTATATAACAGCGTTCCCGAAAATTTATAAAAAAATTTTCCACACGCCATACAAAAAACCTCTGTAAGATTTTACAGAGGTTTTTTATTTCAGCTCGAAGAAAAATACTTATTGAGATTCCTAAAAGAAGAGGATTCCATATAGACCGGGCATAAATTCTTCCCGAAATAAGGTGCTGTAAGAGAGTTTTACCCGAGGAAGAGCAGACAATACCCCCAGCGAAATACTTCTTCATGACGGGAGGATATTCGGATACCTCCCTTCTCCGCCATAAACCTTTTATCTTTATCTCCCTTTGAGGCGATAAATACAAAGCCCCGCCTTTAACAAGGCGGGGCTTTGTATAGATGTCCATCGGAGAACCTTAGACTCTCTTTTCTTTGATGCGGGCTTTTTTACCGGTAAGATCACGCAAATAATACAATTTGGCGCGACGTACTTTACCCACTTTATTTACAGTGATGCTGTCGATAAACGGCGATTCGATGGGGAAGATACGTTCCACACCTACGTTATCAGACATTTTGCGTACTGTAAAACGCTTTTTCTCACCGCAACCCGAGATACGGATAACGACACCGCGATACTGCTGTATACGCTCTTTGTTACCCTCTTTGATGCGGTAGGCTACCGTTACGGTATCACCGCTCTTGAACGAGGGGTGCTCTTTGCCCGTAGCAAATGCCTCTTCTGCAACTTTAATCAAGTCCATTTTTAATAGCTATTTAAAATGTTTGTATTGAAACGTAATGTAAACAGGTAACACTTTTCCCTGCCAGAGATTACGAAAAGCGGGGCAAAGTAACGACTTTTTTACGGTATAACCAAATGTAAACGTGGTTTTTTAGACATTTCGGAGAGTTTTGTTCCTCCGACGTCCGGGAATCGAAGCGACTAATAAATGTTAATCACGCAGAAGTAGAATTTTTTCGAAGCAAAGTTTCGTATTTTCGCTAATAACTTTTTGTAACCATGACAATGTATTTGCTCAAACCATACCTTTATCTCTTTTTGCTCTTTTGCGCTATATCCGTCGGGATAAAGGCCCAGAAAAAAGAACTGCTGATTATTCATACGAATGATGTCCACAGCCAAATAGAGCCGACCGCTACCGACGACTCCCAACCCGACATGGGCGGGACTTTACGCCGACAAGTTGTCATCGACAGCTTGCGCAATACGGGGAAAGCCGTCTTACTGATTGACGCGGGCGATGCCGTGCAGGGAACACCATACTTCACCACTTATCGCGGAAAAGCCGAAATCGCACTTATGAACCGACTAAAATACGATTTTATCACACCGGGAAACCATGAATTCGACAACGGTACAGCCTCGCTTGCAACGATGTACAAAGATGCCACACCTGTCATCGTCAACTGCAATTACGACGTATCGAATACTCCGTTAAAAAGATATTTCACTCCCGGTGTCATCAAAGAAATCGGCGGCTGGAAAGTCGGCATAACAGGTGTAGGCGTCGCGCTAAAAACATCGGTCGACCCCGAAAAAGTTACGGGAATCATCTGCCGCGATGCCA
>HF999696.1:26909-44158 GCA_000434215.1 Bacteroides sp. CAG:144
ATCGTATCGGCTACCCGCACGGCCGACAGTCTGAAACGTTGCGGGGCGGAAATCGTCGTCCTTCTCTCACATCTGGGGATAGAAGGAGATAAAGAGCTCGCCCGAAAAAGCTGCGGGATAGACATCATCGCCGGTGGACACTCCCATACCCTACTCCCGACACCCATTCCCGTCATCAACAAACAGCAAGACACCGTATGGATAGGGCAAACAGGAAAAAGAGGGCTTTATGTAGGGGTCATCGAGTGTAAAGGCGATACCCGCAGAGGATATACCATAGATCTGTCATCGCGCTACGACAACCGTATCGATTCCGTAACGGCAGCACTCATCGACTCCTATCGGATACCTATGCAAAAAACGACCGGTGAAGTCATCGGCAACGCGCTCAGGCCAATGACCATAGGACGACCGCAAAGTCCTCTCTCCAACTTTACCGCCGACGTTCTTGTGCAACAAGCCCGTAAGGAAGGGATACCTTGCGACTTCGGGCTTATCAACATAGGAGCGATACGTTGCGATATTGCCCGGGGAGCTGTTACGAAAGGCGATATCCTATCGTGCTATCCCTTCGACAACTACATCTGCCATATCAGTTTGCCGGGCCGGGAAGTAAAACGCCTCTTTCGCATCATAGCTTCCCGAGGAGGAGAGGGCATCAGCCGGGAAGTCGAACTTACGCTCTCGCCGGACAGAAAGATAAAACGACTTGCGATCGGAGGGAAAAAAATAAAACCTCGCCGGATCTACCACATCACCACCATAGATTTTACGGCAAACGGCGGAGATGAAATGACTCCGCTCACCCGACACCGCAAACGCATCGATACGAAGACACGTCTCTGCGACCTGATGACAGCAGCCTTTGGAGAAACAACCATACGGGAAGGGGGTGTCTCCGCATCGACCGACAGAAGAATTATCTACAAATAACCCTATAAAACCGCATCGACATGAAGAAAAAAATCGTTCTTATACTCTTGTTGGGGCTGGTGTTTCTTATCCCGACACAAGCCGGACAAATACCCCGCTTACTGCGGGAAACCGACGAAACGGAGATGAACCGGTGGGTCGACTCGGTCATGCAACGGCTTACGATACCCGAACGCATCGGGCAACTGTTTGTCATCGGGGTCGAAAACAATCCGAGCGACCGCAACAAAGATCTCCTTAAATCACTTATCGAACAATGCCATGTGGGAGGGCTTCTTTTCTCGAAAGGTACAGCAGAGAACCAAGCAACCCTCACCAATATGGCGCAAGCACTCTCCCGTGTACCCCTGATGATTACGATGGACGGAGAATGGGGTCTCGCCATGCGTCTGAAAGAGACACCCTCTTTTCCTAAAAACATGACATTGGGAGCCGTCTCCGACGACTCGCTTATCTATGTTTACGGCCGGGAAATGGGTCGCGCCTGCCGCCGTATGGGAATACAAGTCAATTTCGCCCCGGTACTCGACATAAACAGTAATCCGCAAAATCCCGTCATCGGAAACCGTTCTTTCGGCGAGAATCCCGACAATGTGAGCCGCAAGGCAAGACTCTATGCACAAGGGCTCGAAGACGAAGGGATCATGGCCGTAGGCAAGCATTTTCCGGGACACGGCGATACGCACGAAGATTCGCATTTCACGCTCCCCTCGGTCCTTCGCAACCGCGCACAACTCGACTCCTGCGAATTGTCGGCATTCTCCCGGTACATCAATGCCGGATTTTCGGGACTCATGGTAGGGCATCTCTTTGTTCCTGCCCTCGACACCACGAGCGACCGACCGTCTTCCCTATCACCCGACATCGTTACAGGACTTTTACAGGAAGAAATGGGTTTTGAAGGGCTGGTTTTTACCGACGCCCTCGAAATGAAAGGCGCCGGCTCAAAAACACCCGCACTCGACGCCCTGCTGGCGGGAAACGATATTTTATTGAAACCGTTGAAGCCGAAAGAACAATTCGAGCAAATCGTAAAAAGCTATAACGAGGGAACTCTCTCCCAAGAGATAATCGACAGACACTGCCGCAAGGTCCTGCAATATAAGTATATACTCGGGCTGGACACTTGTCGTGAAGTAGGCATCGACTCCCTAACGGAAGACTTGAACAGTCTCGAAGCCCGGACTATCATTCGGCAACTTTCGTCACAAGCCGTTACCGTCCTCGAAAACAAAGAAGAAATACTGCCTTTTACGCATCTCGACAAAAAACGATTCGGTGTCATCTCTGTCGGCAAGCAAAACGCACAACCATTCGTAAAACGACTGCAAGAGTATGCTCCGATAGAGAATATAAGTCGCCTCAATACCCAATCGACCGACAAAGAAATAAAGGGTATCGTAGACGTCATCTCTCACAGCACGCAGACGATCATCGCCATCTTCTCCGATAAAAAAGAAGAGATACAATTGGCCGAAAAAATCCTTAAAAAAGCAACCGGTAAAGTCCTTGTTTTCTTTACTTCTCCTTATAGTATCCCGAAATACGAAGAGCTCACCGCCGAGGCCGAAGCCATAATCGTCGCCTATGAAAACAATCCCGTCATGCAAGAGTGTGCCGCCGAAGTTCTTTTCGGAGGAACTTCCGCCGACGGAAAACTTCCCGTAAGTACAGGAAAATATCCGCAAGGAAGCGGTATCTTTATCCCGGAATGCCGGCTGGGGCACGCATTTCCCGAAGAGGTCGATATGGACAGCCGCATTCTTTCCCGCATCGACAGTATTGTACAAGAAGGTATAGACAGCATGGCATTCCCGGGTTGCCAAATCATCATCACCCGTCATAAAAAAATCATCTACGACCGTGCTTTCGGATATTTCGACTACGAAAAAAAACACCCCGTAAGCACAAACGATCTTTACGACCTCGCTTCCATCACCAAAGCAATGGGCACTTTACCGGCCATCATGTGGCTCAACGACCATGAACAGGTAAGCCTGAATGCCCCACTTTGTTTTTATCTGCCCGAAATGCGGGATTACGGATTATCGGCCATTACCTTGCGGCAAACCCTGATGCACGAAAGCGGATTACCGGCCGGAATCTCCTTACGGCGGTTACTCATCGACCCCGATAGTTACTCGGCACCGTTACTAAAACGGGGACGGGACAGCGAATATCCGATACAAGTCGACAAAGACTGGTTCGTACAAAAAGACTGCCGATTGAAACCCTGGCTCTTTCACAACAAGACAAGCCGCTCTTACCCCTTGCACATCGCCGAGGAACTATACGCCTCGCCTTCACTCCCCGATAGCATTTGGCATAAAATACTATCCGTCTCTAAGTCGGACAGGCGGTACAGGTACAGCGACTTGAATTTCGTCATTCTGCAAAAACTGACCGAACGTGTTTCCGGCGAGCCTCTCGACCGATTTATAGACCGAAGACTCCTGCAACCCATCGGGGCTTATCACACGACTTTCCGTCCCAGAGAGAAATTTCCTATCTCTGATATAGCGCCTACCGAGAACGACCGTCTTTTCAGGCAGCAACTCGTCGTAGGATATCCCCATGACGAACTGGCTTGTTTCATGGGCGGGGTCAGCGGGAATGCCGGGTTATTCTCCAATGCCCGAGACATGGCAAAAATTCTGCAAATGTTACAGAACAACGGGACATACGGGCTCGAAGATTATTTCGAACCGACGACGGTTCTGCGTTTTACAACCGACAAAAGCAGTTTGAGCCGCCGTGGCCTCGGTTTTGACAAACCCGATACCGACACGCCGGCAAAAAGTCCGACCTGCGAAGAAGCCCCCCAATCGGTTTACGGACACACCGGCTACACCGGCACGGCATTTTGGGTCGACCCCGACAACGATATCATCTACATATTTCTCAGTAACCGGGTATATCCTCACCGATGGAACACCCGACTTTTCGATATGAATATCCGCACCCGCATACAATCGGTAATTTATCAATCGCTCCTGCCGACTCCCTGTACCGTTCAATAACTCTCATCGGCCGGCTGCCCGTAACTGCAAAACACTGTCAACCACTCATCGACCTGCCGGGTAGCTCCGTCGAGATTCCCGGCTTCGGCAAAATGCCCTTCGGGAATAAAAAAGACTTCGACCGGAGAAATAATACGCACACATACCGGCGCGAATATCCGTCTCAATGCCGGAGCAATACTTACCGACAACGGTACCGATGTGCTCACCGGAACTACCGTCCGTCCCGAAAACGTCCAAACGCCGATTTTTGTAAAAAACTTATGCCACTCGCAGGGAAGAAACATATCGCTCCAATATGACGAAACCAACATCAACACTTCATACGACCGCAACCACCCGACAGAAACGTCCGATACCGGTCGTACATGCTCTTGCGACAAGGGCAATCTCGAAACAAGTATCGAAACAATATCCACTCCACGCGCAGACGAATCATAAACCACACCTACTTTTTCTTTCATATCCCGACATCTTAAACAGTTGTTTCTTAGGAACATCACTCATCACAAAATTGTTTAGCCGGGAGATTACTTATAATAACATCTCGAAACAAAAAAGCGGGAACGCTCGCAACGTTCCCGCTCGATAGTCCCTCCTATCAGATTTTTTCTATGTATATTCATTTCCGAAACGGGTCTTGGCATCATTGACAAACTGGCGTATACGCTGCTCCTCGCTCTTACGGCAGATGAGCAACACATTCTCAGAGTCAGTAACGATGTAATCTTGCAAACCATCGAGAATAACCAGTTTTTTTTCCGAAGTCGACACGATGTTTCTATGACTGTCGTAACATGTGGCACGCCCGTGCAACACCACATTCTCACAGGTATCTTTCTGTGACAACGCATATAAAGAGCCCCATGTACCCACATCGCTCCACCCGAAGTCGGTACAAAGGACATACACATTGGTCGCTTTTTCCATTATACCTACATCGATCGAGATATTGGGACAGGCCGCCAACTGTTTCTGTACGACCTGTTCGCTCCCGGGACGGCCGAAACTATCTGAGCAAGCCTCGAAACGGATAGAAACCTCTGGCAAATACTGCTTGATCGCCTCGATAATCGACCCGGCTTTCCAAATGAAAATACCCGTATTCCAAAAAAACTCACCGCTGTCGACAAAAACTTGGGCCAGCTCGCGATTGGGCTTCTCGGTAAATGTTTTTACCGACCGGATAGCACCTTTCGACTCGTCGCCGATCTGGATATATCCATATCCCGTCTCTGCCCGTGTAGGCTTCACGCCCAAAGTAAGCAGAGAGGGAAGTTCCTCTACAAAATCCATTCCTTGCAATATGGCATCACGGAACACTTCTTCCCGTAGAATCAGATGGTCGGCCGGAGAGACGATCATCGTGGCATCGGGATCGATGGCCCGGATATGGTAAGCCGCCCATGCCACGCACGGAGCCGTATTGCGTCGCTGTACCTCGGCCAAAATACGTTCACGGGGCACTTCGGGCAACTGCTCCATCACCAAATCGACATACTGCTCATGCGTAGAAATAAAGATATTCTCACGAGGCACTACCGTTGCAAAACGGTCATAAGCCATTCGCAACAGCGAACGCCCCATGCCAAAAAGATCAAGAAACTGCTTAGGCCGGTCGGCACGGCTGAACGGCCAAAAACGACTGCCAACCCCACCAGCCATAATCACACAATATCGATTCTTTCCCATACCAGAAATTTATATCAAAGTTGATACGGCTAATATACTACTTTATTTTTGCACCCTCTCCCGCAGAAAGAATTTTTTTGGTAAAAAAACAACCTTTTCGATAGATCGTACACCCTATTTTCCCGGCAAAAAATATCGGTAACAAACTTATATCGCACAATACACATCATAATCGGCAGCTTTTCCGGATACAAATACATATCCGCCTCGACAAGAAAAGCAAAACAACCAACCAAAAACTGAGAGATAACCGACCGGCCTCCCCGGAAAAATAAAAGCGAGAAATAAAAAAACGCAAAAACATTTGCAGATTATAAAAGAATCATTACCTTTGCATCGCTTTACCGCGCCCAGATGGCGGAATCGGTAGACGCGCTGGTCTCAAACACCAGTGGATTCACTTCCATGCCGGTTCGATCCCGGCTCTGGGTACAACAATAAAAAAACAAAGCACCGATAAATTGGTGCTTTGTTTTTTTATTTTCATTCGGACTGCTTCAATACATTCCAAACAAAATCTTATTTCTTAAAAAACTTCGGTCAATCAAGCATATACAGCCATCATGCCGAGAGATGTTCGATAAGCACCTTCACTCCGATGGCAAAGAGTATGATTCCCCCTAAAAGGTCGGCATGGATCTTTTTGGCGTAACGACCACACCGGACTCCCAAAAACACTCCGACAAGAGACATGATGAACGAAACCAATCCGATTACCGCCAAAGGGTACGATAAATCACTCCAATCGTTCATACCCATACATACAAACGAAATACCGACGGCCAAAGCGTCGATACTGGTAGCAACTGCCATAGCCAAAATCACTTTGAGGCTGGCCGGATTGAAATGTTTCTCTTCCTCATCCTTGAACGATTCCATGATCATGCGTATGCCCAAAAAGCCGAGAATGGCAAAAGCGATCCAATGGTCGACGCTCTCTATCAGGTAACGAAAATAACGAGTCCCCAACCAACCGAAAAACGGATTGAGAGCCTGAAAAAGTCCGAAAAAGAACGCCATTAAAAGCATAGGCTTCCACCGGACCCGTCCCCAAATGATGCCGCTTGTTATCGAAACAGCGAAGCAATCCATCGACAACCCCAAAGCCAAAGCCCAAGTTTCAATTCCAGTCATAATGTGTCAATAATGCAGTGTATCTGACCGACAGGCATTCGGTCGAAAAAAATCTGCCGACATTCTTTCGGCAAAGCGAGACAAAGGTAATCGATTCCAGGTTATGCTTGCAACTTTTTCTGAGGCAGAATACACTTCGGCAAAAAATATTCCGCCCTTCCGGTTTATCATTTTACACCGAGATCGGCAAAACAGTAAGTATACCTACGAATCGTTCCGTCGTCGAGAGAAATATCGTAACTTCTTGTCGACGAACTTCCCAAAACAAACGGCACGGGAGACGAAAAAATCGGCCCGTCATAACAAAAGGTATGATATTCACCGTTTTCACCATTCGGGTCAACACCTGACGGTAACGATGCCACAAATGCCGCATCTACCTCCCTACCGATGACAGAAGGCCCCAAACCGTCGTACATCGTAGTAACCACAACACACCTCAATCCCGTGTCAAGAAAACCGTCCATCACTTCGGGCGATTCCGCACCCCAAAGCGGCTCGACCACTTCGATACCATAAGGCGCAAGCTGTTCCTCTCGATAACGGCGCACATCATGCAGGAAAATATCGCCGAAAATAAAATGCGTTATACCTTGCGCCTTGAAATGACCGACGGCACGGCTCATCGCCTCGGAATAATCGGCCATATCGCCCGAGGGTGTCAAATCCACGATATACAACGGAATCCCTATCCTCTCGGCTTGTGCTTCGAGCAACGGCAGCGGAATATCGTGCATGGTCGACTTCCGTGTCGAGCGATTGACCGTCGTAAGCAACGCATCGACCCTATACGTTCCTTCCTGCATCACCCGCCACAAAGCGTGAGCAGAATCTTTCCCGCCGCTCCAATTCAAAACAGCGCTGACCTTTCCGTCCTGCTTATCCGATACTTCCATATAACGGCAAAGATAGTACTTCCTCTCCAAATTCCATGATTCCGATATTCCGAAAAATATCTTATATTTGCCTACATGGAACAAGGATTCATTCATCTTTATACAGGCAACGGAAAAGGGAAAACCACAGCCGCTTTCGGGCTGGCCGTAAGAGCTTTATGTGCAGGAAAGAACGTCTTTGTAGGACAATTCGTAAAATCGATGTGTTACAACGAAACAAAAATCGAAACGCTTTTCAACGGTACAAATTCCCTGTGGGGACATATTCGCATCGAACAATTCGGTCGCGGTTGTTTCATTGACAAAGATCCCGAAGCCATCGATGTAGAAATGGCCCGAGAGGGACTGCGGCATTGCTCGTCATTGCTCAGTACCGGAGCGTACGACATAATCATTCTCGACGAACTGACCATCGCCCTTTATTTCGGATTGCTTTCTTGCGAAGATGTCATCGACGCTCTGAACAATCGCGCCCCACAGATCGAGGTCGTCATAACCGGCCGATACGCCCCGCAATGCCTCATCGACAAAGCCGATCTCGTAACGGAGATGCAGGAGGTCAAACACTATTACACACAAGGCGTACTTTCACGAGACGGCATCGACAGATAAGCGGGAACTACACAAAACTCAAAGATTGAACCATGCCGACGGATCGGCCACCATTTCCTGCACATCATTGATGAGTTTGCAAGTATGGTATCCGTCGGCCACCGCATGATGCACCGATACGGAAAACGGCAGTAACAAACGGCTGTCCCGCTCGAAATATTTGCCGAACTTAATCAATGGAAACAGAAACGAATTCTCAACATAAGTATCTTGGGCAAAGGCCGTGTAACTCAACCACGGCAGGCAAGACACAGGACAAAAATTGCGAGGCTGACCGGGACGAGCCTTAACGACTCCTGTTATACCTCCATACGTTTCCATATCCCGCAAAACCGTGTCGTAAAACGTCGAGAAATCTCTATCATACTCACTCCACACATCGGTAAACGTCTTGGTCTCATCGTGGAATACCGTATAGCTCGGAACAACTTCTTCCCAATAACCCAACCTATTGTTACTGTCGAAATCCATACGGAACTCCTTATTCGCATTCACAACCCTCATAATCGCATAAAGCATCGTAGGAAAGAATTTCAAACCACGATGCTTGCGATATGCCGCCAATTCGGTTATATCGATATTCGCATTTAACGTGTACCGGCACTTGATACGATTATAGTAATAATCGAAATAAATATCTCGTTCCCACTTTGTCCGGTCTATAAGATGAAAAGTATCATTCATTGCTATCTCCATTTATATTCTTACACTCTACCGAATATCCGTTCGCTTCCAGAAAAGCGCCCCGTCGATTTTCCCGCAGGTATCATTCAACAGAACAAGACGGCCGCTCTCATATAGGAAATTGAATATCGGGCCTCCGCCATTCGCCACAAGCTGCCATACCACGGCATCGACATCGTCGGGAGTGCCCCGTTGTGTATACCGGCGTCCCGAATAAGACGGCAACGACTCGTCCGCACTATCGACAGGAGAAAGCGTAAAAACACCATTGCCGCTATATATCCTGCTTTTTAGGGTCAAAATGTAACAAAAGGTGTCGGGATAAAGAGGCCCTTCATAGGTACACACCCGAAAAGCGCCCAAAGACGAATCGTTTTCCCGAGAATCCCCCACAACGACACCGCCGATTTTCTCGACACCTCTATTTTCCGTCCGGGACATACAACCGCACAAAAGCAAATACAGCGTAAACGCCAAAGGCAACATTCTTTTCATGAACGACTTTCAAGTTCTTCACAAATATATATCTATCCATGTATTTTATCAATTTTTCGGTCATTAATCGTCCAACAATCTGTCCGACATTTCCATCGGAATAACCGTAACATCTCGGTCATTACCAATTAATCGCTATCTTTGCAAAATCTCACGACTTACTACTCCGTCATGGTAAAAACACTCATCTTCGATTTCGGCGGCGTCATTGCCACCATAAGCCGCGACAAGGCTGTCGCCGCATTTACCCGCATAGGACTGAATGACGCCGATGCCCGGCTCGACAAATACCACCAATCGGGAATATTTCAAGCACTGGAAGAAGGGAAACTCGACGAAATCGGATTCCGCACCGAATTGGGTCGCCTTTGCAATCGGGAACTCTCTTTCGAAGAGGTAAAAAAAGCTTGGTTGGGATTTTTCGTAGAAGTACCTCCGGCCATTCTCAAATACCTCGAAGAGTTGAAAAAGGAGTATCGCATTCTGATATTGAGCAACACCAATCCCTATGTGATGTCATGGGCATGCAGCACGGAATTTTCGTCCGAAGGGAAACCACTCACCCACTATGCCGATCGGCTATATCTGTCTTATCAAATCGGGTATACCAAACCGGCTCCCGAGATTTTCCGACATCTCATCGACGATAGCGGAATATGCCCCGAAGAGGCTCTCTTTGTCGATGACGGCGCATCGAATGTAAAAAAAGGAGAAGAATTCGGTTTCCATACATTTTGTCCGGCAAACGGCAGCGACTGGCGTTCCGACCTCTCGGCTCTTCTGCAACGACTCGGGTAAAGACTCGTTTCGACAGCAAACCTCGAAAAGCATTATTTCCCGACAAACCCAGGAATCATCTCGCGCGCATGCACGGCCCGATATGACAAGTATTTCTATCGCTGCTCATCATCGGGAGAAGTCGGGATTTCCTCCTCTTTACCGCCAAGAATAGGCAGACATATTTTATATTTCACGGCCAAGATACGCGTAACGAACACACCCGATCCACCGACAAGCTGGCATACATACGACTCCATACCCAACCGATAGCATACCCAGTAAAACACACCACCGACAACACATGCCATTGCATATATCTCTTTCCTGAATATCAGCGGTATTTCATTGATGAAGACATCGCGTATCACACCTCCGGCCGCACCGGTAATACTTCCCATGATAACTGCCACCCAGAAAGGATAACCCAATGCAAGACTTTTACCTGCACCGACAACCGTAAAAAGAGCCAGACCTATGGTATCGAAAATAAAAAAGGTATTGTCGAGACGCACCAGTCTTTTCTCGAAAACGATAACCCATACCAACGCCAACCCCGTGCAAATAAGGTACATGGGATCGGTCATCCATGCCGGAGTAACATCGAGCAAAAGATCGCGTATCGTCCCACCGCCGATAGCGGTAACAAAACCCACGACATACGCACCGAACCAATCGAAACGTTTGGCCGACGCCAAGCGTATCCCGCTGATAGCAAAAGCAAACGTACCGATAAAATCGAGTATCTGAACAAATGTCGGCATACGGAAAAGATTCTAAATATCTTTTGCATAAGCGCGACGGCGCTTATGCAACTGTTGCTCGAAATATTGCCACTGTTGTTGTACCTTATTGTTGGTTACCATCTCCGGATTGGTTTCGGTATATTTCACGCCATTCTTGATGAAGTAAGGTAAAATATCATCGAAAAGTAACGCGTTAGCCCCCATATTCTGATAATCGGGATGTATGGCAACAAGCAACAGATCTACGATGTCGTTTTTCCCTTTCAACGCTTTCAGCAAGTGAACAAACCCGAATGGGAACATTTTTCCATGCGCTTTCTGCAACGCACGGCTCATCGACGGCATGGCGATACCCACACCCACCAATTCATCTTTCTCATTAACAATGAGCGACAAATATTCCAACGGAACCATCGGCACATACATTTTTACATAATGATCGATCTGTCGTGGAGTAAGCGTAGAATATCCGTATAGATCTTTATACGCCTCGTTGATAAGCTCGAATATCTGCCGACCATAATCACGAGCCACATCATTGATATTCGTATACTCACGAATCACGCTACGCAAATGATATTTCTGTCGGACAATCTCGGCTATCCGCGCATGTTTTTCCGACATAACAGGAGGAACCGTGAGCTTGAACTCTACCCATTCGCATTCCGTTTCAAATCCTCTTCGTAAAATATGGTCGACATAATAAGGATAATTATAAATAGTCGCCATCGTCCCCAACTGGTCGTAACCCTCGATAAGCAATCCCTCCGGATCCATATCAGTAAATCCCATAGGCCCGACCAGATGATTCATACCCTTCGAACGAGCCCATTCCTCGACCGCATCGAAAAGCGCATCGCTCACTCGCGCATCATCGACAAAATCCACAAACCCGAAACGAGTCTCTTTTTTCCCAGTCTTTTCGTTGAGATTCCGATTGATGATTCCGGTAATGCGACCCACCGGTTTCTTTCCTTCATAAGCCATAAAATGCACCGCTTCGCAGAAGTCAAAAGCAGGATTCTTTGCCGGAGTAAATGTATTCAATTCATCGGCCACCAAAGGTGGTACTTTATATGGATTTCCTTTGTAAAGATCGATATTGAATTGCACATATTTTTTCAAGGCGCGACGTCCCGATATTTCTCGAATAGTTATAGGCTCCATGCTTACATCATTTTAGGGTGGCAAAAATAATGAAAAAGGCAAACATAATATCAGAAACCCTAATAAAATTAAAAACCGGAACATCATACCGCCATACGGCAAAAATATTCCGTACAGGACCCACCACCGGCCGGAGAAGAGAAATTTTTCCGGAAATATTACAGTCTCAACTTCAACCCGGCCAAAATCGTATCGGGACGGAAATTGAATACCGCATTCATTTCTCCGGCCATACACAAACCGCAATCACGGCAGATACCGAGCTCCTCACCCGCACAGTTGGCCCGCTTATGGTCGGCATATATGAAATTCGTTACCCAACAACGACGTTTGAAACGGTTATGCTTCATCAATCTAAGACCTGATATCGAATTCATGATCGGATAGCCTTCCCGTTTCATGCGAATGACCGTATCGATTACCTCCTCCCGCTGCTCCCTCGTTATCATAAGATTCTCGGCATCGGGAAAAGGGGTATAAAAATTGATGGAAATACTTTCGATAGCCGGGTTCTTCTTGACATATTGTATTGTCTCGGCAACCGATTCCCAGTTATATTTATTCACAACCATATTTACACTGAGATGCGGATGTCCGCATTCGGCGATATTTTTTTCAAGTCGAGCAAAAGTCCCCTCCCCCCGAATCATTTCGTGATATTTCCCATAACCGTCGAGACTTACCCATATACTATCGGCATGGCTTCCCCGAAACGGCAACTGGGCGTTGGTCGTGATCGTCGCCGAGAAAAAGCCAACTTCACGAGCAAGATCTATTACATCATCGATACGGTAATCGCCATCGCGCCATATCATCACTTCGCCTCCTTCGAAATCGACAAAACGGGAGCCCAGCCGATAGGCATATTCCAACTCGCCGCGAATCTCTTCGTAGGTCATGATGTGAGGATCGGCTTTGGCATAAACCGAACAATGTTTGCATTTAAGATTGCATTTATCGGATATAAACAAGACCGTCTGCAAAGGTCTTTTGCGCCCCAGTACCCTCGCGCCGAAAAACCAATTTGCCAAATAGAACATCTGTGATAACTTCATCGTCAAGCGGCTATTTTAAGAACTACATTTACCAATAGGAGAACAAGGGCAAAAAAGGAAATCAGATTCCTAGCCATCAGCCACCGGTACATGAACCAATCGATTCCTGCCTCCCGATAGGCCGGGAAATTACTCATGGGTCCGAACCATTTTTTAAGAACGATTTCTTCGGGGAGTCCGTCGACAAAACGGCGAAGTGAACGCCACAAAAAAACCGCTATCGGCAACAAAACAAGCACGCAAAGATAAGCTGCCGGCAACATACCGACCGATACCCCGGCGATAATCGTAATAATCATCGAGAAGATTCATACCCAAATGCGCACACGCCACACCACATAAAGCGACCAAAGACAATCCCCACGAGAACGATCCGTAATCCAACGACATTCCTATGGCCAAAAACCCGGGCAATAAACTTTGTGGTAAAGAGATGTGCCGGGCGTTTTTTATCCAGAAACCTATTTTACTCATAAGGGCGGCGAATTTACAAAAAAGAATCGACTCATTGTCACGCCACAGTAGAAAGATAAAAAGACAAACCTCTGCAAAATGAGAAATAAACTCCTTTTACGGAACAAAATAGCCCATTATTTGTCATGTAAAGAGAGCAAACAAAGACAGTAAAATAAAAAATATCATTGATTAGAGAAAAATTTCCTTAATATAGATTTAAGGTATCGGAAAATGTATTACCTTTGTAAGCGATTTAGAAGAGAATCATTAAAAAATTTTCATAGGTCAAATTAATTTTAAAAACAATGACGAAGTTAGACTTAACTAAGTATGGAATTGAAGGGGTAAAAGAGATCCTTCATAATCCTTCGTACGACGAACTCTTCGCAGAAGAGACCAAACCGGGCCTCGAAGGTTTTGAAAAAGGCCAAGTTACCGAACTGGGCGCCGTAAACGTGATGACGGGTATCTACACAGGACGTTCGCCCAAAGATAAATTCCTCGTTATGGACGAAACCAGCAAAAACACAGTATGGTGGACTTCGGACGAATATAAAAACGACAATAAACCTGTAACCGAAAATGCATGGAAAGTGCTGAAAGACCTTGCAGTCAAAGAACTTTCCAACAAAAGACTTTTCGTTGTAGACTGCTACTGCGGAGCCAACGAAGCAACCCGTCTGAAAGTACGCTTCATCATGGAAGTAGCTTGGCAGGCACACTTCGTAACCAATATGTTTATCCGTCCTTCGAAAGAAGAGTTGAAAGATTTCGAACCCGATTTCGTTGTTTACAACGCTTCCAAAGCGAAAGTCGAAAATTACAAAGAACTCGGACTGAACTCCGAAACGGCTGTTGTCTTCAACCTTACCACCAAAGAACAAGTTATCCTCAATACCTGGTATGGTGGTGAAATGAAGAAAGGTATGTTCTCGATGATGAACTACTTCAACCCCCTGCGCGGCATCGCTTCGATGCACTGCTCGGCCAACACCGACATGGAAGAAAAAAGCTCGGCTATCTTCTTCGGTCTCTCGGGAACGGGTAAAACCACTCTCTCGACCGACCCCAAACGTAAACTCATCGGCGACGACGAACACGGCTGGGACAACGAAGGTGTCTTCAACTACGAAGGTGGTTGCTATGCCAAAGTCATCAATCTCGACAAAGATAGCGAACCCGATATTTACAACGCCATCAAACGTGATGCATTGCTCGAAAATGTAACGGTCGACGCTAACGGAAAAATCGATTTCGCCGACAAGAGTGTAACCGAAAACACCCGTGTTTCGTATCCTATCTACCATATCGAGAACATCGTTAAACCGGTATCGAAAGGTCCTCACGCAAAACAAGTGATTTTCCTCTCGGCCGATGCTTTCGGTGTGCTGCCTCCCGTTTCGATTCTGACCCCCGAACAGGCTCAATACTATTTCCTCTCGGGCTTCACCGCCAAATTGGCCGGAACCGAACGCGGCATCACCGAACCGACTCCTACTTTCTCGGCTTGCTTCGGAGCAGCATTCCTCTCTCTGCACCCCACTAAATATGCAGAAGAACTCGTGAAGAAAATGAACATGACCGGTGCTAAGGCTTACCTCGTAAACACCGGCTGGAACGGCACAGGAAAACGTATTTCGATCCGCGATACCCGCGGTATCATCGATGCTATTCTCGACGGTTCGATCGAAAAAGCTCCTACCAAAACGATTCCTTACTTCGACTTCACCGTACCTACCGCTCTGCCGGGCGTAGATCCCAAAATCCTCGATCCGCGCGATACTTACGCCGATGCTTCCGAGTGGGACGTTAAAGCCAAAGATTTGGCAGGTCGCTTCATCAAGAACTTCGCCAAATTCACCGGAAACGAAGCGGGTAAAGCCCTCGTTGCCGCCGGTCCTAAACTCTAATAAGAGAACTCTTCATACTCAAAGGGGGCTGTCGGTCTTGACAAGCCCCCTTTTTTCTTACTCCACTAAGATTGCGGATTTCACGTAACAGCTATCCATTTACCACACACATAATCTCCGGACACGATTGTACCGGTATCCCAAATCCGGCTTATCAAACAAAACAAGTACTTTAAACGTTATATTAAAATCACAAAATAACAAACGTTATGAAAATTCAGAAAATCAAAAGCCGGGAAATTCTCGATTCTCGGGGCAATCCCACTGTCGAAGTAGAAGTCTTCGGCGAAAACGGTATAATGGGTCGGGCCTCGGTTCCCTCCGGAGCTTCGACCGGAACGAATGAAGCCCTCGAACTGCGCGACGGAGACAAACAACGTTACGGCGGTAAAGGCGTACAACAAGCCGTCGACAACGTAAACGACGAAATAGCAAATGCTCTCGAAGGCATGTGCCTCTTCGACCAAATCGCCATAGACAACCGCATGATAGAGCTCGACGGGACTCCGAACAAATCCCGATTGGGAGCAAACGCCATTCTGGGCGTATCGCTTGCTACCGCCCATGCTGCCGCAGCAGCTCTCAACCGTCCTCTCTACGCCTATATCGGAGGCATCGACAGCCACATCTTGCCGGTTCCCATGATGAATATCATCAACGGCGGCGCACACTCCGATGCCCCCATCGCTTTCCAGGAATTCATGATTCGGCCCGTAGGTGCTACATCGATACGGGAAGGCATACGTATGGGTGCAGAAACATTCCACGCATTGAAAGCAACGCTCCATGACAGAGGGCTAAGTACCGCTGTTGGAGATGAAGGCGGATTCGCCCCATCGTTCAAGGGTACAGAAGACGCTATAGAAACAATACTGGCCGCCATAGAACGCGCGGGATATCGTCCGGGTACCGACATCAAGCTGGCTCTCGATTGCGCGTCCTCGGAATTTTACCGCGACGGCGTTTACGACTACACTCTATTCGAAGGCGCCAAAGGGGTGAAACGCTCGCCGCAAGAACAAGCCGAATATCTGCGCACCCTTATCGATCGTTATCCTATCGACTCCATCGAAGACGGTATGGGCGAAAATGACTGGGAAGGATGGAAACATCTCACCGAACTGATCGGAGACCGTTGCCAACTGGTAGGCGACGACCTTTTCGTAACCAATGTAACCTACCTCGAACGCGGCATACGAGAAAATTGCGGAAATGCCATTCTCGTAAAAGTAAACCAAATAGGAACTCTTACCGAAACTTTGCGTGCCGTAGAGATGGCTCAGCGCAACGGTTACAACGCCGTCATTTCGCACCGTTCGGGTGAAACGGAAGATACGACAATCGCCGACATTGCCGTAGCGACAAACGCCGGACAAATAAAAACCGGTTCGCTCTCCCGCACCGACCGTCTGGCAAAATACAACCGGTTATTGCGCATCGAAGAGGAATTGCGGAGTGCAGCCGTTTATGGCTACAAACGTCCGTAAACCCGCTATATAACAATAAAAAACGCAACGCTTCTCCTCGAAGCGTTGCGTTTTTTACATCATCTCATCACAATATCATTTTCCAGCCGTTTTCGATACGGCATACGCTTCGGCTGCCCGCAAGCTATATTCGCAGCCGCAATAAGTCTGATTATAAAAACAATACTCGGCGATCAGTTCACGCC
>HF999696.1:44273-76472 GCA_000434215.1 Bacteroides sp. CAG:144
CATTGATTTGATTCAAATCTTTCCACCGCGATGAGGCCAGCGTTGTCGTAAAGAGGCTGAAACCTTGCTCGCCGGCATAACGAGCCGTACGGCGCAACCGAGATGTAAAACAACGCAAGCAACGCGCTCCGCGCTCGGGTTCATTCTCCAATCCGCGCATCTCTGCCACCCAACCGTCATGGTCATAATCGGCATCGACAAAATCGAGTCCCAAACGCCCAGCATGACGTATACACTCTGCTTTCCGGCGTTCATACTCCTCCCGAGGATAAATATTCGGATTGCAAAAAAACAGCGTAGGACACACGCCGTTATCAAGCAAGCACTCTACAATAGCCGATGAACACGGGGCACAGCAACAATGCAGAAGTACGTTTTTCACCCCACCCGGCACGTCTAAATGTATTTCAGGTTTCATACCGCAAAAGTAATCATTTTATACCAAATCCGTCCGGAGAAACAGATGTCTCGCCCTTTTCCTAAAAAAAGCGAGAACGCCTCTGTGAGACGTTCCCTCTCAAAATGTTTTCACAACGGAATAATCCTTATTGTGAATTGCTTCAAAATTGTTCTCAAATTTACACATATTATTTATATAAACAAATAAATTAACAAAAAAATTTGTTTTTCGATTCATTTTCGATATATTTGAGAAGAAAACCATTCGATATCGAACCATGAAAAACATATTAGGCTTGGACTTAGGCTCCGGAAGCATAGGCTGGAGCGTCATACAAGAGGGAGAAAATAACCGTACTATTTTGGGAATGGGATCCCGTATCATACCCTTATCGCCCGACGATACCACACAATTCACACAAGGAAAAAGCATTACGAAAAATGCCGACCGCACAGCCTTCCGGACACAGAGAAAGGGCTACGACCGCTACCAGTTGCGACGACATTACCTTACCCAATATCTGCATAAATTAGGTATGCTGCCCGACGAAAGGCTCATCAAATTACCGCAAACGGAGTTGTGGGAAATACGGGCCAAAGCCGTAAATGAAAAAATCGAACTACCCGAGCTGGGAAGGGTACTCTATCACCTCAATCAGAAACGAGGCTACAAATCGGGAAAGTCTGATTTCCAAGACAAAAAAAATTCGAAATATCTGTCGGAAGTAAGCGAAAGATACAAGAAGTTGCAAGAGAAAGACATCACCATAGGACAAAAGTTCTACGCAGAACTCAAAGCCGACCCGACATACAGGTGCAAAGACAGGGTATATCCCCGTATCGCCTATATCGAAGAGTTCGATCGCATCATGGAGTGTCAGCGTAAACACCACGATATCCTCACCGACGAGCATATCGCCCACCTGCGCAATCATATCATCTATTACCAACGCCCCCTTAAATCGTGCAAACATCTGGTCGGAGAATGTTCGCTGGCTCAAATGACCTACCGGTTACCCGACGGCTCGATAAAATCCCGACCAATAAAAGTAGCACCCAAAAGCTCGCCCCTGTTTCAAGTATGTAAAATATGGGAAAGTATCAACCACATCAATCTGCAACGCGACCGCGAGAGATTTGAGATAACTCCGGCACACCGGCAAGCCCTATTTACCCATATGAACAGTAAAGAAAAACTGAAAATCAACGACCTTTATAAAATTCTGGGTATAAAAAAACACGACGGCTGGTGGGGCGGAAAAGCCATAGGGAACGGATTGCAAGGCAATACCACGGTCATCGCATTGCAAAATGCCCTAACCGGATATTCCCGTGCCGACGAGCTACTGCGTTTTGAATTGAAGACTTGCGAAATAGAGATAGCCGACCCCGAAACGGGAGAAATTGCCACCCAACTCATCATCGACCCCGCCTTCGAGCAAGAACCGCTCTACCGGCTATGGCACACGCTCTACTCCATCAGCGACACCGATGTACTCGACCGCATTTTGGAGCGTAAATTCGGAATAGAAGACCCTGAAATGCGAGAGAAACTCACACAGATCGACTTCACCAAGTCCGGTTACGGCAACCTGTCGAGCATCGCCATGCGGCGCATCTTACCCTATCTCCGGCAGGGATATGTCTACTCCGAGGCCTGTTTCATGGCCGGATACAACCACAGCAACTCGATCACCCGGGAAGAAAACCTCGCCCGCGAACTGGCCGAACACTTACGACCGATAACCAAAGGCGAATTGCGTCAACCCATCGTCGAGAAGATTCTCAATCAGATGGTCAATCTCGTCAATGCACTGATAGACCGTTACGGACGTTTCGACGAAATACGGGTAGAACTGGCGCGGGAACTCCAACAAAACCGGGAAGAGCGCGACAAGACTTACAAAAAACAACTCGACAACCAGAAACGGAACGAAGAAATCAGACATCATATCGAGGAAATGTATCTCACCCCTACCCGTTCACGCATACAGAAATATCGTATGTATGAGGAGAGCCACCATTTGTGCATCTATTGCGGGCAACCCGTCGGCCTCGCCGCTTTCCTGCAAGGCTACGATACCGAAGTAGAGCATATCATTCCGCGTTCGCTCTATTTCGACGACAGTTACAACAACAAGGTGTGCGCCTGCCGGGCATGCAACCAAGCCAAGAACAACCGCACCGCCTACGACTACATGAGCAGCCTGCCCGAGGAAACGTTCCATCGTTACCTCGACCGGATAAAAAACATGCACGACAACAAAGAAATATCCGACACCAAATACAAATACCTGCTCACCAAAGGAGATGAAATACCGCAGGACTTCCTCAACCGTCAAATGCGGGAAAGCCAGTATATCTCGCGCAAAGCCATCGCCATGTTGCAGGAAGTATGCCACCATGTCTACGCCACGAGCGGATCGGTTACGGCATATCTGCGCCACGTGTGGGGCTGGGACAACGTCCTGCACGACCTCAACCGGGAACGCTACCGCGCCGGAGGACTCACCGAGATGCGAGAAATCGACAACCGTACCGTCGAATGCATAAAAGACTGGAACAAGCGGCTCGACCATCGCCACCACGCCATAGATGCCCTTGCCATAGCCTGCACCCGACAAGGATATATACAACGCATCAATACGCTCTCTAAACAAGCCGAAGAGGGTGATCTTGTTTCACTCGAACGATATATCCGGCAGCAACCACACTTTTCTTATGCCGAAGTGTGTGCAGCCGCCGAGAAAATACTCGTCTCCTTCAAGGCCGGCAAACGGGTGGCAACAAAAGGGAAGCGCTACATCTACCGGGGTGGTAAACGCATCTTGGCCCAAGAAGACATCACCGTACCCCGAGGCGCACTGAGCGAACAAAGCGTTTACGGACAAATAGCTCAATATCGGAAAGACAAGAAAGGGAAAGTCTCATTCTCTTACGAATCTGTCCTCAAATACCCCATCGAAAGCATCGATACCAAAACATTACCCGATGTGGTCGACGCCGGTATACGTAGGATTTTACAACAACGGCTCGATGAACACGGCGGCAACGCCAAGAAAGCCTTTGCCACACCGGTCTATACGGCAAGCGGACACCTCATTCGCACCGTGCGTTGCTTTACCCGTCTCAAAGCGGTCGTTCCGGTAAAATATGACGCATCGGGCAAAGCGGTCGGATTTGTCAAGCCGGGCAACAATCACCATGTCGCCATCTACATCGATCGCGACGGCAAACCGCAGGAACATATCGTAACCTTTTGGCATGCCGTAGAACGAAAAAAATACGGTCTCCCCGTCATTATCGAGCGTCCAGGAGAAGCATGGGACGCTGCAACCGATGCCATGCCCGATTCGTTTCTGGAACAACTTCCCGACGCGACTTGGCAATTCCGGCTCTCCATGCAACAAAATGAGATGTTTATCCTCGGTATGCCCGACGAGCTCTATGCCGACGCTCTCGAAAATCGCGACTACGCGTTGCTGGGGAAATACCTCTACCGGGTGCAGAAAATTTCAACAAAATATTACTGTTTCAGACACCATATCGAAACCTCGGTCGATGACAAATACAACGGGAAGAAAAATGAAAAACTTTCCACACAAATGGGGAAATATAAACTTATAAGTAGTATAAGTGCTTTATATTCCCAACACCCTCACAAAGTGAAAATATCCCTCACGGGAGAAATCTGCGAAATATGATAAAAAAGACCCTCTATTTCGGAAACCCGGCCTACCTGAGTTTCAACAACGGACAACTCGTGCTACGGCTTCCCGAGGTAGAAAAGAACGACTCGGTACCGACGGCGTTCAAGCAGAAAGCCGAACGCACCATTCCCGTCGAAGACATCGGCGTACTGCTGCTCGACCATCGGCAAATCACCATTACCCACGCATTATTGGCAGCCCTGCTCGACAACAACTGCGCCGTCATCACTTGCGACGACAGCCACCTCCCCACCGGACTCATGCTTCCGCTGTGCGGCAATGCCACGCAAAGCGAGCGATTCCGCGATCAAATAGAGGCCTCCCTTCCCTTGCGGAAACAACTGTGGCAACAAACCGTACAGGCCAAAATCGCCAACCAAGCTGCTCTACTGCACCGCCTCGGAGTCGAAAACCGCAATATGTTGAAGTGGGTAAACGAGGTACGCAGCGGCGATACCGACAATATGGAAGCCCGGGCGGCCGTCTACTATTGGGACAACCTCTTCCCCGGGATTCCTTACTTCCGGCGCAAACGCGACGGTGTACCGCCCAACAACCTGCTCAACTACGGCTACGCCATTCTGCGCGCCGTCGTGGCCCGGGCTCTCGTAACCAGCGGGCTGCTGCCCACGTTGGGCATTCACCACCACAACCGCTACAACGCCTACTGCCTCGCCGACGACATCATGGAACCGTACCGTCCCTACGTCGACCATATGGTGTGCGAACTGCTCGATGAAAGAATCGATATAAGCCGACTATCTACATCGACCAAAGCCCGCCTACTCGCCCTGCCGACTACCGAAGTCTGCATCGGCGGACAACGCAGCCCGCTCATGATTGCTGTCGCCCAAACGACCGCATCTCTACATAAATGTTTCTCGGGCGAATTACGCAAAATCATCTATCCCGAAATGTGAACAACGAACTCGACCGTTTCAGTGAATATCGTATCATGTGGGTACTTGTTTTTTTCGACCTGCCGACCGATACCAAGAAAGAGCGAAAGGCATACGCCGACTTCCGCAAAAAGCTTATGCGCGACGGATTCACCATGTTTCAATTTTCCATTTATGTGCGCCACTGCCCCAGTCGCGAAAATGCCCAAGTACACATAAAAAGAGTAAAAATGTTTCTGCCGCCGTTGGGCGACGTAGGGATTCTTTGTATCACCGATAAACAATTCGGTATGATGGAAATATTTTCCGCCCGCAAAACGATTCCGCCCAACGCCCCGGGACAACAACTCGAACTTTTCTAAAAACAAAAAAGGACTCCGCACTATACTTGGAGTCCTTTTTATTCGAATACTTTTTCTATTCTAATCTTCGATTCAAATTCCTGAAATACAGCATACTGTATATATCCGGCTGTATTCGATATGTCAAAGATACAATTTTGAAAGCAATTTACAACATATCTGTTTACATGCTTATTTATGTTATAGCTGTATTCGATATGTCAAAGATACAATATTAGAAGCAAATTCACAACATGTGTACATGCATGTGTGTATTTTGGAATGAAATATACCGTTTTATTTAAAAACAAATCAATTTTAAATTTCATTTTTAACTATAATTTAGGCATTCCCAAGAATTCAATTGTAAAAGAAGTTTTTTCGACCCAATCCTTTGAGATTATATTCTACAAATTCTGATTTCAGGCAGAAAAGCCGATTTCCTACGTCAAAAAACACAAGCAAAATATTTTTCATTTCCAAGTTATCCTTTCGGACGATAAGTTATATATTTGCAAGCAATCCATAGCAGTATTCAAGCCGCTATAAAAACGGCTATTACCATATACCAAATTTCAAAAAACGGACAAAATCATGGAAACCGTCAACAAAAATACATATACGTTTCCCGATAGGAAATATAAAAACAGGTTCAAAAATTATAGCATCAACGGGAAATCTCTTTTGATACTTTTGTGTTTCATATTCAGCTCACAAGTCTGTTTAGGATTGACCATCCACGACCAAACCAAATACTATACAATCACCGTCGGACGCAGTATAACCCTCTACTATTACGGCATCAGTGGGGCGGAATCTTTCTCGGCAACACCGTGGGGAATGGGAACCGAATGTATAAAGGTAACTTCGGGGAAAAACGGACAAACCGGTTGGTGCACCATAAAAGCGGTGGAAAAAACGACAAATATTCCGGTCGTAACCGTGAGTTACGCCTACAAAAATGCAAAAGGAGAGATAAGAGATATTTACAACTTCTACAACAACATCAAAATCGTCGAACTCGAAGCCGTAAGTATTCCCGGGACACTCACACTAGGAATCGGAGAAAGTTATTCTTTTTCTCCCACCTTGACACCGAGCGATGCAAGCACGACCTATAAATGGGACTCGAGCGACGAATCCGTAGCCAAAATAGAAAACGGAACAATCACCGCCTTAAAAGCCGGAAATACGATCATCACCTGCACAACACACAACGGAAAAACAGCAGAATGCAAAATAACGGTAAAACCGACATTGGCAGAAAATATAACGATAGAACCCAGCGAACTAAAAATGGATCCCGGAGAACGGAAACAACTCATCGCCACGTTCTCGCCTGAAAATGTCTCATCGAAGAAACTGACGTGGGAAAGTTCCGATCGAGATGTTGCCATCGTAACCAACGAAGGTCTGGTCGTTGCTCTTTCGCCAGGCTGGACAATTATCTCCGCCAATACGACCGACGGCAGCGAAATTTCGGCCAGCTGCATATTACAAGTAGAAAAATCGGGAGCGTCGGGTTTGAAGAATATTCCCAGCCCGGAAATGCACATATATACCAAAGAAGGAAAAATACACATTACCCATATAGATGAAAATGAAGAAATCAAAATCTACAACCCGCTCGGCCAAATCATTTATACAGGCAGTCCGCAAGATATTCCCGTGCTCGAAGGGAAAGGACTATATATCATATATATAGGAAAATCTGCCGTTAAAATATTATTATAATCTGCAAGAATTTCCCTCTAAATGCGGCAAACAGGGAACGGTAACTTAAAAGAAATCTTCGTCTCCTGAATCAAGGACAAAATAACTGTCGGGAAAATCCCTTCAAAAAAAAGTTCGTAAAAAAAGGGACTGTAATCTAATAATAGATTTACAGTCCCTTCTATGTACTCCCGCCGGGAATCGAACCCGGATTTAAAGTTTAGGAAACTTTCGTTCTATCCATTGAACTACAAGAGCAATTGATTTCCGAGGGACAAAATTACAACTTTCACGACACATCTGCAAATTCCCACAAAGATATGATCGCCTTCTCTTTTTTGACAACTTTTTCCCATGACACCCAATCGCCTGTCGAGAAAAAGACTTTCTGTCCAAACACAATCTTTGCAAAAAACATCATGCATCAAATATTCCCTTACTACGACAAGGATCAATCAAAAAGTTCGTGCATGATTTCGAGGGAACGTATTTCGGACAACTCGGGTTGATGCAGACGATAATACGTAATCATTTGCTCGAGAATCGTCCGGCGTTCATCTCTCGTAAAACGGAAACGGCTCAGATTATGCGTATTCATGCGCATGAGGCGAGCAAACACGCCGGCCTCTGCGGGCAGCAACACATGACGATGTGCCGGTGTCGCCGGCACAAACACACCTTCGAGCATATCGAAAAAATAACCTTCGCCATACTGTTCGGTATTGGGCAGAAATCCGAGAAAACCCGACAAGCGCAACAAAAACCACAAATGAAAATTGGCCTTTCCCTCTTCCATCATATCGAAAAGACGTATCGATTGCACAAGGAAATCGAAAAATGCGGGATTGGACTCCGACTCCCGAAACAGCCGGGACAACATTTCAGAGAGAAACAAT
The DNA here is from genome assembly GCA_000434215.1 of Bacteroides sp. CAG:144. Taxonomy (GTDB): domain Bacteria; phylum Bacteroidota; class Bacteroidia; order Bacteroidales; family UBA11471; genus Caccoplasma; species Caccoplasma intestinavium. Next base: position 52,232 of record HF999696.1, read on the forward strand.
GCGACCGATGTTTTCACCGGATCGCCATAGATATGACTCCACACCTCGACCTGACGCACATCGCGTATGCGGAAAATATCCTGCCCCGCCTGCATTTCCGAATCGATTTCGAGAAAAGCGAACGGAGAAAAAAGCGGGCGCAACATACGGGAACGTTTTCCCTGCGACTGCGGCAACAAATAGGCCGCCCGCCCGAAACGTTCGGTATAAACCTGTACGATCGACACCTTATCGCTGTATGCAATCGTATGCAATACGATACCTCGTGTTTTTTCCAACATATATGGCGAAAACAAGCTATTTAAGGGTACAAAAATCCGACAAATAACGGAGAAAGACAATTTTTTATCTAAATATTTTGCCAATTCAAAAAACAGCTCTATATTTGCACTCGCATTTTCGGAGACCCTCTCTCTTTCATTGATAGGGAATTACGGAAAACGGCCCATTCGTCTATCGGTTAGGACGCAAGATTTTCATTCTTGAAAGAGGGGTTCGATTCCCCTATGGGCTACCAATTAGAAACAAAGAAAATTTAAAAGGAGATTTATTGAATGGCAAATCATCAATCATCCATCAAAAGAATCAGACAGACGCAAACCAGAAACTTGCGCAACAGATACTACGCAAAAACCGCTCGTAACGCCGTCCGCAAATTGCGCGCCATGACCGTGAAAGACGACGCCACCGCATTGTATCGCCAAGTTTCGTCGATGCTCGACAAGTTGGCCAAGAGAAATGTGATACACAAAAACAAAGCCAACAACTTGAAATCGAAATTGGCTTTGCACATTAACAAACTCTGATACTGCAAACTCCCGGAACGAGGAGTTAGTGAGACCGCTGTATAAAGCGGTGAGTACGGCCCATTCGTCTATCGGCTAGGACGCAAGATTTTCATTCTTGAAAGAGGGGTTCGATTCCCCTATGGGCTACAAGCGTCGAGGTTCTCCTCGACGCTTTTTGTGCATCTACCCTTTACTCGACTATCCATAACACAGCATACACCGAGTCCCGCTGCAATCTCCACATAAAGCAGTAGACACCACACAAAAACACCTTGCACAAAGCATCGAAAAGATTGCTAAAAATTTCCCGATACAGAGATTTTTCATTATCTTTGTCGAGAGGTTTTTTGTTGCGCAAAACCTCTCGACAAAGTATAAAAATTCTTTATTCTGAAAAAAATCGAGGAGCAACCGAGCACCCGAACAGAATTAACACAACAAAGATATGTCAGAAGAAAACAACAAACAGAATGCCAGCTACTCCGCCGACAGCATACAGGTACTCGAAGGCCTCGAAGCCGTAAGAAAACGCCCCGCCATGTATATCGGCGACATCAGCGTCAAAGGTCTGCATCATTTGGTATATGAAGTAGTCGATAACTCTATCGATGAAGCACTGGCCGGCTACTGTAACCGCATCAACGTTTTCATCAACGAAGACAACTCCATAACCGTAACCGATAACGGCCGGGGTATTCCTGTCGACATGCACGAGAAAGAACACAAATCGGCACTCGAAGTAGTACTCACGGTTTTACATGCCGGAGGTAAATTCGACAAAGGTTCTTACAAAGTGTCGGGCGGTCTGCACGGTGTCGGCGTATCCTGCGTCAATGCCTTATCGACCTATTTGCGAGCCGAGATACACCGCAACGGAAAAATCTATATGCAGGAATATTCCTGCGGCAAACCGCTGCACGACGTCGAGGTTATAGGAGATACCCATGAAACGGGAACTACCATCACTTTCAAACCCGACGGCAGTATATTCACAGACACAATCTATCAATACGAAATACTTCAAAATCGTTTACGGGAACTGGCTTATCTCAATAAAGGCATTACCATTACTTTTACCGATCTCCGGGAAAAAGACGAGGAAGGCAATCCCAAACAAGAAGTATTCCACTCCGAAGAAGGTGTCAAAGAATTCGTCAGATTTCTCAACCGAAACAACGAACCTCTCATCAACGACGTCATCTACCTCAATACCGAGAAACAAAGCATTCCCATCGAATGCGCTATCATGTACAACACGGGATACCGCGAAAACCTGCACTCTTACGTGAACAACATCAACACGATCGAAGGAGGAACGCATGAGGCGGGTTTCCGTACGGCTCTCACGCGGGTCCTGAAAAAATATGCCGAAGACACAAGTGCCAAAGCACTCGAAAAGGCAAAAGTAGAAATATCGGGAGAAGATTTCCGGGAAGGACTCATCGCCGTCATTTCGGTAAAAGTTGCCGAGCCACAGTTCGAAGGCCAGACCAAGACCAAATTGGGCAACAATGAAGTAAGCGGCGCCGTGAACCAAGCCGTGGGCGAAGCTCTCACCAACTATCTCGAAGAGCACCCCAAAGAGGCCAAACTCATCGTAGATAAAGTCATTCTCGCTGCTACCGCACGTATCGCCGCCCGCAAAGCGAGGGAATCGGTACAACGCAAAAGTCCCATGAGCGGAGGCGGACTGCCGGGAAAACTGGCGGACTGCTCGTCTCGAAACCCCGAAGAATGCGAAATATTCCTCGTCGAGGGAGATTCGGCCGGCGTGTCGGCCAAGCAAGGACGCAGCCGCGCCACACAGGCCATATTGCCGTTGCGGGGTAAAATTCTCAATGTAGAAAAAGCCATGTGGCACAAAGCGTTCGAAAGCGATGAAGTGAACAACATCATCACGGCTTTGGGTGTACGATTCGGCGTTGACGGTGAAGAAAACAGCAAAAAAGCGAACATCGAGAAACTCCGTTATCACAAAATCATCATCATGACCGATGCCGATGTCGATGGCAGCCACATCGACACCCTCATCATGACCCTTTTCTATCGCTACATGCCCGAAATCATCGAGGCAGGGCATCTCTATATCGCCAACCCGCCACTCTACCTTTGTGCCAAAGGAAATATCAAAGAGTATTGCTATACCGAAGAAGCACGGCAGGCTTTCATACAGAAATACGGAGAAGGTTCGGAATCGGGAATCCATACCCAGCGTTACAAAGGTTTGGGAGAAATGAATCCCGAACAACTTTGGGAAACGACCATGAATCCCGAAACACGGATACTCAAACAAGTAACCATCAACAATGCGGCCGATGTCGATTACATATTCTCGATGCTTATGGGAGAAGACGTAGGGCCTCGTCGAGAATTTATCGAGAAAAACGCCACATACGCCAATATCGACGCATAGGTCGGGCGCACCCCAATCACGCCCCACAAAATCGAGGCAAAAAAAGACAGCCCGGCCGCCCCTTGCGACGACCGGGCTATTCTCTAAAAAGAGACAACCAAACCAAATACCGCAACAGCTATGGCAAAACACCGCAAATTACGCCCCGAAGAAAAACAACAAAAGTCTTTCGCCGGACATATACGGGAATTTTTCAATGAAAATTTCCGGGCTTTCTACAATCCCCGGCAGATTGCCCGCAAAGTGGGTGCAAAAAACGAGATGCAGAAAAGAGAAGTCGTCGAGCTGTTAGACGGTATGGTAAAAGAAGGATTCCTACTGCAAGAATCGCCCGGACGTTATCGCCGCAACGCCGCCGATCTGTTCCTTTCCGGCACATTCGTCCGCGACCACAGCCGTCTCTCCATCGTTCCCGACAACGGCGGCGACGCTCTTTATGTGAGTGAAAACAACGCCCGTCATGCCCTATCAGGCGACAAAGTCGAGTATCTGCTTATTTCCCGGGGAAAATACCGGGGAGAGGCCGAAGTAACCGACATCACCAAACGATGCTCTGCCCAACAAATTGTCGGAACAGTCGAAAAAGCCGGTATAAAAGAAACAACCCTTCGCGTCGACAGCCGGGCATTCGACTTCCGTGTATATGTCCCGACCGACCAGACCCTCGGAGCCAAAGAAGGAGAAAAAGTCGTCGCCCGACTTACCGACTGGCCTCCGTACAATACCAGTCCTTCGGGCGCAGTCATTGAAATACTCGGGAAAAGCGGAGAAAACGATACCGAGATGCACGCCATACTCGCAGAGTTCGGATTGCCCACTCACTATCCCGAAGAACTCGAAAAACTCGCCGATGAAATCGACGACCGCATATCCGCTGACGAAATCGCCCGCCGGGAAGATTTTCGCGACATAACGACATTTACCATCGACCCGGCCGATGCCAAAGACTTTGACGACGCCCTTTCCCTGCGCCGATTGTCCGACGGGAAATGGGAAGTCGGCGTGCATATAGCCGACGTAACACATTATGTCAAGCCGGGAAGTCCTATCGACCGGGAAGCCTACCAGCGCGGTACATCGGTCTATCTGGTCGACCGGACGGTTCCCATGCTTCCCGAGCGACTTTGCAATCAAATCTGTTCCTTGCGACCGAACGAAGAAAAGCTCTGTTTCTCGGTCGTTTTTGAACTCGATGATAACGGGAAAGTACTGAAATCGCATATCGCCCGCACCGTCATACGCTCCGACCGCCGTTTTGCTTATGAAGAAGCCCAGCAGATAATCGAAAGCGGGAAAGGAGACTGTGCAAACGAAATCCTCACACTCAATCGCTTGGCTATGGCTCTGCGCAAGCAACGTTTCGCACACGGAGCCATCGACTTCGACCGTCAGGAAATGAAATTCGTCATCGACGAAAAAGGCCGCCCCATCAGTGTATACACCAAAGAATCGAAAGAAGCCAACAAACTCATCGAAGAATTCATGCTGCTGGCCAACCGCACGGTAGCCGAGACCATAGGACGTGTACCCAAGAACCGTACCCCCAAACCTTTTGTGTACCGCGTACACGACAATCCCGACCCGGAGAAAATGGCAACACTCTCGGAATTTGTCCACCGGTTAGGATTGAAACTGAAAGCAACCGGAACCCGATCGGAGATAACCGACTCTATCAACCAACTGCTTACACAAGTACACAACACACCCGAAGAAAATCTCATATCGACTCTGACCATACGCACGATGGCCAAAGCCGTATACACAACAGAGAATATCGGACATTACGGGTTGGCATTCGATTACTATACCCATTTCACATCTCCCATACGCCGATATCCCGACATGATGGTCCACCGGTTGCTCGAACGCTATCTCGACAAAGGCCGCGCAGTCGACAGCGAAGAACTTGAAGACCGGTGCAAACACTCCTCGGATATGGAACAAATTGCCGCCAATGCCGAACGGGCATCGATCAAATATAAACAAGCCGAGTTCTTGTCCGAGCGATTGGGACAGGTCTACGACGGTACTATTTCGGGAATCGCTGACCGGGGACTCTACGTCGAAATCGACGAGAACAAATGCGAAGGTCTTATCCCCATGCGGGATCTCGACGACGACTATTACGAGTTCGACGAGAAAAACTATCGTTTGGTAGGACATCGTACCCACCGGCAATATTGCCTCGGCGATCCTTTGCGCATCGTTATCGCCCGTGTCGACATGGAACGTCGCCAAATCGACTTCGCCCTCGAAGGAAAATCTATTTCATCCGTGCCCGCCCTTTCTTCAAAAAAGCAAAAGAAACCGGGCAAAAACCTTTCTCCAAAAGACTTCGGCCTGAAAAAAGCCCGTCGGAAACATCGTAAATAATTCTATCCAACCATAAATGCACACCCTATGGCAGAAGATATAAAACAAGACATCGAATACGGATCGGACAGCATACGCACCCTCGACTGGAAAGAGCACATACGCCGACGTCCCGGTATGTACATCGGCAAGTTGGGCGACGGCACCCATGCCGACGATGGTATCTATGTGTTGCTCAAAGAGGTCATAGACAATGCTATCGACGAATTTATGATGGGATATGGAAAACAAGTCATCATCGACATCGAAGACGGACGGGTATCGGTACGCGACTACGGACGGGGAATCCCTCTCGACAAAGTCGTCGACGTCTCTTCTAAAATGAACACCGGTGCCAAATACGACTCAAAGGCATTTAAAAAATCGGTCGGCCTCAACGGTGTAGGTATCAAAGCCGTAAATGCCCTTTCTTCTGAATTTCGTATCGAAGCCTACCGAGAGGGCGAATGCAAAAGCGTAACTTACACCTGCGGAAACAAAACCGAAGAAAGCGCTATCACCCCGACCGATCAAAGTAACGGAACGTGGGTGAGCTTCAAGCCCGACAATACGATTTTTGTCGATTACAAATATCGAGAAGAATTCGTCGTAGCCCTCATCAAAAATTATACCTACCTCAATTCGGGTCTCACGTTTATCTACAACGGCGTGCGCTATGCGTCCAAAAACGGACTCGTCGATCTGCTCAACGAAAAGATGACCGCTACGCCGCTCTACCCGATGATACATCTCAAAGGCGACGACATCGAGGTCGTTATCACCCACAACGACCAATATGGAGAAGAATTTTATTCGTTCGTCAACGGGCAGCACACCATACTCGGGGGGACGCATCTCTCGGCATTCAAAGAATCCGTCTCGCGTACCATCAAAGAATTTTACTCCAAAAACTTCGAATATGCCGACATTCGCAACGGCATGGTGGCGGCTATCAGCATCAAGGTGGAAGAACCCGTATTCGAGTCCCAAACCAAAACCAAACTCAGCTCGCGCGACATGGGACCCGACGGACCAACCGTCAACAAATTCATCGGTGATTTTCTGAAAAAAGAGCTCGATAACTACCTGCACAAGAACAACGAGACCAAAGAAATCTTGCTCAAAAAAATACAGGATTCGGAAAAAGAACGCAAAGCGATCGCCGGGGTATCGAAAATCGCCCGCGAGCGGGCGAAAAAAGCCAATCTGCACAACCGTAAACTGCAAGATTGTCGTGTACATTACAACGATCCCAAAGGCGACCTACGCGACGAAACCTGCATATTCATCACCGAGGGAGACTCGGCCTCGGGCTCTATCGGGAAAAGCCGAAACGCCGACGTGCAAGCGATTTTCAGCCTGCGAGGGAAACCCCTCAACAGCTACGGACAGACCCGCGAAGTCGTGTACGAGAACGAAGAGTTCAATCTCCTGCAAGCCGCGCTCAATGTCGAAGACGGCATAGAAGGGCTGCGTTACAACAAAGTCATCATCGCCACCGATGCCGATGACGATGGTATGCACATACGTCTGCTCACGCTTACCTTCCTGTTGCAATTCTTTCCCGACCTCATCAAGAAAGGACACGTCTACATTTTGCAAACACCATTGTTCCGCGTACGCGACAAGAAAGAGACCCGTTATTGCTATACCGACCAAGAACGCATCGAAGCCATCAAGTACTTCGGCGAAAATGCTGAGATTACCCGATTCAAAGGTCTGGGTGAAATCTCGCCCGATGAATTCAAGGGATTCATCGGAGAGAATATCCGCCTCGACCAAGTAACCTTGCGCAAAGAGGACTCGGTAAAGGAACTGCTCGAATTTTACATGGGTAAAAACACGATGGAACGGCAGAATTTTATTATCGATAATCTGATTGTTGACGATGAAGACCTCTGAAAAAATAGCCTTTTATCCGGGGACATTCGATCCCTTTACCCTCGGGCACGCATCGATTACCCGTCGAGCCTTGCAAATCTTCGACAAAGTCATCATCGCCGTCGGTATCAACGATGCGAAACGCTGCCTTTACACTCCCGACCAAAGAGTGAATATGTTGCGGGAATTATTCGCCTCCGATCCACGGGTCGAAGTCATCGCCTACAACGACCTGACCGTGGTCGAAGCACAAAGACAAAACGTAACGGCAATCCTGCGAGGAATACGTTCCATTGCCGATTTCGAATATGAAAAGACCATAGCCGACCTGAACCGGGACATTTCGGGCATTGAAACATTGTTGCTCTTTACCGAGCCGCAATACGCGCATATCAGTTCTTCGGTCGTGCGGGAACTATTGCGTTATAACCAACCGGTAAAACAGTTTATTCCGAAAAACCTGAAACTTCCCGATTGTGAATAGAAACTCCTCTCTCATGAAAAAATTCTATACAATTTTACTTTCTCTTCTGCTTCTCGCACCCGCATTGGCGGCACAAAAACGAAACGGAGCAAATGGCAGCGATAAAAAAGGCAATACGCAGGTAGAACAACCCCGGCGATTCAATGCCCTCAATAAGATCAATCTGGTCGCAGCCGCCGTTTCACGGCTTTACGTCGATGTCATCGATGAGGACACTATTGCCGAAAAAACCATAGCCGCCATGTTGAAACAGCTCGATCCCCACTCGACTTACCTGCCTCCTCACGAAGCACAACAGACATTGGAAACATTGTCGGGAAAATTCGACGGCATAGGCATACAGATAAATATGCTGGAAGATACGTTGTTCGTCGTGCAGACTGTCGTCGGCGGACCGTCGGAGAAAGCCGGTATCTTACCCGGCGACCGTATCATATCGGTCGATGACAGCATCGTTGCCGGAGTCAAACTTGCCGTCAACGACATCATCACCATGTTGAGGGGAAAACGGGGAAGCAAAGTCTCCATAGGAATAATGCGACGGGGCGTTGCCGAACCGATTTCCTTCACCATCACCCGGGATAAAATTCCGGTAAACAGTATCGATGCGACTTATATGCTCGATGACACGACCGGATACATCAGACTGAGCCGCTTTGCCGAAAGCAGTGCCGAAGAAATGGAAAAAGCCGTGAAATCACTCCGGAAAGAAGGTATGAGAAACCTGATACTCGACCTGCAAGGGAACGGTGGCGGATACCTGAATGTGGCGGTCAAGATAGCTGATATGTTTCTCGACAAAGATCAGCTCATCGTATATACCGAAGGTCGTAACGTGCGCCGGGCGCAGGAAATTGCTACCGGAAATACCTTGTTGCCCGACGAACGGGTCGTTGTAATGGTCGACGAACTATCGGCCTCGGCCAGCGAAATTCTCGCCGGAGCCCTGCAAGACTGGGACCGCGCCGTAATCGTGGGACGCCGCACATTCGGCAAAGGACTGGTACAACGCCCCATTACCATGCCCGATAAATCGCTGCTGCGTCTTACCGTCGCCCGATACCATACCCCGACAGGTCGATGCATTCAACGGCCTTACGTCAAAGGAGAAAATGAAGCATACGATCAAGATTTGAACGAGCGACTGGCTCACGGCGAACTGCTGCACGCCGACAGTATACATTTCACAGACTCCCTGCAATACAAGACTTTGCGCATCGGACGTACTGTTTACGGCGGCGGAGGTATCATGCCCGATGTTTTCGTCGGCCTCGATACTGCACGTTACACCGCCTATCACCGCCAGCTCCTGCGCCGGGGAATCCTGAACCGCAGTATCTACACCTATCTCGACAATCACCGTAGAGAAATTATATCGAAATACAGGAAGGTATCGAAATTCATCGACCAATACGAAATAGACGATCAATTATGGGCCACTCTCGATACATTGGCTACCGAAACGGGAATCAAACCGAAAGACGATGCAGAAAAAGAGGCGTCGAAACCGCTCATCGCCGTGCAACTCAAAGCATTACTTGCCCGGGATCTCTACAACAGCACCTCGACCTACTACATGATTTACAACCCCACCAATCCCATTTACCGCAAAGCAATGGAGATAATATGTTCGGACAAATACAATAAGCTGCTGAAAAAATAAAAGGGGTTTCCTGACGTTTTTCAGTATCGGCATACAAAAAGGGACATCTCTATGAGATGCCCCTTTTCTTTTAAATCCGTAAAATACTTATTTTACTTTTTCGGCCAGTTCTGCACCGGCTTTGAATTTAACGACTTTCTTTGCCGGAATGGTAATCGTTTGTTTAGTAGCGGGATTGATACCGGTTCTTGCACTTTTCTCGCTAACAGAAAAAGTTCCGAATCCTATTAAAGCTATTTTCTCACCTTTTGCCAATTCTTCCGATACAGTAGAAACAAAAGCTTCAAGAGCTTTTTTGGCATCAGTTTTTGCCAAACCGGCTTTTTCTGCAACAGCAGCAATCAAATCTGTTTTGTTCATGACGTTATTGTTATTAAAATATGGTTTATATCAATATATTTTCAATAAAGATACGTATTCAAGTTGTGTACAAATGTATGATTAAAAAACAAAAAAACAAAGATTTAGATCGAAAAAACGTAAAAAACATTTATTACCTTTCTATTCTTCAGTCATTTTGTCTCCATACCAAAGAAATATTCTTTATTTTTGTGTCGTATAAAACTTTTCATATCGAAACCGATGCCATTATTCGGCATACCATAAACAAATCTTTATGATTCAAAATCGACCAAATTTCCTCAACAGCATACCGCCTGTTACAAAAAATCTGATCATTATCAATCTGTTGTTGTGGCTGGCCACCATCGTTTTCAGAAAAACCCTCGGCATAGATCTCGTCGAATATTTGGGACTACACTATTTCCAAGCCGACCGTTTCAACGCCGCACAGATGGTAACCTACATGTTCATGCACGACCCATATTCTTTCGGGCATGTTTTCTTCAACATGTTCTCGGTTTTCATCTTCGGACGTACCCTCGAATCGGTGTGGGGAGGAAAACGCTTCCTTGTTTTCTACATGATTACCGGTATCGGAGCCGGACTCATACAAGAAATTACGTGGTACATCTCCTTGCACGATGCTATTGCCAATACCGAATCGATGATCGGGTGGTCCCAGACACGACTCGTTCTCAACAACATCATTACCATCGGCGCTTCGGGTGCCGTATTCGGCATACTATTGGCTTTCGGTATGATGTTTCCCAACGCGGAACTGTTTCTCATGTTCATTCCCATACCCATCAAAGCCAAATATTTCGTCATAGGGTACGGACTTATAGAGTTGTTCCTCGGCATACGCAGCAGCAGCGGCGGAGGCGACAACATTGCCCATTTCGCCCACTTGGGTGGTATGTTATTCGGTCTTATTCTCATTCTCTACTGGCGTAAAAAAGGAGGCGGAAACCATGGGTATTTTTGATGATCTACGTCTCAAATACAAAACAGGGCAACTCACGGTAAAGTTCATCTTCATCAATGTCGCCCTCTTCCTTGTCGTACGGCTTACCGATGTTTTCTGCACGTTGCTCGGGGTGCCTTTTTCGTTGACGCCGTACCTCGAATTACCGTCCGACCCTATGCTGCTGCTTTATCGCCCCTACACGGTGTTCACTTACATGTTTTTCCAGTACGACCTGTTGCATCTGCTGTTCAATATGCTATGGCTTTATTGGTTCGGGCAATTATTTCTCTTATTCTTCAATGCCAAACAATTCGGGGGCGTCTACATTTTAGGAGGATTGAGCGGAGCGGCCGTCTATCTGCTCGCCTATAATCTGTTGCCCTACTTCGTGGCCGTCGAAGGCATGCTGCTCGGTGCATCGGCCGCCGTACTGGCAGTTGTCTTTGCTGTCTCGGCCTATGCTCCCGACTACAAAATACGGTTATTGTTCATCGGGAATATCTCGATAAAATACATTGCACTTATTACCGTACTGATAGACTTGCTGAGCATAACGTCCCAAAATGCAGGAGGACATATCGCACACATAGGAGGAGCGTTATTCGGATTCTTGTTTGCCCTGCGCTATAAAAAAGGAAGGGATCTCACAAAAGGGTTCAACCGTATAGTAGATAATCTTGTTCTCCTTTTCCACTCCCGAAACAAAGGAGATAAGCGCAAACACCAAAATGCCGGAAGAACAAGGTACAGAAATACCGATGACGAGGAATATTTACGTCGCCGACAAGAAAACGTCGCCGAGATAGACCGTATCCTCGATAAAATAAAACAGTCGGGATACGAGACATTGACCCGGGAAGAAAAAAAACGGCTTTTCGATGCCGGGAAAAAATAGAGCGATATGAATTTTCTTGCCAAAACATATCAACTGCTGGCACTGACGATAAATTTCATCGCCGGAGGTTTATTGCTGATTTCGGCTTATAGTTACCTGATTCCTCCTGACAGATTCTCCCTGCCCTACTTTTTCACACTGGCGTTCCCCGTATTCTTTTTTATCGAAATACTATTACTTCTGCAAATCTTCATACGGCCGAGGAAGTATGTCCTCCTACCGATTGCTTTCTTATTGCTCTCGTTTCAAGCGGTTCAAAATTATTTTCCCACCCATTTTGAAGGGAAAGACAATAAAATGGGAAAAATCAGCCTCCTGTCTTATAATATACGGAGTTTTGTCCAATCCAAACCGACGGACAACGGAAAAAGCAATACGGTACTCGACCTGTTACGTAACAGCGGAGCCGACATCATTTGCCTGCAAGAATACAATACTGTACCCTCCGGCAGCAATCACCAACTATCTCAAAAAATGGTAGAAAAAGTACTTTCGGACTACCCCTATCATCATGTTTTCAAACCGACCCCCTGGAACTCGGGAATCGCTTGTTTCTCCAAATACCCTTTCAAAAATATAGAACCCATACCGTTCGACCGGTCGCAAAACGGTGCATGCCTTTATCAATTCGACATCGACGGAAAATCTTTCTCGCTCATCAACTGCCACTTGGAGTCGAACCATCTCGAACCGAAAGACCGCGAATTGTACGAACAAATCGCAAAAAATCCTACCCAATCGACCGATCTTCTGCCGCAAGCCAAAAGCCGGTTATTGGGAAAACTCAAACGTGCAGGGATGGAACGGGCCAAACAAGCCCGCCTCATACGTCAAATCGCCGACGGCATTACCGGAGCTGTCGTTATCTGCGGGGACTTCAACGATACGCCGCAATCCTATGCATATCGAAAGATCCGCGACGACTTTTCCGATGCATATGTTTCTACGGGATTCGGCCCGGGTATCACATACAATGAACAGGGATTCTGGTTTCGTATCGACCACATACTCTACAACAACGTGTTGCGTGCCGTCGACAGCCGTATCGTTCGTCAGAAACACTCCGACCACTACCCGCTCCGGGCCACCCTGCAATGGAATACAAAAAATGATTAGCGAAAATTTTCCTTAATATTTGCATACAAGTAGACATTCCATTAATTTTGTAGCCCGAAAATGGTCTCCTCAACAGGCAATACATTACAAGCCAAATACTAACTCAAAAAAATCTCAAATCTTATGTGGTTATTAAACTCATCGATCGGGAAAAAGGTGGTGATGAGCCTCACCGGTCTTTTTCTTATCCTGTTCCTGACATTTCACATGTCGATGAACCTCGTAGCCATCTTCTCGGAAGAAGGATACAACATGGTATGTGAATTCTTGGGAGCCAACTGGTATGCATTGGCAGGAACCGCTGTCATCGCCGCCGGTGCGGTGCTGCACATTCTCTTCGCCCTCTGGTTGACCTATATCAACCGTCGCGCCCGGGGAAAAGACCGCTACAAAGTAACCGAAAAACCCAAAGACGTGGAATGGGCTTCTCAAAATATGCTCGTCCTGGGTATCATCGTCGTTATCGGTATCGCCATGCACCTGTACCAATTCTGGTTCAAAATGCAGTTCAACGAAATTACCGGTATCCTTCCCGAGGTAAATCCCCACGACGGATATGCCCTTATTGCCGAAACACTGGGAAATCCTATCATGGCCATCATCTATCTGGTATGGTTCGTTGCTATTTGGTTCCACCTCACACATGGCTTTTGGAGCGCCATTCAGACATTGGGTTGGAACAATAAAATTTGGCTGTCGCGCTGGAAATGTATCTCCAACATCTACACAACCGTTCTTTGCCTCGGATTTGCTGTGGTAGCCATCTACTTCGGTTTCATAGCATAACATAATATCTTCTAAAAATTTCGACTATGGCTAAAACAGATATAACCCCCGAAGGAATGGAGGCTCAGATTCAACAAGAAGCCCCCAAAGCCGCAACACAACCTGCGGCAAAAAAAATCGACTCGAAAATCCCCGAAGGTCCTTTGTCCGAAAAATGGACCAACTATAAAAGTCACCAAAAACTGGTGAATCCCGCCAACAAACGCCGCCTCGACATCATCGTCGTAGGTACCGGTCTGGCCGGTGCTTCGGCTGCTGCATCACTCGGCGAAATGGGATTCAACGTACTCAGTTTCTGCATACAAGATTCTCCCCGCCGTGCACACTCCATCGCAGCACAAGGTGGTATCAATGCGGCCAAAAACTATCAAAACGACGGAGACAGCGTGTATCGTCTCTTCTACGATACGATCAAAGGTGGAGACTACCGTGCCCGCGAAGCCAACGTTTACCGTCTGGCCGAAGTTTCCAACTCCATCATCGACCAATGTGTAGCACAAGGCGTACCTTTCGCCCGTGAGTACGGAGGTTTGCTCGACAACCGTTCGTTCGGTGGCGCCCAAGTATCCCGTACTTTCTATGCCAAAGGACAGACGGGACAACAACTGTTGCTCGGCGCCTACTCGGCATTGAGCCGTCAAGTGAAAAAAGGCACGGTGAAACTTTTCCCGCGTCATGAAATGCTCGACCTCGTCATCATCGACGGACGCGCACGCGGTATCATCGCCCGTAACCTCATCACCGGAAAAATCGAACGTTACGCCGCTCACGCCGTGGTAATCGCAACCGGCGGTTACGGACGCACGTTCTTCCTCTCGACCAATGCTATGGGTTCGAACGGATCGGCTGCCATGCAATGCTATAAAAAAGGCGCTTATTTTGCCAATCCCGCTTTCGCTCAGATACACCCGACCTGTATTCCCGTACATGGCGAATTCCAATCGAAACTGACTCTTATGTCGGAATCGCTCCGTAACGACGGACGTATCTGGGTTCCCAAGAAAAAAGAAGATGCCGAAGCTATCCGCGCCGGCAAACTGAAACCGACCGACATCAAAGAAGAAGACCGCGACTATTACTTGGAACGCCGTTATCCGGCTTTCGGAAACCTCGTTCCCCGCGACGTGGCTTCGCGTGCCGCCAAAGAACGTTGCGATGCCGGTTACGGTATCGGATCGACCGGACTGGCCGTGTACCTCGACTTTGCTTCGGCTATCGAACGTCTCGGTGAAGATGTCGTACGTGCCCGCTACGGCAACCTCTTCCAGATGTATGAAAAAATCGTCGACGACGACCCCTATAAGACTCCTATGATGATCTACCCTGCTATCCACTACACGATGGGCGGTATCTGGGTCGATTATGAGTTGAGTACTTCTATCCCCGGCCTCTTCGCCATCGGTGAAGCCAACTTCTCCGACCACGGTGCCAACCGTCTGGGTGCATCGGCCCTGATGCAAGGATTGGCCGACGGATATTTCGTATTGCCCTATACGATACAAAATTACCTTTCAGACCAAATCACCGTACCTCGTTTCAGCACCAGCCTGCCTGAATTCGTACAAGCCGAGAAAGACGTAAACGCCCGTATCGCCAAATTGATGAGCATTAAGGGAAAACGTTCGGTCGACTCTATTCATAAAGAGTTGGGCCTTATCATGTGGGAATATGTAGGTATGGGACGTACCAAAGAAAGTCTCGAAACCGCCCTTGAAAAAATCAAAGAGGTGAAAAAAGAATTCTGGACCAATGTACGCATTCCGGGCGAACCCAATTCGTTGAACGTGGAACTCGAAAAAGCTCTCCGACTGGCCGACTTCATCGAGATAGGCCGTCTGATGGCTCTCGACGCGCTAAATCGCAACGAGTCATGCGGTGGCCATTTCCGCGAAGAGTTCCAGACCCCTGACGGCGAGGCACTGCGCCAAGACGACAAGTACATGTACGTCAGCTGCTGGGAGTACCAAGGCGAAGACAAAGACCCCGTCATGTACAAAGAGGAGTTGAAGTACGAAGCCATCAAGGTACAACAACGTAATTACAAACAATAATCTTATAGGCACTACGATTATGGAAAAAACCATCAATATAACGCTCAGAATCTGGCGTCAGAAAGGCCCGAAAGAAAAAGGGGCTTTCAAGGAGTACTCCCTCCAAAATATTTCCACCGACAGCTCGTTCCTCGAAATGCTCGACGTACTCAATGAGCAACTCATCAACGAGGGTGAAGAACCGGTTGTGTTCGACCACGATTGCCGCGAGGGTATCTGCGGTATGTGCTCGCTCTATATCAACGGACATCCCCACGGACCCGACGAAGATGTAACGACCTGCCAGCTGCACATGCGTAAATTCAATGACGGCGATGTCATCACGGTAGAACCGTGGCGTTCGGCCGGATTTCCTGTAATCCGAGACCTCATGGTCGATCGCGGCGCATTCGACAAAATCATGCAGGCCGGCGGTTACGTCTCGGTCAATACCGGCGGTGTACCCGATGCCAATGCCATACCTATTCCCAAAGCCAACGCCGACGAAGCGATGGACGCCGCCAGTTGCATCGGTTGCGGTGCCTGCGTAGCTGCTTGTAAGAACGGATCGGCCATGCTTTTCGTATCGGCCAAAGTAAGCCAGCTCGCACTCCTTCCGCAAGGCCGTGTCGAAGCTGCTCGCCGCGCCAAAGCCATGCTTTCGAAAATGGATGAATTGGGATTCGGTAATTGTACCAACACCGGCGCTTGCGAAGCCGAATGCCCCAAGAATGTCTCCATTGCCAATATCGCCCGCCTCAACCGCGAGTTTATAAAGGCAAAACTCAAAGACTGATTTTTGCGGATTCAGATGCTCTGTCGCATCTGTCGTTCTATATCAAAATCTCCATTCCGGTCTCGGAATGGAGATTTTTCGTATATAAAATATCACTAAAAGAACAATAATAAAACTCGGTATTTTATGATATATAAAATACCATTATTTCGGTATTGCCCGAATTAATACTTGTACGGACTTTTGCAAAGGATTTCATTAGGTAATATATTCTTTCAAATGAAGGTACAAAAGCTCTGTTTTCTATTTATATTTTTAACATTTTCAATTTCCGTTTTTTCCGAATATAAAGGGATCGTCTCGGGACGAATCGTTACTGCCGACCGTGAGGTCGTGAATTTTGCCACTGTACACCTGAAAGGTTCGGCCCGCGGAAGCGGAACCAACAAAGACGGACTCTATCACATAAAAGCCCCGGCCGGGAAATACACGCTGGTCGTTACGGCACTCGGATATAAAACCGTCGAAAAGACCGTGGAGATAACCGACGGAGAAAGAACCAAACTCAACATCGTTATAGAACCCGACATAAAATCGCTGAAAGAGGTTGCTGTAACAGGAGCGAACGGTGTGAACCGCATCAACAAGTCGGCCTATAACGCGATTGCTCTCGACGCAAAAAATCTGCACAACACGACACAAGATCTAGCCGGCTCATTGGCCAAAATCCCCGGTGTAAAAGTCAGAGAATCGGGAGGACTGGGTTCCAGTACCAGTATCACGCTTGACGGGTTCAGCGGGAAACACGTGAAAATCTTCATCGATGGCGTGCCGCAAGAAGGAGTCGGCAGCTCTTTCGGGCTGAATAATATCCCCATAAACTTTGCCGACCGCATCGAAGTATACAAAGGCGTCGTGCCCGTAGGGTTCGGAACCGATGCTCTGGGTGGAGTCATCAATATCGTTACCAACAAAAAGCGCAGAAATTGGTTTGTCGACGCATCTTATTCTTACGGCTCTTTTAACACACATAAGTCGTATGTCAATTTCGGTCAAACGTTCAAAAACGGTTTCACGTATGGAATAAACGCATTCCAAAACTACTCGGACAACGACTATCACGTCGATGCCCCGATAAAACGTTACAAAGAAGACGGGACGACCGATTTCGATACCGAAAAGACGGAACGGGTAAAACGGTTTCACGACACCTATCACAACGAAGCCGTCGTAGCCAAAATCGGAGTAGAAGATAAATACTGGGCCGACCGTCTGATGTTCGGATTCACCTACTCCAACATGTACCAAGAGATACAAACGGGTGTGAGACAAAAAACCGTATTCGGGGAGAAACACCGCAAAGGACACTCGCTGATGCCCTCGCTCGAATACAACAAACACAACCTCTTCACCAAAGGCCTCGATGTGGTACTTACCGCCAACTACAACCGCAACATCACCTACAACGTAGATACGACACGCTACGAATATAATTGGCTCGGAGAAAAAAAACTGATGAATTCCCGAGGTGAACAATCGTATCAACACACCCGCTCCAATAACGACAACTGGAACGCCACGTTGACGGTCAATTACCAAATAGCGCGCATGCACATGTTCACGTTCAATAACGTATGGAACGCATTCCACCGGAACAATACGAGCCTGCTCGCCGAAGAGGAAGCTACCGACGCCATCGCCAAAGAAACCCGAAAAAACATCGCCGGACTCTCATACCGGCTGATGCCCTCGGACCGCTGGAATCTGTCGGTCTTCGGAAAATATTACCGGCAATACGTTGCCGGTCCAATGGCGACGGACGACAATGCCAGCGACTACGTGCGTACCAGCCGCACAACCGACTCATGGGGATATGGTATAGCAGGAACCTATTTTATCTTATCGGGACTGCAAACCAAACTTTCCTATGAAAAAGCATACCGCTTGCCGACGATCGAAGAAATGTTCGGTGATGAAGATCTGGAAAGTGGAAATATCTCCATTCGACCCGAAAACAGCAACAACATCAACGTCAACCTCAGCTATACCAAAACATTCGGAAAACATTCCGTTTATGTCGAAGGAGGATTTATCTACCGCAACACGCAAGACTATATACAACGTAACATTCAAGACCTGAGCGGAGGGAAAGAAAATGCCACATACATCAACTATGGCAAAGTTCTGACAAAAGGTTTCAATATATCGGCCCGCTACGGTTTCAGTAAATGGTTGAGTATAGGCGGCAATTTCACAAAGATGGACGTACGCGACAATGAAGAATACCAAATAGGCAGTATGGGCAACAGCGTAAAGAATCTCGCGTACAAGTCGAGAATGCCCAACGTCCCATACATATTCTCCGATAGCGATATAAACTTCTATTGGCACGGACTCTTCAAAAAAGGCAATGTACTCACCGTAACCTACGATAACCTGTATCTGCACAGTTTCTCTTACTACTCACAGGCTATCGGGAAAAAGAGCGACTTCGTCGTACCCAACCAGTTCTCGCACAACCTGACGGTGAGTTATAGCATACAGAAGGGCAGATACAATTTCTCTTTCGAATGCCGCAACTTGACCAACGAGAAACTGTACGACAATTTCAGCCTGCAAAAAGCCGGGCGGGCATTCTACGGGAAAGTACGTGTGTACTTTGGAAAATAGACAGGAAACATACATTCTAATCCAATAAAAAAGAGACAATGAAAAAAAATTTTCTATTCGCCGGACTCTTTGCGACAGCAATGGCCGGAATGGTATTCACTTCTTGCTCGGACGACGACGGCTCAAACGGCGGAGGTAACAGCGAACTGAACTCTCTGACAGAAGTAAAACAAGGAAATTATGTAATCGCCGCAACGGTAGAGGCATCGGGAAACTCGACCAACGTATTGCTGACTGCCGATAGACTGGACGACCCGAATTACAAGGTATCGGCCGACGCACAAGGTCTCGTAAACGAAGGTGCTACATATTGGGTATTCTATAAAGACATCAGGTTGTATGCGCTCAACTATCATCAAGGAAACTCCGGGACAACACAATCGTTTACCCTCGATGCAAATTTCGACATGAATAAGCGAGCCAAAGAGTATGAGCTCAAACGATTCACCACATACGGATTTTACGACGAATATATTATGACCACCTCGACCGGCGACGGTCCAACGGCATGGAACGACGAAAACGGATATACCCCTCAATCGTTCTTGATTTCTTACCTCGACGTAAACAATGAAAATGTCTTTTCCAATAACACCAACGACCGGGCATACCTCTCGGAAAATTTCTTGGGTAACGGAGAGTACGTAACACTGGCCGGTATCGAACAGGTAGGCAACGAAGTGTATGCCGCTGCCGTCCCGATGGGTCTAAGCCAATATGGTTGTATGCAGAAAGATGAAAACGGCAATCCCCACAAGTGGGTACGTAAAGACGGCGACTACGCCTCTTTGATCAAGACCGAGTCGGGTGGCAGCGGAAGCGGTGCATACGATAAAGACGAACTGCAATGGACACAATACCCCGACGAATGCTGGGTGGCTATCTTCGATGACAACTCGCTGACCGGTAAAAAACTCATCAAGACCGACAAAATCAGCTACGCCTGCGGACGTAACAAATCGCAATACTACCAAATGCTCTGGAAGGCCGACGACGGTTACGTTTATGTGTTCTCTCCCAGTTATGCAAAAACAATGAAAAGCGACCTTCAAAAAACCTCTTTACCGTCGGGTGCAGTACGTATCAATACCACCACGAAAGAATTCGATGAAAACTACTATTTCCCCCTCACCGACGACAGTGGGAAAGAGGCCGCATTCCTTCGCAGCTGGTTCATCACTGGTGATTATTTCCTGTTCCTGTGCTATGACAAAGAAATCACAGCATCGGATAAAACTGCGAACCGCCTTGCCATATTCAAAGGATCTACCGGAAAATTGACCTTCGTTTCGGGACTTCCATCAACCGACAAAATTTCGGGATTCGGAAACACGCCGTATATCGAGAACGGTAACGCCTATATCGCCGTTACCACAACCGACGGTTATCCCGCCATCTACAAAATCGATCCTGTATCCGCAACAGCGACCAAAGGCCTGACGGTCGTAGCCACGCAAGTAAAAGGCGTGGGCAAACTGGCCGCACAATAATACCCGATAATCCAACAATGGTATAATGTAAATTAAAAAGAGCCTCGCCGGAAATAAATATTTCTCTGGCAGGCTCTTTTACTGCAACGACTTATGAGAAAAATTTTTCGTCATATACATTTATGGCTTTCCGTCCCTTTCGGACTCATCATCACACTGATTTGCTTCTCGGGTGCGATGCTGGTATTCGAAGCGGAGATCATGAAAATCTTCCGCCATGACCTTTACTATGTAAAAGAGGTAAAAGAAGCTCCGTTACCCGCCGACAAAATCATGGAAAACGTAGCCGGAATACTTCCAGACGATGTAACGGCAACCGGACTTAATATTTTCGCCAACCCCGAAAGATCGTATCAGGTAAGTCTGTCCAAACCCCGACGTTCGTCCTTGTTCGTAGACCCGTACACCGGCGAAGTCCTCGGGAAATATGAGCGGTCTCCGTTTTTTCTCACCATGTTCAAATTGCACAGGTGGCTGCTCGACAGCATGAAACCCGGCAGTGATATATTCGTCGGTAAACTGGTTGTAGGTATAAGCACGTTGATATTCGTTTTTATCCTGATTTCAGGTATTGTCATCTGGTGGCCCCGTACACGGAAAGCTCTTGTAAACAGTCTGAAAATTTCAACCGGAAAAGGGTTGAAACGTTTTTGGTATGACCTTCATGTTGCCGGCGGTATGTACATACTCCTGTTCCTATTGGTTATGGCTCTCACGGGGCTGACCTGGTCTTTCTCTTGGTATCGGACGGGATTCTACCGACTTTTCGGTGTAGAAGTTCAACAGCGGAAATCGGGAAAGGCGTCTTCCTCTCCACATGGTAAAGAAAAGAAAAACGAACACGACGGCACAAAATCGGACGTATCATACACATATTGGCAGCAAGTATATGAAGAACTGTCCAAACAAAACGACGGGTATAAACAGATTACCGTCTCGGACGGTACAGCGACTGTCGCTTTCGGCCGTCTCGGAAATCAAAGAGCCTCCGATCGCTATACATTCGATCCCGATAACGGAACAATTACCTCGGTCGACTTATACAAGGATACCGAAAAATCGGGTAAAATACGAGGCTGGATATACTCGGTACACGTCGGAAACTGGGGCGGGACATTCACCCGCATACTCTATTTTATCGCCGCTTTGGGCGGTGCTTCTCTCCCGCTGACCGGTTACTATCTGTGGATCAAAAGATGGACTCGTAAAAAACATAAGGTTTAAAAATATGGCTTTCGAGGAATAAAGCAAATAGAGTATGTCGTTATGTCTCTTCGATATGCTCTATTTGTTTTACCATTTCGAGGTCTGAAATTTTTCGACATTTCAAGTCTAATTGTTATTCCATATACATATAGAGGCCGGGCTTTGTATCCTTAAACGGAGTGTAATCATACCGTGAAAATTTATCATTTCAGATACCTGTTATTCTGAACGCAGCGAAAGCGGAGCGAAGATTCTCCCACCAAATGGGCATTTTGTATGTCATTCTGAATAGAACAAAGCGAAATGAAGAATCTCCTACCAAGAGATGTAACGCTTACAGTAATATATCATTCTGAAAGGTTCTGCCTTGAAGAACCCAAGCGAGCATATTGTGAGGGATCTCTCACATACGTTCGAGATGACAAACGATGTCATTCTGACGATCGCAAGGAGGAAGAATCTCTACCCAAGCGATAGCGAAGCATCTCTATCAAAGCGAGCAAGAAAGATATTCCTCGCCCTCGCTCGGAATGACATGACTGTCTTTCTGAAAGGTAATATAAGCCGCAACAGCGACAAAAAAGGCGGAATGACATAGGGAAAAGGGAGACCCAAAAAAGATTGCAATACCCTCCCATTTTTGCATAGAAACACTTTTCGGAAGAAAGGGAAAGTATGTATCGGCAAAATATCTTATCTTTGTCGTTTCATTATCAATCATCACCACGATGACCCCGCACACGCATATCATCACCGAAGTCGTAGAGAATTTATCTACCTCCGACCCGTTAAATCCGTCGAACTACCACGGTAACGACGGTTGCCATATGCCCTCGATCGAAAAACTGAGCGAAATCATCGATTTGTGCCGTAAACTTCTTTTCCCGGGATATTTCGGGTTATCGGGGTTGAACGGCCTCACCATGCGCTACCATCTGGGTACAACGGCCGAACGGTTATACATTCTGCTCAGCAATCAAATTTTTTCCGTTCTCAATCTCGACAAACCCGAAGGAGGCTGCGATAACGAAAAAGAGTTGCATGAGAAAGCAGGAGAACATGCTTCGACTTTCATCAAGAAACTCCCCGAATTGCGTCGTATCCTCGCAACCGACGTCATTGCCACCTACAATGGCGACCCTGCCGCCGAAAGTTACGGAGAAGTCATCTATTGTTACCCTGCCATACGCGCCATGATCAATTATCGTGTCGCCCACCAATTACACACACAAGGCATACTGCTTATCCCGAGAATCCTCACCGAAATGGCTCATTCCGAGACCGGAATCGACATACACCCGGCTGCCACGATAGGAGAATATTTTTCGATCGATCACGGTACAGGTGTCGTAATCGGAGCGACCGCCATTATCGGGAAAAACGTGAAACTTTATCAAGGGGTAACACTGGGTGCCAAAAGTTTCCCACTCGACGATAACGGAAATCCTATCAAAGGCATACCCCGCCACCCCATTCTCGAAGACAATGTCATCGTCTACTCCAACGCCACGATACTGGGACGCATCACCATAGGTCGCGGCGCCACGATAGGCGGGAATATATGGGTTACCGAAGACGTAGCCCCGGAAACCCGCATTTTACAAAGTAAAGCTCGAAAATAATGCAATCAGCCACATCGACATTCATTGCTAAAACGTTCCAAGGACTCGAAGAGGTTCTCGCTTCGGAAATAGCCGCACTCGGCGGTAAAGACATAGAAACAGGCCGACGAATGGTCTCGTTTACCGGCGACAAGGAACTTCTCTACAAAACCAACCTGCACTGCCGTACCGCATTGCGCATACTCAAACCCATCTATACCTTTACAGCCGGAGACCCCGACGAACTCTACGCCCAAATAAAAGCAATGGACTGGACAGAGTACCTGACGCCCGAAATGACTTTTTCGATCGACCCGGTCGTTTACTCCGACGAGTTCCGCCATTCCAAGTTCGTAACTTACCGGGCAAAAGACGCTATTGCCGATTTTTTTAATGAACGTTTCGGAAAACGTCCTTCGGTGCGATTGAGCAATGCCGACATTCTCATCAACCTGCATATCAACCAGACCACCTGCACCTTGTCGCTCGACAGCTCGGGCGAATCGTTGCACCGACGGGGATACCGTACCGCCCAGACCGAAGCCCCGCTCAACGAAGTATTGGCTGCGGGGTTGCTATTGTTGGCCGGCTGGGACGGAAGCCGGGACTTCATCGACCCTATGTGCGGGTCGGGTACTCTCCTCATCGAGGCTGCCCTCATCGCAACAGGAACACCGGCCGGAATCTACCGGAAAGATTTTGCATTCAAACATTGGAACGACTTCGATCAAGAACTGTTCGACCGTCTTTATGAAGATGAAAGCAGCGAACACCCGTTCGAACATAAGATCTACGGCAGCGACCTTTCTCCCATTGCTGTG
>HF999696.1:76512-79628 GCA_000434215.1 Bacteroides sp. CAG:144
GCCAATATCAAAAACGCCGGCATGAGCCGTTATATCGATATCGCCGTAAAACCCATGCAGCAATATGTCGAAAGCGATATAAAACCGGGAGGTCTATTAGTTACCAATCCGCCTTATGGAGAACGTATCACCAGCGATGATCTTATGGGACTTTACTCGATGATCGGGACCCAGCTGAAACATGTATTCAAAGGTTTCGACGCATGGGTACTCAGTTATCGCGATGAATGTTTCGACCACATCGGACTGAAAGCGGCCGACCGCGTTCCTATGATGAACGGCGCTCTCGAATGCGAATTCCGCAAATACGAAATTTTCGACGGAAAGTACAACGACTTCAAACGCGAAACGGGAGGTTTCAAAAGAAACCATGCCGAAAAGGAAGAAACCCGAGACAAAAAATATCCGGAGCGCAAATTCAATTCCCGCCGAGATACAAAGCCTCAAAGACGCTACTCATTCGACGACCGTAAACGCCCCGAACAAGAAGATCGATTCCGTAAAGACGACCGAGAAGATAAACCTTCTACACTACATCGCGGAAAGCGGGAAGAAAAGCCGTTCGGCAAACGGTCGAACGATTTCCGAATCAACAGCAAAGAAAAAGGGGCTCGCTCTGCACAATTTGGAAAAAGATGGGACGAAAAAGAGACGTATGAAAAGAAATTCGCCGCCGAATACGATTACGATGACGAAATAAAAATCTCCCGTTTCCGTCGCAACCGACCGCATGGCGACGAGGCCATACGCAGCTATGTCATAGGGCGTAAACCGTCTATCGGGAATCCCGATGAGAAAAAAGAAACGCAAAAGAGCGGCGACCGCCGTTCTCCCCGAAAGAAAAAATAACCGACAGATGATTATGAAACGATATTTTATTGTTCTGTTCTCGCTATTGCTCGCCATGAACACCGCCGCACAAGAAAAACAGCTCACCGCACAAGACCTGATTCCCGGAGGGAAAAACGCCTATCGCTTCGTACCCCAAAGTCTGAGGCAGCTCTCTTTTGTCGGCGACAACTACATCTATCGTCAAGGCGATACTTTGCTGATAACCCGTCCCGGGAGCAAAAAACATACACCCTGGCTCACGCTCGACGAATTGAATAAAGGATTGGAAACCGCCGGTCTGAAAACGATAAAATCGCTCCCGGCTTTTGCAATCAAAGAAATTGCCGGCACATCGTATTTTTATTTCTACAACCAGTCGTCGATACTTCTCTACAACCCTTCAACACAGAAAATCGAGTACCGCATTCCCTACCAAAAGGGAGACTCCAATTTTGCTTTCGAGCCACAACAAAAACGCTTAGCCGTAACGAATGGCCGCGACCTTATCCTCATCGGGAACGACGGTAGCCGTATGACGATCGCACACGACGACAACGACCAAATCTCTTTCGGCGCATCGAACGTACACCGGAACGAGTTCGGTATCTCGTCCGGTATCTTCTGGTCTCCACAAGGAAATGCACTGGCATTCTACCGCATGGACGAAAGCCGCGTAACCGATTATCCCCTCGTCGATATTTCGACCCGCACGGCAGCTCTGAAAGAGACCAAATATCCTATGGCAGGAATGGCCAGCCATGAAGTAAAAGTCGGTATCTACCACACGGCATCAGGCGATACGGTCTATCTGCGTACCCCGGGTGAAAAAGACCAATACCTAACAAATATCGCTTGGTCGCCCGACGAAAAAAACATCTACCTGCAACGATTGAATCGCCGTCAGGACACTTGTCGTACCGAAGTATATGACGCAACCGACGGTAAACTGTTGCGGACGCTTTTCACCGAAACGTCCGACAAATATGTGGAACCGCAATACCCCGTCTTCTTCCTGCCGGGACGTAACGATCGTTTCGTACACCTTTCCCGCCGGGACGGATACCACCACCTCTACCTCTACAATACCGATGGCAAACTGCTGAAACAACTCACTTCGGGTGCATGGGAAGTTCTCTCGGCAACTCCTTCGCCCGATGGAAAATCGATTTTCATTACATCGAACGAAGAATCACCTCTCGAAATAAACCTGTATAAGGTATCGGTCTCCTCGGGAAAACGCACACGCCTCACCCCCCAAAGCGGTGTACACCGTACGACAATAAGCAGTTCGGGAAAATATGTCATCGACTTGTATGCCAATCATGAGACACCTCGTATCACACAACTCATCTCCACGACAAACGGAAAAACAGAAACCTTGCTCATCGCCGAAAATCCGTACAAGGGATATGAAACGCCGAGTGTCATCGGCGGCACATTAAAAGCGGCCGACGGAACAACCGACCTCTATTACCGCGTTACCCGTCCGCCTCATTTCGATCCCGAAAAGAAATATCCCGTTATCGTCTATGTCTACGGAGGCCCCCACGCCCAAATGGTAACCGACAGCTGGTTATGGGGTGCTTCGGGAAATGACCTGCTCATGGCCGCAAGAGGGTATGTCGTCTTTACTCTCGACAATCGCGGATCGGCCAACCGGGGATTACCCTTCGAAGATGTAACGCACCACCGGTTGGGCGAGGCGGAAATGGCCGATCAAATGCAAGGCATCGACTGGTTGCGCAACCAGTCATGGTGCGACACGACCCGTATAGGCGTACATGGTTGGAGCTTCGGCGGTTTTATGACGACCAACCTCATGCTGACGCACGGAGATGTTTTCAAGGTAGGCGTGGCCGGAGGTCCGGTCATCGATTGGAAGTACTATGAAATCATGTACGGAGAACGTTACATGGGAACCCCGCAAGCCAACCCCGAAGGGTATAAATCGGCCAATCTCAACCTGAAAGCTGGAAATCTGCAAGGCCACTTGATGCTTATACATTGCGATACCGATCCCGTTGTCGTATGGCAACACAGCCTTTCGTTCCTGAAAAGCTGTATCAAAGCCGGGACTTATCCCGATTACTTTGTCTATCCGGGGCACGCCCATAACGTCATCGGCCCCGAACGGGTACATCTCTATGAAAAAGTAATCCGTTATTTCGACGATTATCTAAAATAAACACCTAACGGAATAGCAAATTTGAGTAAAGCGTAGCGAACAGACTGAAAAAGCGTTCGTTACGCTATATTTTTCTCTTGTTCAAAAGCCAAGAAGAGAC
>HF999697.1 GCA_000434215.1 Bacteroides sp. CAG:144
TACGGTAACGGTTACCTATTCGCCTTCGTCTCTTGCTCGTCATGATGGGACGATTACGATTTCCGACGGTGTAGTATCCTTTAAACAATCCGTTATCGGACTTTGCGCTCCGGGAAATATTGCGGCCGGGGAAGCGACATTCCATAAACTTCCGGTTACATGGGACACTGTTTCGGGTGCAGAGAGCTATACCATACAGATGCGTAATGCACTCAATGTGGTGGAGGCCGAGGAAACGGTTTCGACACCGAGTTATATGATGACGGGCTTGACACCCGATGCCGTTTATTCGGTACGTATTTGCAGTAATTTCTCAGAAGGTGTCAGTTCGGGATATGCATCGGGAATCGTGAGTACGTCCGATTATATCCCGACCCCTCAGGACTTGGCGGTGGGTACGGTTTTCGAGGCTACCCCCATTTCTGTGGCGTGGAATGCCGTAGACGATGTCGTTACGTATAGCGTGCGCATCTATTCGTCCGACGGTTCTTTGGTTTCAGAGACCGGGAATATAACCGGCACTTCTGCGTCGATCGATGCCGGTCTCGACCCTACCCGGAGTTATGAAGTAAGACTCCGGGCCGATTATAAAGGTTTCTCCTCCGAAGAGATTTCGGTCATACCCCGTTGCGTCCCGACCCCGAAAGATATAACCTATGAGATAACCGGCAAGACCGAATTCAAGGTGTCGTGGAATCCCGTAGGGGTCGAACGCTATAACATCGTCGTTGTGAATTCCGATGGAGGAGAATCGGTAGAAGATGCGTCGGTCGCAGATACTTCCTATCTTGTATCGGGACTTGTCCCTGCTACCGGATATACGGTGAAAGTGCGTGCGCTTACCGACGACGGCGCTACGCCCTATGCCTCTGTGCCGGCCCGCTCGTGGGAGTTGTTGCCGCCGGCAAGTCTCGAAGCTCTTGCCGGTGAAGAACCGTTCTCGATGAGACTTGCGTGGCCAGCCGTCGAAGAAGCCGATGCGTATGAAGTCTCTTTGCACGATGCCGGAGATACTCCGGTGCGCGATACGGTAATCGCTGAAGGTACGGACGCCCTGTTGCTCGATGTCGTTCCCGGAACTTATACGGTAAAGGTGGCCCCGCAATGGTCGGGTTATACCTTCGGTGCGGTTTCGGCACAGGCGGTAGTCGATAAAAAAACGTTGTCGGTGCATGTCGGTGATACCAGCCGCATGTACGGGCAGGAAAATCCCGAACAGTATGTGCTCGAATATTCCGGCTGGATAGGTGCGCACACTTCGGTTGCCGTAGCTCCCGAGGTGATAACCGAGGCCGTCCCATCATCGCCCGCTGGGGAATATGCGCTGAATGTCAGCGGCGGGGAAGATGCTTGGTATACGTTCTCGGGTCTTCCCGGTGTCCTGACGGTAACCAAAGCACCCCTGCATGTGTCGGTAGCCGATACCAGTCGTTACTATCACAAGCCCGATCCCGAGTTCCGTCTCATTTATGAAGGCTTTTTACTCGAAGATGATGCTTCGGTATTGCAACAGGAACCGGTTGCTGCCTCCAATGCCACTTTGGAGTCAGATTTCGGCGTTTATGATATTACCCTTTCGGGTGGCGTTTCGGATCGTTATGAATTTATCCTTTCCGAAGAACCTGCCAAACTCACGATTTCCCAGGCGGTAACCGAAGTGTCGGCCGGACCTATCCGTAAAGTCTATGGCGATGCGCCTTTTGCCATAGAGACCAATAATATCGATACCAAACTCTCCTGTACAATTGCCGACGAGTCGGTGGCCATGCTCGATGCAGAGGGACGCATTGTCGTGAAAGCTCTCGGCGAAACGACCGTTACCGTTTCCCAAGCCGGTTCGGAACATTTTACCGAACTTCCCGAGACACAGATACAATTGATTGTAGGCAAGGCTCCGCTGCTTATATCGGCGATTGATACTTCTCGTCTTTACGGCTCTGAAAATCCCGATTTCCGTATCGTTTATGAAGGGTTTGTGGCAGGAGAAAACGAGCGTGTGCTTTCCTCGTTGCCCACCGTCGCAACCGATGCGACGGTCGATTCGGGTATAGGGGCATATGAAATAACTGTTTCGGGTGCTTCGGCCGATAACTATGAAATCGAGTACCGTCCCGGAACGCTTACCGTACAGCCGTTGCCGAGCGACCTTATTATTGCGACCGTCGACACGGCGGTCTACGGCGGCAGTCCGGTCGACTTGCCTGCTGTGTCGTCTCTTAATACCGAAGGGGCGTATTCATATGCTGTAACCGACTCTTCGGTCGCTGTCGTTTCCGATGGGAAAATCGATATCCGGTCTGCCGGAGCGACATGGGTCAAGGTAACACAAGAAGGTAGCGGGAACTACGGCACCGTGTCCGATTCGGTCGCTTTGGTGGTGAAAAAGGCTCGCCTTACGGTCTCTGTTTCCGATACGATACGCCTTTATGGCGAAGAAAATCCCTTGTTCGAGATCCGTTACGAAGGCTTTGTGAGAGACGACAATGCTACGGTACTTGACGAACTGCCGCAGGTACGGACATCGGCTACGGTCGAGTCGGATCCGGGCGAATATCCAGTTGTCCTTTCCGGTGGTTCGGCCGCTAATTACGAGTTGGTTTATGTCGAAGGGGCAAAACTCGTCGTCGATAAGTTGTCGGCGCTCATCGAGACCGA
>HF999698.1 GCA_000434215.1 Bacteroides sp. CAG:144
ACCTTATTATCAAGGAAGCGGGGCAACAAATTTTGTTGCCCCGCTTCCTTCTCCGATAAAAACTTACTCGTAACTGCTTCCATCGAAACAATGTGTACATATACACTCTTTGGGCAAGCCTATGGCTTTGACCATCGTTTCGAGTGGATTGAATTTAAGAGAAGTTATCTTCAATTGCCGACGGATTTCTTCCACCATACGTTTGTACTCGGGAGAATCGGTCTTGGTATAAACTTCGAGATTTTTAGTATGATCACCTTCGAATTGCTGAATAACACGACGGGTGATAAGTTCGAGTTCCGATTTCGACGCCGTAAAATTGACAAACCGGCAAGGATATACCAACGGCGGACAACTGATGCGCATGTGTACCTCTTTTGCCCCGCAGCGGAAAAGGTCGCATACATTATCACGCAACTGCGTACCTCGGACGATAGAGTCATCACAGAATACAACACGTTTGCCGTTAATAAGATCGGGATTAGGAATCAATTTCATCTTTGCGACCAACTCGCGCAATTCCTGCGTAGGAGGAGTGAAACTACGAGGCCATGTAGGTGTATATTTCACAATACCTCGTTTATACGGGATTTTCTTACCTTCGGAATAACCCAAAGCCATACCGATACCCGAGTCGGGAATGGCCGAAACAAAATCGGCCTCCACATCGTCTTTTTCTCCCATCTCGCAACCGCACTCAAACCGCATACGATCTACATTCTTACCCTCGTACTCACACACGGGGTAACCGTAATATACCCATAGGAAAGAGCAAATCTGCATTTTTTTATTGGGTTTACGCAACTGGGTAAAACCGTCGGCCGTAACGAGTACAACCTCCCCGGGTCCCACATTATAGGTTGTTTCATAACCGAGATTGGGAAAACTACACGACTCCGACGATACGGCATACCCGTCTTTGCCCTTGCCCACGAGTATAGGTGTGCGACCGTATTTGTCGCGGGCAGCAATGATACCGTTCTCGGTAAGGAGCAACATCGAGCACGATCCTTTGAGCTTGTTTTGCACATTTTCTATGCCGTCGACATAATCCTTCCCTTCGGATATAAGCGTGCCTATCAACTCCGTCTGGTTGGTAATGCCATTACTATGCTCGCAAAAATGATGGCCTTTATCGAGCAATTCTTTTTCAAGTTCCGATAAATTATTGGCTTTTGCGACCGTAACGATAGCGAACTTACCTAAATGACAGCTAAAAATAATCGGTTGGGCATCGGTATCGCTGATGATACCGATACCCGAATTTCCCGAAAAAGTTGGCAGGTCAGCCTCAAATTTCGTGCGAAAATAAGAACTTTCAATATTATGTATCGAACGCGTGAAATAACCCTTATCAAAGGTTACCATCCCTCCTCGTTTCGTTCCCAAATGGGAATTATAGTCGACACCATAATAAAGATCGGCTACGCAATTCGTTTTCTTTATGGTTCCAAAAAAACCACCCATAGTAAAAATTCTGGTTTTAGGTTATTTTTTAATATTTTCGACCCATTTCCGGGCATTTACAAAGGCTTCTATCCACGGTGAGATTTCATCGTCTTTGCGATTGCCAGGATAATAGCCCCATTGCCACGGGAAAATAGCGCGTTCGAGGTGAGGCATCATTGCCAAATGACGACCGTCGGCCGAGGCAATACCTGCCACTGCGCAAGGCGAACCGTTGGGATTGGCCGGATAAGCATCGTAGCTATACTGCGCAATGACATTGTACTTATCCAATTCATAAGGGAAACTGAATTTTCCTTCTCCGTGAGCAACCCAAATACCCAACTTATCTCCCGAAAGAGAACCGAACATCACCGAATTGTTCTTTGGTATGGTGAGACCGAGGAATTGCGACTCGAACTTGTGCGAATCATTATGCAACATACGGGGTTTCTCTTCATGATCGGGTGTAAGCAGACCCAACTCCACCATCAACTGGCAGCCGTTGCAAATACCCAAACTGAGCGTGTCGGGACGGGCATAGAAATCATCGAGGGCTTTCTTGGCTTTTTCATTCCAAAGGAAACCACCGGCCCAACCTTTTGCCGAACCAAGTACGTCGGAATTGGAAAAACCACCGCAATAAACAATCATATTCACATCTTCGAGTGTTTCGCGACCGCTTATCAAATCGGTCATATGCACGTCTTTCACATCGAAACCGGCAAGGTAAAGCGAATAGGCCATTTCACGATCACCATTCACGCCTTTCTCTCGAATGATCGCCGCTTTTATGCCCGACGGCTTACGACGGTCGGCCGAAATGCCGTACTGTTCCATCTTTCCGGTAAAACTCTTACCGAAATGATAATGCAACGGCTGTTCTTTATAGTTGAGGAAACGGGCCTTAGCCTGAGCTTCACCGCTTTGTTTACGATCAAGCAGATATGATGATGAGAACCATACATCACGTAAATGGTCGATACCGAAAAGATATTCGGCACCATCTTTGCTGACGAGGATATGACGTTCGCTGCACGGATGCCCCACAACAGCGTAACCCACACCGGCCTCTTCGAGTATTTTCTCGACAGCTTTCCGGTCTTTGACCTGAATAAGCACGCCGGGATTCTCGCTGAATAGTATTTTGATAAGATCCTTTTCGGGCAATTTATCGAGTTTCACTTCGAGACCACCTTCGGTATTCGCAAAATTCATTTCCAACAAGGCGGTAATCATACCTCCGGCCGAAATATCATGTCCAGCCAATATAAGACCCTCGGAAATAAGTTGTTGTATCGCATTGAAAGCCGATGCAAAATACTCGCTGTCTTGCACGGTAGGAGCTTGACAACCTACTTTCCCAAGAGACTGTGCAAAAGCTGAACCGCCCAATGAAAGCGCATCGAACGAAAAATCGATATAATAAACCGCAGTACGGGCATCACGCACCAATACGGGCGATACGACTTTCTTCACATCGCTTACTTCGGCCCCGGCCGAGATAATGACCGTTCCGGGAGAATATACCTTTTCATCACCATACTTCTGGGTCATCGAGAGGCTGTCTTTTCCTGTCGGGATATTGATACCCAACTCGCACGCAAAACGACTGCATGCCTCGACAGCTTTGTAAAGACGGGCATCTTCTCCGGGATTTTTACACGGCCACATCCAGTTGGCACTCAAAGACACACTATCGAGTCCTTCGGACAGAGGTGCCCATACGATATTGGTCAATGCCTCGGCAACCGACAGCACCGAACCGGCAGCCGGATCGATCATCGCCGCCTGAGGAGCATGTCCTATCGATGTGGCGATACCGGCTTTTCCACGATAATCGAGCGCAACAACGCCGCAATCGCTCAATGGCAACTGTATTTCTCCCTGACATTGCTGACGGGCGACTTTTCCTGTTACCGAACGGTCGACTTTATTGGTAAGCCAATCTTTACAGGCTACCGCTTCGAGCTGCAATACCTGCTCGACATATTGGTGAATATCGGCCGCATTATATGTTACATCTTCATATTTCTCTTCGACGGTCTCATCGCGCATAACGGTACGCGGAGCTTTACCGAACATATCCTCCATATTGAGATCGATAGGACGAACGCCGTCTTTCTGCTCGAACACAAAACGATGGTCATCGGTAGTCTCGCCGACAACATACATCGGTGCGCGTTCGCGCTCGGCGATACGGCGCACATGCTCGATATTTTTCTCGGCAATAAGCATACCCATGCGCTCCTGACTCTCGTTACCGACAATTTCTTTCGCCGATAAGGTAGGATCTCCAACAGGCAACTCGGCCATATCTATTTTTCCGCCGGTAGCCTCGACCAACTCCGAAAGAGCATTGAGATGGCCTCCGGCTCCATGGTCATGAATGGAGATGATGGGATTTTCGTTGCTTTCGGCCAAAGCACGGATAACATTTGAAACCCGTTTTTGCATCTCGGGATTGGCCCGTTGCACAGCATTCAGTTCGATGGCATTGGCATACCGGCCAGTCTCAACCGAAGAGACAGCTCCGCCGCCCATACCAATGCGATAATTATCACCACCCATAACAACGACTTTTTCTCCGGGTTCAGCCTCACCTTTCAAGGCATCGCGCATAGTAGCGAAACCTACGCCACCGGCCAACATTATAACTTTGTCATAGGCGAATTTCTTATAATTTTCGGCATGTTCGAATGTGAGCAAAGAACCGCAAATAAGAGGCTGGCCGAATTTATTACCAAAGTCCGACGCTCCGTTCGACGCCTTGATAAGAATCTGCTCCGGTGTCTGATACAGCCACTTACGGGGAGGCATGGCTTCTTCCCACTCACGACCTTCTTCACTGCGGGGATATGAAGTCATATACACAGCCGTACCGGCAATGGGAAGACTGGCTTTACCACCACCGAGACGGTCGCGGATCTCCCCG
>HF999699.1:0-4482 GCA_000434215.1 Bacteroides sp. CAG:144
CAGATGTAGGTGCCGATGCAACGGGTTATGAGTATATCGTCGTGATGCCCGTCCATTGCACCGAAACTACCGTTGGGTTTACGCTCGAAAACATCATGTTCGTAACAGGCCAACAAATCGCGTTCTACATATCCGCACTCCCGCAGCATCTGTATCTGATGGTTGATGATGAGCGTCTTGGTCGAACGGTTCATGTGGAAGCCCCATCGGGAAGGAGCCGAAGAACGTATCATTTCCGAAGAAGCCCTCGCATAGAGATGAGAGTAGGCATCGGAAAGAGTGTCGAGAATATACTCGGTATGTTCGCCGTCGGTATGTTCGGTTTCGAGCGTATTGCTCTCTATAACCAAGAGGGCATCGTGGTAAAAGGCGGCTATCTGCGCCGCCTTCCACGCCAAGAGATCGTGGTCGATATGTCCCCGCCATTGGGCGACGACTTCGGGTACGCCTCCGTGCATCTGCCAGTAGCGGTCAAAAACGACAATGACCGAATAATCGGCCGAGACAGAACGGCCACCGATATCCACCACGGTGATGTAACGATCTTTGACCCGGGTTTCCTCATCGGGCAACGCCCACACCTGCAACTTTCCGGCCGGTTCATCGACAAAACGCAACTCTTCGAGCGACTCCCGACCGAATGCCGTCTTTCCACACACTTCACCCACCCGGTCGGGGGGACGGCAGGATTCCCGCAAACGCTGCACTTGCCGTATGTCGAACACCCGCTCGCCGCTGTGGTTGAACGCTTCGACATCGTCCGACGGATATTCGGCCATCATATCGGCATGGTCGGCATACTCCCTGCGCTTCTGCCTATACCATGCTATCGCTTCGAGCGTCGCCCCGCGTCGCCACAAAGAAATTTCGTACTCGTCGAGCGAAGCGGCAAAAGCTGTCGGGTCTTCGACGGGAATCGCGTACATCTCTATTTCATACCACGGAATGAAAAGAAACTCTTTATCGCTCTCTCCGCGTTTGGCCCGTTCGCATTCCTGATGGAAATAATTACCCGTACCGTTGGCCGTACTCTCCATGACAATCAGCGAATCGGGCAACAACGCCACCGACCCGCATACCGAACGTACCAACGACTCGGGCGAACGCTGCCGAGTCCGAGGCCAAAAAGCCACCTCGGAAAGATGTGCCATGACGGCGTCGGAACCCCGAACCGACTCGGGCGTCTCGGCCGACGTTACGGTAACACGGCTTCCCGACCCCTCGATGACCGATGTATTTCCGGTTCGTTCATAGGGGCGGAAACGAGGCGGCACGCCGTCGGGCATAAGCCATGAGGGATAGTTGTCGAGCAATTTGGTATAGATACCTTTTATATGGGCGGCCGCATCTTTCAGATGGGCGCATATCACACTGTGCCAATTCTTGCGGTGAACCAACTGTATCCACGCCATATAAAGTTGCACGAGCGTGGAACCGCCCCATTGCCTTGCTTTCAACAGGATAAGACGCACGGGCTTTCCCGACCGCCGTTGCGTTTCGAGCCTGAGCAGCAATTTACGTTGCGGACGATTCAGGCGAAAAGGCACATCGCCGTCGCCCATCTTGTCTTTGACACGAACGAACATTACGGCCCAAAACTCGAAATCGTAGCGAATACGCACTTTCACCCAACGCCGCCATACCTCCTCTTTCCAACGCGGACAAGGTGCATACCCCAGCTCTTTTTCTATAAAAGCCGAGAGAGAACCGCACCGGCGCAATCCGCTCACAAGTTCTACCTCATCGAGCATTTCCCGGGGGATATACTGCATGGGTATAGGGGCATCGGGCAAATGCAAAACGATGCGTTCACCCACAACCGATCCTTCACCGGTTTCGGGACGATACGGCTCCGAGCGCAACCGATTCCTACGGTCATTTTCTTCCAGTATCGCATTTATATCGTCAACTGTTCCGTCCATGCTTTTTTCCGCAAAATTGCGTCGTAAAGAGAAAGCCCCGGTGTGTTTTTTATCAAAACGTCAGCACAAGGTGGCGAGACGGTCAAGGGTGTCGGCGATCACCGAAAGCGTCTCGCCGCTTTCGCCCGACGACGCAACCCGGTCTTGCTTTTCGAGTATCTCTATACACTTCAACAGATTCACTTCACTGGTACACTCGGGTATCAGTTCTTTCAAACGATTGTAACAGAGCGCGAGCATCTCTTCGCGACGGTCGGTATGCCCGCATGCCGGATTCTCCTCCGGCCCGATTTCAAGTCTGGTTTTCTTCATAAGTTCTACGATTTTATAAATATCACATCGGGAGACAAATTTACGGGGTGATATTTGCGGCGTGATGTGATTCTTTACAAAAAAACAGTATTAACCTCAAAAAAATACAAAACAGTATATGATAGTCAGTCTACTCAGCGGAATTATCCGCAACGCCCGTAACCGACGCGCCGCAAAAAAGGCACAAACAGAAGCGTTGAACTCGCTCAGCGATCAACAAGCGCAACTCGACAACATCTTCAACAACGAATACTACGGAGATTACATGAACCGCTCGGACGTGCAATCGATGATGCGCAGCATGCAGGACCAGATGCGGCAACAAAATGCCCAAAACTACAACATGGCCGCCGTTACCGGAGCGACCCCCGAAGCTCTCGCCGCCAAACAAAACAACAACGCCGCCATCATGGGCAATACTTACAGCCAGATAGGAGCGAATCTGTCGAACTGGAAAAACAATGTTCTCAACAACTACATCAACAACTCCATGGCCTTGAACAACCAGAAGTATAACCTGTGGGCCCAGCAAGCCTCCGACTTCCGCAATGCGGCCCACCAGTCCATGACGCAAGCGCTCAACTCCTACACGCAAATCGCCTCGGCATTTATGGGAGGAGCCGGCCGAATGCTGGGCGGCGGTATGTAACTCAAAAAAGAAAGGAAAAACAAATGAAGAAAACAGAATACACCGATAACCCGTCCCGAGACTTACGCCGTAAGGTAGCCGACGGAAAAGGTTTTTTCAACATCTGTATGTCGGCGATGAAAGAAGAGAGCGAAGCGGCATGCCAAATCGACGAACTGGGAGAAGCGCTTTCCCTGCTGGGGAAAAGACCGCGTCGGGAAAACGAAGTATCTCTCCCCGGCTCCAACGGACAACGGCTCGAACAGCTCATCGTCCGGCACCGCCGCTCCCACATGNNNCCGGCACCGCCGCTCCCACATGGATTATCCCCAACAAGAGGGATTCCTCTATATCATGCGGCGATTGCCGGGACAGCTGATGCCTCCTCCCGAACGGCTCGCCCGCATTCCCGAAAACAGTCAGGCCTCCACGACGGCCAACCAACAGAAATTTTATGCTTTCAACGAACTTGTCGCCCGCGGGCTTTCCCCCAAAGAGGCCGAGAAGCAAGTCGAAAGAATGTATTCACCCGTAAAAAAAACATTTACCTATGAGCAATCCGCATAAGCCCTGGGCCCGCATCGACAGCCGACTGCAACGTCAACTGGGCCATTACGCATACTACGGCATGCCGGCCGATACCCCTCGGACAGCAATTCACACCCTGATCGGCACCCCCTCCTACACCGTTCCTGAAATCGACTACGGCATAAGGCACATACCGGCCAACGATCCCTTCTTCTCCGCATTTCCAAACCATCTCCGGGGTATTCCCCGACAAGACGAGATGGGTATATGGAGTAGCCCCGACATCGAACTATTAGCCGCACAAAATGTACAAGTTCCCCGCAATACCGTACCGGTGTACGAAACCGCACAGCCGGTCGAAACAACCGACTTACAGCCCATTACCTCGTTTAAAGATGGATTCGTGCAATCAAACAATCGTTGGCTGAACAACTTGAAATATCTTCATGGACAAATTATGAGAAAAAGAAACCACGAAGATGACATCAGAAACGGGCTGCGGCATCTCGATCAAAATCCCGAACTCGATCGCAATAACATACAGCAGATAAACTCATCGATAAGAGCGCTGCGAAAAGATATTGCCGAACGGCGGAAACGCATCGAAAGCCAGATAGGAACAGAAGAAGACGAACAAGCCATATTGCGCAACTCGGATATGATCAGAGCCCTGTATGCCATGCAAAAACAGTATTACAAGGGTGCAACCGCCGAGGAGGCCGAGGATTGGCGCAACGAATACATCGCCAAAGGCAGTACCGGAACTCAAACAATACACGATGCAATAGAGCGGGAAAAATCATTCCGCCCCACCAAAGGCATGGGTACATTCGGAGAAATAATCGGAAATGTCATAACCGAAGCCCCTCTTATAGCCGGCACTGCAATCGGCGCTGCACCAATCGGGGTCGTTGCGGGAACGGCATCGCTGGCCAACGCAGCTTTCAATAATTTGGCACAAAGCAATATGCAAGCCGATATTCTCGAAGAGGAAACAGGGCAGGAGATCTCCACGGCACGACGCCTCGGGCAGGCCGCTCTCGGCACAGGAACCGACATGATTGCGTCAAAAGTTCTGCCGGGACGCTCTTC
>HF999699.1:4532-5191 GCA_000434215.1 Bacteroides sp. CAG:144
CATAGGACAAGAAACACTCTCACAAGGTGCTTGGAACGGGGTATCTTCGGCAATCAAAGACATCGGACAAAACGAAATTCTCGGCGACGACCTCTCTGCCGGAGAAATACTGGCAAATGCAGGAAGAAACGCGGTCGTCGGCGGGCTCACCGGCGGTGCAATTTCGGGAGCAGGGCACATGATGAATCGGGGACAAAAAGGATCGACCTATTCCCTCCCAAAATATGACGAACAGTCCGCCCCCCTCTATTATACCGACGTTCCCTTGCTAAGAAACTTCTTACCGAGAAAAAAGGTCAGGAGGTCTACCTTAGGCCCTATGGCCCACAACGCCATCGACTTGGAAAAGAGCGGAATCAATATCGGCAAAGACCTCGACTACCGTACCGCCATAGCATACGAAAAATATTTACAAAGCCCGGACCTCCCTCCGGGAACGTATATATCGAATATTCCTTTTTCAAAGGATATAGACCCAAACAGTCGAACGGTCATCGAGCACGGAACGCACTATCGGGAAAGCCCGGACCTTCCTCCGGGAACATATATGTTGAATGTTTCCCTTCCTGACGGTATCGATCCCAACAGTCAAACACCGATTCAGAATCGGACATATACATGGGAAAGATCGGAGCTACCGCCGGCAACGTACAAGGCGC
>HF999700.1:0-898 GCA_000434215.1 Bacteroides sp. CAG:144
CCGCCGATGATTTCACCTATCTGCGGGAAGAGTACGTCGGTACCTTGTACGGTCTTTCCATCCTCGTTTTGTTTCATATAGAAAGCCTTTATCTCTTTGGGATAATTGATCATGATGACCGGCTTCTTGAAATGTTCTTCCACCAGATAGCGTTCATGTTCGCTGGCAAGGTCGCAGCCCCAGTATACGGGGAATTCGAATTTGTGCCCTTTGGCGATGGCTTCTTCGAGAATTTTGATACCGTCGGTATAGGGCAGGCGTACGAATTCGGTATCGACCACTTTCTGCAAACGTTCGATAAGTCCTTTGTCGAACATGTCGTTGAGGAATTGCAAATCGTCCTTACAGTTGTCGAGAGCCCATTTGACACAGAACTTGATAAATTCTTCTTCGAGATCCATCAAGTCGGTCAGATCAGCAAAAGCAACTTCGGGTTCTACCATCCAAAATTCGGCCAAGTGGCGGGGTGTGTTGGAGTTTTCAGCCCGGAATGTGGGGCCGAATGTATAGATGGCTCCGAGAGCCGTAGCGGCAAGTTCACCTTCCAATTGCCCCGAAACCGTGAGACTGGCTTGTTTGCCAAAGAAGTCATCATCATAGATGATTGCTCCGTTCTCGTCTTTTTTCAGGTTGTAGAGATTCTTTGTCGTTACTTGGAACATTTGCCCGGCACCTTCGCAGTCCGAAGCCGTGATGATGGGGGTATGGAAGTAGTAAAAACCTCTTTCGTGGAAAAACGTGTGTATGGCGTATGCCATCTGGTGTCGCATGCGGAATATGGCTCCGAACGTATTGGTACGGGGGCGCAGATGGGCGATTTCCCGAAGGAATTCCATCGTATGGCCTTTCTTCTGCAACGGGTAGGTCATGGGATCGGCTGTACCGTACACTTCGAGGG
>HF999700.1:977-2693 GCA_000434215.1 Bacteroides sp. CAG:144
CGGCCTGTTACGCAGATGCAGGCTCCTGTCGTAATCGGCTTCAAGGCCTCTTCGTCGAATTTGTCGAGATCGATGACAATCTGTATATTCTTTATTGTCGATCCGTCGTTGAGAGCGATAAAACCTACCTGTTTGTTTCCTCGGCGTGTGCGTACCCACCCTTTAACTTTCACGGTCGTGCCGATAGGTTTGGTGCGGAATAGATCGGCAATGCGAGTGCGTCTAAGTGTTTCCATATATATTTATTCCTCTTGTTCTTTTTGATATATCGGTAGAAATTATTCGAATGATCCCATTTTCAAGAAATTTACCTCTTGTTGGGTCAGATGACGCCAACGACCGCGCGGCAGATTTTTCTTGGTAAGACCGGCAAAATATACGCGGTCGAGCTTTACTACCCGATAGCCCAATGATTCGAATATGCGGCGTACCACCCGGTTGCGACCCGAGTGTATTTCTATGCCTACTTGGTTTTTGTCGATCTCGGTCGCATAGCTGATTGCGTCGGCGTGTATGGGACCGTCTTCGAGTTCTATACCGTCGGCAATGCGTTGCATATCTTCTTCGGTTACATCTTTATCGAGCCATACGTGGTAAATCTTTTTCTTGACGAATTTCGGGTGCGTCAGTTTCGAGGCCAAATCGCCGTCGTTGGTAAGCAAGAGCACTCCGGTGGTATTACGGTCGAGGCGTCCGACGGGATAAATCCGTTCGGAACATGCATTTTTTACGATGTCCATGACCGTAAGACGGCCTTGCGGGTCGTCCGACGTCGTTACGCAGTCTTTCGGCTTGTTGAGCAGAACATAAATTTTATGTTCGGGCAATACGACTTTATCGTTGTGAGTAACGACATCGTTGCGGGTTATTTTGGTACCCAATTCTGTGATGACTTCACCGTTGACTTTGATTTCTCCGTTTTGGATAAACTCATCTGCTTCTCGACGTGAACACAATCCTGAGTTAGCCAGAAATTTGTTGAGGCGTATCGGTTCATTGGGGTCTATCATACTCTCGTCGTAAACGACTCGCCGAGGTATGGACGGACGTTGCTGACGATTATTCCCGTTCCCGTAAGGCCGGCGTTGTTGGTTTCCGTAGGGCTTGTTATAGCCGCCGAATCTGTTATTGAATCCGGATCGGTTCCCTCCTTGACGATAAGGCCTGTTTTCTCCTATTGTATTGTAGTTGGTCTCTTCGTTTGTCTCGTTGTTGGAACGGAACGGGCGGCGATTGTTGTAGTTGTTTCGGTTATATCCGCTCTGGTAGTTATCAGCACGGTTATAGTTTCCATTCTGACGCTCGCCGTAATTGTTGCGATTGTGTCCGTAATCTCCGTAACGGTTGAAATTATCTTCTCCCGAGCGATCGTTATTGAAATTATAATTACGGTTATAATTATTGCCTTGATAAGTATCGTTCCGACGGTTATAATAGCCGGTGTTGGTGCGATTTTCGTTGTTGTAAGGGCGTCGATTGTTAAAGTTGTAATCGGAATCGTTTCGACGAGAATAATTTACTTTTTCGTATTTTTCACTGCTGCCTTCATAGTTGGCACTCCCTCTTGTCTCTCCGATACGGGGACGACGGGGTTTTTGTTCTTTTTCCATATTGAATTAATTCTGTAAATAAAGACTGTCCTCGCGGACAGTTGGTTGTTAACAATCTTTCGATTGCAAAGATGCAAATATTTTTTGTAAAACAAGTGATTATGAC
>HF999700.1:2759-11324 GCA_000434215.1 Bacteroides sp. CAG:144
TAATTTTGTTCGCATAAAAGTTCCTATTTTCTAATATAAGGTAATTTTCGCATCGGAAGCCGGGATTCTGAAAAACCTTTTGTACCTTTGCACAAAGAGTATATGAAATCAATTTTTTAATATCATATTTATGGAAACAATCAAACCCGGACAATTTG
This sequence comes from Bacteroides sp. CAG:144, assembly GCA_000434215.1. Lineage (GTDB taxonomy): Bacteria > Bacteroidota > Bacteroidia > Bacteroidales > UBA11471 > Caccoplasma > Caccoplasma intestinavium. The sequence continues at coordinate 2,918 of HF999700.1, forward strand.
TCGAATTGACTTATGACCTTTTTGTCGGCCCTGAAAACGAGTTGATGGAGCGGGCTACGCCCGAGGCTCCGTTGCGATTTGTATTCGGTACTGAACAGATGCTTCCCTCGTTCGAAACGAAAATCAAGGATTTGAAAGTAGGCGATACTTTCGATTTTGTTATTCCTTGCAACGATGCTTATGGGGAACGTGATGAAGATCATGTTCTGGAACTTGAGAAAAAGATGTTCGAGGTCGATGGTAAATTCGATGAAGAATATATTTTCCCCGGTAATACGGTGCCGATGATGGATGCTCATGGCAATCGCCTTAACGGTTCGGTTCTCGAAGTGAAGGACAATATCGTGGTGATGGACTTTAATCACCCGCTTGCGGGAGAAGACTTGCATTTTGTGGGTGCGGTGAAGACCGTACGTCCTGCTACGCCCGAGGAACTCAATCCCGTGCAATCTTGCGGTTGCGGCTGCGACAGTTGCGGAGGTGGTTGCGGCGATCACGGCCATGATGGCTGTGAAGGCGGCTGTTGCCATTGATGAGAATATCTCCCGATAAAACAAAGGGCCGTGTATAAAACGGCCCTTTGTTTTTTGAGAAAGATCAATGTAGCGACTCGGCAAGTTGTCGCAGTTCGCAAGGAATCGATTTGCGTTTGTATAGGATATTATACACGGCATTCAAGATAGGCATTTCCACCTGTAACTTTTCATTGATTTCGGTGATGCACTTGGTGCCGTAATATCCTTCGGCGATCATCTCCATTTCGGTTTGAGCCGCCTTTACCGAGTATCCTTTACCTATCATGGTGCCGAACAGGAAATTACGGCTGAAACGCGAATATGCCGTTACCAGAAGGTCGCCCAAATAAGCAGGCTCGCAAATATTGCGCAGGTGAGGATTGGCCGCATTGACAAATCGCTGCAATTCCTGTATGGCATTCGATACCAGTACAGCTTGAAGATTGTCGCCGTATTTCATACCGTTGCATATCCCGGCTGCTATGGCATAGACGTTTTTCAGTACCGCGGCGTATTCGATGCCTTCTACATCGGTCGACGTAGTCGTGCGCATGAATGGAGTCGCCAATAAGTCGGCTGCCATTTGAGCGCGCCTTAAATTGGGGCATCCTATGGTGAGGAACGAAAGCCTTTCGAGGGCGACTTCTTCGGCATGACAAGGCCCTCCGATAACAGCCAGATTATCGCCCGGAACTTTGAAATTCTTTTTCAGGTAATCGGTAATAATCAGGTTTTCGTCGGGTACGATGCCTTTTATGGCCGAGATAATGAATTTCTCCTGCAAAGCTTTGCTTTTCAACTTTTTGAGTTGGGCTTTGATGTAGGGCGAGGGAGTAACCAGTATCAGTGTGTCTGATTCTTTGACAATATCGTTGATGTCGGTCGAAAAACTGATACGGCTGATTTCGAACTTGACACTCGATAAATACATCGGATTCCGACCGGAACGAATAAATTCTTCGATGGTATTTTCGTTACGGATATACCAATTGATTGAGTCGGTATTGCACAATACAAGTTTCGCAATGGCCGTAGCCCATGTCCCGCCTCCGATAATGGCTACTTTTCCCGGTAGATTCATGCTATTCTTTCACAATTTAGGTTGGGTGCTATCGAGCTTTCTCTACCCAAGATTTTACGTCATCGGGGGTAGGATTGTTCAGCTCGAGTTTGAATTTTTTATTCAATCCGCACAAATCCTGTTGCAACTTGTTCGGATTGGCTCCGGCCAGTGCTTCGAGAGTGAGGTATCCGGCTTTTTGCACGGCAGGAATCCATTCTTTGGGTACACCGATTTCTATAAATGCATTGTCGGCATCTTTTTTCTGGGTTTTCTCCGGACGCATTTGCGGGAAGAAAAGAACTTCTTGTATTGTAGATTGTCCGGTCATGAGCATGACGAGACGATCCATACCTATGCCCATACCCGATGTGGGAGGCATGCCGTATTCGAGGGCGCGAATGAAATCGTTGTCGATAAACATCGCTTCGTCATCTCCTTTTTCCGAGAGTCGCAGTTGTTCTTCAAAACGGTATCGCTGGTCGATCGGATCGTTCAGTTCCGAGTAGGCGTTACACAACTCTTTGCCGTTGACCATGAGTTCAAAACGTTCGGTCAGTTCGGGATTGTTGCGATGACGTTTTGTGAGGGGAGACATCTCGATGGGATAGTCGGTGATGAATGTCGGCTGTATGTAATTGCCTTCGCATTTTTCTCCGAAAATTTCGTCGATAAGTTTTCCTTTGCCCATCGAATCGTCGATTTCGATATTCAACTGGCGGCATACGTCGCGCAGTTGTGCTTCGTCCATGCCGGTTATGTCGATACCCGTAAATTCTTTGATGGCATCGATCATCGTTACCCGTTTATACGGAGCCTTGAAGTCGATGAGGTTGTCTCCGATTTTTACCTGAGTGGTGCCGTTCACGTCGAGAGCTATTTTTTCGAGCATCTGTTCGGTGAAGCTCATCATCCAGTTATAGTCTTTGTAAGAGACATATATTTCCATACAGGTAAATTCGGGGTTGTGCGTACGGTCCATACCCTCGTTGCGGAAGTTTTTCGAGAACTCGTATACTCCTTCAAAACCGCCTACGATGAGTCGTTTCAGATATAGTTCGTCGGCGATACGCAAGTAGAGAGGTATGTCGAGTGCGTTATGGTGCGTAATAAAAGGCCGTGCGGCGGCTCCTCCCGGTATCGATTGCAGAATCGGAGTTTCCACCTCCATATATCCTCGGGCGTTGAAAAATTCGCGCATCGAATTGTAAACTTTATTGCGCTTGATGAATATTTCTTTAACACCTTCGTTTACGACCAGATCGACGTAACGCTGGCGATAGCGCAGTTCGGGGTCTTCAAATGCGTCATACACGACACCGTCTTTTACTTTGACGATGGGGAGTGGCCGTAAAGATTTCGACAATACGGTCAGTTCTTGGGCATGAATGGTGATTTCTCCCATTTGGGTACGGAATACATAGCCCTTTATACCGATGAAGTCGCCGATGTCGAGCAGTTTCTTGAATACGGTATTGTATAATTCCTTGTCCTCACCGGGACAAAGGTCGTCTCGGGAAATGTAAACCTGAATGCGGCCTTTCGAGTCTTTCAACTCTATAAAAGAGGCTTTTCCCATGATGCGGCGGCTCATGATGCGCCCTGCTACCGATACTTCCCGTTGGGGAGCATCGTCGGAAAATGTTTCCTTGATTTCGTCGGTATAAGCGTTTACGATATATTCGGCAGCGGGGTATGGCTCTATGCCCATTTTCCGCATTTCATCGAGGCTGTTGCGGCGAATGATTTCTTGTTCGCTCAGTTCGAGTATATTCATTTGCTTTCTTGTTTCTCTTATATCCGGAGGTGTCGACCCACCTCCGGATAAAATTAAATGGAAGTTTTCGTTATTTCGTGTAGATGTTGTTACTTAGGCTTCGCGACCGTGGCAATTCTTGTATTTCTTTCCGCTACCGCAGGGGCAGGGGTCGTTTCGTCCTACTTTGGGGGCGGCTTTTACCGGTTCGGGGCGTTGCTGCGGAGCATTGGGCTGTGCGCCGTTGTGTTGTTGCGGGCCTCCTATTTGCTCTTTCTGGGTACGATACCGGCTGTAATCCTGTCGTGTTTCGGGTGCAGCTTCTTTTACTTGCTGCGGGTCGCGCATCGGTATCTGTCCACGCATAAGGATCGATACGGTTTTGGTATTGATGGTATTGATCATTTCCTTGAAGAGTCCGAACGATTCGAGTTTGAAGATAAGCAGCGGGTCCTTTTGTTCGTAGCTGGCGTTTTGCACCGATTGGCGCAGTTGGTCGAGGTCGCGTAAGTGCTCTTTCCAAGCCTCATCGATGGTGTGCAACAAGATCGATTTCTGGAAAGCTTTGTTTACGGCTTTGGATTCCGAGTCGTAAGCCTCTTTCAGATTACATACTATATTATATATGCGTTTTCCGTCGGAAATGGGAATGACGATATTGTCGTAACGGTCGCCCTGCTCTTCGTAAACCCGTTTGATGACAGGGTTGGCCACAGCGGCGAGAGCGTCGATTTTGCGTTTGAATGCGGCGATGACAGCCTCGTAAAGGGCTTCGGTAAGCACCGTTTCTTTTTCCGAACGCAACGCATTGGCATCGAATGGCAGTTCTACGGCGAATACTTTCAAGACATTTTCCTGCAAACCTTCATAGTCGCCGGCTTGGGCATATTCCTCGACGAGGGCTTGTGCTGCGTCGTACATCATGTTTACGATGTCGATGCCGATACGTTCTCCCATCAGGGCATGGTGGCGTTTCTTATAGACGACTTCCCGCTGGGCGTTCATCACGTCGTCGTATTCGAGCAAGCGTTTGCGGATACCGAAGTTGTTCTCTTCGACTTTTCGTTGGGCACGTTCGATGGATTTGGAAATCATCGGGTGTTCGATCATTTCTCCTTCTTCAAAACCCAGCCGGTCCATTACTTTGGCGATTCGTTCTGAGCTGAACAAGCGCATAAGGTTATCTTCGAGCGATACGTAGAAAACCGAAGACCCGGGGTCGCCCTGACGTCCGGCACGACCTCTCAGCTGTCTGTCGACACGCCGCGATTCGTGGCGTTCGGTACCGATGATCGCCAATCCGCCGGCTTCCCGCACGGCATCGGACAGTTTGATGTCGGTACCACGACCGGCCATGTTGGTGGCGATGGTTACTGTTCCGCTCTGTCCCGCCTGTGCTACGATGTCGGCCTCTTTCTGGTGAAGTTTGGCGTTGAGCACGTTGTGCTTGATTTTCCGCATGGTGAGCATTTTACTCAACAGTTCCGAAATTTCGACCGATGTGGTACCTACCAATACGGGACGGCCGGCTTCTACCATTTTTACGATTTCTTCGATGACGGCTGTATATTTTTCGCGTTTGGTCTTATACACGCGGTCGTTGAGGTCTTGACGGATGACCGGTTTGTTGGTGGGGATCGTTACGACGTCGAGTTTGTAGATGTCCCAGAACTCACCTGCTTCGGTCTCGGCCGTACCGGTCATACCGGCCAACTTGTGGTACATACGGAAGTAGTTCTGCAATGTAATGGTGGCGAAAGTCTGGGTGGCGGCTTCGACTTTTACGTGCTCTTTGGCCTCGATGGCTTGATGCAGGCCGTCGGAGTAACGGCGACCCTCCATGATACGACCCGTCTGTTCGTCGACGATTTTCACTTTGTTGTCGATGACCACATATTCGTCGTCTTTCTCGAAGAGGGCGTAAGCTTTGAGCAACTGGTGTATGGTGTGTACTCGCTCGGCTTTGATGGCGTATTCCTGGGTGATCTGGTCTTTGCGTTCTTGTTTTTCGACGTCGGAGAGACCCATGTTGTCGAGCTCGGCCAGCTGGGCGCCGATGTCGGGAAGGACAAAAAATTGCGGGTCGTCGCTATCGCCCGTAATCATGTCGAGACCTTTGTCGGTAAGGTCTACCCCGTTGTTTTTCTCGTCGATGACGAAGTAGAGCGGGTCGGTAACGATGGGCATGTTACGGTTGTTTTCCTGCATGTAATACTCTTCTGTTTCGAGCATGAGAGATTTGATGCCCGGCTCGCTGAGGTATTTGATGAGGGCCGAATTTTTGGGCAATCCCTTGAATGTGCGGAACAGCAACAGGGCGCCTTCTTTGCGAACTTCTTTGTCGTCCGAGGCTATTTTTATCTTGGCATCGGCAAGCAGTTTGGTAGCGAGGGCTTTCTGTGCTTTATACAGCGACTCTACTTTGGGTTGCAATTCTTCAAAAAGTTGTACTTCTCCTTTGGGTACGGGACCTGAGATAATCAAAGGTGTACGGGCGTCGTCGATCAATACCGAGTCGACCTCGTCGACGATGGCGTAGTTGTGCATGCGTTGCACGAGGTCTTGCGGGGTAACGGACATGTTGTCGCGCAGATAGTCGAAACCGAATTCGTTATTTGTACCGAATGTGATATCGGCATTGTAAGCGCGCCGCCGGTCTTCCGAGTTGGGCTGGTGCTTGTCGATGCAGTCGACCGACAGCCCGTGGAACATATACAGCGGGCCCATCCATTCCGAGTCTCGTTTGGCGAGGTAGTCGTTCACCGTTACGACGTGTACGCCGTTTCCGGTGAGGGCGTTGAGGAATACGGGCAGCGTGGCAACGAGCGTTTTTCCTTCACCGGTAGCCATTTCTGCGATTTTGCCTTTGTGCAGTACCACGCCGCCGAACAGCTGTACGTCATAGTGCACCATATTCCACGTTATTTCGTTTCCGCCTGCCATCCAGTGATTTTGGTATATGGCTTTGTCGCCTTCGATATGCACGAAGTCGTGTCCTTTGGCGGCAAGGTCGCGGTCGAATTGGGTGGCCGTAACCTCTATTTTTTCATTTTCGGCAAAACGTTTGGCTGTCGCTTTTACGAGAGCGAAGACTTGTGGCAGGGCATCGTCGAGAGCTTTCTCATATTTGTCGAGAATGGTTTTCTCGATTTTGTCGACCTCTTCCCACATATTTTCGCGTTCGTCGTACTCGACGCTTTCTATGTTGTCCTTGATTTCGGCGATACGTGCTTTTTCCGGGGCAACGCTTTCTTGTATCTGTTCCCGTATGTCGGTAACTCGGCGACGCAGTTCGTCGTTGTCCAAAGATTCGATTTTTGCATATTCGGCCAGAATCCGGTCGACATACGGCTGTATTTCGCGCAAGTCGCGTTGCGATTTGTTCCCGAATAGTTTTTTCAGAATGTCATTAAAACCCATAGTAATATTTCGGTTATATTTTTTTATGAAATAAGTATACCCATGCTATTGCCGGAGGCAATCGGGTACAATACATTGCAAAGATAGATAAAATGCTTGAATTTCGGGCTTTTTCTCGTGTAAAATAGCATTAAATGACGGGGAGGCGGCCGTTTCTTCGTTCCCGGGGTTTTCGATGTCGCTTTCCGGCGACTACAATCGTCCGTTCTTCCGTTCTATCCAGAGCCATGTGATACTGCGCACAGCCGGTATGAGTGCCAACGGAATGAATGCCGGATTGAAGACTTGCGGCAGGAAAGGCATGGCGATGATCGTTCCGGCAGAGACGAGCAGCAATACCGACATGAGCCTTGTCGTAATGCGTTTGCCGGGGGCGAATGCTTCGCACAAAGCGATGGCCCATAAGAACGGGTGGCACCACAGAGCCGAGTAGTTGGGCGATGTGGCCGGGTGTATCGAGATGAAAATAAGGAAAAACAAGACACAGCCGAAGAGTCCGTACAGCCCGAAAATCACATAGTCGGGCGCTCGTATATGGCGACCCCGGCGGTATTCCCATATCGAGAAGACGGCGACGAGTGCAAAGAGCAAGGTGAATACGACGAGAGGGGTGAATAGCGTGGGGGAGTTTTCTCCCGATATGCCCGATACGCCTTCGTAGGTGTGCGTTTCCCCGGTTAGCGGTCGCATGACGCCGGTATCATCGACGATGCTGGCCTTTCCTGCGTTCTCCATCAGTATCGAGGGCAGGAACATTTGTTCCTCGAATGTGGCGGTACGATCGAGCGGTGCACCCAATGCCAAGTCTATGCCGAATGTGAGCCAGGGGTGATTGCGTGTGTGGCGGTGTATCAGTTCCCTGAACGTTGCGGTTGACGCGTTGCTTTCGTCATATACGATCCGTCCCGACAGGCATTGTTCTATTTTGTCCCGGGGGCGGGTGGCGCAGTTGTCGAAGAGAAAATTGTACCGGTAGATGCGTCGGTCGGGTTCCATGTTCACGAGCAGGGCATCGAGCAGTCGGCCGGCCTCGGCTGTCGTGAGCGAGAGTTCCTGCTCGTAGACCGTGCTGCCGCGCAGTACATAACTGTATATGAAGTCCCGGTATGCGGCAGCCCCGATACTGTAATCGGTCTCCCCTTTGGTGAAACGGTAGAAGAAATGCGGGGCATTGAAGTCGAATACGCCGTAATGGAAAACGATGTCGTTGTGCCGGTCGCGCACCCGTATGCCTGTGTGTCCGAAGAGTTCATACGCTTGCCCGCCCGGCGCGGCGGTGAGCAGTGAGATACGCAGGCTGTCGCTCTTCTCTGCGACGGCAGGGACGCAAAAGATAAGGGTCAACAGGCAGAAATACAATTTTTTCATGATGGCTGCGTATATATGGGTATGATTTACCCTTTCGGCCGATAAAGGTACGATTTTTTCAGAAAGCAGGGGGCGAAACCGTTTGTTTTTTTGTTTTCTGTCATATTCATTGAAAAATATAGGCGCATTGTTTGCCGTTTTCTGCGGAAATAGTTATTTTTGAAAACAAGAAATTACGTGAGTTAACTAAATATTATGGAAACGATTAAATTCTCTTACGAAAAAGCTCTCGATAAAGAGGCTGTCCGTTCGGTCGCCGGTGAAGCGGCCGCCGCACAAAAGACATTG
>HF999701.1:0-11848 GCA_000434215.1 Bacteroides sp. CAG:144
TTTATATAACTTGCCCCATACCTACAAACGACTTTCTTCATCTGTCGGGTGTAGCATTCTACGATGTAAAGGCGTCCCCGGTCCGCATGGAATGCTCCCAGCTTGTCATTCCGCCATATATATATTTCAGATTCTTCACTTCACTGCACTCCGTTCTGAATAACAGAAATTTTGAAAGCCGCAGTCCTATGTCATTCCAAGCAAATGCGAGGAATCCTGTCATCTCGAACGTAAGTGAGAGACCTCATACAATAACGCTCGCTTTGAGGGAGATTCTTCCTCCCTATGTTCGTCAAAATGACAAGTACTTGGTAAGAAATTCTTTACTGCGCCGAGTTCCACTCGGAATGGTAACATTGCAAAAAAGAATCAGAGAAACATCGTCCTCTGATTCTCAATCGTATCTCAAAACCACCGATATTCCTATCCTTATCGGTGTACCCCTCCTAATCGATTTTTTTCATTCGACTTACACTACCGTCGGAATACAAAATCTCTTCGATATAAACACCTCTCTCGGGTCTATCGATCTGTTGACCGAGCAAATTATAATAATTGACTTGTGAAATCTGCCGATAGACAGACTGCCCACCTGTTGAAACATCGGGCATTCCACTTACCAATGCCTCGACATAATCGGGCAAATAATAGCTCAAATGCGGAGGTTGGTTATAGGCCGTTGTCTGCCATACGGTCGCCATACGATAATGGTGGTCATGCATCAGCGTCGGGACACGATAGTCGCTGCTGTACGGAGTGGAAAAAATCCACAAATGACTCATCGTTTCCTCATCGTAATATATCTGTTCTTCGCGCCAGTCACCAAAAATATCAGCTTGCAGGCAAGGTGTATATTTGATGACATTCGTCCCCGCCCCGTACCGGAAAGGCATATCCACCAATGTCGCTGCGCTCTGTGTGCGACCGCGCCATTTCGTTATAACACCGGTCTCAGTCATCTCCTCCTGTAAGTCTCCGTCCCAATAAGTGCGGAAATTGACAGTGGGCCGTTTGGTCGAAATCACACTACCATCGCAACCGTACACTTCGTTGCCGGCGGTACTCCAATACTCACAACCGCGCGAATCGGCATCAACATCGGCACAAAGGCCGCGCCCCACATCGGTACCGGTAAATTTTCCCGAAATGATTTCTCCGGTCAGCGCATCATGCATCTCGACCCCGTACTTGGCCGATGTCTCCTCATGTACCATCATCACTTCCAAACCATTGCGATCGGGATCAAAGTCGCCCACATGCAATGCATCGCCATGGCCGAGTCCAGTACGATAGATTATCGTTCCGTCGTCATCGAGCGCACATGCACCAAAGATAATCTCATCGCGACCATCACCGTCGACATCGGCCGTAGCAATACTGTGTGCTCCTTCTCCGTAAGCTCCGATTCCGCCTGAAACAGAGCTATGGAGCCATTTGGTATGAAGCGACGTTCCATCAAAATCGACCGCCCATACAAACGCCGCCGTATAGTATCCTCTCGCCATCACCAAACTGGGTCGTTCACCGTCGAGATAAGCCACACACGCCAAATAACGTTCACTCCGATTTCCATAATTATCGCCCCAATTAGATATGGTATCTCTGGACGGACGATAGGCTGTCGTCACCAATTCTTCACCCGTCAATCCGCTAAATACAGTCAAATATTCGGGACCGCTGACTACAACTCCGCTCTTACCACCAATCACAGTACGATAATCTGCTTGCGGGTCATCTTGCCCCATCAAAACATAATTACCCAAACCGTCGACCGTCCCGGGAGCTGTTTTACAAGCTACCTCGGCTTTCCCATCGCCATCCAAATCATAAACCATCAATTGAGTGTAGTGAGCACCCGCCCGGATATTCTTACCCAAATCAATACGCCACAATTTCGTACCGTCCATACGATACGCATCGATAAGAACATTCCCGGTATAACCCGACTCCGAATTATCTTTACGGTTAGACGGATCCCATTTCATAATCACTTCATACGTTTTATCCCCATCGACATCGGCCACCATGCAATCGCCGGGAACATAATAAAACGATCCACTCTCGGTAGTTCCTCCTGCGGGACGATCCAACGGAATATCGAGATAACCTTTGGGCAGCACCGTAACCGCAGCCATCTCTACCGACTCTCCTCCCGAGAGAGCCTCCACCGTATATACACTTCCGGAAGAACCTTCGGTATCTAAAAAATTGGTCTTGTCGAAAAGCGGAGAATCATTGAGTTTCACTCCGTCGCGATAAACATTAAAACATATATCTTCCGGGTCATCGATGAGCCAGCGCCAATTAACCAAATAATTACTGCCGCTACCCGTATAAGTGGCAACAGCTCCCCTATCAAGGGACTCCGGGTCGAGAATCCACGGACGACCGGCAAACGGCATAACAAGCGGTATTTCTACCGTACGCTCGGCAACTTCGGAAGTGCGCATGCCCTCTTTTATGGCGACAGCTCTTATCCGGCAAGTCCGGGTCAGATCAAACGGTTCACTGTATGGCATGGCATAATCCCACACTTCTCCCCGATCTACCAGCGAATACCATATTGTGGCACCGGGAGTCGCGCAAGTCATGACGATACGCCGTCCCTCGACTGAGACCTCCGGTGTCGCCGTCTGTTCTCTCGTATCGGCATTTTCATGGAGAACTCCGACGCTTTGCACCACGATTCCGCCACTGTTGGTCCAACTGACATCACCATCGGATACAACCTCGAATGTATATGTCTTGAAATAGGTCGTGGGATATGTATCATATCCGCATTCACCTTTGAGATTTGTTACCGAAGCAATACCCTGAGCCGCAGTAGATGACGACTTCATCGTTACGACGACTTTCTGTCCGGCTTTCAGCCCAGATATACCGACCGGTGCCACATTTTGCATTTGCATGCCATTCTGGCTACTACCCATATTGTATCTCAACAGCAAATTGCCCGGCTGTATGCCGCTTCCTACGATAAGACCCTCGGTCTCGGCTATAACAACACCATTGGCTTTCAACGGGAACCCGTCGGTTACGACATTATTGGCATACCTTTGTATAGAGCCATTTTTGGACATCGGTTTCCAATGCTCGGTATCGGCAGCCAGATTGGAAATTGTAGTAGCCTCATATTGGGCCAAGTTCCACCAACGAATCGTATCGTAGGTGATTTGGGCTTTGACGGAAACACCCGTCAAGAAGAAAATAATCGCAATGACATTTATCGTCAAAAAATTTCGATGAAGTAGAAATGTTTTCATGGTAAAATAGAATTTGACTAATCAAAACAAAATTAGTACAAATAACAATACCGCATATATATTACACCTATCATTTTCTCAAATAATCCGTTTTTATTGATCCGCATCGTCCAAGACATTTTATATAAGGATATTATGTCTCTTGCAAGAGAATATCTGTAATTCGGGTTGTTTTATCTGTAATAAATATATTTCTGCAAATCCTTTCTATTCTTATTTTTGCAACATAAAAATGTTTCACCAAACCACACTCGAATATGTACATCAACAACATCAAATCTCCCCAAGACGTAAAACGCCTTACGACCGACCAACTGTGTGTCCTTGCCGACGAAATACGCCAAGCCCTGCTGGCGAAACTAAGCGTACACGGCGGGCACGTAGGCCCCAACCTCGGTATGGTAGAAGCAACCATTGCCCTGCACTATGTATTCGACTCGCCCCATGATAAAATCGTGTATGACGTATCGCATCAAAGTTATGTACACAAAATTCTCACCGGCCGAGCCGAGGCTTTTCTCAATCCCGACGATTACGACGTCGTCTCGGGATATACCAATCACAAAGAAAGCGAACACGACTTTTTCACCGTGGGTCATACCTCGACATCAGTAAGTCTGGCCTGCGGACTGGCAAAAGCCAGGGACTTGGAAGGCAGGCAAAACAACGTCATTGCCGTTATAGGCGACGGTTCTCTGAGCGGTGGTGAGGCTTTCGAGGGATTAAGCAACACAGCCGAAGCAGGAACAAACATGATTATCGTAGTGAACGACAACGAGATGTCTATCGCCGAGAATCACGGCGGCCTCTACCAAAACCTGCAATTACTGCGCGAAAGCGGCGGACAAGCTGCCTGCAACTATTTCCGAGCACTGGGACTCGACTACATCTATGTCGAAAAAGGGAACGACCTGCCGACTCTCATCACGGCATTCAAGCAGGTTAAAGACTCAACACACCCGATCGTCGTCCATATACATACTCAAAAAGGGAAAGGTTTTGCACCGGCAGAAAGAGACAAGGAACGCTTTCATTGGAGTATGCCGTTCGACCTTATGACAGGCGCACCGAAAGTTGTCGATAATGAAGAAGACTATGGCGAACTGACCGGAGAATTTCTGATCGATCAAATGAACAAAGACCCGAAAGTCATCGCCATCACATCGGGAACTCCTGCCGTATTTGGATTTTCACCCGAACGCAGGAAGAAAGCCGGACGACAATTCGTCGATGTAGGTATCGCCGAAGAACACGCCGTAGCTCTCGCATCGGGTATCGCGGCCGGGGGCGGACGTCCCGTATACGGCGTGTACAGCACATTTATTCAACGCACTTACGACCAACTTTCCCAAGACCTCTGTATCAACAACAACCCGGCGGTCATCTGCGTATTCGCCGCCTCGGTATGGGGTATGAACGACGTAACACATCTCGGCATATTCGATATTCCCCTCATCAGTAATGTTCCGAACATGGTCTACTTAGCCCCGACTTGTAAAGAGGAATATTTCGCCATGCTGCAATGGGCCATGCAACAAACAGCACACCCCGTTGCCATACGCGTTCCGGGTAATGGTGTTATAAGCAGCAGTGTTCCCGTCGAGACCGATTACGGTACGCTCGACCGATATAAAGTAACGCAACAAGGCGATACGGTAGCCATCATCGCCTTAGGCTCTTTCTACGCATTGGGTGAAAATGTAGCTCACCGACTACAAATGGTGGCCGGCATTACACCTACCCTCATCAATCCTCGCTATATCACCGGTCTCGACAACGACCTACTCGACAAATTGAAAACGACGCACCGCGCCGTGATTACTCTCGAAGACGGAATCCTCGACGGCGGTTTCGGCGAAAAGATAGCCCGCTACTACGGCAACAGCGATATGCGCGTACTCAATTACGGATTGAAAAAAGAATTTGTCGACAGATACAATGCTTCGGAGCTGCTCCTCGCCAACCGACTTACCGACAAACAAATCACAGAAGACATAATCAAATCGCTTCAATGATAAAATTACTATATAAAAAGAAAGGCTGCTTTGTTGGCAGCCTTTCTTTTTTACTACATCTTCGTAAGATGTTAACGGGACTTTATTGTATAAAACACTTTATCGATAAATTTCTCATAATCATTAATTATGACAGCTCCACCATCTTTAATTTGCGGATATTGATGCATCGTTAACTTCATAAAAGGTTCGTTCAACTTATAATACTCAAAGTACTTTTCTTTACTATCAATTTGTTGCTCATCAACTTCCGGCAATACTTGTACCACATAAATCAACGTCTTATTCGGCGTATGCAGAAATACATCAATGTCGTCATTCGACATTGTACAATACTTGATAATATTATGGTCTGTAAATTCTTCCCATTTCGACAACTCACCATTATTTTTATAATAAGGTAACTTTTCAAGAATTATAAATATTTGAAAATAAGGGCATTTTGAAGCCCTTATATTTGCTGTTTCACCCAACATATTCTCAAAATAATTATTTGAATTTTGAGAATAATTTTGCATAACAAATTTTACGGCCACACCCGCAACGGGTCTGGCAGACTCCTTTTCAACAACAGTAATATCAACCTTTTTATTTATATAACGACCTCTTATGACAGCTTCACTATCATCGCCATAACCTTGCGATTTTATGATATAAGCATCGCCTAAACGTTGAGCTAAATCTTCAGCAATCGCACCATGAAGAGGCTTGAGTTTAGCCGTACTACGAGATGTCCCGATCTGTATAAAAGATTTAAACGAATTCAAAATACTGCCCAAGAAAAGTTGATTTGTTAGCATATTTATTGTCTGATTTGTAGCTTATATACCAATTTATGTATTGTTCTACGTCTTTGGTGTTGTAGGTGTAATATCCGCCGCTTTTGTATTTTTTTAGGAGTTTTATGTAGTCGGCAAATTGGGGTGTTTCGAGGATTTGCTTGATGTCTTCGAGGGGTATGCCGTCGTGGGTTATGGCATATAGCCCGCTGTATATGCCTTCTCCTTTGGAGACGTATTCTATTTTCAAGTCTTTTTCTGTCCTCAACAAGGTGTTTATAGAGAGTTTATCCTTGTACACGTCTTGCAGGGCTTGTGTGCGTCCAAATTGATACCATGCAGGGTGTTCTTTTCGACCTTTTAGGAGTTCGTCTTTGTGTGCTTGCAGGTAATCGGCGACTTGTTTTTCAGAGAAGATTTTGTCGGGTGGTAGGGGTTTGCCTTTTTCGTCGTAAGGGAACAAGCATTTGTACTTTTTTCCCGTAGAGGCTTTTAGGGCTTTTATGGTTATGGTTGATTCGGGTACATCTTCTCCGATGAATATGTTGTCGGCCAGTGTCGCGAATCCGTTTTTGACGGTTACGAGTCTGGGGGGAGTACTTGTTTTTATGCTCCGCAATGTGTCGAGGTGTTCTTTGTCGGAGAGGTAAAGGATTCCGTCGATACAGCTGTCTTGGAGTGATAGGTTAGCTACATGGTTTCTTTGTCGCGTTTCGCTATTGAAAGTGTAGTAATCGAATCGGTCTGATTGCTTGTCGTTGGAGAATAGGGAGATTATCGTGTAGGCTGTTACGTGGGGGAAAGGCTGGTAGTGCCCTAAATCGACGAGGGAGATTATGTTTCTTTTCTCCATAACATGGTTGCGCATATTACGGGCGGCTACGCTGCTGAGCCATGAGGAGGGTGTTATGTAGCATAGTTTGCCTGACGGGTTGAGCATATTGAACCCAAGCTCGAAGAAAGCAAGGTACAAATCGGTCATGCCTCCGTTGGCGAATCTGTATTGTTTTACTTCGTCGTAGGTTTCTTGGAGATTATGGACACGGACGTAGGGCGGGTTTCCTACGACGTAATCTATTTTTCCGTCGTAGGTTTTTACCGCCAAAGCGTCTTGGTTATGTATGTCCCATGCTACGTTTTTTATTTTGTATCGGTTTACGACTTTTTCTAAGTTGGCCTTACAGTTTTCGTAGGCTTCTTTGTCGGTGTCGATACCGTGTATGTAGCACTCAAGGTGTGTTTTTATTTCTCGGCTGTTTTTTCCGGCACGGAGTGCTTCTTCGCAATATCTTTTTACGGCGACTTGTAGGAACGCTCCGTCTCCGCAACTGTTGTCGATGATATGTTTTTCTATGATCGCGGTATTTTTGTACCCGGCATAGTCCAACATTTCTTCTACCAGATATTGCGGTGTGAAAACTTGTCCGATGTTTTTAGACCTTATCTTTTCTTTTTTCTCCATATTATTTTATACCGGATCTCTTTACCTATTCCTCAATCGAAACAATAGACTTCGGAAAGCGGTTTCCCGGCTCTATCTTTGGGAGAAAGCAGCATCTGTTCCTCAGGTATCGGCCATTCGATACCCACTTGCTCATCGTTGAAAATAAGCGATGCCTCGGATTGAGGAGCATACACATTGTCGACCTTGTAAACAAATGTCGCCGTATCGCTCAAAACAAGGAATCCATGAGCAAATCCCCTCGGGATAAAAAGCTGACGTGCATTCTCGGCCGACAATTCCACGGCGACGTATTTTCCGAATGTAGGAGAAGATTTTCGCAAATCGACGGCTACATCGAGTACACGTCCCTCGAGAACTCTTACCAGTTTTGCTTGGGAGAATTCGCCTTTTTGAAAATGCAGTCCCCGTAAAACGCCGTAGGAAGAACGCGACTCGTTATCCTGCACGAAATCGACTTTACCCACATGTTGCTCGAAAAGATCCTGACGATAAGTCTCCATAAAATATCCCCGGGCATCTCCGAATTTTTTCGGTTCGATAACAAATACGCCCGGAATCGACTGTTCTATAAATTCCATATTTTCCTGTTTTTCATTATTTATCCTCAGCAAACATCGGATCCCATGCCGGTAACAACGTCGGCTTTTGTCTGAGTATATCCAAGATATTCTGAGGAACGTATTTTTTCTCTACCACAAGACGGAACATATACTCATCGAACCAATCATCGGTCATAATCAAAAAACCTTTGTAACCCGAGGTCGCCCCCCAACTGTTCTCTATAAGCCATTTCTTGGGTATTCCTTTCTCGTCGAGATCGACCCCGACCAAAGTCATCGCATGGGACGAACCGCTGGCAAATGTCTGTATACGCTGTTTTTTATCCATACCGAATGTCGTCCCCATCAACGACTCATAATCATAGTTACGTAGATCGAGTGTACCTTTTTTCGAATCGAGAAATTTTGCCACATCACACGAGAAATACATAGCCGTACTGTCCTTGATAGAGGCTATGGCCAATGGTTTTATATCCTCGACGGGAAGATTGATGTAAGTCCAGTTATATCCGTCGTACATATGGCGGTCGTAATCTATCTCATACAATTTATAATACGGCCGCGAAGGATCATTCATAACCATGACATAACCGCCGGTAAGGTCATCGCCGATAAACTCGTCATAAAACGATTTGGGCGTATAGGTTTTCGTCTCTATGGGATTTCCTTTCCTATCTTTACGAGTCCAAGTAAACTCCGTCGGAGGTTCACCGAAAGCCAATGCCAACATACGATATATCGTCGAAAGCATTTCGGTCTTCATTTTATCGATTTCGGCAGGTTTCGCCTTAGCCGGCAATTCCCTCAAACGAAGGCCGTACTCCCGCAATTTCAGCTTTATCAAAAATGCAATGCGGGCAGTATTGTTGGTACTATACGTCTCATTCATCACCTCACGGGGTACCAAACCGTACTTGCCGATAATATCGGAAACTCCGGTGAACTGTCCGCCATCACTCAACGGGTTTTTAAACAGCCAAGCAACTGTCTGGTCGTCCATAGGAAGGCTGCGGGTATCGATTACTCCCTGCAAAAAAAGATTGGCTTTCTCCAACTGGTCATAGAAAAAGCAATATGCTTGTGAAAACTCACACTCGGGCAAATGGTGCTCGGCCATCATTTTAGCCCGCAACACGTTCAAGCCCGAAAAAAGCCAGCAACGACCCGACGACTCCTGATCGGTAATTCCTTTGGTCGGAACCCGATGCGAAAAATAACCGTCGACCTCGGCACTTACATCGGCGTTAGAGGCCAGTTTCTGAATGTCGGTTCCGGCCAAAGCATTACGCAAAGCCTTGTCTTCGGCCGTATTCTTGTAACTATCGCGCAACTCACCAAGCATTTTAGGATCGATGCCGCCTTTGTTCTGAGCCCACCCCGCCGCAGAACCGAATGTCAGAAGCGCGGCAAGAAAAATTTTCGATATTCTCATATTCATGTGCGTTTAGGTTTGTTCTTCGTACTCGACAAAGATACGAAAAGCAACGCGACCGCCCCGCATTTTCGATAAAAAAACGTCGCATCGATATGATGCGACGTTTTTCCGACAATACGTTTTCAACGACTTTCATTCAAAAAATTTATTTTTCCCACAAAAAGGCCTCATCTCTGCATCGGCACAACCATAGCGGAAACAGGATAGACCCGGGACATCAGACCGGAAAGGCATTGCATCTTTCCACGGATCTGCCGATGCACAAAAAGCTCTCCTCTCCGCTCGTATAAAAGAAAAGAATACTCGCCCGGAGTACCCTCCAAACGGAAAAGCGGAGAATAATGCCGAAGTAAATATAAAAAATCGAGATCACCCATTTCATATCCCCGCTCCTCATAATGCTGTAAAGAAACATCTCCTTCGACATTATGAAAACACAACGCACACGACGGGTGCTCCCGCAAATACTCTCCCTGACGTTGTAATTTACCAGAGTCGTTCCACCGCTCATAATCCCGACACACGATGACATAACGGCTGCGTACCTCGGCTCCGGGACTACCGAATGCGATGTATCGCTCGGGATTACGACGATAGCGGAGACGATGCGGATAAAAACTTGTATGACGACGGCATAATCGTTCTATTTCGTCGGTCGACGAACGGTCGACAACTATCACTTCGGTCTCGAACGTCGTACTTTGTTTCATCAACGTATCGAGACACTTCTCGCAATCATACACCCGACGGGCTATCAACACGACCGATACCAAAGGGGTTATGTGAACAGGATAATTCGGGGAAAAATAAGAGAGTCCATTCATAAACTTATCATTTAAATGACAAATGCAGGAACAAGCATTTGCCGCTTTTTCGACAATACACACCGATAAAGATCTGAAATCGTTTCGGCCTCTCCGAAATCGGTTGCATCGAGTTGTACCCCGTACCGTTCCCGAATAACCGACGAGAGCGTTACCGCCAATATCATATTCCATTCACGAAGACTCTTGTAACGTGTTTCTCCCGACAAGTTACAGGGCGAAGTACAATAAAACAAAGATGCCACACAACGCACAAATTCTCTTTCTTCCATATCGGTTTCTTTTTTTTGAAAACGATATGGAAGCTATTTTTGTTCAAAGCGAAAATGCCCGAAGCAAAAAACATATATCACCGTTTTGTCGGTAAAATAAGCTGATTTATCGAATTTATTGGAGTCGTATCGGATAAGATACTATTTTTACGACAGAAAAAGGTTTCGTGATTTCGGTTAAATTTTAAATATGCCTTTTTCATCGAACTATTCTATATATTTTGGTTATGCGGCCTCCTTTTCGTGAGAAACGGGTGCCGCTTTTTTTGACAATATTTATCCTCGTTCGTAAATATCCAATATCTCATACGGCGAATCGACCAAATAACCGGCTCCTGCACATTCGAGTTCTTCCCGCGAACGGAAACCCCATGCCACACCCACCGAAAGAACCCGTGCCGCAGCGGCCGTCTGCATATCGACACCCGAATCGCCGACATACAACACCTCGTCAGCTTCGACCGGCGCCTTCGCCAAAATATCGTATACGATTGTAGGATCGGGCTTTACCGGTATCCCTTCCCGCTGACCGAGTACGGAAATAAATTTTATCTTCGGGAAAAAATGTGCGACCAATTTTTCTGTCGCTTGCTGGTATTTATTCGACGCAACAGCCAACAGCGCTCCCCGCCGCTGCAATTCGGCAAGGAGTTCGGGCATACCTTCATAAGGCCGCGTGCGACATACATTGTGGCTGTCGTAATACGGTACGAAAAATGAACGCATGCGGGCAATATGCTCTGCCGAACGTGCATTCTCGGGCAAAGCCCGTTCAAAAAGTTTTGCGATTCCGTTCCCTACAAACATATTATATTCTTCGACCGCATGTTGCGGGTAACCACATTGTTCCAGTGCGTAATTGGTCGCTTCGGCCAAATCACCTATGGTATTCAACAATGTCCCGTCCAAATCGAAAATAACCAATCGTTTCATCTCTTTCCTACCTTCATTTTTAACGCCCCGAAATTAGATATTTTTCGAAGTATACCCAAATTATTTAAGAATGAATAAAACAATCTTGCCTCGAATGTTTTTTATATTTGACGCCGTCAACATAAGGCTTGCCTCGGGTTAAAAACAAACGAATTTGTTTCATTTACCTCCCGGCATTCACTATATTTGTAGAATATAGAATACGGCTTGGCGTCGTCAAATTCGAAAACTTCGTTTTCATTTGCCCCTGCACTCGCCTTTCGCTATATTTGTGAACTTGATTGTTAAACATATTACACGTC
>HF999701.1:11902-14074 GCA_000434215.1 Bacteroides sp. CAG:144
ACATTTCCGGTAAAACGGTTGTCATGACCGGTGCAACCGGCATTTTGGGAAGTTGCATATCCCGATACTTGGCACACGAAGGTGCCATCATGATCATCATGGGGCGTAACCACGAACATGGGAACTCTTTGGTAAAAGATATAACCGAAGCCGGAGGCACGGCTCTTTTCCTGCCATGCGACGTACTCGACCGTCCCTCTCTCGAACGTTGCCGGGACACGGTTCTAAAACAATACGGCCGCATCGACGTACTTATCAATGCCGCCGGCGGCAATATGCCGGGCGCAACGATTCCTACCGACAAAACGTTTTTCGACATGTCGACCGAAGATTTCAAAAAAGTCGTCGATCTCAATCTGCTGGGAACGGTGTTACCCACTCAAGTATTCGCCGAAGATATGGCCACCCGTAAAAAAGGGGTTATTGTCAATTTCAGTTCCGAATCGGCATTGCGCCCCCTTACCCGGGTAGTAGGTTATACTTCGGCCAAAGCCGCCGTACAACAATTTACCAAATACATGGCGGTAGAGATGGCGACCAAATTCGGAGACGGCATTCGCGTAAACGCCATCGCTCCGGGATTTTTCCTCACCGAACAGAACCGTACATTGCTTACCAACCCCGACGGTTCCCTGACCGCCCGGGGAAAAGCCATCGTTGCCCATACTCCCTTCGGGCGTTTCGGAACTCCCGATGAGCTGTGCGGTACGATACATTACCTTATCAGCGACGCTTCCCGTTTCGTCTCGGGCGCCGTAGCCGTTGTGGACGGTGGATTCGATTCTTTCTGCCTATAACAAAAACTTGCCTGTCATGATACTTTGCGAACAAACATGGAGATGGTACGGGCCGAATGATCCCGTCAGCCTGCAAGACATACGCCAAGCCGGAGCAACCGGCATCGTAACCGCCTTGCATCAAATTCCCAACGGAGAAGTATGGAGCATCGAGGAGATCGAAAAACGTAAAAATCTCATCGAGGCTGCCGGACTGAAATGGTCGGTAGTCGAAAGCGTCCCCGTACACGAACATATCAAAACCCAAACGGGTGATTTCCAGAAATACATCGAAAATTATAAAGAGAGTCTCCACAATCTGGCACATTGCGGTATCTACACCGTTACATACAACTTCATGCCGGTACTCGACTGGACTCGTACCGACCTCGCCTACACTTTACCCGACGGATCGAAAGCACTGCGTTTCGAACGGGCCGCCTTCGTCGCCTTCGACCTATATATCTTAAAACGTCCCGGTGCCGAAAACGAATATTCCGACGAAGAAAAGACGCTGGCTTACAAACGATATGAACAAATGTCGGAAGAGGAAAAAGATCAGCTCGTGCGGAACATGATAGCAGGACTTCCGGGTTCGGAAGAAAGTTTTACATTACAGCAATTCCAAGAAGCACTCGACCGATACCGCGACATCGATGCCGAGAAACTTCGCTCCCACCTCATCTACTTCTTGCGAGAAATCACTCCCGTTGCCGATGAAGCCGGGATAAAACTCGTCATTCACCCCGACGATCCACCCTATCCTATCTTAGGATTACCCCGCATACTCAGTACCGAAGCCGACTTTATAAAACTCGTCGAGGCCGTCCCCAACCCGTCGAACGGACTATGCCTTTGCACCGGCTCTTTCGGAGTACGCGCCGACAATGATTTGGCCGGAATGATGGAACGGCTGGGTGATCGTATCAACTTCGTACACCTGCGCAGTACCCAACGCGATGCCGAAGGAAACTTCTTCGAAGCCAACCACCTCGAAGGCGATGTGGATATGTACAATGTCATGAAAAATTTTCTACTGCTGCAACAACGTCGGGGTGTATCTATTCCTATGCGGCCCGACCACGGCCATCAGATGATAGACGACTTGAAAAAGAAAACCAATCCAGGCTATTCCTGTTTAGGACGCCTGCGCGGACTGGCCGAACTGCGCGGCCTCGAAAAAGGGATCGCATGCTCGATGACGCAATCCTAATCGATCGGGACGGAATCCTCTTTTAGCATTTCCTCATGGAAAATTTATAAAAACGCCACGTTTGCAAACATGGCGTTTTTATAACCCGACATTTTCCAATCGTAAGTACTAAAAACCGTCATTCTGAACATAACGTAAGCGAAGTGAAGAATCCCTTGCCAATGCCTGTCATTCTGACGACCG
>HF999702.1:0-2685 GCA_000434215.1 Bacteroides sp. CAG:144
GAAAGAGTTTGCTCCGCGTCTTTTCGACCTCACCTCGCTGCAAGTCGAATGCAATAAAAAATTTGCATTCTCGGCCGATGAGACATTACGCCTCATACAATCTCTTTACGAAAAAAAAGCAACAACTTATCCTCGTGTAGACACGACTTATCTGAGCGACGACATATACCCCAAATGCCCAGCCATTTTACAAGCCGTATCATCGGTAACAACGTATACAGCTTTTGTAAGCAGTCTCAATCTGCAAAAGCTGCCTAAATCGAAAAAGGTTTTCGACAACAGCAAAATTACCGACCACCATGCTATCATACCCACGCCGGTAAAGCCGTCCAATCTTACCGACATGGAGAAAAAAGTTTACGACCTGATCGCCCGTCGTTTCATTGCCGTATTTTTCCCCGATTGCAAAATTGCCACCACAACCGTATTGGGAGATGTCAACAACGTGGCATTCAAAGCTACCGGTAAAGAGATTTTGGTCCCAGGTTGGAGAACGGTCTTCGAAAAAGAAAGCGATGCGGCAGAAAAAGATGATAACGAAAACGGCGTTCTACCACAATTTACCAAAGGTGAAAGCGGCCCCCATGTCCCTACTCTAAGCGAGAAATGGACTCAACCGCCTAAACTTTATACCGAGGCGACTTTGCTGCGAACGATGGAGACAGCCGGTAAACTGGTCGAAGACGAAAGTCTGCGCGATGCGTTAAAAGAAAACGGCATAGGCCGCCCTTCCACCCGTGCAGCCATTATAGAAACACTCATCAGACGAAATTACATACGCAAAGAAAAGAAAAATCTTGTTGCAACGATTACCGGCGTCGAACTCATAGACACGATTCGGGAAGAATTGCTGAAATCGGCCGAGTTGACAGGTATATGGGAAAATAAGTTACGCCGCATCGAACGAGGCGAATACAAGGCGGCCGATTTCCTTTCCGAGCTGAAAACAATGGTTACCCAAATTGTAAATGATGTCCGCAACGACAGCACTTACCGCACAATCACGGTAGAGGCGAAACCGGAAGAAATGCAGCAAGGGAAAAAATCAGACAAAAAAGAGAAAAACGATAAGGAAAAGAAAAAAACGACAGCCCGTAAAAATAAAAAAGAGCCGTCGGCCAATGCTCCTATTTTGTGTCCGTTATGCAAAAAAGGGTCTATACTCAAAGGGAAAAGTGCTTACGGTTGTTCGGAATGGCGATCGGGTTGCAATTTCCGTCTGAATTTCGATATATGCCCTGCGGACGCAAGCGAAGCAGAGCTACGAAATGCCATCGCAAATTATCATCAATCCTAAAAACGAACTTATCATGCCGGCCAATCCGAATGAAATTTTTCCGGTTGTCGATACCGACGGCCGTGTCATGGGGAAAGCCTCCCGAAGAGAATGTCATAATGGCAGTAAAATATTGCACCCCGTAGTCCACCTGCAACTGTTCAATTCCCGAGGAGATCTTTACTTGCAAAAACGGGCTTTACATAAAGATATACAGCCCGGAAAATGGGATACTGCCGTAGGCGGCCACATCGACTATGGAGAAAGCGTAGAAAACGCCCTCCGTAGGGAAGCGCGGGAAGAACTGGGTATCACCGATTTCCAACCGGTACTCATTTGCAAATACATTTTCGAATCGGATATAGAAAAAGAATTGGTAAATACATTTTTCACTATTTACGACGGAAATATTATTCCCGACAACGATGAAGTCGAATGCGGACGTTTTTGGTCTATCCGGGAAATCGAGGCTTCTCTCAATAAAGACATATTTACCCCCAACTTTGAAAACGAATACCAATCGATTTTGCACCGACTGCTCGTATCGCGTTGACTCTCTTTCTCATAAATAAGACATAACAGACAGGACATAATTGTACAATGTACCGTATCTCCGATACAACACGATTTTCAATATCACAAATATCCGCTAATATTATCGAAAGAGGAGTTGCACCCGAATCGGGTGTAACTCCTCTTTCTTTGTAAACCTATCTTGACTCTCTACACAGAAAATTTCTTTATTCTATTCCTCTTCAAAAGAGCGATAGAAACGAAGTTCATTTTGCAATCGACGTACTTCTTCTTGCAAATCATCGATTTGGGAAAGCAAATGCTTAACCGCCCCAATACCTTCCCTATTTATCGAGAGGTCGTAATACAAATGTACATAACGTTCGATTTCGGGCAATTGAGCTACCGGGAAACATCTCGACTCGCCTACAACCGTAATATCTATCAATCCGTCTTCTTCTAACATGAGAATGAAATCCGGCTCTATATTGCACCTTTCGCAATAATCCTTTATGAGAATGAAATCGTTCAGCATAATCTACTCGTTTTAGATGTTTCAACCTTTCCGCAGTTGCTCGAAAAGCTCTTTCTGTTTTTCCGAAAGATGGGTAGGTATCGTTACATGATAAGTAACGATAAGGTCTCCGGCTTTTCTTTCTTCTTTATACAAGGGAAAACCTTTTCCTTTCAAACGCACCTTACTTTCGCTTTGAGTTCCCGGTTGTACCTTCATCTTCACTTGTCCGTCAAGGGTATTTACAATAACGTCTCCCCCCAAAACAGCCGTGTACAAATCGACATTCAAATCGGTATAGAGGTCATTACCTTTCCTTTTAAATACAGGATCATCTTGTACGATAAACGTTATATAGAGATCGCCGCCCGGAGCGCCATTG
>HF999702.1:2741-21325 GCA_000434215.1 Bacteroides sp. CAG:144
GATTACCTGTCCGTTTTCCACACCTGCCGGTACGGTAATCCGCAACGTCTCACCGTTGACAGTAAAAGTTTGCTGATGCGTAACCGCCGCCTCCCGCAATGTCAACGGCAATTCGGCCTGAATATCCTGCCCCCGGTACTGTCCGCGTCCGAATCCGGCAGAAGCCCCCCGCTTTCCGAAAAGTTCCTCGAAAAAGTCTGAGAATCCGCTTTCATTTCCGCCGAAGCCACCCGAAAAGTGTGTACCGTCGGTCGAATACCAATAACCGCCATCTTCCCGAGCCGTACCGCCTCGTGCACCATAGGCTTTCTGCTGAGCCTCAAACTCATCGGCATGTTTCCAGTGTTCACCATAAGTATCGTATTTTTTCCGTTTCTCGGGATCGCCCAATACTTCATTGGCTTCATTCAACTGCTGGAATTTCTCTTTTGCCGAAGAGTCATTCGGATTCAAATCGGGATGATATTTGCAAGCCAACTTTCGATAGGCTTTTTTTATATCTTCCTGACTTGCATTTTTATCAACGCCTAATATTTTGTAATAATCAATATATGGCATATCGTTAGGGTTTAATCATATTCATCGTACTTCTCCCCTACATCGGGAGTCAATACTGCAAAAAAGAGAACAAACAGTATGCCGTAAGAGATGTAGATAGAAAAAATTCCCGAGTCTTAACGCATTTCCACCCTATTATCACGTCTTTTTAGACACGAAAAATCTTACTGACAGCTTGCAAACTGGTATACTGACAAAAACAGACATTCTGACATTTTATAAAACAGAATCCTTCATTTCCTGCTTCCAACAAAATCAAACCATCCCCCCGCCGATCGCGACATCATGCTATCGGAACAACGACACAGAACTATCGACTATAACGATCGGGCAGATAAAAACCGAGATGAGGCGGCTGATTATAGGCAACATTCTGCCAAACGATACTCATTCGATAAAGGGGATCATGCATAAGCGTAGGTATGCGGTAATCGGTAGGCAGGGTTGTTGTAAATACAACCAGATCCGATGCCGTTTCCCGATCCCATAAGATAACCTCCTCTCGCCAATCACCCAAAATATCGGCACTCAACGAAGGTGTCTTCTTAGAACCGTTACATGAAGACACCGGTTGTAAATCTCGAAAATCGACCATTTCTTCACATCGTTTTCTTTGAGGGTTCCATTTGCTGACGCGGGTACCATCGAGGAGTTCATCGTACAAATCTCCATCCCAGTAAATGCGGAAATTCAAAGGAATACGCCCCCGGGCGATAGACTCGAAACCAGCGGTAGAATATATTCTCGGTGAAGCTTTCGAACAAAATTCAAAACCTCGATGGCCGGGATCAATGTCGGCGGCAATCCCTCGTCCGGTATCTTCGTTGTCTTCTTCACGATACAGAATTTCTCCCGTCGCCGCATCACGCACATCAGCTCCGCCGATATCTTCATGTACCATGAATATCTCCAACCCCTCCCTGTCGGGTATGAGATTTGAAACATGCAAAGCATCTCCATGTCCCAAACCGGTACGATGCAACACCGTTCCATCATGGTCGAGCACTGCAGATCCGTAAATAACCTCATCGCAACCGTCATGATCGACGTCGGCCACCGCGAGGCTATGTGCTCCTTCGCCGTAAAGACCCTCTCCTTTTTTTTCCGAACGATGCAACCAGCGTAATTTCAACTCTCTTCCGTCGAAATCAAAAGCCGCGATATAAGCCTGCATATAATATCCGCGACACATTACCAAACTCGGTTTCTCGCCATCGAGATAGGCTACACACGCCAGATAACGTTCACTTCGGTTGGCTTTTCTATCTCCCCAATCGTTCGTAACATCCCGCCCGGGAACATACGGAATCGTTGTTACCTCCGCCCCTGTTTCTCCATCAAACACGGTGAGATACTCGGGACCTTCCATAATCGTGCCAACGACTTCATCTCCTACCGGCGTACGGTAATCGGCAAGAGGGTCATCTCCGTCG
This sequence comes from Bacteroides sp. CAG:144, assembly GCA_000434215.1. Lineage (GTDB taxonomy): Bacteria > Bacteroidota > Bacteroidia > Bacteroidales > UBA11471 > Caccoplasma > Caccoplasma intestinavium. Next base: position 4,733 of record HF999702.1, read on the forward strand.
AGAAGTACATATTTCCCCGTACCGTCGACCGTACCCGGGGCTGTCTTGCAGGCTACCTCGGAACGTCCGTCTCCATCGAGATCATACACCATAAATTGTGTATAATGTGCACCTGCACGAATATTCTTTCCCAAACCGATACGCCACAACTGTCTGCCGTCGAGCTTATAACAATCGAGATACACTTCACCGGTATATCCTCGAAACGAATTATCCCGGGCGTTGGTAGGATTCCATTTCACAATGATTTCGTATTCACCATCACCATCGACATCGCCCACGCTGCAATCGTTCGGTTCGTAACTGTAATGTTCCCCTTCGGGACGTTCCTCGATGCGTCCTCGGTTCACAGCCCGGAAGGGCGGAGTTACTCCATCGGCCGGACGATTGAGATGTATGCGCAAAAACGGCTGCTCCCAACTCGACACCGCCGTAGAATGTTCGACCTGCTTTCCCCGACAAAGCGTCTTTACGACATACTCCGAAGTCACGCTTCCGCCGGCATCGAAATAGTTCGTCAAAACGATAGGTTGTGAATTTACCTTCACTCCATCGCGGTAAAGATCGAAACTGGTACTATCGTCATCGGTAGAAAAAAGCCGCCAACTCACAAATACGCCGCCTTCGGTTTTCACGGCGACAAGCCCCCGATTCAACTTTTCGGGAACAAAAGCAGCACTACGGATACAAAAAATCCCTACAAATATCCCTATCAACCAAACTATTCTTTTTCTTTCTTTCATGATACGTTTCGCTGTTTTTCTTTCTTAGACTGAATCTCTCGGGAAAAGTTTATTTCTTCTGTAAAAATATCTTTCCCGATAACTGCCGGAAATCACACGACAAACAACTATTTTCCAAAACAGCAAGGGAAAAACTTTCGCAAAAAGAGTTTTCCATGAGGTTCTCCCCCACAGCATCACGTTCTGTCATGAGGAAACGTTAGAAAGAAATCCCGCACTGTTGGTAGTAGATTTTTCACATTACTCCGTTCCGCTCCTAAATAAAACCAATGCTCCCTGTCGGAATTTTCGACAGGGAGCATTGGTTTTATACTCAATAATCAACCTCTCACAGGTATTCCTCCGGATAGAATACGCTGTACAGTCTCTACCAAGAACGTATGTTCCCGTTCCAACACGCGAGCTGCCAATGTATCGGGCGTATCGTCGGGTAAAACGACAACCCGCGACTGAGCGACAATCTCTCCCCGATCATACGACTCATCGACACGGTGTATCGTTACGCCCGACTCCTTGTCACCGGCCGCAATCACCGCCTCATGCACGTGAATACCATACATACCTTTACCGCCATAACGAGGCAACAACGCCGGATGTATATTGAAAATACGGTTATGATACCGTTTCAATACCGAAACCGGCAACATACGCATATAGCCCAACAACAAAATGAGATCGGTATCGTGCGTCTCCAAGACAGACAACATTTTTTCGGCAACAGCCTCTTCACTGTTTTCGGTCTTGGTACTGATATGATAAGCGGGTATTCCGGCACGACGGGCCCGTTCCAATGCAAATGAGGTCGAGTTGTTACTGATGACCGCACCTATACGGGCAATAAGACGACCTTCGGATATCGCATCGATGACGGCTTGCAGATTGGAACCGCCATGAGAAGCGAAAACGGCTATATTTTTCATCGAAAGAGATTTTACAGTTGAAATTCGACAGTCTGTTTCCCGGAGATAGACCGACGGACATCGATAAGACGTTGATTGCGACTTCCCCGAAAACGCAAAGATAAGTCTCTTTCGGCTAAAATAAAAGGACCGTCGACCAAAACATCGATATAAGCAAGCAACTCCCGTGTATCGGGACGGGTAAGCAGATTCTCGAACAGATACCCGGTATAACACCATATCGTCTTTCCACACTCTTCCTTGATACGTCTCGCCAACGCGCACAACGCCCCGGCCTGCAACATCGGGTCTCCTCCCGAGAATGTTACATTCATATCTGCTCCGCGCACGATGTCATAAAGGGTATCGACAGAATATTTCTTACCGTTAGCCATATTCCACGACTGCGGATTATGGCAGCCCTTACAAGCGTTCTCACAGCCGGCAAAGTAAATGGAGGTACGCAAGCCGACACCATCGACCGACGTACCTTCTACAATATCCAAGACTGAAAGTTCCGGTTCCCGATTATTTATGCACGACCCGGTCATGAAGTTCTGCAAGTTTGGCATGATTCCAACGATCGGTAGCCCCGACCAAATAGCCTGTAATGCGTTGCAGACGGTCAATGTGCGTACTGCCGCAACTGGGACAAACTTCAAGGGCTTCCTGAGCATCTTCATAACCGCAATCCATGCAACGATTGCGATTGTGATTGACCGACCCGTAACCGATATCGTATTTGTCCATCAAATCGACAATATCCATTATGGCTTCGGGATTGTGCGTAGCATCACCATCGATCTCGACATAGAAAATATGCCCACCCCTCGTCAATTCATGGTAGGGTGCTTCGATTTCGGCTTTGTGCTTGGGGCTACACTTGAAGTAAACCGGCACATGATTGGAATTGGTGTAATACTCCCGATCGGTTATACCTTTGATTATCCCGAACTCTTTCTTGTCTTTTGCCGTAAATTTCCCGGAAAGACCCTCGGCCGGTGTTGCCAAGACACTGAAATTGTGATGATACCGCTCGGAAAATTCATTGGCCCGATCTCTCATATAGGTAATGATACGCAAGCCCAATTCCTGTGAAGCTGCATCTTCACCGTGATGTTTACCAGTAAGGGCAACGAGGCACTCGGCCAATCCTATAAAGCCGATCCCCAATGTTCCCTGATTGATAACGCTCTCTATCGTTTCATCGGGTTTGAGGTTTTCACTACCGACCCACAACATCGTCATCAACAAAGGAAATTGTTTGGCCAACGTCGTTTTTTGGAAATTATAACGGTCTTCCAACTGACGAGCGGTAATTTCAAGAATCTCATCGAGTTTGGCAAAAAAGGCATTGATCCGGTCGTTCCGATTTTCTATCGACATGCACTCTATGGCAAGCCGTACCAGATTGACGGTGGTAAACGAGAGATTGCCCCGACCGATAGAGGTCTTTTCACCGAAACGATTTTCAAAAACGCGGGTACGGCATCCCATTGTGGCAACCTCGTATTTATACCGTTCGGGATCATCTTCCCGCCACAACTCGTGCCGGTTGAAAGGTGCATCGAGATTGACGAAATTCGGAAAAAAGCGACGAGCGGTTACTTTGCAGGCATACCGATACAAATCGTAATTACGATCGGTGGGCAGATAACTTACCCCTCTTTTCTTTTTCCATATCTGTATGGGGAATATGGCCGTAGAGCCGTTCCCTACTCCTTGATAAGTGCTTATCAGTATCTCACGGATTATACAACGTCCTTCGGCCGAAGTATCCGTTCCATAATTGATCGAACTGAAAACGACCTGATTCCCCCCTCGGGAATGTATGGCATTCATATTGTGAATAAACGCCTCCATCGATTGATGTACACGGCGTACCGTGCAATTGATCGCTTGTTGCTTGATTCGTTCTTCGCCTGTCAGTCCGTCGAGTTCCTTATAGAGATAATCATCGATAGGTGCCTCATAAAGATGAGAATAATCTGCGTCCATAAATTTTTCAATGACCTTTATCTCCTCGATATAGCTCAATCGCACATAAGGAGCAAGATAGAAATCAAATGCGGGAATGGCCTGTCCTCCGTGCATTTCGTTTTGAGCCGTCTCCATAGAGATACAGCCCAAGATACTCGCGGTTTCTATGCGTTTGGCAGGACGCGCCTCCCCATGTCCGGCACAAAACCCCTTTTTCAATATCTTGTCGAGCGGGTGCTGTACACAAGTCAGACTCTTGGTAGGATAGTAATCTTTATCGTGGATATGAATGTATCCATGACGTATGGCGTCTCTTACTTCATCACTCAACAAATAATCATCGACAAAAGGTTTTGTCGTCTCGCTGGCGAATTTCATCATCATGCCGGCCGGAGTATCGGCATTCATATTGGCATTTTCCCGAGTGATGTCGTTGGACTTGGCATTGATGATATCGAGAAACATCTCTCGCGTCTTGGCCTTACGGGCAATGCTACGCTGATCCCGATAAGCGATATACTTCTTTGCGACTTCCTTACGCGGACTTTTCATCAGTTCCATTTCGACCCAATCCTGAATTTCCTCCACCGACATCTGTTCACGGCCATTGCAAGCAATGCGGTCGGTTATTTTACGGATCAACGGTTCGTCTTCTCCCTTTTCGGTATGGAGCATCGCTTTGCGGATAGCCGCCATGATTTTTTCTTCGTTGAAGCCGACAATACGGCCATCACGTTTGATAATAGTCTGTATCATACCACATACATTAAAAATTTACAAACAATACGCATGCAAAGGGGAAAAGACAGAGAGGCATACATGACAAAAGGATTGTCTGTTGTCCTGCTTTCGACCCGAAGCATCTTTACAACTCACAAACGGCAGGTCTTCTGACTTGTTTCATCTGTTACACCTTCCCGGTCATATACAAAAATTTCCAGTGGCATTTATCGAACAGACTTCTACTGAAACTCACAGCTACGGGGATAGTTCCTGTTTTCCACAGGATTCCCTTTTAATCTCTTTTTTCTCAAAAAAATCGAGAACCGAATGTTCGACAAATATATAAACAAGAAAATTTACAGACAAACAATTCAATAAAAAGTTTTCCAAATTGGAAAACTTTTTATCACCAAAACATTCTATCCAAAATTCAAAGAAACAAACTAATTATAAATAAATCAATAAATTACAATCAAAAACAAAATGTTTACAAACATTAAAATAGAAAACTTATAAAAACAAGCAAAAGAGATAAAGATAAATCCTTCAAAAAAAAGCAATCACGAAAGTAATTACAATATGATTAAATATCCAACTCGTGTTTTATCGTATCGACTACATCAAAAACCAATGATTGGATCGGCGCAATCAACGACTTATGCTGCTCAGTACGAGGCACCAACACTTTCAGTCCACCCTTAACACATGTAATGTCTACGCGTTTCGACATTTCGACCGGTTCCCCATCGAGGTGCATCACCCCTTCCCGTTCCCGGGTAATCGTCAAAGCCGGAGTTTCAAAAATTTTTACGTTGGAACTGACACTGATCCATTTGGTAAACAGTTGTACCGCAACCGGTAAAACATCGATGGGACTTACGGGAAACATAATCGTTACGTCGATTTTTCCGTCATGCAGACTTGCCCGTGGTGTTATATAGGCATTGTTCCCGTATTGCGAGGCGTTGCCGCAGGCTACGATAAATGCCTTTTCCTGTATGACTCCATCGGAAGTTTCGATGCGATACACCTCATTCTTGTAGGTGAGATATTCCTCAATCGCCTTTTTTATATATGTCATTTTACCCCGATGCCTGTCTTCGGCAAACTTTTTACTTACCCACGCATCGAAGCCCATACCGCAAGTACAAAAAAAAGTTTTGTCATTGGCCTTGCAGTAATCGATGTTATCTACTATTGCATCGTTGAGAATACGCAATGCCCGTATAGGATTGAGCGGTATCCCCAAATGGCGCGCCAAACCGTTTCCCGAGCCAACGGGAACAATACCCAACGCCGTATCGGTATGTACCAAAGAACGGGCTATTTCGTTACAGGTACCATCTCCTCCGACCGATATGACAAAATCATATCTCTCTTTCACGGCTTCGCGGGTAAGCTCGGCAGCATGACCTCCATATCGGGTAAAAACGATTTCGGGAACAAAAATATTTTTATCGAGAGTATTTTGCACCCAATCCGGCACATTCTCCTTGGAATGCGTCCCCGAAATCGGATTCACGATAAACAATATTTTCTTGCGCTCCATCTGCGAAATATAAAAAGAGATATTGATGAAGCAAAGATAACCGAAAAAAAAGGTTTTCACAATAAAAATTCCCATCGACAGGAAAAGCGACACTTTTTTAATGCAAAAAATATTTTTATTCAACATCAAAGGGTTATCTTTGTTATTATCAAAAATACTTTTTATTATGGAATCTCTTTTCAAAAATCCCATCATACGCAACTTGCTTGCCATTGCATTGGGTGTTGTCATCATTATCAACCCGCAGCTCGGCCCCAATATTGTCATCATGCTTATCGGAGCGACATTGGCTATTCCCGCCTTACTTGCAATCATCGGGTATTTCTCTTACAAAAACAAGGAAACACCCATGCCCGGGTATGTTCTGGTCGAAAGTATCGGGGCTCTTGTCATCGGCGCATGGATGTTACTGCAACCGACATTTTTCAATGCTGTTATCCTGATAGCCTTAGGTATAATACTTCTCCTTGCAGGTATTTCGCAAATCATCTCTCTGATACGTTCGGGTCAAATAATGCCTATCCCCGTCGGTATGTATATTGTACCGGTACTGATCACGATAGCGGGATTCCTCATGATTTTCAAGCCTTTCGGAACGGTAAATCTCATCATGACGATATTCGGTATATCGATGGCGATTTACGGTATATCGGATATGATACGGTATTACAAATTCCGACGATAATCTATAAACGCATGGGGCGGGAATTGAAATTCCCGCCCCATGCGTTTTATAATGTCCTCTCGGATATTACTCTGTTTTATCTTCTTTCGGTGCCTCCCCTTTTTCTTTTACCGAAAAATCGGTTATTCCAGATTGCACCAAGATATTGTACCACGAAATCAATTTGCTGATGTCGGTAGGATAAACCCGCTCCGTATCGAAATCGGGCAATATTTCAGCAAAATAAGTACGCAAAACTTCTTTATCGGCTTTCGGCGAGACAGATGCGACAGCACCGTTTTCTTTTTTCTTTACACTATCAAGTACCTTGTAAAGGGGCTCTTCCCCACTCTGCGTGTACATGGCTATGTCTCCCAAAGAGGTTACTTTATCATGACTGTACGCCAACGTACGTTTTCCCGTAGACAAGGCTTCAACAATCAATGCCCCTTTCGCTTGAGAGACCAACTTAAAAAGTCCGGGACGACCCGATATGGATAAAATTTTCTTCAACATAATCTTTATCTTTCTTCATTTGGTATTAGTCGCACAAAAGTAATACACATTCCCGAGATAATCAAGCCTACCGAGACATTTAAACAAGCCGAAAAACCGGCTAAGACAACACCGAAAGCGCACTAAAAATTTGAGGGATAAGCGGTTTTTTATCGCTATTATGAATGATACGCGATGCAAATTTTTCTTTTTCGGCATCACTTTTTTGCGAATGAATACGCGACATGGCTTCTTGACGGGTACATCCATTACGCGACATGATGCGTTCAACTCGAATTTCTTCCGATGCCGTAACCAACCATATCGTATCGACAACATCGGAAAAACCGGCTTCTATGAGTATGGCCGACTCGATAAAAACAGCACGCTCCCCTTGCCGCCTTTCACACCATTCCTTAAAGTCGGACTTTACGGCTGGGTGTACAATGGCATTCAAACGATTCAATGCCATAGCATCGGCAAAGACAATCTCGGCTAATCTACGGCGATCCAAAACCCCATCGATGCACACATCTGCTCCAAACTCCGCAACAAGTGCCGACTTTATAGATGCAGATGAATCCATCAACACCTTCGCCCGCTCATCGCTGTCATAAACCGAATAGCCCAAAATATGTAAAAAACGACACACTACGGATTTTCCGCTTCCTATCCCACCTGTAACTCCGATAATCTCCATAAAATCATCAGTGTTTCTGTTCCAGTATATATTCCACGCTATCGGGCGCAACGGTTGCATAATATGCCGCCCCGGGAGTCCGGGTTATTTTTATCGCCAACTTCTCGGGAGCATTACGAGTCTCTTTATAGTCGACGGCAACAGCGATATCCTCTGCCGATATTTGAGAAAAACGGCTCACGGGAACCATGCAATCTACTTTCACAACAGCCGGGAAAGTAAGCAAAGACATACCTCTGGGCACATTCACCGCCGAAACGGGGACCGATAATGACTTCGACGTAAGTTCTTCGACAGGTACTGTCAGCGTTATCTCATTCGGGACGATTTTCACTCCTTCGATTTTACGCAACGGAACAGTCTGTGTCCATGTCTGAGCTATATCCTTCACGACAAACGAATCGGTTTCGACATAGGAAATCGTATTCAACAAATACTCGGGAGCATATACCTGCACCGAATCGATATCGGAGTGTATCTTTCCGCTGATAATACACTGCGGTACAGTCGTTACCGAACCTTCGATACGCACTTTGACTTTTTTCCCCGCAGCCTGTGTATAATACACAGCCAGCGTATCGATAGACATCGATGTAAGATTTGTCGTATTACGCAGATTTTTCTTTATCAGATTCTTTATCTCTTCGGAAGTAAGGATAAAAGCATTGCGACTATTGGCATATTGCTTGAAATCGACCTCGAACGAAGGGATACCTTCGAGATTATAATTCATCAATACGGCTCCTTCATCTCTCAAATGCACGGTAACAGATGTCGGAAGTTCACACGTAATAATGGTATTATCGGGAATATTGGTATATTTTATGGGAATACGGTACACGGTGTTCATATCTTCGCCGAGCGACTGCATCATCCAAAACAGAAAAGAGAGGGCAACAAACATCAGAAATGTCAAAATGTCCTTACTCCTCTCGCTCTGTAAACGACTGCGCACACTACCGAGTTTACGCAGAAGAAAAGTTTTCACTCCCACCCGTTTTTTCTTTTCGTCATCACTCATTATCTTTACTTTTATCGTATAGATTTTCGGGGATAAAGATAGAGTTTTTCCTCGGAATTAAGTTATTATTCGACCATTTTTATATTCTCTATAACTATCGGCAGACACCCTCTATCCCAAACCTATTTTCATGTAAAAACGCAAATACCGATCATACCGTCAAACAGGAAAACGCCTACCCCACAAAATAAAAAAGCCGGGATTCGATCCCGGCTTTTTTATTTTTATCCGACTGGAATTATTTGGTAGGAGTCGTATTGGCCGTATCGGCTGTGGAGGCATAGATAGAACCTTTATCGACCGTGATACGTACATTGTCGGCTATCTCTACAACAACGGTATTATCTTTGATACTTTTTACTTTTCCATGAATACCGCCGGCGGTGATTACTTTCTGTCCCTCGGCAAGTGCTTCACGGAATTTTCGGATTTCTTTTTGACGTTTGCTTTGCGGGCGAATCATAAAGAAATAAAATATGGCTATAAGAGCCACCATCATAATAATACTCGAATAGCCCGATGCTTTGGGTGATGCAGCTTCCTGCAAAAGAATTGTAAGTAATGTCATAATTGTTTTTATTTATTGTTTATATATTTATTGTTCTACACTATAACAAACGAAAAATTATTTTTCCAATCGTCCTTCTTTTTTTAACAACGAAGTGATAGCCTCCAATACCCCGTTGATAAAATTGCCGCTCTTCGATGTACTATACGACTTGGCGATTTCGATATATTCATTGAATGATACCTGCAATGGTATGGAAGGGAATGATGTTATCTCGGCCAAAGCTACAATCATAATGACAATATCCATAAAAGCGATACGCTCGATTTCCCAATTCCGGGTAAACTGCTCGATCAACTTTTTATTATCATTGCTGTCCAACAACGCCCGACGGAAAAGTGTACGGGCAAAAATACGGTCGTCTTCGTCCTTAAACATCGGCAACAGTTCCTGCTCATTTCCCGCCGATTCTTCAAACCGTTTTACGGTTTTAAGTACGAACGTCGAAATGATAGGCATATCATCATTCCAATATAGGCTTTGAGACTCCAATATTTCTCCCAGATTTTCATCGGAGAAAATCAGGCGGCGATAGATGTTCTTCCAGAAAGTACGGTCATTTTCGTACGAGTCTTCTGCTTCCAAATACTGCGCATAAATCTCCGACGACAAAATACGGTCGAGCAACGAACGCAAATAATTGGTATCATCGTTCCACACCAAAGGCCGCTCTTCGATATATTTCGAGAATGTTTTGTTCTCCTCCAACTGAGCCACAAAGCGATTATCGATCATACGTGTATTGGGCGTTCTCTCCTCGGCCGTAGCCATGAATTTACTTCGTGCATTATCTATGCGCAGACGCTGCAAATGTGTTACTTCAACAGGAATAAGCAACAGTAAATGATACAATTCATATGATTTTTCGAGACTTGCGAAAAGTTCTTTCTCGGCAGTATCTATACTTTTATCGCCGTCTATCAAATACGAATAGACGATTTGCACCACTTTTGTCCGGATCAAAGCACGATTGATCATTTTACCAAATTTATTTTTCGGCCGTAAAGGTACAACATTTTTGAAGTTTCCCTACTAACCGCCATTCTTTTTTTCTTTCAATCCGGAAAACGATATAGCGACGCATATTATTTAGTAAATTTTTATATTTATAAAGTTGTTGATATAGAATTTATTTGTTTTATTTGTGAAAATGGTTTAGTTAATAATTTGGAATTCTGTCCCTATTTATTGTATTAATTATGAATGATGAATTAGTTACATACCCACGAGAAAACGATATTCTATTTACACGAAGCATCAAAGCCGGTAAAAGAATTTACTATTTAGATGTCAAAGCAAACAATACCGGTGAGTTATTTTTGGCTATTACTGAAAGCAAGCGTGTTCTAAGAGATGAAGAAAGCAGAGAAATACAGTTTGAAAAACACAAAATTTTTCTCTATCCGAAAGATTTCGAAAAATTCATACATGGTATGAACGACGTCATGGAATACATCAAAAGTGCTACGGACATAAAATAAAAAAGAAGGTTACGACTCTCACGAGCCAACCTTCTTCGAGCTTGAAATATATCAAAAACAAGAAAGAGGATAGACTTATTCTTTTTCAGAATAAGCAGGATAAATACCAATGAAACACACAAAAACGAGAATATATCTTCTTGATTGTTTTGATTTCGATCTCAAACACTTTTGAGATGCTTTTCTGATTATAAAACAGCGCTACCAGAAATTTGTTCACCGGCAATTGATTTATGTACGACTTTTTTTCCGAAGAGGAATAAAAAGTCGTATCTTTGCGGCTCACGTAAAAAAAAACGTTTTATTCTGGCTATGAGCGTATTATCATCTCCCGAAATTATCACCGCCGCAGAAAATACGGCCATACAAAAAATTTCTTTCAGTACCCGAAAAACTCTGACTCTTGCTATTCTGGCCGGTATATACATAGCGATGGGCGGTCTGTTATCGCTTGTCATCGGATACGGATTTCCTGAAATTACAACAAATAATCCGGGCTTGCAGCGTCTTTTATCGGGAGCGATGTTCCCCCTCGGACTTATACTGGTCGTTTTTGCCGGCGCCGAACTGTTCACGGGGAATAATGCCGTACTGATTCCGGGACTGTGCAATCATAAATACGGACTCATACCGGTGCTACGCAACTGGTTATTGGTATATATCGGAAACTTTATCGGAGCTATCTTTTTTGTTTACGTCATGGTATATCTGGCAGACATTGTAAAGTCCGATCCCTGGAATACGGCCATACAGAATATCGCAGAAGCAAAGGTCGGTATGTCATGGGGTGTTACTTTCATCAAAGGAATCGGGGCAAATTGGTTTGTATGTCTGGCCGTATGGTTGGGAATAGCTTGCCGCAGCGCAGCCGGAAAGTTCATCGGCCTATGGTTTCCCGTGATGTGTTTCGTGGCTCTCGGCTACGAGCATAGCATAGCCAACATGTTTTTCATACCTCTGGGTATGTTGCAGGGGGCCGATGTGGAGATATACGACTTTGTCGTGCGCAACCTCATACCGGCCACTCTCGGGAATATCACAGGCGGAGCTTTTTTTGTAGGAGGTCTTTATTGGCTTGCTTATCACAAAAGCTAAGACTTCATGCGATAAGGCGTTCAAGAGTATATTTATAACCATTCGCTCAATTCGAGCCAACGCATCGACTTCTCGTCGATTTCCTCCATAAGCCGACCTAAGGCAAGAGACTTTTCCTGTAACTCGTTTGCCGACAATGCCCCGGAAGACAAATCCGCTTCAAGAGCCGCTTTATCGGCTTCGAGACGTGGAATCAGAGCATCGAGTTCTTCAAATTCTTTTTTCTCCTTGAATGTCAGTTTACGCCGTTGTTTCACCGTTTCAGCATCGGCCTTTTCCGGTTTTTCTCGCCTTTTCTCCCGAACACCGGCAGAAGACATCGTCCGCTTTTCTTCTGCTTCCCGAGCAACTTTCCACAAACGATAATCGGAGTAATTTCCCGGAAAGTCCTTGATACGGCCCTCCCCTTCGAACGCCCAAATATGGTCTACTACCTTATCGACAAAATAGCGATCGTGCGAAACGACTATGACACACCCCTTGAAATGCCGCAAATAATCTTCCAGCAAATTAAGGGTTACAATATCGAGATCATTGGTCGGCTCGTCAAGCACAAGGAAATTGGGATTGCTCATCAATACCGTACATAGATAAAGACGACGTTTCTCCCCTCCACTCAATTTGTAAATATAGTTATACTGTGTCTCGGGTGTGAACAGGAAATGTTGGAGAAACTGCGATGCCGAAAGTTTTTTGCCGTCTCCCAACGAAATCTCTTCGGCGATGTCCCGTACGGCATCGATGACTTTTTTTTGATTGTCAAATTGTATTCCCTCTTGACTGTAATATCCGAAACGTACCGTTTCCCCTATATCTATCGTCCCGCCATCGGGTGGAAGCAAACCGATGAGCATCTTTATGAATGTGGATTTTCCCGTACCGTTACTCCCTACAATTCCTACTTTTTCATAACGGGAAAAGGTGTATGAGAAATCTTCTATGATTTTTTTCTCACCGAATTGTTTATGTAAATGTTTTATTTCAAAAATTTTGGAACCGATATACGACGATTTGACTGCAAGTGTTACATTCTCTTCGACTTTCTCGGCACGAGCTTTTTTTTCCAATTCATAAAAAGCATCGATACGATACTTTGCTTTCGTACCGCGAGCCTGAGGCTGACGACGCATCCAGTCGAGCTCGGTGCGCAGAAGATTGTTGGCCCGATCTATTTCGGCATTGCGGGCTTCGATGCGTTCCTGACGTTTTTCGAGATAATAACTATAATTTCCTTTATATGTATATAACGCACGGGAATCTATTTCTACAATGCGGTTGCATACCCGATCGAGAAAATACCTGTCGTGCGTTACCATAAGCAGGCATACCCGACTATGGGAAAGAAAATCTTCGAGCCATTCGGTCATCTCCAAATCGAGATGGTTGGTAGGTTCATCAAGAATCAACAAATCGGGTTCTGCAATCAACACATTTGCCAACGCCACTCTTTTTTGCTGACCGCCCGACAATTGCCCCATCGGTTGATCAAAGTCATTGATTTTCAGCTGTGATAAAATCTGTTTCACCCTCTGTTCGTAATCCCAGGCTTTAAGCTGCTCCATACGATTCACCAGCGTTTCGAGCCGGGCCGTATCGTTGTGTGCCATAGCCGACTCATACTCGCGTATCGTACGGGTTATTTCGCTATCCGTTGCAAAACAGGCCTGTAAAACGGTTATCTCCGCCGGAAAAACCGGCAACTGCCGTAAATATCCCACCCGGATTCCGTTACGGAACGTTATCGTACCGGAATCATAACTTTCATCTCCGGCAATAATATTGAGAAGGGTTGTCTTACCCGTACCGTTCTTGGCAATAAGCCCTACCCGCTCACCCTCGGAAAGCCCGAAAGCAATATCGGCAAAGAGCACGCGGTCGCCGAATGACTTGGTAAGACCTTCGATTTGAAGATTGATCATAAAACTCGTTTTCTTATGGGGGACTAAATTAGCGATATTTTCCCGAACAGCCTTCATGCAGACGTATCAAAGAAAGATTTCTTGGTAAAAAAAGCTTTTGTAAAATAAAAAAACAGTGAAGAAGACTTATTTTTTTGATTTTATGCTTCGTATTTCGAGATTAAAGTATAACTTTGCCATATGAAAAAAGAGGCGTAGATGCCTCCCAATCTCGTTTACCTGATTTCATACCTGAAAAGACACACAAGACGAAAGTCGTTTCGTCATCGGGAAGGTTCTCTTTTTATGTCGGGTACATATACGGTTAATCTTCATTTTATCTACTACTATCTTTTTATAAGGTTATGGGAAATTCGTTTCCCTTCATAGATAAAATAAATGTTCCGGCCGCACGGCCGGAACATTTATTTTACCCCATAGCCTTACTCCACACCACATCATATTTTATCTGCAAGTTCTGCATCAATACAAATTTTATTATCTTTATCGCCTCACTATCGATACACTGACCATGAAAAAACTTATCTTCTCGGCAATCGGTATATTGCTGTATCTTTCTGCAACGGCACAAATGCCCGAACGGACTCCCGAAAATATACAAAAATACAAAGAGATATGTCGTAAATACATCTATAAAGATATGAAAGGCATGTATCGCGAAGCCGGGGGCGCATTGAAATATCCGTTTCTTGCACCGGGAAGCAACCAATATCTCGATATGTTGTGGGATTGGGACTCATGGCTAAGCAACATCGCTTTGAGGCAAATATTACTCGAAAACGGCTCGGACAAAGACCGCCGGGAGGCACTCAGATATGAACAAGGTTGTGTGCTCAACTCATTGAACTACGGAGGCATGGACGGGTGGATTCCCATATGGATAGAACGTAACGCCCCCAGCCGGGAAGAAATGCTCAAAACCCGCAATCCATGGAAAAGCAACATGCACAAACCTACATTGGCACAACACGCCGCTTTTATAGTCGAGAACATGAACGGAGATACGGAATGGCTGAGAGACGATTTCTACGCTTTGCAGGCATTCGTCTCGAAATATCTCAACTTCCACCGGCACAAAGCGACCGGACTGATGTATTGGGAAACAGATGAGGCCATCGGGGTAGACAATGATCCGAGTACGTTCTACCGGCCTCATGGCAGTTCGGGATCGATTTTTCTGAATGCATTGATGTACAAAGAACTACTGGCCATGAATTATCTCGCCGATTGCCTGAATATGCCCGACATTGCCCGGTATTTCGCAAACGAGGCGGAAACATTGAAAAAGAATATTCGGGAACATTGTTGGGATCGCAGGGACGGATTCTATTACAGCGTCGACCTGAATTTGTTACCAGTCGAAAAACCCGACATAGAGTCTCTGCAACCGGGAACCCTCTATCTGCACGTAGGCCAACCACGAACCTATGATTGTCTGATACAACGACTGAGTGTATGGAGCGGATTCATGTCTATGTGGGCGGGTATCGCCACTCCCGAACAAGCAAAAGAGATGGTACAACGCCATTTCCACGATACCCTCTCCTACAATGCACCGGCCGGTATCCGCACGCTTTCGCCTCTCGAAAAAATGTACGACACACGCGCTAGCGGCAATCCATCATCATGGCAAGGTCCTATATGGATAAATGTCAATTATCTCGTATTCAGAGGGCTGGTACAATACGGGTATACCGAGGAGGCACGAGAATTGGCAGAGAAAACGATTCTGCTGCTCGGACGGGATTATGAAAGATTTGGTGCTTTGCATGAATACTATCTGCCCGATAACGGCGAACCGGTTCTAAATAAAGGTTTCCAAAATTGGAATCTCCTTGTTTTGAATATGGCGGCTTGGCTCGACGGGAAAGAGGTAATATCGGAATTTTGATCCCGGCAGCGATACTCCTCCCATAACCGACAAATCGCCACACACAGACAACAACAGAAGCATATCCGGCCAAACGAAAAGCATGGGGATTCCCTCACATAGGTCCCCGGAGAAATCTGCGCCGGTCGCCCTACAAACAAAGGATTTCCGCTTTACCTTACTCCATTCCCATACGCTGGCGCACGACCTCGTATATCATCACTCCGGCTGCCACCGACACATTGAGCGAACCGATTTGTCCCCTTTGAGGTAAAGCGACCCGAGTCTCGCAATAACGGAGCGTCTGCGGAGAAAGACCCACATCTTCAGCACCCATTACCACTGCCACAGGAACGGTATAATCGGGGGCTGTGTAAAGTTCCGACGCTTTCTCCGAAGCTGCAACGATTTTCACTCCGCAACCTTGCAGATAGTGCAACGCTTCGGGAATGGAACGTTCCCGACATACCGGCAGATGCAACAACGCCCCTGCCGAAGTTTTCACCGCATCGGGCGTTACTGAGACACTTCCGCGCTCGGGTATCACGATGGCATCGACCCCAGCACACTCGCAAGTACGGGCTATGGCGCCGAAATTACGGACATCGGTAAGGCCGTCGAGCAAAACGATAAAAGGTATTTTTCCCTCTTCATAAAGCGTAGGCACGATATTTTCGAGCCGCAAGTACGAGACCGGTGATATAAAGGCTATAACCCCTTGATGATTTTTACGGGTTATACGATTGATTTTCTCGATAGGAACACGTTGTATAAAAATATTCGTTCCCTTTACAGCGGCAAACAACTCTTGCGCCAACTCGCCTTGCAGGTCTTTTTTTATCAATATCTTGTCGATTTCTTTCCCGGCTTTGAGCGCTTCCATGAC
>HF999702.1:21377-21711 GCA_000434215.1 Bacteroides sp. CAG:144
AGATTATTCTCTTCCATATATTATGATTTATTTTCTATTCAATAATTCCCGGGCATTTTTCAAAGCCGCCTCGGTAAGCTGTGTCCCGCTCAACATGCGGGCGATCTCCTCTGCACGACGGGTATCGTCGAGCGGCTCGATGCACGTCTGTGTCGTCTCACCCTCATCGTTTTTATAAATACGATAATGATATTCGCCACGGGAAGCGACCTGCGGAAGGTGAGTAATTGCGACAACCTGCATATAATGTGCCATGCCCGCCATGATCTCTCCCATTTTGTCGGCTATTTCGCCCGATACCCCGGTATCGATCTCATCGAAAATAATCGTGGGG
>HF999703.1:0-8945 GCA_000434215.1 Bacteroides sp. CAG:144
AAAAGATAACGGCGCATCAACTGATAGTTTACGCGGGCAAAAGCCGAAAGCAGAGCCCAAGTGTCTTCTCCGGCTGCCGATACGCGGGAGGTTTGTGCCGACCCGATACCTTTGATGTCTTTGCTGAAAAAATTGGATCCGTAGATCGTGTTGTTGTATTCATGCCCTATCTCATAGCTTTGGCCTAAGACAGCTTGCAAGTAGTGGCGGTCGGTGAACACCTTGTTTACCGTAATGGTATTGTTGTTGACGACACGGTATTTCAAGGCATTGTTTTCCGAGGCTTGGTTATTGGGGGTCAGGTCCGCTACTTCCTCGGGCAGTTCGGGCTTATATGTATAAGCCCGGGTATTTGCGATGTTGATACCCAATTCGGTTTTGAGTTGCAACCACGATGTTACGTCATATTGCAGGTAGGTATTTCCTATCGTTGTTATGTTTTTGCTTTGCGAGGTAACATCGTTGGCATAGGCCACGGGGTTGTAGTTGTCGTTGTTCCCTTTGGTGTTGAGGGCGTGGCCGTAGTAATACGAGCCGTCTTCGTTGTAAATGGGAAGGTTGGGAGCACGCAGAATGGCGTCTTTGTAGACGGTAGGAGCCGTGAGGGCATTGTTGTCCACAAAAGAGAGGGTAACGTTTGCGCCCAATGTAAATTTGTCGCTCAGTTGCGTATCGAGGTTCAGGCGTGCCGAGTAACGTTGCAGGTCGTTGTTGATGATATACGACTCGTTATTGGCATAGGAGAGACTGAAAAAGTATCGCGAACGGCTGTTTCCTCCCGATACCGATGCACTGAGGTTATGGCTGATGGCATTGCGGGTTACGGCATCTTGCCAGTCGGTATTATATCCGGACCGGTAAGTGTCGGAAGGATAGTATTGGGTATAGATTTGTGCGTATTCGTCACCGTTGATAAGATCGAGTTTCCCGATGGGGTTGTCTATGCTCAACGTGTACGAAACGTTTACCGATGTACGGTCGCGTGAACCGCTTTTGGTTGTAATGAGGACGACTCCGGCCGAACCTCGTGAACCGTAAATAGAGGTGGCGAATGCGTCTTTCAGGATTTCGATCGATTCGATGTCGTCGGGGTTGATGGAGAGAAGCGGATTTTGTTCGAAAGAGTAGTTCAGGTCCATGTTGTTGACCAAAGAGCCTCCTCCGGTCGAGGTTCCACCCATGTTTATAGCACTTACCGATCCGCCGCTTGTCCCTACCGAGTTGGCCGAGCGGTCTGTCCCGTAGATAGGTACGCCATCGACAACATACAGGGGATTATTCTCTCCGATGATGGAGCTTACGCCACGTATCGTCAGCAGATTGGCACCGCCGAGAGCTCCCGATGAGTTGCTTACGAATACGCCGGGTGCACGGCCTTGCAGCAGTTGGTCGACCGACAGGAATGATTTCTGCTCGTCGAGCTTGACCGATGATACCGAGCCGGTGATGTCGCGGCGCTCCTGCTTTCCGTAGCCTACGACGGTAATTTCTCGCATGGAGTTTTCGGCGGGAACGAGTCGTATGGCTTCGACGGTTTTGGGGCTGTTTACGGTTACTTTTTCGGTTTCGTAACCGATAAATGAGAAAGAAATGGTTGCTCCTGTCGGTACGTTGGTGAGCGTAAATGTTCCGTCCGATGTCGACAAGGTGGCGCCTTTCCCGTTGACCGAAATTGTTACGCCTGCCATAGGAGCATTATTTTCATCGAGTACGGTACCGGATATTTTTGTAAGATTTTGCGCCGAGGCCATTTCACAACAGAATATACAGCACAGTACCGTGTATATTGTCCAAAATTTTTTCATAATATTAAGTCCCGGTATTTGATTGAAAAAGTACCCTGCGCAGGGATTATGCGCAGAGTACTTTGCTGGTTATGAAAAATTCATCAATTCAGAGCGAATGCCCAAGCGGCAAACGAGGGATCCATTTCGTCGACAGTGAGTGAATACGGAGTATAGTTTCCGGAGAATGTTTTGAATCCGCCGAATACCCAAGCGATATTGTTTTCATCGACAACAACATACGGGCTGAAAGTTCCGGTATATTGGGGATTGATGCCCTCGATGACCGACCATTCGATACCGTCGGTCGATTTATAGATGTTGTTGTTCATTACGCGGGCACCCTCTTCGTTGTAGTAGAGACCACCGAAAAGATAGGCCGTATTCCCTTCATTGTTGGTTACGACAGTGGCACCGCAGATAGGACCTACCTTTGTAGAATCGGCAACAGTTTGGAATGTTGCGCCGTCGGTAGAGCTCGATACAGAGGATTGCAGGTTCGTTGCTCCAACGAAACCTCTTGAACCGCCCAAGATGAATATTTTATCATTTAAGGTGAAAGTGGTACAAAGACTTCTTAAGAAGCTCGATGCACCGGTTTCCATGGTGTAAGTCGTGTCATTTTTTACCCACAGCTGAGAGTTGGAACCCTGGAACATACCGTATGCCATCATGGCACCGTTTTCCATGTAGAGCTTGTCGTTGAATGTAAACGGAGTAACACCTACAAAACCGAAAGAACCCATTCCTACAAGCCTTTTGAACATGTCATCGGTAAGAGTCGAATTTCCTTCGATGCTTTCGTCGGTCCATGTGCTGCCGTTGCTGGTCGACCATGTGCGGAATGTTTTCAAAGTGAGACTACCGCTCCAACCGTTCGATTCATATTCGGGTGCATTGCCGTCTTGGTCGGTACCGATGGCGCGAACGCCACCCATGACGTAAAGTTTGTTGTCAAAAACAACGGGACGAGCACCCATACCGCCGATGATTTCTGGTGTATTGACTTCGGTCCAGCGAGTACCGTTGGTCGAGGTGAATACTTGGTAATATGCGGCAGAGTCGGCTGCGGTATAGCCCGAGGTGAAAGCATAGAATTTACCGTCGAAGAATGCAACCGAGTAATCGTATACGTTAGAGGGGATACCTCCTGTGCGTATGTCGGCGCTGATTTGTTTACCGGCGGCCAAGTCGTCTTCGGTATCGGAGATGACTACCGTAAGAGTATAGTCTTTGGTCTTTCCGTCATACGAAGCGGTGAGCACGATAGGATCGTTCAGGTCGAATGTCTCTCCCGTAACAGCGGCACCGTTTACGGTAACCGATGTGTTCATCGTTGCGCTTACGGTAAGGGAGCAGGCTTCCAGTTCCGAGGGTTGGGTCGTCATGGGAACGGTACATTGGATTGTCAGGGCCGATTGGTTGATGACTCCTGTATAGGAAGCTCCTTCCGAAGTGGCAACGGTTACTCCGGTGATACCGAATCCCGTGTCATTGTCATCGTCGCTACACGATGTAAAACTGAATACGGCGCAGAGAGCCATAAGCAGCATAGCATTTAGTTTTTTCATACGTAAAAATTTTAGTGGTGGTTATAGTATGTAAAATCTGTTACATCGACATGGCACCCATGGAGATCGATTTGCGGGGAGCCGGTTTTTCCGGGGCTACACCGTTGATGGCATTTTGTATGGCCGTGCGGATTTCTTCTCCGCGCAAACCTTTGGCGTAGAGATTGCCGTTGGCGTCGATGAGGACGATAAAAGGAATGCCACCGAACTGATAGTCGCTCATCAGTTTTTTACCGCCGTCGGTAGCATGCATCTGCAACCACGGCATGTTTTCTTCTTCGGCAGCTTTGAGCCACGCATCTTTATCGGCATCGATCGATACGCTCAGGAATTCAACACCTTTGTCTTTGAACTCTTCGTAGTATTTTTTGAGGTTGACGATTTCTTTCCGACAAGGACCGCACCAAGAAGCCCAGAAATCCACCAACACGATTTTCCCTTTGAGGTCGGCGAGCGAGAGCATCTTGCCGTCGATTTGCGGATAGGTGAATGCCGGTGCGGGATTACCGTTGTTGAGACGCTCGCGTTGGGCTTTGGCTTTTGCGATGTCGTCTTTATATTTTTGTATGGGCGCATAACCGGGGTGTGCGGCAGACAGATTGTTCAGTGTATTGTCGATAAGCGCTTTGTCGTCTTCTTGGCTTAACGTGGGCAAGAGTGCCAATACGCTGGTAAGCGTGTCGTTATGCTCGACCAAGTAACGGACACGAGCTTTGAAATCGTCACTGTTATATTCAAAGAGCGCTCCGTTTATAGCTGCACGGGGAGCTTCTTCGAGCTTGGCATTGTAGACAGCTTTGGAGATGGCTATCATCGATTGATAGCTGCGGTACGAACAGAAATTGTACTGATTCATCAGCTCGTTTTTGGGGCCGCCTTGAATATATACATAGGGAGGATTTTTGATCTTCACGCGGGCTGTATCGAATCCGCGGAAATTGATGGTGAGATCTTCATCTTCTCCCCATACGCGAACCGATTGCCAATGTCCGCAATCCACGGTATAAACACCCGGCGTTGCAATGGGAAGGGTCAGCGTGTACTCGTTGTTGTCGTCGATGTCGGCTTCGGCGTAAACTTTTTTCTGTGTCCCTTCGTATTGATAAACCGTCATTTTGAATTCGGGGGCAGGCTGGTCGTAGTTCCAGTAACCTTTATAAGTAAATTGTACTTTACCTTTGATAGTGATTTGCGAGGGAGCATTTTGTTGCTCGGTCGTTGCCGGAGCAGCTTTTTTTGTTTTTCTTACTTTGGCCGATGCGTCGAAAACGAGCAACGAAACGACCAGCAGGGAGAGAATACGAAATTTCATAGCGGTTGAGTTTTGAAATGATATTGTTGTTTCCTTTTTGCTTACATTTGTAAGCCGATTTTTATGATGTTTTTTCCTTTATACTCTTCTTTATGCTGCAAAGATATACATTTGTTTTTGAAAAGATGTCCGAAAACATATTTTTTTCTCTCTAAGAATCGAAATATATCTACTTTTTGCAACAATATGCAAATTTTTTGTGATAAATTGTTGTCTATACATCTTTCTTTTGCTATACATATTCCTTTTCTAAAAGTCGAAATGAGCATGATCCGGAACCAATCTGGTATTGTTTCCTGTTGAGAAAATGGTATGACCTTTTATGTCGACCGAAAATTTTGTATGTTTGTAACAAATTATTGGCTGTTCGGTAAATTTTCGGGCTATGCTCAGCGATTATTTTATACAACGACTTTCGGAAAATCTGCCTTATGTCCCTACCGAGGAGCAGGCCGATCTTATTGCCCGTCTATCTGCTTTTTTGTGGGACGATAACGTGCCCTCTGTTTTTTTATTGAAAGGGTACGCCGGTACAGGTAAGACATCGCTGATCGGTGCGCTGGTCAAGACGTTGGAGTCTTTCGAGCGTACTTGCGTATTGCTGGCTCCTACCGGCCGGGCGGCAAAGGTTTTCGCTTTGTATGCCGGTCATGCGGCTTATACGATACACAAGAAGATATACCGTCAGCGGGCTTTTACGGGCGATTTTACGGGCTTTCAGTTGGCGCATAATGCACATAAGAATACGTTTTTCATCGTGGACGAGGCGTCGATGATTGCCAATGAGACGGCCGAGGGGCGCGTTTACGGTTCGGGGTTGTTGCTCGACGATCTTTTCGATTTTGTCTATTCCGGGAGCGGTTGCCGGCTTATTTTGCTCGGCGATACGGCCCAGTTGCCTCCGGTAGGGCAGATGCAGAGTCCGGCTCTCGATGAGGGTTATGTACGGCGGTACGGCTTTCCGGTCTATACTTTTGTGCTCACCCATGTGGTGCGTCAGCTCGAAGAGTCGGGCGTACTTTTCAATGCGACCCGTTTGCGGGAGCTCATGCAGGAATCGCCCCTGCCTGTACCTCGGATTCGGTTGGGAAGTTTCCCCGATGTGTGCAGGGTGGGGGGCGATGAGCTTATAGAGCGGCTTTCCTCGGCTTATCAGCGGGACGGTATGGACGAGACGATAATCGTTACTCGCTCCAACAAGCGTGCCAATATATTCAATCAAGGCGTACGCAACCGTATTTTATACCGGGAGGAAGAACTTACCGGGGGCGATTTGTTGCTGGTGGCGCGGAACAATTATTTTTGGAGCGAGAAATACGAGAAGCTCGATTTTATCGCCAACGGTGATGTTGCAAGGGTGGTGCGCGTGAGAAACGTTTGCGAGATGTACGGTTTCCGTTTTGCCGATGTCGCTCTTTATTTTCCCGATTATGAAGAGGAAATAGAGGCGAAAGTAATACTCGATACGCTGCACTCCGAAGCTCCGTCGCTGACCTCCGAAGAAAACACACGGCTTTTCAATGCCGTGATGGAAGATTATGCCGACGTCCCGTCGAAAAAGGAACGGTTGAAGAAACTGAAAAATGATCCGTGGTTCAACGCCTTGCAAGTGAAATATGCCTATGCCGTAACTTGCCATAAGGCACAGGGCGGACAATGGAGCAATGTCTTTGTCGACATGGGGTATATACGTCCCGATATGCTGGGACTCGATTTTTACCGATGGCTCTATACGGCTTTTACCCGGACTACGGGACGTCTTTTGCTTGTCAATATCTCACCGGAATATCTCGAAGACAAGCTGTCGGATTGATAGGAAAATTCCGGGAATTTTTTTGCTTATCCGTTTCCCGGACGGTATGCGGTGGTATATGCTTTTGATTTTGAGGGTTTATTTCCCGATACCTCTGCCGGTTTGTAAAATAGTGTTATCTTTGTGTCATTATGAAAACATTTGTAATCGTAGGTTGCGGACGGTTGGCCGGAGTTATTGCGGAAGCCGTCGTCAAAGGGCTGTTGCCCGAGTATGATTTGATCGGCGTATATTCGCGTACGGCGGCTAAGGCCGAGCGTATCGCCGGTCAAATGCGAAATGCCGGGCGTGCCTGTGCTGTGTGCGAGTCTGTGGAAAAGTTGTTGGCGTTGAAACCCGATATTCTGGTGGAGACGGCTTCACCTGCCGCTTTGAGGGAATGGGCTGTCCCGACTTTGAAGAACGGGACATCTATCGTTACCCTCTCTATCGGGGCATTGGCCGATGATGCGTTTTATCGGGAAGTATCGGCTGTTGCCAAAGAAAACGGGACGCGCATCTATATCGCTTCGGGAGCTACCGGCGGATTTGATGTGTTGCGTACAGCCGCTTTGATGGGCGGGGCGTCGGCGCGGTTTTTCAACGAAAAAGGCCCCGATGCTCTGAAAGGAACGCCGGTTTATACCGATTCTTTGCAAACGGAACAGAAAATCGTTTTTTCGGGCAATGCAGCCGAGGCGATCCGTCTGTTCCCCACGAAAGTGAACGTAACGGTTGCAGCTTCGCGCGCATCGGTCGGTCCCGAAGCGATGCACGTTACCATACAATCTACACCCGGTTTCAAAGGCGATACGCAAAGGGTCGAAATAGAAAACGAGCAGGTGCGGGCCGTTGTAGATGTGTACAGCGCCACAGCCGAAATCGCAGGTTGGTCGGTCGTGAATACGCTGCTCAATATCGTTTCACCCGTCGTATTCTGAGAGATTGGCCAATACCTTTTCGCTCAGGCGGACGAATGCCTGACGGGTGCGGCCGGTCGAGACTTGCATACAGTGCACGTGCGGGTGTTCCAGTAAGTGTGTTCCGCCTAAGGCTCCTACGGTGTCGCAGAAGCAAAGGTTATTGCCCGAAATCCATTGGGTAAAAGGTTCTTCGTCCCATGCCGGAGACAATCCCGTATTGAATAAAATTTTAGAGGTGCCGAGTTTCTCGAATTCAGCTTTATGGAGTAATACCGTATTTTTGTTCAAGCAGCAGAATACGACTTCGTTTTGAGCAAGAAGTTCGTGCAAAGGCAAGAACCGGTATCCTTTTTCTCGGGCTTCGCTTTTCTCGCTGCGGGCGAAATAGGAAATTTCCGCCCCGAAAAATTTTAAAGCGTCGGCTATCATGCCGCCCGACTTGCCCAATCCCACGATGCCGACTTTCAGTCCGGTAATTTCGCGGGCTTCGCCGTCCCATGCCGGTTGGCCGAATCCGTGTAGGCAGCGGACCAGTTCGCTCACGACATATTCCACGACCCCTTCGTCTCCGTAATCCCGGATACCTTTTACCGTGATCCCCCGCTCTTCGGCGTAGCGTATGTCCACATTGGCGCTTTCGGGCGAATAAAGGGAGCAGCACATACCTATGTATCTGATGCCGGGACATCGTTCCATCACATTCCGTCCGATGTTGGAGGTGTAACTTACCAGCACGGCATCGGCATCTCCGATGCGGCGTACGATTTCATCGTTATCTTGCGGAATATCGGGATATAGTATGACTTCTTTTGCATGATTCTGCAATGCTTTTTCGGCCGATGGTATGAGGCTGACAGGTTCTATGGCAACGAGTTTTGAAAACATGGTCTTTGATGTATTAGATGAATGGTTTGACAAAGATACGAAAAATACTGTTGGCTATTCTTTTTGATTTTTGACGGCATACATTCCGACGGTAGAGCCGGTAAAACCACCTCCCTTCCGGGAGGAAATGTGGGTTGCATCTATATCTTTGGCCAGTAACTGCCAGCCGTTACCCTCTTCTTTGTAGTAGAAATCGCAGAGAGTACCACGAGCTTCTACCCGCAGACTTATCGGGCGGCCGTCGGTTTTTATCGGTTGGGTCGCAATCTCTTTATCAGCACCTCGCCCTATTTGCAGCAGGGCGAGGTTGCCTTTGCGTAAGGCCATGAAATATTGATGCTCTTCGTTTTTGACCAGTAACAATCCTGCGGCTTCTCCCTCTTCGGGCTTGAATCTGAGACACGTGGTAACGGTGTATTTGTGATGTTGCAACCTTCGGCCTATGTAAGCCGGTGTGCGGCGGTCTTTCAGGGTTATCGGTGCGCAGGATAGTCGCAATCCGTTGCCTGTTTTATAGTACTTCTCGGCCGATCCCCAAATCGAAAGCCATTCCGGACGCAGGGTCTTTCCGGTGAAATCGTCGCGCCATGTGAAGTTGCCGAAGGTAACGTTTTTCTCTCGTTTTATTCCTTTGCGGTGCAGGACAAGGGGAATGGTGTCTTTGCTTTGCGTCATGTA
>HF999703.1:8966-13098 GCA_000434215.1 Bacteroides sp. CAG:144
ATGTAGGGAAATCCGTCGGCACTCCATTTTATCGGCATGATGAATGTTTCGCGTCCGAGACATTCAAACCCGTTTTGGTCGGGTCGGCAACCGAGGAATACGCCCCACCATTCCCCGTCGGGAGTATCTACAATATCTACATGTCCCGTGCAGGTTACGGCGTTATTGCGATTGGCTTTCAACAGGCGTTGGGTAAGCATGGGGTTGCGGCTCCAACGGGTGTAAGGGCCGAGTACGCTGTCGGCGCGGTACACGACTTCGGAGTGTGCCCAACTGGTACCTCCTTCGGCGCAAATCATGTAATATTTCCCGTTTATTTTATAGATATGCGGGCCTTCGTTGCGGTCGAGCCGTTCTTCCGGTCCGACCCCCGATTCGCGGAAAGGCATGTCTTCACCGAAAACGTCGCCGGTCGTGGTATCGAACCGCGTGATGCGTATCGAACGGAAATTGCTCCACTTGGGTTTTCCCTCGGTGTCTTCTTTATGCACGATATAGGCTTTCCCGTCATCGTCGAAGAAAAATGAGGGGTCGATACCTCCGATGGTAGGCAACCAGTGCGGGTCGGACCACTTGCTGAACGGGTCTTGTGTCGTAACATAGAAATGCCCGCGTCCTACATCGGTGGTAATCATGTAATATGTTTTATTGTGGGGATTGTACGATATGGCCGGGGCATATATCCCTCCTGTGTTGATAGGTTGCCCTTGAAGTGCCGGCAGTTGGCTCGGCCTATCGAGTATATTGCCTATTTGTCGCCAGTTGACGAGATCCCGGCTATGGAACAATGGAACTCCCGGGTAGTAGGTAAACGTGGACATGACCATGAAATAATCGTTCCCTACCCTGCATATACTCGGGTCGGAATGCCAACCCGGGACGATGGGATTATAGAAAGAATTATCGTGGGGAAGGGGATTTTCCCTGTAAAAATCGTCATTGCCTATGTATTCGAAGTAATCGAATTTTGCTATCGAACCTCTCTCGTCTTTTGCTGCGATCGACATGCACAGCGCGATGGCGAGAAAAGAGCATGATATTCTTTTTAGGTATTTCATTTTGATGTTGCTTGGACGATTATATAGTGTTGTAAATAAATGATTTGTTCTTTTTTTTACAATATCGGGCTCATGAGCCGGACAAACGATTCTATGACTTTGGTAGTCATGGGGCGGCGTTTCCACCGGTTCAACGTGATACGCCGGCATTGTTGCATGTCGCTGATGAAAATTTTCTTCATTTGGGTTGCTGTTTCGGTACTGTACATGAATGCGTTTATTTCGAAATTATGGTCGAAACTGCGGAAATCGAAGTTGGTAGAACCGATTGTCGAGAATTCATCGTCGATGATCAGGCTTTTGGCATGCAGGAATCCTCCTTCATAAAAATATACTTTTACACCTGCCCGAAGAATATCTTTCAGATACGATTGCGAAGCATATTGCAATAGGCGGGAATCACTGTGGCTGGGTATCATGAGGCGTACGTCGACTTTGGCGAGTGCTGCGGCCTGTAACGCTTTGAGCAGACTGTCGGTGGGGAGGAAGTAGGGAGTCTGTATGTAGATGCATTTTCGGGCGTTTGAGATTGCTTTCAGAAATGAAAATGCGATTTCTTTCCATTCCCCCAACGGTCCGCTGGTGAGAATCTGTATATCGGTATTCCCCGTTTCTTCGACAGGAGGATAATAATTGGCTTCTGATAGAAACTCTTTTGTGGTGAAACTCCAATCGATCGAGAAAGCCGTTTGCAGCCCGTAGACAGCCGGCCCTTTGATACGTGCGTGTGTATCGCGCCATATTCCCCAAGAGAGTCCGTTGCGGTAACGGTCGGCTATGTTCATGCCGCCGATGAATCCTGTTTTTCCGTCGATAATGGCGACCTTACGGTGATTGCGGTAGTTGAGTTTATTGGCGAGTTGGGGAAATGAAACTTTGAAAAACGGACGTATTTCTATTCCGGCTTTCCGCATGCTTTTGAAGAATTTCGATTTTACCCGCCAGCATCCCACATCGTCGTATAGGACACGTACTTTTACTCCTTGTTTGGCTTTTTCGATAAGAATATCCTTGATAGTATTTCCCAGGGTGTCGTTATAGAAAATATAGTATTGGAGGTGAATGAACCGGGTCGCTTTCTGCAATTCCTCGATGAAGGCATCGAATTTGCTCTTTCCATCGGTAAAAATTTCTATCTGATTCCGTGCGAAAAGTTTGGTTCCCCCCAGTCGATAACCAAGCTCGATTTGTTGCTGGCTTTCGGGTGATAGTTTGTTGCCGGGTTCGAGCACGCCCAGATGTGTCGTGTTATCGGACATTCTTTGCAGAATACGCCTCTTCCGTTTCGATATCATGCGGGTGTGGCGATATTGCTGGCCGAAAAACAGGTAGAAAATAAATCCGCCTATGGGAATGAAAACCAATACGACAATCCATGCAAGGCTTTTTACCGGATTGCGATTTTCGAGTACGACGACGATGATTGTAAAAATGATCGTCAGGATAAATCCCGTGTAGACCCCGGAATATAACCAGTCGCTCCATGGATAGGTGAAAACTCCGAACATAGACCTGTTTTGTGCTGGTGTACTTATTGGCTAAGATAATGTTTTTTTTGCAAATCGTAATGGATATGACGACTTTTTTACGTTTCGTTATCTTCTTGCCGCGGTTTAACGTAGAATTGTGTGCGTACACGGAAGATGCTTCGGGAATATAATTGTTTTTTATAATCTGTTGAAATTCAGTTGATAAATAAAATGCAAGAAGGAGCTTTTTCGCAAAAGCTCCTTCTTTATTAGGTTTTCAATAGGTATTAATTTTTTAAGGTAAAAAAGATTGTTATAGGTTACAGAGGCAAAGGTGTGCCTTTTTTTTTATACAGCCAAACGTTTGTTGTGTGTTTTATAACATATTTTAGGTGTAGTAATTACCCTTATTTGGGCATAATTTATTTTCATTCAATCTGTTGATTTGTTTTTGAGCCCAAATATGTTTTTTTAATTTCGTGTGCGGACACGACGATGTTTTTGTATACATTCGTGTCCGCGCACGATAAGGCGAGAGTGCTATTTTTTCTTTTGACGTTGCATTACCATGGCCGTGCGTGCCGGGAGGTATAGCAGCAACCATTCTTTCTTATCTTTCTTATACAGAGGGTCGGGTTGTGTAAAATGCTCGATGTGTTGGTTGATGCGGGCGTAACCGCCAAACTGTGGTTGGTCGCTATCGAGTATGCACCGGTAGCTGCCTTTGGGAGCCAGTATGCCGTATCCTTCGTATGAGCGTGTGGGGCTGAAATTGAATATGAAGATAAAGTCTTTGCGCATAAAAGCCAAAATTTGGTCTTCACCGCTGTCCCATAATTTTATGATGGGGCTTTTCTCAAAACCACGTATTCCTTTCACCAATTCTATCATCGCTTTGTCGAAAGCTCCGAGGTAGCAATATTTCAAGTCTGTTCGGTCTACAAGACTCCATTGTCTGCGGGCATACTTGTAAGACCAGTTGTTTCCTTGCCGGGGGAAGTCGATCCATTCGGGGTGGCCGAATTCGTTTCCCATAAAGTTGAGGTATCCTCCGTTTATGGTCGAGAGGGTAACCAACCTTATCATTTTATGCAGTGCCATACCCCGGTCTACGGCGAGGCTGCTGGTGTCGTCTTTCATCATGTGCCAATACATTTCGGCGTCGATGAGGCGGAAGATGATGGTTTTGTCCCCGACGAGAGCCTGATCGTGGCTCTCGGCATAGTTGATGGTTTTTTCATCAGATCGGCGGTTGGTCAGTTCCCAGAAGATACCGGTCGGATGCCACTCTTCGTCTTTTTTCTCTTTGATGGTTTTTATCCAGAAGTCGGGTATGCCCATAGCCATGCGGTAGTCGAAGCCGATACCTCCGTCTTCGATTTTGGCAGCGAGACCCGGCATACCGCTCATCTCCTCGGCTATGGTGATGGCGTGAGGGTTTACTTCGTGTATCAACCGATTGGCGAGGGTGAGGTAAGTAATGGCGTTCTCGTCTTGTCCGCCGTCGTAGTAATCGCCGTATCCACAGAAAGCCTTGCCCAATCCGTGGTCGTAGTAAAGCATGGAGGTTACTCCGTCGAAACGGAATCCGTCGAAACGGAATTC
>HF999703.1:13119-19646 GCA_000434215.1 Bacteroides sp. CAG:144
AATTCTTCGAGCCAATATTTACAGTTGGAGAGCAGGAAATGGATAACTTGGTTTTTCCCGTAGTCGAAGCAGAGCGAGTCCCAAGCCGGGTGTTCGCGGCGGTGGTCTCCGTAAAAAAATTGGTTGGGAGTGCCGTCGAAACGTCCCAGTCCCTCGATTTCGTTTTTCACGGCATGGGAGTGAACGATGTCCATGATGACGGCGATACCGTTTCGATGGGCTTCGTCGATAAGGTGTTTCAGCTCGTCGGGAGTGCCGAAGCGTGAAGAGGGTGCAAAGAAGCTCGATACATGGTAACCGAACGATCCGTAGTAAGGGTGTTCCTGTATGGCCATGATCTGTATGGCATTATACCCGTCGGCGATAATGCGGGGAAGAACTTTTTCGCGGAATTCGTCATAAGAACCGATGCGCTCGTCTTCTTGCGCCATGCCTATGTGGCATTCGTAGATGAGCAGAGGCGATGTATGGGGGGTAAATTTTTTCTTTTTGAAGATATACGGTTTCTCCGGAGACCATACTTGTGCCGAAAAGATTTTTGTGGTTTCATCTTGCACGACACGGGTTGCCCATGCCGGTACACGTTCGCCTTGCCCTCCTTCCCAGTGCATCGAGAGCTTATAGAGGTCGAGGTGGTGCAGTTGTTCGGCATCGAGCTTGATTTCCCATACGCCGTTGGATAGGGGTTTGAACCGATAAGCCGGGCGTTCTTTCCAGTCGGAGAAGTCTCCTATCAAGAATATCTCGGTAGCATTGGGTGCCCATTCCCGTATGATCCACCCGTCTTTTTCGGTACGGTGCAGTCCGAAGTAAAGGTATCCGTCGGCAAAGTCGGAAAGCGTACTTTTTTTGCCGCAAAGCTCTTTTTCTTTTTCAAGAGCCGATTGATGACGATGTTCGATTACGGGCGAGAACGGTTCCAGCCACGGATCGTTTTTTATCAGATTGAGCATACCGTTAGATTTAAGGTGGTTAATAAGGAAAGGAAGAAACGGGCGGCATATAGGAAGGACGCCGCCCGATAAAGGAGAACTTTTTAGATTTTTACTTTTACGATGACTTTGCGGAAGTTGCCTTCGGCTATGCCGGGAGCATGTCCGTCTTCGGGAAAGAAGATGGCAAATTCGCCCGGTTGTACATCGATGTAGGTCGTAGGCTTGTCGGCAAAGAATGTGATGTCTTTTTCGGGATTGTACGGGGCGATCGGCTCTTTCAGTTCATTGGTCGCTTTCCAGCCCATTGTTTCGACAGCGGTGAGAGGCATCTGTATGTCGATGTATTTGTCATGGGTTTCCATGCGGGCGGCTTCTTTGGTTTTGCCGGTAGGCTCGGCTACCGAGATGTAGAGTTTATCGCCGTCGAGAACGATTTTACCGGCGGGTACTTTCGAGAAATCGGTGGCTTTGATATAGTCAAAGGCTTTTTTGAAGAGCGGGTGCAGCGACTCGACCGATGCGGAGTCTTTCAATGAATTCAAAATCATGATGCTATTTTTTATAGGTTTGAATAGGATTGTTACATGTGTGTCGGGATAAAACCTATTCCGACTTCATGCAAATATAATCAAATAATTGAGATGATAGCCGTTTCTCCCCTTAAATTTTTACCATACGGGGAGGTTGGGATTTTCGGGGCGGTAGCCGCTGCGTATGCGCCACTCCTGCGGGTAGAGGTTGTTGATGCGGTTGCCCAAATGATTGCACCAGCCCAGCGGGAGGCCGTCGCAGGTAACGAGGCGCATGCCGCGCCGGGGATCAGTGAGTGTCGGCCATGTTTCCCGTCGCAGGTAGGCTATGGCTTCGTCGGTCGTGAGGGGTAACGCATCGAAGGCTTCGGTATTGAGGCTGGTCGACAAGGCGAGTGCGTGGTGCGGCTGCCACTCGCGGCCTTTGCGTGAGGCGACAGGTATGCCGCGATGCACGATGTCGAACCGGGTGGCGAAAAGATCGTAATCGGGAACGAGCGATGCGGGCAGAGCGGTAACGGATTCGTCGTCGGTGTCGAAAACATATTTTTCGGGCGTGGAAATCCACGAACGCCATACTTCGGTGTCGCCTTTGGCGGCCGGGCGCTTGTTTCTGTTTTTACCGTTTTTACGGACGGCTCTTTGCAACCATTCATCGCGTTCGCATTCGTCGGCGTTGCCCGGTTTGCGTACGATCGCCATGAAAAGCCCCTCGCCCCGGGTATAGTGGGGCATGAACCGGTAAGCGGGCAGCTCTTTGTCGAGCGAAGGGTGTATGTGCCATGCCGCAGGCGGGGCGGCTGCCAGGGGTGTCGCGTCGAAATGATCGCAAAGGAAACGTATCATATCTTCGTTTTCTTCCCGGTTGTAGGTACAAGTGCTGTATATGAGCAGACCGCCGGGGCGCAAGGCGTCCCACACGTCGGAGAGTATTTCCCGTTGGCGCTCGGCGCATACGCCCACTTGTGCCGGCGACCATTCGGTTGTGGCTTGGGTGTCTTTGCGGAACATGCCTTCGCCCGAGCAGGGTGCGTCGACCAGTATCACGTCGAAGTAGTGATGCAGTTTTCCGAAGTCTGCTGCTGTGTTACGGGTTACGATCGTGTTGTCGTATCCCCATTTTATGACGTTTTCGGCCAGGATATGAGTGCGGTTGCGCACGACTTCGTTGCACACGACGAGACTCCCGGCGGGAAGGGCCGAGAGGGCGAGCGTGGATTTTCCTCCCGGTGCGGCGCACAGATCGAGATACCGTACCGGCGTGTCGACAAACCGGCGCAGAACGTAATCGAGGAACATCGAAGAGGCTTCCTGCACGTAGTATACACCGCCGTGTAGTCGGGGGTCAAACGTGAAAGCCGGTCTTGTCTCGATATAATAGGCGTCGCGACACCACGGTACGGACTGGTAGTCGGGTCGTCCGTTACATTTGGCGGGATTGAGCCGCAGGCTTGTCTGTGGTTCGCTAAGTAGTGCGATAGCGAAATCGTCGTATTCGTCGCCCAACAGACGGCGCATACGGTCGGTAAACTCGGCAGGTAATTCCATATCTCGGTCGAATGATTCGGTTTTTGGGCAAAATTAACTATTTTTGCCGATAAATCGGCAGAGGGGTTTTCTATTCGGCCGGACTGGTCGTTTTTTTACCGTAGAAGCCTTTGCTAAAATATTTCTCGTTATGCTCGAAGCCGCGCTTTATCTGATACCCGTTACGCTGGGCGACACGCCGCACGACCGTGTGCTGCCCTCTTATAATCGTGAAGTAACGGCCGGAATACGCCATTTCATTGTCGAGAACGTGCGTTCGGCACGCCGTTTCTTGAAACGGTGCGACCCGGCGACCGACATCGATTCCCTTACGTTCTATACACTCGACCGTCACACTCTACCCGAGGCTGTTGCGGGGTATCTTGCACCGCTTGCCGACGGACTTCCCGTCGGGGTGATTTCCGAGGCGGGCTGTCCCGCCGTGGCCGATCCCGGAGCCGATGTCGTGGCGATTGCGCAGCGCAAAGGCTATAAAGTGGTACCGCTGGTAGGGCCGTCGTCGATATTGTTGTCGCTGATGGCTTCGGGGTTCAACGGGCAGAGTTTCGCTTTTCACGGTTATCTCCCCATTGAGGGGGGAGAGCGTGCCAAGACCTTGAAACGGCTCGAACAACGTATCTATAACGAGGGAGAGACGCAGATTTTTATCGAGACACCTTACCGTAACGACAAGATGGTCGAGGACTGTCTGCGTTATTGTCGTCCGCAGACACGGCTCTGCATAGCGTTGGGTATCACGACGGGAGAAGAGTCGATACGCACCCTTTCGCTGGCCGAGTGGGCCAAGCGCAAACCGGTGTTGCCCAAGACGCCTTGTATCTTTCTATTGTATAAGTAACCACAATAATGAATATGTCTGCAATGTTCCGTTATCGTGTCGTTTTGACAATTTTCCTGATAGGATTAGGTCTATATTCCGGCGTGTTGTCGGCACAGAATATATCGGTCAAGAGTTTCCGGTTGCTCGAAACCGATCTTACGGCCAATACGGCCGGGACGATGAAGCGCGACCAGAATAATGAAGTGTCGGCATTGATAAAGGTTGTAACGACCGAGACCGGTTTCGCTTTCGACGGCGGTATGCTGGGTATCGTGGGTGCGGAGCAGCGGACGGGTGAAATATGGGTTTATGTGCCGCAGAAGTCGAGAAAGATTACCCTTTCACACCAGAAGTTGGGCGTGTTGCGCGACTATTACTATCCCGTGCTCGTAGAGGCGGGACGCACCTATGAGATGGTGCTCACTACCGGAAAGGTAACGACGATCGTACAGGAGAGCGCGGGCGGGCAATACTTGGTCATGACCGTAACACCGGCCAATGCCGAGGTCTCTATCGACGATGTGCCGGTAGAGGTGGCCGACGGTGTGGTGTCGACCCTGCTCAAATACGGGAAACATACCTATCGGGTATCGGCCGCATTGCATGAGCCGACAATGGGACAATTTGAGATAGGCAACGCCAAGAAAGAGCTGTCGGTGGCTTTGCAGCCGGCCTATGGCATATTGCAGATCGATTCCGACCCTGCGGGTGCCGAGGTGTATATCGATGGCGATTACCAGCCGGCCGGTACGACGCCGTTTACAAGCAAATGGTTGTCGCCGGGGAAACACACGTTGCAGTTCAAGATGCCGGTTTACAAGACCTGCACGATGGAGGTAGCTGTCCCGGGCAACGGTGCGACGCAATCGGTCGAGGCAGTATTGCAGCCCAATTTTGCCGAAGTGTCGGTTTCCGCGCCCGGCGAATCCGAGATTTATATCAATAACGAGCTGAAAGGTGTCGGCCGTTGGAGCGGACGCCTCAATGCCGGACTTTATACGGTCGAGGCGCGCAAGACCTCGCACTATTCCTCATCGCAGAGTGTGGAGGTGGAAGCGGGCGATAAGCGTACCGTTACACTCTCTGCCCCTACGCCCCGTTACGGGTCTCTCAATGTAAATACCCGCCCGGTAGGAGCGACGGTATCGGTCGACGATACGGCACTCACGGGTACGACTCCCAATATCTACGCCGATATACTCATCGGCGAACATACTCTTACCGTTGCCAAATCCGGATATGCCGAGGCCGAGCAGCGTATTACGGTAGAAGAGGGCAAAGTGCTGCCGGTAAGTATTACGTTGACCGAAAAAGAAAAAGTCGCGCCTGCACCGTCTGCCCGTACCGCCGATTCGCAATCGCTTTCCGGTCAGGGAGGAAAAAAGGAATCCAAGCCTTTTACCGTAGTAGAGGTGATGCCGGTTTTTCCCGGAGGGCAAACGGCGTTGGTACAATATATCGCAAGTCATTTGAAGTACCCTACTGTGGCACAGGAAAATGGTATTCAAGGTCGTGTTCTTGTTAGTTTCGTTGTGGGTGAAGATGGCTATGTGGAAGATGTTCAAGTGATAAAAGGTGTGGAACCGATGCTGGATAAGGAAGCTGTACGGGTTATACAGAGCCTTCCGCGCTGGACTCCGGGCAATCAACAAGGTAAGCCTGTGCGTGTGAAATATACCGTGCCTGTTACTTTTGCGTTGCAATGATTTTTGCCATTCAGGGCAAGGGCGACAACCCATTTGTTATTCCGAACGCATGTGAGGAATCTTCAATTCTCTTTTCGGGTGAGATTCTTCATTTCACTTCGTTTCATTCAGAATGACATGTTTGTCATTCCCGTATGTGAGGGATCTCATAGAAAACGTACTATCTGGCGTAAGATGTTTCACTTCATTGGTGCTCGTTTGGAATGATGATGAGGTGTAACAGCCGTTCGGGTATGGAGTTGTCGGAGGAATAGGCAAACCCGCTTTTCTGTTCGCTCTGGAATTGTTATCTTTGCGTCCGATTATTTTTCTCCGGAAGGAACTTATAAATGGCAGGCGATGTAGGTGCGTCGCACGGGCTATGGAATTATAGAAACGGAAAAACGATGAATAATATACGGTTTGTGAGTTTGTCGAGCGGCAGCAGCGGGAATTGTTACTATCTGGGTACCGATAGTTACGGAATTCTTATCGATGCGGGCATATCGGCACGGCAGATAAAAAAGTCGTTGGCGGCCAACGGTATTGCTTTTGAATCGATTGTCGCCTTGTGCATCACACACGATCATGCCGACCACATCAAAGGAGCCGGTTATGTGGGAGAAAAGTGTGGTGTTCCCGTGTATACGACGCAGACGATTCTCAACGGTATGAACCGTTGTTATTGCATGACACAGAAGATTTATTCGGTAGGCCGTCCCATTCTTAAAGATGTCCCTTTTACGATACGCGATTTTACCATCACTGCCTTTGAAGTGCCGCACGACGGGACCGACAATGTCGGCTATCGTATCGAAGCGGGCGGACGTTGTTTTGTCTTTGCCACCGATTTGGGCTGTATTCCCGACAGCGTGGCCGGTTACTTGCAGCAGGCCCATTGCCTGATTCTCGAATCGAACTACGATATGGAGATGTTGCAGCAAGGGCCTTATCCCTATTATCTGAAAAAACGCATCGTCTCCCGGTCGGGTCATCTGTGCAACACCGA
>HF999704.1 GCA_000434215.1 Bacteroides sp. CAG:144
CGGCAGTAACGGACGTAACGGATTATAAGGAGATAACGATTTGAGAAACGCGGTTTCCGGGGTTTTCAGGAATTCAGCGGAGCTGATTTTCTGCGGCACTCGGCAAAGTGAAAAAGATTTTTTCCTTTGCTCTCACTTGCAAGAAAATTCCTCGTCGCTCCGCTCGCTCGGAATGACATTTTTTAAATCGATAAATAACAATAATTATGGCAAGGATTAAGAAACTGAAAGAGAACGGGAAGACGGTGTACCCGGCGACGATATGGAACGCGGTGGTGGACCCGACCACGGGAAAAACACTCAAAACGCTTATCGGGGAACTGAATGAGGCACTCAAAAAAATAGATGCGATTTCGGTAAAAGGTTATACCCCGTTTACCGGGTCGAGCGGCGACCCGAGAGGGCATATACCTGTCGTCAAATCGGACGGGGTCATGTCGGTCGGGCGATATATCGATTTCCACAAACCGGGCAGCACGGCCGATTATGAAATGCGCTTGATGTGGGACGAGACGGATAAGTCAGGCTTGTCATTGAAATTCCCGAGAACATCGGGGTATCTGGCAATAGGCGATGAAACGGGTACGGCGATGTATGCGAATAGTGCCATGACAGCGGATAGGCTTAGCACGGCATCGAATGTTGCCGGAGACGAGGATATGCCCGATACGGATTCGGTACAAAGTTTTTCCGGCTATGTAGGGAATGACAAAACAAATAAATACCCCATTCTTAGCGTTACGACCGAATTTCTTGACGGCACTCAACAGTTGAGCCTTCAAATCGGATATTCCGCAGAGCACGGGCTAATGTGTCGAATAGGGGGAAGAAATACCAACGGAGAATTTTCATTTTCAGATTGGCAGAAAATCCTGACGCAAGATATTTGAATCTTGACGTTTTTATTGTATTGACATCTAACGATCTTTTAAACATGTACGATCTGACGGAACAAATATTGACAGACACGGCGCGGGTGATGTCGCAGGAACGGAGCGTGATAAACGGGGCAACG
>HF999705.1:0-2488 GCA_000434215.1 Bacteroides sp. CAG:144
CGGCTCTTCCCGATATAACCGTTTGCACCGGTTCATCAACATTCCCGCCGTATCGGCCGCATGGCGACTCTCCGAAGAAGATTTCATCGCCTACAACGCCCCGTGGATCGACGAGTTGAAAGTGCGCGGATCGATAGGATGGACCAGCCAGGACGCCAACAACAGCTACTATGGTGCACAGGCCATCTACGTACTGAACACCTCTTCGTCCTACGGTAACGAACAATTCCTCGGAATGTCGCAACCGAGCAACGTAAACCTCGATTGGGAGAAAACCATCACCTATGACTTGGGTATCGATTTCTCCGCTTTCAAAGAACGGTTGAAGCTGACGGTAGATTATTACTACAAACGCACCTCCGATATGCTTTTTTCTTCGGATCTGCCCGCTTACACCGGATATTCCACTCAATATCAGAATATCGCCGATATGCAAAATCAAGGTATCGAGATACAAGTCATTTCCGACAATATCGTGCGGAAAGATTTCTCTTGGCAAACGATACTCAACGTCTCTCACAACAGCAATAAGATATTGAAGCTCAACTTTGAGGGGAATCAGCTCGACCAAGCCAACAGCTCTTTCAAATACTATGCCGTGGGTTACCCCATGGCGCAATGGTACCTGCACGAATGGGTAGGTGTCGATCCCATGACCGGTGAGCCGCTATGGCGTCTTGCCGATGGTACGATCACTACCGTTCCGCCAGCCTCGAATTACGAGACGTCGACCGAAAACAAAAAAGTCTGCGGTACGGCCGAACCTAAATTTTATGGCAGCCTTACAAACATTCTTACCTACAAAGGATTTGAACTGAACCTGATGTTTACATTCTCGGCAGGCGGTCATATGATCAACTCTACCCGCGCCCAGTTGCTCACCTATGCGACCGAATCGGCCAACAACTTGTCTCGCGATATTCTCGACTTCTGGCAGATACCGGGACAGACAACTGACATTCCGAAACTGAAAAACAGCTCGATCGTCAACAACTCCGACTACACCTCGTCGATCACCACGACCCGGTTTCTCGAAAAGAACTCTTATTTGAGATTGAAAACGCTCGAATTCTCATACTCTCTTCCGAAACATATATTGAGAAAGACGAAAACATTCAACCAAATAAAACTTTTCATGGTTCTTACCAATGTGTTCACCATCACTTCTTACTCGGGACTCGACCCCGAAGTGAGCGCATTCGGTTCGTCGGCAACCGCTACCGGATATGATAACCTGACGATGCCTTCTTCTCGAAGCTATCAATTCGGTATAAGATTCGGAATTTAACCACAGGAGGACAAACAACATGATGAAAAAAATCTTATTCACCATATCGACCCTCGCGTCGTTGACCCTGTTCAGCGCATGTGAACTCGACTATGCACCGCAAAACACGATGGTAGACGAGACGGTCTACAAAGAAGAGAAAACCGCGCAATCGGCCCTCATCGGGGCATATACCCGCTTGTGCGTGCTGCTCTCGGGCGCACCCAACGATCAGAACAATTATACAAACAGTTCTTTCGCATTCCAACTGGCCGACATCGGCACCGAAAACATCACGGTCAACGATGGCGCATCGAGCCTCTTGGCCATGGAAAAATGCGAATATACCACCGATGAACACGACGGTTTTATCAAGGACATTTACCAATACGGCTACAATGCCATCGATTATGCCAACAACATCATCGCGGGAATAAATGAATTCGGACAATATGACCCCAAGATGATGAAACAGCATATCGCCGAGGCCAAATTCCTACGGGCCTACGAATACTTTACACTGCTTTGCATCTACGGCGACGGGGCATTGGTCGGTGAGGAAAACGGTCTGGGACTGGTTCTGCGCCTTACTCCGTATGACGGTTACAAACCCGAAGACGTACAGGCTCGTGAAACCGTCGGGGCCATCTATACGCAAATACTGAAAGACCTCACCGAGGCAATACCCGACCTGCCTCAGACCGACTATGCTCCGGCACAACGTTATCGCGCAACGGCAACAACGGCAAAAGCGCTCCTTTCCCGCATTTACCTGTATAAAGGAACGTACCTGAAAAATATCGACGAGTTGAAACAAGCTGCTTACTACGCCGGAGAAGTATTGAAATCGACCGTTATCACGTTCAACGACGAATATAACGACCACCGTACCAATATTTTCCCCAGCAATATCTACGAAAACTCGACCTACCCCGACCCAACCAATTATGCGACGGAACTGATATTTTTCCAACCCAGCCGCATCAGTACCAACGTATTCCCGTGCGGGTGGACATCGGTATTTTCAAAAACCAACTTCTCTACTTCCGACTCCCTCATCAACAGTTACCTGCCGGGAGACCTCCGCGGATACGGCACTACAAACGAGTACCTTATCCAACAAGGTTCGACAACATCTAATGCCAACCTGAAAGCATCGATGAAATACGATAACGGAGGGTGCTACTGCGACGTACAGTACATACGTCTGTCGGAAATAAA
>HF999705.1:2620-4478 GCA_000434215.1 Bacteroides sp. CAG:144
GGCAGAACTGAAAGCCTCGGATTTTGCCTCGGTCGATGCATTCGTCGATTCCATACTTGTGGAACGTAACCGCGAACTGGCTATGGAAGGGCACTATCGTTGGGATCTTATCCGTACCGGAAGAGACTTGAAAACCAAAGGTCTGCCCAATAACAAAAAAATATTGCCGATACCCGAATACGAAGTACAAATCTCGGACGGCGTCATCAAACAAAACAGCGGATTCTAATCTACAAAACACTTCATTTATGAAAAAATTAATGTTATTCATCGCCGCATTACTTCCTTTCTGTGGAGTATCGGCACAAGAACAGACGCAAACCGAAACCGGCATATCTTTCCTCGAAGGGACTTATGCCGAAGCTCTCAAAGCCGCCAAAGATGCCGGACGCATCTTGTTTATCGACTGCTATACCCAATGGTGCGGTCCTTGCAAACAAATGGCAAAAACTACTTTCAAAGACGCCGAAGTCGCCGAGTTTTTCAATGAATCGTTCATAAACCTGAAACTCGACATGGAAACTCCCGACGGCATCGCTCAAAAAACGAAACTGGGAGTAAACGCCTATCCGACACTGGTTTTCGTCGACCCCAAAACCGAAGAGGTCATTCACAAAATCGTCGGCTCGTGCAACGCCAAAGAATTTATG
This sequence comes from Bacteroides sp. CAG:144, assembly GCA_000434215.1. Lineage (GTDB taxonomy): Bacteria > Bacteroidota > Bacteroidia > Bacteroidales > UBA11471 > Caccoplasma > Caccoplasma intestinavium. The sequence continues at coordinate 3,271 of HF999705.1, forward strand.
AAACGCACCGTATCGGGACTCTCGGGTAACAACATCAAAACCATGACCCAACGGTATAACAACGGAGAGCGTAGCGATGAGTTCATCGAAGAATATATCGACGTGCTCGCCGAGGCCAATGACAAAGAGATGTTGACCAAACTGGTTCCCCAATACCTCGATAACAAGTATGAAAAGATGCTTACCGACCGTAAACTTTTCAACTTCTTCATGAGCTACATCGAATCGCCTTATTCCAAACCGTATGTCTTCTTCCTCGAAAATAAAGATAAATTCACCGAACAATACGGCGAAATGTATGTCGATATGAAAGAGCGTTACACATGGAATCTCTACGGCCGTAAATTTGTGGTAGAAGGAGAAAACGGAACCTATGTATTCGATGAAAAAGGTTTTGCCGACTACATGAAATATATGAAGAAAAATAAGGTGAAAGATGCCAAGAAAATCGAAATTTCGACCCGTATGTACTTGGCTGAATGTATCCAAGACTGGAAAAAATATATTTCTTACGGCGACAAACTGATCTCGAAATATGATGCCGACCTACTCGATGTTTATAACTGGGCTATCCGCATCAACAAAAACTGCGACGATCAGAAACTGCGTAATCACGCCGCTGTCTGGTGCGACAAATATGCCGCCCAACTCGAACAAGAAGCTGCCGAAAGAGCCGCCCAAGAAGCCAAAGGTGGCATGACAATGGCCATGCGCATGGGTCCCCAAGCCAACCATTTCACTCAAATGGCAACCGAGCTTCGCGCTCCCAAGAAATAAAAAGATGCTGCGATAATAAAAAGGGGTGTGTCTTTGGGCACACCCCTTTTTATATATATCCTCCTGAGATAAGCTCTAAAAATACTTGATATAAAAAAATTGATAAACAAGCACTTTATCATTCTTTAAGATCTCTCACTTGCGTTCAAGATAACAGAAATGTCATTCTGAGGGGAGAAACCCCGAAGAATCTCATGCAATAATAGCCGGGGATTCCTCGCACTTGCTCGGAATGACAATCGTATCATTCTGAACAAAACGCAGTGATGTGAAGAATCTCATACAAGAGAAAGCTCTCGATCATCACCGTTGCAAATAAAAACAAAAGATTCTTCGTATACACTCGGAATAACATTTGATTGTCATGCTGAGCAGCAGTGAAGCATCTTAAACTAAAACACATGTCATTCTGAAAGGCTTTGCCTTGAAGA
>HF999706.1:0-1063 GCA_000434215.1 Bacteroides sp. CAG:144
GTGGCGGTAGAGAACCTGCAAGTACCGGGATTGAACAACCGTTCGGTATCGGCCGATAATGAAAGCGGCGTGCGTTTTGTGGACGACGGTAATGGGGGGTACGGGTATTATATGATACAGGAGACATCGGTATTGGTTGCAGCCGGCATGCCTCAGAGAGAGTACGACCGGTGGCTCTCGGCAGTGCAACTCGCCACTCATGATTTTGCCGGTCGGGTGCGCAATATGGGCGACAATATCGATGTGGGAGCCCGTTCGTTGGGCGTTTCGATAGCACCTCCCGAAGATCTTCTGATACGGCGTATATTCGTTACCGACGGTACACGCGTACATAGCGATCTCGATAAGTTGCTCGACACCCCGCTAACGGGCAACGATACGATTTATCAGGTTCGAGGTGCGTCGTTTGTCTATCCCATGTACGAGCTGCATGATGCCCTGCGTTACATCAAGCATATACGCAATAAAAAAGAGCCACTGGTCGATGGTGTGGATAACAAAGACCTGCTTTTCGAAATATTCATGGCCGGCGGTACATATACTCCACGGGAAGCGAGCGACGGAACGACCGTGGAGAATGCCCGCACATCGGCTTTCACCATACCCGAAGGCGTGTCGATATACGGCGGGTTCTCGGGGAAGGAACTTTATTGTCAGGATACCGATGGAGGTACGCATGAAATAGCCGGTATCGGGTTCGTTCCTGCGTTGAGCGATACTTGTCTGTCGAGACGCGAACGTATGGACTTGAACGGAAACTCTGTCGTCGAGCCGTGGGAATTTTCCAACCAGACCGTTTTTTCGGGTAAATCGAATAGCGAAATCAATGCCCACGGTGTGTACCACGTCATTTATGCTTGTGCCGATGAGAATAAAGTCGGTACGTTGCCCGAGCTTGTTTCTGTCGGGAATTCGGGAACGAAATCGGGGCAACCCATCATTCTCGACGGAATTACCGTTACGGGCGGGTATGCCGCCGACTTGGTGCCCGGCGATGATGCATATCGTGACAACTACTACAAGGGAGGTGCTGTGTGTGTGGACGGAACCGATAACGGCGGTG
>HF999706.1:1074-2635 GCA_000434215.1 Bacteroides sp. CAG:144
GCGGTGCCGGCGGTACGAAACGTTATATCCCGCTCACGATACGTCGCAGTCTCATCTATGGCAACAGCGGCGTGCAGGGCGGTGCTATCTACAATACGGGTATCTGTTCGATATTCAGTTCGCAGATATCGGCCAATGAGGCGGTTGCTTCCTCTGCCTCGGACGAGGGAGGGGAGTATGCCGGTTCGGGTGGTGCGCTCTATGTTGATGGGGCCGTCTATTCGGTCAACTCGCTCTATGCCAATAACGAAGCAGCCGGCAAGGGCGGTGCGATTTTCAACGAGAGCAATTCCCGTATCTGGGTGGTGAACTGCAATCTGGTGCGTAACAAGGCTGCCGAGTATCCGTGTATCTACTCTTTGAATAAGTCCGCAATCGGAATGGAGGCCATCAACCTTTCTTCTAATCTTGTCTTCAATACCGCTTTTTGGGGTAATGAATCGGCCTCTGGTTGTTATACCATCAATAAATGGAATACCGACGGATCGCCTTGCGGCGACCCGTCTACTGCCGATGCTCCGGACATACTGTACTTCTGTGCTTATGAAGAGGGGTGGGACAAAATCGCCGTGATGGGCGAGGGAAACAAAGACACATCGGCAGTAGGCATTATTCCAAACTTCAAAAACAATAATGTAAACCTGACTTCCGAAAATAGGTCGCTTTACGGGCCAAACTTCTCTAATCCTTCGATCCGGGCGGGCGTTGCGGGTTACCAGCAATCGGCCGACTGGTCGCTGAGCCGTATCAATCCGATGGTCGATGCCGGTTGGGGTTGGGCTGTGCAGACGTATGATGAAACTTCCGATTCTTGGTTGTGGGCATCGCCTTCGGACGAAGACAAAAAAAGAGGCGGCCTCTATTTCGCTTTGTCGCATTACATCGCGTTGGGAAATATTACCGTGTACGGAAAGTTGCTGCCGGGAGTGGGCGATACCTACATGAAGACGGCTGCGGGGCGGGAACTGCATCGCGTGAGCCTCGACCTCAACAAGTCGAAAGGTGAATCGGGACAGAATACTTACATCGACATAGGTGTCTACGAGTATGAACATACCTTGCTCAATACCGATGCCGATACACTATATGTTTGCGCCGAGGAGATGCCCGGCAGTACCAATGACGGCTCGTCATGGGCTACCGCCACCAGCAACCTGCAACGGGCCATCGAACGGCTCACTCTCAACCGTAACGGGAAAGACAAGGTTATTTTCATGACCGAGGGCGAATACGCGCCGATTTATACCGTCAATAAGAACGGCGGTTTCGTCATCGATACGCGGTACGGTTCGGGAGATGATAAATCTACCGGTACAAAAAATATCAGATCGATACGCATCGCCGGCGGTTATAACGACGATAACCAGCGGCAGCCTATTCCCGTCGAGAGTTCTATCTACCGGGGCGAAGCCTATAAGACCATCGTTACGACCATAAATTCGGGTGTCAAGACCCTTTTCAATATAGAAGATGCGGCCAACCGGGAAAATGACGATACGGGCGAAGAGTCGGCCAAGCCGGTTATACCGGTTACGATAGAGAATATCACTTTTGAAAATCC
>HF999707.1:0-7695 GCA_000434215.1 Bacteroides sp. CAG:144
CCTCTTTCAAGTCGACATTTCAACTTTATCTAAAAATATCCATCGGAGAGATATTTCTTTCCAAATCAAACTTCTTTCCTATACTCATAACAAAAAAGAGCCGTTATAGCATTATTTTTTTATAACCTTTTATTTTGCAAAAAAGAAGTAAATAAAATATATTTGTAGGCGAAAGAATATACATGAAAGGAAACATCGTAAAATCATGTTTCACTAAAATTTTTGTACCATGAAAAACAAATTCGTATTGCGAACATTGCTTATGGCAATGGTTCTGTTTGCGCCATTTCATGTAAACGGGCAGAAGAGTTGGCATGACTTTGAAATTGACCTGAATACATGCGGCCTTATCACAGCCGAAGAGATGCCGAGTGAAAACCAGCCCTCGTTGTCATTCGGCATTGCTGTCGGAGAAGACGGTACTCTCACAAGAGTCGCAGCCGACGATCCTACGGCTACTGTGGTATTCAATAACTTCAAATACCATAGCGATCACGGGTTCAATCCCGGGACGGTTACCCTTTCTGTTCCCGGAAATACGAGAATCACATACGGTTGCTGCACATACGGCAGCGATGTAACCGTAACCGACGCCACCGGCAATGCTACCGTTATCCCCCAAATAGCCGCTTGCTATAAAAACGGCGCCGAAAACGTGGCTTCGGGCTTATATGTAGGAGAAGCTACTACGCTGACCATTACCGGCGGAAGTTATACTCGTTACTATAAATTCGAGAAAGTAGACGAAGTTATCCAAGAATTTACCTATACATACGATATTTCGGCAAGTCAGGCAACCGGTGTTGCTCCCGCCAACGGAAAAGTTACGGAAGGGAACTCATTTACAATTCCCCAAAACCGTACCCTCTATCTCGAAGGCAGTACACTTACCGGCTGGAGCGATGGAGAAACAACCTATACTATCGGCCAGGAAATAACGCCGACAAAGAATTTGACACTCACACCGGTATTCACAACCAACGCCGTAACTCTGGCAGACCGGACTGAAACAGTTACTCTCAATTTCGACTTCCAACGCAAAAACGGAGCTCCTACCGTAGGCTGGCAAGGTGGGACAACGACTTATCCTTGGGTAACACAAGCTACCATCGGCGAAAGCGTCATCGATGTAAAAATGGATTGCGACGTATCCAACGGGAAGATAGCCAATGCCGGTTGGGAAGACTGGGCTCAAATAAACAGCGGTACCAAACTGATTATTCCGGCTTGCATCGATGCCGTAATTTCACTGGAATCGTATAGCCCCACTACAACGACTACCATAGACGGACAAGTCATCAACCAAGGGGTCAACACTCCATCGTTTACTTGCAGCAGCAAGGTCGACAGTATCGACATAGTAATTGGAGACGGTTCATACTGGCGATATGTCAAAATAGAATTGCCGGTAATCGAACAATCCTCTGAAGGAAAAGATTATACAGACGAAACTGCTTCTATCGTCTGGGATTTCAATACATCCATCGACTACGACAAGGTAAGTACGGTAACTCCGAGCGACGGATTCAACACGACAGCAATCAACTTCGGAGACTTAACCGTTACTGGAACGGGAACGGGACAAGCAACCGATGCCGAAGGCCAAACCGTTACATTCGTGAAACTGAAACCGGGTGGTAATACAAAAGCCATTGCGTGGAATGTGAAACCCGTAAAAGGATTGACTTTCACTCCGACTAAAGTAAGCGCTTATATCCAACGTTTCGGTACCGATGCCGAAAATGGTGTCGTAGTAACGGCCCTGCTCGAAGACGGAACATCGGAAGTCTTAGGTACTTATACAGCTCCGCGGAACAACAAATCTCAATCCGAAGACAAATTCGGGAAAAATGCCAATTATACCAATCAATTCGTTATTGAACTGACTGCCGACCAGCAAACCAAGCTAACCACGGCCGGAATCTTCACATTGCAAGCCACTATAGGTGTAGGTAATACCAAAGAAGGTGGTTTCAGCGATGTACGTATTGAAGGAAAACTCAACGGAACGATCGAAGACGTTGCCAAATACTCCTTAAAAGCCCAAGCCTCTCCCACAGAAGCAGCCGAAATCACTATTTATCCGGAAGCCGAAGTGTACGATGAAGGTACAAAGGTAACAATAACCGCCACCAAAAATTTCGGGTACAAATTTGTTAATTGGACCGATGCCGACGGCAATGTAATTTCGGAAGACGCCAAATTCACTCATACGATAGACTCCGATATCGAACTGACCGCCAATTACAAAACTGTAAACACTTACTCTTTGAATTATACTATCGATGGCGGAGCCAATGACTATATGGTACAACCTACTCCCGCCCCCACTGTCATAGACGGGAAAAACATGTATGAAGAAGGAACTCTGGTGGTATTGACCGCCTCGTCCAATCCTATCCTCACATTCACCAGCTGGAGCAACGGAGAAACGGCCTCTGAACTTTCATTCAAAATGTCCGAAAACATCGATTTAGTGGCAAACTATTCTGCCGTAGACTTCATTGCGGGTTGGGACTTCTACTTACCGGGCAACAACGGCCGGCCGGCCGATTTTGCCTCTGCCGACAATGATGCCGCAGCTCTCGTTCTACGCGATGCCGATGGTAACACATTCGGTTGGCTGGACAAGAGCCAAGCCGGCGCAGGCGGTTATGAAGGCCGTCCTGGCGGTGTAAACTGGAAAAACGACGTAGCCATAGGTACGACATACTGGCAGACAATGGTAAACGCCAGCGCATTTACCGACATCAAAGTGCAGACCTCTATGGTGTACAACTACAATGCTTACCAAACCTACAACGTTGAATACTCGCTCGACGGTACGACATGGGAAGCCATAGGACAAATCAAAATGACGGGTTCCAAAAACTGGACAGATGGTAATTTCGATTTGCCGAAAGAGGCCGATAACCAAGCAACCGTTTATCTCCGTTGGATTGCCGACAAGTCTTCAAAAATAGACGGAACTTCTTCCAATAACGACGGTGCCTGCATTGGAGCAACTTATATCACGGGAACTGCAAAACTGATTAACGATGGTACTGCGCCCAAACTGGTCGGTACAGTTCCCACCGAAGGATTCGAGGGAGCTTCGGCCAACGGAAAGATCGTTTTGACATTTGACGAGAAAGTGAAAATGGCCGAAAATGCCAAAGGCACTATCGGAACAACAGAACTTATTCCAACGGTATCGGGAAAAACCGTAATATTCGAATATAAAGGGCTCTCCTACTCTACGGCTTATACCTTTACACTGCCTGCAAACAGTGTACAAGATCTCACCGACAATACGTTGGCAGAGGCCATCATCATCCACTTTACCACAAAAAACAAACCGGTAATAGAGAAAGCTCTGTATGACTTTGTCGTACCCCGGGACGGAACATTCAAGGAGGCTATCGATGCTGCTAACAGCCGTGAAGACAAGAGCAAACGCTATCGCATTTTCGTAATGAAAGGCAATTACGTCATTCCGGCCAGCGAAACTTCCACCATCGAAGGTTCGGACGGCAAACCTTATCCCGACCCTCGTACCGACTTGACGGCAAGCAACACCTCGATCATCGGTGAAGACATGGAAACGACAACTGTAAAAAATACCTGTCCTGACGTTCCCGAAGGAACAGCCAATCCTATTGAAGGTTTGCGTAAAGCCTATACCCTGCATAATACCGGTAGCGGTACCTACATTCAAGACCTGAAACTTATCAACGGCCTGAACGATGCTTGCGGTCGTGGCGAGGCTTATGAAGAGAGCGGAGACAAAACGATCTTGAAAAATGTCGGTTTATGGGGTTATCAAGATACCTACTGCTCCAACAATGGCCGAGGACGTTATTATATCGAGGGCGGCGTGATTCGCGGACGTACCGATTACATCTGCGGTAAGGACGATATTTTCTTCAATGGAGTAGAATTCCGTAACTGCGGTGCTGGTTACATCGCCGTTCCCTCCGTTCCCAAAAAATACGGTTATATCATGCGCGACTGTAAGATTACGGCCGAAAAAGGAAAAGAGAGCGAAGTAAACGGCAAATATACTTTGGGCCGTCCATGGGGCAGCGGGACTCCTATTGCTTTGTGGATCAACACCATTTGCGAAGTATTGCCTTCTGCCGTCGGGTGGAATGAAATGTCGGGCGGCTGGCCTGCCCGTTTCGCCGAATACAATTCCATGACTTCAAGCGGTACAACCATCGATTTGAGTTCGCGTAAGACGATTTTCGGCGACGGCCATGAAAACAATCCGCGCCTGACTACCGACGAAGCCGCTTTCTATACCGTAACCAATGTACTCGGAGGTGATGACGACTGGGATCCGACAGAATATACCGAACAGGCATCCGCTCCTACCAATGTGAAAATCACCGATAATGTCATCACTTGGGACAACAGCAACTATGTACTCTGCTGGGCAGTCTGCAAAGATGGTAAAGTCATTGCTTTCACCACCGAGCCGACCTACACCATAGAAGATACCAATGCCACTTATTCCATTCGTTCCGCCAATGAAATGGGCGGACTCGGCGAAGCGGCCATAGTAACAGACCCCTCCGCCATCGATGAGGTTACTACCGGCCTGCAAGTGATAAGTACCGACTATTACAATATGCAAGGCATAAAAGTATCGGCTTCTTATCAAGGTGTCATCATCAAGATCGAGAAACTGGAAAACGGCGAACAAGTAGTTACCAAAGTAATCAACAAATAATTCCACCCACACTCTTTTAATGACGAATCCCCTGCCTATTTCTTAGGCAGGGGATTCTTTTATGTATCATACCGGAATTTCAAAAGATAGTTTACAAGGAGATAATAGGAGATATTTCCACATAAGATTTTCCAACTTTCAACCGTGTAAACAAATTTCTTACCGACCTATCATATCAAGCAATAGCAAAGTAGCATCACTACATAACCGAAAGGGATTCCTTGCATACGCTCGGAATGACAGACGATGAAGTGCTTCGGAATGACAAAATATCTTTTTGAAGGAAATAAAAACTGTCCACCAAAATTAAATATGATTATTTCAGTAGACAGTTTTTACAAAATATTGTAAAGCAGAACAAGCTACCTACTCACCGACTTATCGAACAACGGTAAATAATCGCCATAGCCGGCTGCCATCATCTCTTCCCGAGGGATAAAGCGCAACGAAGCGCTATTGATGCAGTAGCGCAACCCGCCTGATTCCCGAGGGCCATCGGTAAATACATGTCCCAAATGGGCATCCCCCGTAACACTGCGTACCTCTACCCGACTCATTCCATGAGACAAATCGGTGCGACGGCAGACAAGTGAATCGGCAATAGGTCGGGAAAAACTTGGCCATCCGCAAGACGAATCGAATTTATCGGTCGAAAGAAACAACGGCTCTCCCGTTGTAATATCGACATAAATACCGTCCCGCTTCTCATTCCAATATTCGTTATCGAAAGGAGGTTCTGTCGCATTCTGCCGGGTTACGGCATATTGCCGGGGTGTAAGCGTGGTACGCAAAACAGCCTCGTCGGGTTTGATGTATCGAGGCTCGGGCTTCCCGGCATTCTCCGAATTCGCCCGACGCGCCACATCGAAAAGCCCGACGCGCCACATCGAAAAGTCGGGAATCGATGTGGCAATACCCACCAGGATTTTTATCGAGATAATCCTGATGGTATTTTTCTGCCGGATAAAAATTTTCAAGAGGTCCTATCTCCACCACCAAAGGCTCATCGTAAGAGCGCTCGGTGCGACTCAATGCCTCCCTTATAAAAGGGAGATCGGCCGTATCGGTATAATATATACCCGTGCGATATTGCGTACCTATATCCCCTCCCTGACGATTGAGCGACGTAGGGTCGATCGTTAAGAAATAGAGATTCAGCAAAAGGGGCAATCCCACCACAGCAGGGTCATAAACCACCTCTACCGTCTCGGCCGCTCCGGTCGCTCCGGAACAAACTTGTTCGTAAGAGGGATCGGAGAGCGCACTGTTGGCATATCCGACACGAGTCTTTTCAACCCCTCTGACCTGTTTCATAAAATGCTCGGTTCCCCAAAAACAACCGCCCGCCAAATAAATTACCGATCGCTTTTCCATACCATATCCTTTCTTTTTTTGAGACACATTCCACCCTTCCTGCGCATGCGTACATGCTCCGCACAACAACATCATGACAAACAGAAGATGTTTCATACTTACGTTTTTATAGCCAACAAAGAAACTCCTTTTTTTGTTTTGGTCAAAACGAATAAATTCTTTTATTTTTCAAACTTCACCCGAATAAACCTTTTATTTATACAAAAACATTATCTTTGTTGATAAACACCTTTTACGTATTCCGCTCAAAAACTATCCGGGTTTTGTAACCTCATATCTTATATATCATGAAAAAACATTTCCTCTTCTCCATTCTTTTAGGATGGGTATTTACTCTTCCCTGCAACGCAGCCCAAGAAGGACGACAAATCAAAGACCTTACATCTTCTTCATGGTCGATCACCCTCGACAAAACGGCAAAATGGCAGAATGATAAACTCTACCTACCTCCGGTAAATCCGGAAAATCTGCCTATAAATTTACCTTCCGGAGGGTGGACTCTCCTCGATAATCCCGACACAACGGGAATCACTTTACCGGCAACGGTAGAAGGGACTCTTTGGGGATATAATGGACAAACATTTGGCGTTACGGGCAATTACACCGGTGTCTCATGGTTTCATACCCGCACATTTATTCCACAATCATGGAAAGGGAAACGTATTGTTTTACAAGTCGGCTCGGTACGTTTCCGGGCGGAAATATTTATCAATAGGGAATTATCGGGATACGATTTGGTAAACAGTACCCCTTTCGACATCGATATTACCCCGTATGTAAAATATGGTAAAGAAAACGAAATAGCTTTCCGCATAACCGATCCTAACGGAAATTTCAACTGGAAAGATTCACAACTATACACTTGGGGAAACTATTTCACGAACCCCTCACACGGATTCGGCGGTATCACCGGTAAAGTAACACTGATAGCGACAGATCCGCTCTATATCTCGGACGTATTTATCAAAAACAAACCGCAACCTCATGAAATAGAGGTGGAAATATCTCTCGATAACGGCTATGCAGATGTCCAAAAAGGCAAAGAAATCCAATTGGAGATCATGGAACACGTATCGGGGAAAAGCATATACAAGAAAGAATATTCTCTCCCGCCTTTGCAAACCGGGAGCAACACCCAAACTTACCACATCGCTCTGCCCAAAGCCAAACTGTGGAGCATAGACTCCCCCAACCTTTACGACCTGAAAGTTACAGTCGGCAACGATAATCGTTCGCAGCGATTCGGATTTCGTTGGTTTGAAATAAAAGATATTAACGGAGACAAGCAATTTTACCTCAATGGAAAACGTATTGTTTTGCGCACGGCTATTTCTTGGAGCTTTTGGCCCGACAACGGTATCGCACCGACCGACGAATTGGCTCGACGTCAAATAGAGATTGCCAAAAAACTGGGTCTGAACATGCTCAACTTCCACCGTACGATAGGTTCGCCTAACGTCCTCGATTATGCCGATGAGTTAGGATTGCTCTATTTCGAAGAACCGGGCGGAAATCAATACTCGGCTTCTCGATTCAATGACGGGACCGAAGCCACGGCATTCTATTTCGGATACCGTAACGAAAAGTTGGCACGCATGATAAAGCGC
>HF999707.1:7747-7948 GCA_000434215.1 Bacteroides sp. CAG:144
TCTACAATCTCCACAACGAGCGAGGAGCTTGGCCACAACGACAAGACTACGACCAAATGCGCATGGCCCATACTATTGATCCGACCCGTATACTCACCTACAACTCGAGCAATGGAGAGAATCCCCTCAACGAACCCAATGCCCGATTCAAACTGCACCTCCTCCCCTACGACACGACATTCTACGACTACGGCTGGGACG
>HF999707.1:7988-9170 GCA_000434215.1 Bacteroides sp. CAG:144
GAGGTCCCGGCTGTTATCATGATAACCTTTATCTAGGCAAAGACAACTATCACCGTTACAGCGACCACCGCGACGAAATCGTCTATTGGGGCGAAGACGGCGCCATAGGTACACCGCCCCGCTTACAACTTATCCGCGATGAAATACTGCGCACCGGACATACCCGCGGCTGGGAGGCCGACGACTATCTGAAATGGTACGATGCTTATGCTTGTTTCCTCACCGAACGGGGTTTCCGGGACGCATTCCCCACAGTCGATGACCTGACCCGCTCCATGGGCAACGTATCATTTTATTACCAAGGCCGTATCATCGAAAACATTCGCATCAGCAATACGGTCGACGCATACGCCGTAAACGGATGGGAGAGCATGAAACTCGAAAATCATTCGGGGATCGTCGACAATTACCGCAATCCCAAAGGCGATATAGAAACGCTGGCCTACTACAACCGACCACTCTATCTCGCCGTAAAAATGGACAGGAAAGTTTTGAGCGTCGGCGACACGACTACTATCGACACATACATCGTCAATGAAAAAAATCTTAAAGGGAAATACACCTTGAATCTCACGGCAAAAGACGAATCGGGACAAACACTCGACTACCATACGGTGCAAGTCAAAGTATCGGGCGGTTCCACCTATGGAGAATGCCTGCATACAGGCTGGAAATATGTGCCGAAAATAGCCGGTTACACGACCATCGAAGCCATGCTATACAAAAACAAAACAGTCGCAGCTTGCGGAGAAGACAAACTATTCGCAGTACAACTCAATGCCGAAGGTATCTCCACGAACGGCTCCATTGCCGACACGACAGGGACTCTGAATAACTTTATGCAATCTTTCGGTATCAACCTCCCTGCATACAAAAAAGGAATACCATCGGGAGACTATCTACTAGTAGGCGCGTACGAGCCCACCCAATGGGGCAGCGGAATGAGCGACATTCTCGAATGGGTGTATAAGGGGCACACCCTCATCATCGTAGATAACCCCGAGCGATGGGCCGAATACCTTTGCGACAAAGAGGTTCTCGACTACCGAGGCTCGAAAGTACTGGGCAAATCGTGGTACGGAGGTAATTTCTTCAACCGCAAACATCGTATTTTCAAAGGGCTTCCATCCGACTGCGTATTCAACTGGGAATACCAGTGCTTCGCTGCATATAACCGCCGCC
>HF999708.1:0-8703 GCA_000434215.1 Bacteroides sp. CAG:144
GCGGTGGCAATAGCGTGCGACGATTCGGGCGCGGGTATGATGCCTTCGGTTTGGGCGAAAATCGTTGCGGCATTGAATGTTTCGAGTTGAGGAATATCCACCGCTTCCATCAGGCCGTCTTTACGGAGCTGGCTTACGATAGAACCCGCGCCGTGGTAACGGAGTCCGCCGGCATGTATGTTCGACGGAGCGAAATTATGCCCGAGCGTGAACATGGGAAGCAGCGGGGTGTAACCGGCCTCGTCTCCGAAGTCGTATTGGAAAACACCCCGGGTGAGTTTCGGGCAGGAGGCTGGTTCGGCTGCAATGACGCGGATATTTTTGTTTTCTTTCAGCTTGTGGCGGAGGAAGGGGAAAGAGATGCCCGAGAAGTTGGAACCGCCGCCGAAGCAGGCGATGACGACATCGGGATATTCACCCGCCATTTCCATCTGTTTTTCTGCTTCGAGACCGATGACGGTCTGGTGCAGCATGACATGGTTGAGTACGCTGCCGAGGGTATATTTGCAGTTTGGGGTCTGCATGGCCAGTTCTACGGCTTCGGAGATGGCCGTACCCAGACTGCCCTGATAGTTGGGGTGTTCGGTAAGAATTTTACGTCCGGCTTTGGTACTCATACTGGGCGAAGCGATGACTTGTGCGCCGAACGTCTGCATGATCGACCTTCGGTAAGGTTTCTGGTGGTAGCTGACTTTGACCATGTAGACGGCCAGTTCGAGCCCGAAAGCCTTGGCGGCAAACGAGAGGGCCGCCCCCCATTGACCGGCTCCGGTCTCGGTTGTAATATTGGTTACGCCCTCTTTTTTACAGAAGTAGGCTTGTGCGATGGCCGAGTTGAGTTTATGGGATCCTACCGGACTGACGCTCTCATTTTTGAAGTAAATATGGGCTGGAGTATCGAGATATTTTTCCAATCCATAGGCACGCACCAACGGGGTAGGACGCCATATTTTGTACATGTCGCGTACCTGTTCGGGTATTTCGATCCACGCATCGGTCTGATTCATTTCCTGATGCGACAGTTCTTTGGCGAAGAGAGGATAGAAATCTTCCTCTTTCATCGGTTCATGTGTCTGCGGATTCAACGGTGGCAGAGGTTTGGTTTTCATATCGGCGACGATATTGTACCATGCCGTAGGAATATCTTTTTCCTGTAATAAAAACTTTTTTGTACTCATATAGTTGATATTTGTTTTTATGATTTTTATGATATTTCAAAGCAAAAAAAAGGTTTGTCGCGGCCGGACAAACCTTTTTGATATGATAAGAGGTTGTGTCTTACGACCGATTAGGATTGTAAGCTATGCCAACCTTGCCAATTTTTTGTATGTACAAAACTCATTTATCGGGCTCTATTTCGAGACAAAAATAGAGAAATAAATTGAATGTTCCAACAAATCGTCGTATTTAAATTTTATTTTATGGCTTTTTTTGTTTGACGAGGCTGTTTAGGTAACATTCTATATTGGTATATTCATTACTTAGGGTGTAAAGCGATGCATCGGTCGCATCGTGTGGATCGAGACCGTGTTTCTTTTCCCATTTGTCGGGTATTCCGTCGCCATCGCTGTCTTTCCGAGGTTTTCTCGATTTTAATTCGGGCCACCCGCCTACGTCTTCGGGAGTATTGATGATACCGTTGTTACCGAATGTGCCGATACCTTTTTTTACTTGGCGTATAACCTCTTTGTCGTAGCTGTCTCGGGAATGGCTGCAACCGGCCGATTCCAGTACTCTCCGATAGGCTTCGGTAGGGGTGTCTTCTTCTATCGGTTCATACGGGAAAGGGGTGGATACTATGCAGGTGGGCGTCTCTTCTCCTTGCGAAGGGATTGCGTCGGGAGATATGCCCGAGGTTTTCTTGGCATTTTTTGCGGTCGGGGTATAGATTTTTCCGGGACGGTCGGCAACAGCATTGTGATTGTTTTGGGTTACGTCATTATCGCCAGCCATTACGTTACCGGCGACATAATAGCGTCCTGTCCCATCATCGGCCACGTCGAGCAGGCGATGGTGTTGTGATGCCGGTCCCGGTTTGTAATAGTTGTTCACGATGTTTATTTCGGCGTGGTGTCCTCCGCCGTAAGCGGTTTTGAATCCCCAGTTGTATACGACGTTATTGCGATAATCGACCCATTTCGTCCCGTCGACCGATGCAAAGCGGGGATTACGGCTTGCGTGGTTGGCCAACAGATTGTGATGGAATGTTGCTTTGTATCCACCCCAAATACCACCGAAACCGTGGCTGCCTTTGGTGTGTATGGAGGTATGTAGGCTGTGTGTAATCAGACACCATTGCACGGTAAGGTTTTCGGTCTTGTAGATAGATAGGCATTCATCGATGCTCCAGCTTACGGATATATGGTCGAGTATGACGTTTTTCTGTCCGTAACGTCCGCCTCCCACGCCGTCGCTATCTCTGTTATGTCGGTCGCCTACACGCACTCTTATATAGCGCACGATGACGTTGCTGGCATTTATGGTCAGCGGGTAGTCTTTCAAGCAGATGCCGTCGCCCGGAGCCGATTGCCCGGCGATAGTGATACTGTCATTGTTGATGCGGAGCGGCGATTTCAATTCGATAGTCCCGTCTACGGCGAAGAGCACGGTACGGGCACCTTTTTGTTCGATAGCGTTTCGTAAACTCCCTTCACCGCTGTCGTTCAAGTTTGTAACGATAAGGATTTTTCCGCCGCGTCCTCCTGTCGTGTATTTACCGTACCCTTCGGCTCCCGGAAATGCGACGGTTTGGGATCGGGCGGTAAAAACGATGCATAATGCCGAAATTATGAAAAATATATTTTTCATGGTATAAAAAAGTTAGGTTGCTGTGTGTTTTGGGGAAAGTGGTTAAAGCCAAGAGGGGAAAATAAAAAGTTCCGAAATATGGTTTATGTAAATGTCGACGGTAAATTTCCGTGCTGTATGTTTATCATGTCGGTCCGAGTTGTTGAGTATGACAAAGATAAAAGAAGTTTTCTGCTTGTACAATAAGATCGTGTGTTTTTGTTATAGAGTTATTATTTGTGTTTCTTATATGATTTCGGTGTGGAGAGGTATGGGAGTTTCGGTAACGAATGTTAGTGTTGTACATCGCTGAAAACGGGTTACGATAGAAGTTTTCTCCTCGTTTTTTTCAGTGGGAGAGGAGTACCGAAAATTTTTTTGCTATCTTTGTACCGATGCTTACGATTACCAGACATATCGAATATTTGTTGACCGAGCACGATTGTGTGTTGATTCCCGGTTTGGGAGGTTTTTTGATGCAAGACCTACCTGCCCGCTTTGTATCCGACGGGAATATGTTTTACCCGCCCTCGCGTTCTATCGTTTTCAATCCGACACTTACTTATAACGATGGTTTGTTGGCGGCCTCGCTTATGCGGGCTCAACAGATAGGTTATGAGCAGGCTTCGCAATTTATCGACCGGGAAATCGATACGTTGCGGGTGCTCTTGAAGAGAGGGGGCGATCGGGTAACATTCGGAAATCTGGGAGTCTTTGTACTCACCGAGGATAATACGTTGTCATTTGAAGCTTCACCCGATTACCTGTTGAATCTCAATCATTTCGGATTGCCGGCTGTAACGTTGTTGCCGGTGAAAGAAATTGTGGGAAGCAGGAGCGAACGATCGGAAAGAAGATCATCTCGTACCGGTTCCGGCGAGCGTGTCATTCACTTCTCCATTCGTCGTCGGGTTCTTAACCGTGCGATGGTTGTCGTTGCTGCTGTCATTGTGTTATTCCTTACATCTGTTCCTCTTGCGAATAGACCGGAAGCCGATCGGGCTGCCCTTACGCTTACGACAATCACCGATGATGTCAATAATAAGGTGGCAGAGGGAGAGTATCTCATTGTCGTATCTACTCTTACCTCTCGGGAAAATGCCCTGTTACAGTTGCAAAAGTTCCATAATAAAGGTGTTGCCGACCCTATATTCCTTTACGAAGACGGCCGCCGGACATACTTGTATACTCGTTCGTTTTCCGATCGTAGAGAAGCCTATGCTTTCTTGAAAGAGCAACAAAACGAGAAAAACGAAATTTTTCCCGGAGCTTGGGTTATGAAAGTAAAAGATACGCCGAAGTAATTATATCGCGGATAAAATAAGAAAAACCCGTTTTAAAACGGGTTTTTCTTATTTTATGGACAGAGTAGGTAACGCATCTGTGAAAGTATGTTTTGTTTCCATTCTTCCAGAAATACTTTATAACGGGCTGTATCATCGGAAAAGACTTTCATCAGCATATTTCGGGTAAGAAAAGGAAATGTCAGTTGGCTGTAAAACGTGCATAAGATAATGATGTGCGGGATGCGTTTTATTTTTCCGGTATCCATTTCTTTGTCCAAAATTTCCGATAACTGTTGCAACATGCGTTCTATGCCGAAACGGTGTATCATGAGTATGAGATTATCGGGATTTCTCTGTATTTCGCTCAGTACAAATCTCGGTAAAAAAGGATTTTCCGAAAAAATAATCAGATATTCGTCGAGAATTTTTTCGAGTCTCTCTATGAAAGGAATATCTCCGGCCAGAATCGTTTGTACTTTCGGCATGAAAGTTTCGAAAATGGGAGCCAATACGGCCCGAAACATACGCTCTTTGGTACGGAAATAGTAATGTAAGGTGGGACGATTGATGCCGACTTTTGCTGCAATATCGCTCATACTGGTCATTTCAAAACCGTTCTCCAAGAAAACGTCTTTGGCGACATCTACTATTCTATCTTCTAAATTTTCGTTGTTTTCCATAGTTATCCATTCAATCCGTGAATAAAAAGTAACATTCTGTTTATTACATTGACGTCGCTCACACCGCTGTCGAAATCGAGAGACAGCAGATTCATTTGCGGATATATTGTCTTTATTTTCTTTTCGACACCTTTCGAGACGATATGGTTGGCAATACAGCCGAAAGGTTGCAGGCTGACTACGTGGTCTACCCCGTGGTGCGCCATAGAGACTATTTCGGCCGGTAACAGCCAACCTTCGCCGAATTGTGCATAAAGAGGTAATATCTCTTTACCGTAACGAGATGTCTCGAAAATATCGGGAAAGGGCTGGAATAGTGGGAAATGCGAAGCGGCACGATTGTATTTTTCGACCTGTCGGCGTACAAGGGCATAAACCCGATGCAAAACAAAATCAGGGATTTTTTTAGCCTCCAGATAATTATCTTGATTGACTTGTTTGTTGACGAACGATTGCAGGAAAAATTCTGTTAATGTGGGCGGGACGACTTCGATATGCTGATCGACAAGCCAAGATGAGATATTCTTTTGGGCGAATGCATGGAATTTCAAGAAAATTTCTCCCACAATTCCTACTTTCGGTACTTGCTTGTCGACATCGGTGATCGATGTAAAACGGTCTGCTGCCTCTCTTGTCAAGGCGAGCAGTTCGCTCGGTTTGTTCTGTCTTATCGCTTGACGGGCCTTGTCGAGATAGTAATCTCGCCAGAATGCAGCTGCTCCCTCTTCTTTTTCCCGTGCAACCGCTGTATAATAGAACTTGGCGATACAATCGCTGAAAAGAACCGCAGCCAATGCAATAGGCAGGATTTTGAGCCAGTTGACCCGGAACCCCGGCTGTGGGTTGTCGAATGCATCTCCCCAAGAAACCGAGACAACAGGAACATCGGCATATCCTGCATCGACCAGAGCTTTCTTGATAAGGGCGATATACCCGGTGGCGCGGCATTGACCACCCGTTTGCGTCATCGCTACGGCTGTCTTGGAGGGTTCGTATCGACCTTCTTTGAAAGCTTTGATGATGTCGCCGACGACCAGTGTCGCCGGATAGCATACCTCGTTGTTGGCATATTGTAATCCGTAATCGGCGGCAATTCTGTCGCTCATCGGCAGCACATCGACGTCGTAGCCCACCAGCCGAAATAGGTCGGGAATCAGCGGCGAGATAAACGGCGTAAAAAACGGTACGATGATTTTACGGCGTACATCGTCCGATGTATAAGGGGGTGTTGTTATGAAGGGCAATACTTTTGGTTTGGGGCCGTGTTTCATTTTCAGACTTTCGATAACTGAACGTACCCGCAAACGTATGGATCCAATATTGTTTACGTCATCGATTTTCAGTAACGTGTGGCTTTTCCCGTGTCGATGCAGCAACTCTTTTACTTCATCGACGAGAAATGCGTCGGGGCCGCACCCGAAAGAGGTGAGTTGTATGAACTGCACGTTGTCGTCTTGCTCGGCAGCCCAACGGGCTGCTGCCAAAATGCGGTTGGGATAGGCCCACTGTGAGATAAATCTCGATTCTTGGGGCATTGTATGTTCGCCTCTGACGATGTCGTCGGTGATTACATCTACTCCCATAGAAGCGATCATGTCGGAAATTTTGTGTTGAATGAGCATATCCGAATGATAAGGACGACCGGCCAATAGTACCGTCAGGCGTTTTCCGGAGATATTTTCCCGGAAAATCGATTGCATATAGTCGGTAACAGACTTTTCGTATTCACGTTGTGCCTGTAATGCCGTAGCGAAAGCCTCCTTGATGTTTTTCTCTGTGATTCCCAGCCCTTTTAAATAAGAGCAACATTGTCGGAAAAGAGCTTTTTCGTCTTTGAAAGTTATGACTGGCGTATCGATAGGAATACTCAGCGGCATCACGCTTTTGGCGATTTCGGAATATCCCGAGACGATAGGGCAGTTGTAGCTGTTTACACGGGTCTTGTCGGAGAGACGTTCGTACACGACATACGGGAAGAAAATGCGGTCGACCTGTTGCTCGCAGAGATTTGAAAGATGGCTGTGTACCACTTTGGCCGGGAAACATATATTATCGGACATTACCCATTTGGCTGCACGTTCATAGGCTTTGTAGTCGGATGGCGACGACAAGATTACATTCATGCCCGCTTTGGTAAAGAGTGTATGCCAGAAAGGGTAATTTTCATACATGTTCAGGCATCGGGGTATTCCTATGGTCGGACCGTTCAGATTCCCTGACAGCCGGTCGAAAAGCAACTTGTTTTTCTCCGGATAAGCGTTCGTCCCTTTCTTTGAAGACTCACCTTTGTTTGAAAAAACTTTTTCGCATTTATTCCCGGAATAGTAGGTATTTCCGCCGGTGAAATCATACCGATGTATCAGACATTGGTTGGTACACCCGTGGCAAGACATTTGTCGGGTCGTGTATACGGCTCCTTGTATCAAAGTGTCGGGTGTCATGCCCTTGAATGAGGGATTTCGGCTTTGGGCGTACAGAGCGCAACCGTATGCGCCCATCAGCTCAGGTCGGTCGCTGCGAAATACCGTGTGTCCCGACATTTTCTCGAATGCCCTTACCACAGCATCGTTCCGCATCGTCCCTCCCTGTACGACGATACAATCGCCGAACGACGAGAAATCATTTATCTTCAAAACTTTATGCAGACAATTTTTTACGACGGAGTATGCAAGGCCGGCGGCTATATCGCCGACCGAGGCTCCTTCGCGCAGTACCTGCTTGACTTTGGAATTCATGAATACCGTGCATCGGGTTCCCAGATCGCAAGGACTGTCCGCCAAGCAGGCCAGTCGGGCAAACTCGGAAACTTCGTGCCCTAACGTGCGGGAAAAAGTTTCTATAAAAGAGCCGCAGCCCGACGAGCATGCCTCGTTGAGTTCCATGCGTGTGAGTATGCCTTTGTCGACGAATATCGCTTTCATATCCTGCCCGCCTATGTCGAGGATAAAAGATACCCGCTCGTTCAGCTGGCGGGCGGCCATATAATGGGCGACGGTTTCGATGATACCTTCGTCGAGGCCGAAAGCTGCTTTTATCAACTCTTCTCCGTAACCGGTAACGCAACTGCCTGTAATATGCAGTATGACGGAGTTTGACGCGCATTGATTTTGCAGGGAAATCAACCCTTCTTTGACGGCCAGTATCGGGTTTCCGTTGTTCGATACGTAGTGAGTAAACAATATTTCTTTATCGGAGTTGAGCAGAATGATTTTGGTGGTCGTAGAGCCCGAATCGATACCGAGGTAGGCCTCCTGTATGCCGGGTTCCCACCGGGCATAACGCATGGAAGAAAGTGATTTCTCATTACGCCATTGTGTGTAAGAATCTTCATTCGGAAATAACGGGTCGAGCCTGTGAGTAAGTATGTTGATCTTTTGCGCCTGATTTCCTTTCCATTCCTCCAAGAGTTCTTTTGCCGTAAGCGATCTGCCGTCTTCTGCCGATAATGCTGCACCCCATGCAGGTATCAGATGACTTTGCCCGGGAACAACCCAATCACCGTCGGACAACCGCAGATAATCGACAAAAGCTTTTCTTAATGCCGGAATAAAAGTCAACGGCCCGCCGCAAAAGAGTATCGGCAATGATATGTCGCACCCCCGGGAGAGGGTCGTGATGGTCTGTACGGCAACAGCATGGAATACCGATGCAGCCACATCTTCTTTGGAGACGTTCTTTGCCAGAAGATTCTGTACATCGGTTTTGGAGAAAACCCCGCAGCGAGAAGCGATCGGGTAGACTGTTTGGGCGCGTAGGGCCAAATTGCTCATATCATCGACGGAAGTACCGAGTAATACAGCCATCTGATCGATGAATGCGCCGGTTCCTCCCGCACAGTTCCCGTTCATGCGCAAGTCTACCGGGCGATCTTTGTGGAGAAAAACGACTTTGGCGTCTTCTCCGCCTATATCGATTATCGCGCGTATGGAAGGGTATAGTTCCGTTACGAA
>HF999708.1:8729-13550 GCA_000434215.1 Bacteroides sp. CAG:144
CGAATTTTGTGGCTGCGACAACTTCTTGTACAAACGGCAACCCGCAACGTTCGGCCACTCCCATTCCCACGCTTCCTGTGATGGAAATTGTGCAGGGAGTATCGCCCGTAAGAGCGGATACCTCTTCGAGAAAGGTATATATCAACGGATACACGGCTGCTTGGTGTCGCTCGTATCGGCTGTATATGACATCTCCGTCATGGCTGAGAACAACAATCTTTGCCGTCGTAGACCCTATATCGATTCCGATTTTGTGTGTGTTCATAATTTACACTTTCTATTATGTCTGACATTATTGTCAGACGCAAATGTATAGATGTTTTTTTAGGGAACAAAATGTATCATAATGATTATTATATTATTTAACAAATACAAAATAAAATCCGACAAAAGAAAAAATACTTCTGCCGGATATAATACGAACGAAAGTTCTGTCGAAGTTATTTCCAGAATCGCCAGTTACGATGCAGGCGGTCATTGCGGTCGAGGGCGGTTATGGCGGCACGACGTCCCATCTCGATGATCTCATGCGAATGATAAAATTCGAGCACTCCATATGCGGCGGCCGGAACTTCGATGAGTAAGTCGGGCTTATAAATCTCTACTGATAATTGCGATATCCGCCTTATCATCATGTGCGAAGCCTGTAACAGGGAATTATAATAGTTGTAGTTGGGTTCTTCTTTGAGATTCTCGTCGGGATGTCCAGAGAAGAAAGTCTTTCGCCACCACTCTTTAAAGATAGAGATGCCGTCTGTTGCAGACGGTTCGGGACGTGGAGAGGAAGCAGTTTCTTCCAAAGCCTGCGCGTTCACATCGACAGCAATTACTCTGTCGCCGGGAAAACGTTGTACTCGGTTTATGGGAAGGGGGTTGAGAATTCCTCCGTCCATAAGAACCATATCTTTTTTGTGGACGGGACGAAAGAAAGAGGGTAGGGAAATAGAGGCTCTTATCGCATCGAAGAGACACCCGCTGTCAAATACGATTTCTTTCTCGGCATGTACGTCGGTGGCGATTGCCGAGAACGGTATGGGTAAATCTTCGATAGGAACATCAGGAACCAACTCTTTCAGGGTATTGATAATGCGGGAACCTTTTACCAAGCCGTCGAAACGGAATGTGAAGTCGAGCAGTTGAAACATTTTGAATTTATCGACTCCCTCTATCCAATGTTTGAAATCTTCGAGTTTTCCGGCGGCGTATATGCCTCCGACCAGCGCCCCCATGGACGTACCCGAAACCGATGTGATTTCATATCCTCTGTTCAGCAGTTCTTCTATGATACCGATGTGTGCCAGCCCGCGGGCACCGCCGCTTCCCAATACCAGTGCGACTGTTCTTTTTTTACGACCCATACTGTTTTTCTTTTTTATGCATTAAAAATAGATATTCTATTCTTATTATATAGACCGTTATGTATAGAGATTTGTTTTGATTAACTGTTTTTTTCAAACATTGGCAAGAGACGTCAAACATTTTTGGGAATTTTGCCTCGTAAAAAAATAGGAAATATGACGATAGAAAAACGCAATTCGAGACGATTTATTCTTCTGTTCATGGGTATGTTGTCGGCATTCGGACCTTTTGTTACCGATTTTTATCTTCCTACGTTGCCGCAGCTCACAAATGATTTCGAGACGACTACCTCTTTGGTTCAGCTTACATTGACATTCAGTATGATCGGGCTTGCCGTCGGACAAATGATTATCGGCCCTTTGAGTGATAAATACGGGCGTCGCACACCGCTTATCCTTTCCCTTGCACTTTTTATCGTTTCTACCGTAGCTTGCTTGTATGCCCGGGATATACACTCCTTTCTTATTTGTCGGTTTATACAAGGATTTGCCGGAGCCGGAGGATTGGTTATATCCCGGTCTATTGTAACCGATTTGTATTCGGGGAGCTCATTGGCTAAAACTTTCTCGCTTATGGCGGCGATAAACGGTATTGCTCCGGTCGGAGCTCCGGTATTGGGCGGTATCATGATGAAGTGGACCGACTGGCACGGAATATTTTTTATCCTGCTGGTGATCGGCGTGATATTATTGGGTATCGGCTTTGCTCAACATGAGACGTTGGAAAAAGAGAATCGTTTTCAGGGTGGAGTTTTTTCTACATTTACCCGGTTTATTCCGGTCTTGTGTAACCGCCGTTTTACGCAGCATCTTATTATACAGACTTTTGCTATGGGTGTGTTGTTCGGTTACATAGCCGCTTCTCCGTTTATCTTTCAGGAACATTATCATGTTTCTCCTCTTATGTATAGTATTTGTTTTGGAGCCAATGCATTGGGTATCATGATAGGTTCGAGTCTTTTGGTTCCTCGTTTTCGTACGGCGCAAAGAGCATTGCATGTCGGCTCTTCGGGATTTTTTGTCCTCGGACTTTGTGCTGCTGCGGCTCTTATCGCCGATATGCCTTTTGGCCTTGTCGAGAGTTTGCTTTTTCTTCTACTCGTCTCATTGGGTATGGTGCTTCCCACGTCTACGGCTCTTGCCCTTGATATGGAACGAAAAAATGCCGGTAATGCTTCTGCTCTTTTAGGATTTACCCAATTTCTTTTCGGGGGTATTGTATCGCCATTGACAGGTATGGGAAGCATTCTCGTCTCTACGGGTGTCATCATAGCTGTATGTTGTGTTGTCATGTACATGACGAACCGTGTTGTTACGGAAAAGTAGGTTGTTTAAAATCCCGTGTCGACCATTGAGTGGTTTATATCTGCATAAGATCGCTTGCACGATAAGTTTGTTTTTGGGGAGGTGGTGGGAGAAAGGGCTTTTTCGTGTTGTCATAGAATAAAAATTTCGTATCCGTAATACGGAGAAGTTTCAATTTATATGTTTGTCGTGTTATATGTGATATAACATTCGTATATTGGTTTGCTTTCCCGATTTCATAATCGTGAAAGTGTTTTTTTCTGAAAAATTCTCGAATTTGAAATTTCTTTAAAGTGTGTTCGACGCTTCCATTTGTAAATAAGTGTTTGCAGGTGTGAGGTAGAAATGGTATATTTGAATTATATAACAACTTTTCTAACTTAAAATTTAATGGTATGGAAACATTTATGGCCATCGTGTTCTTGGTATTCGGGATTCTGCAAATAATCTTATTCTTCAAGATATGGGGAATGACAAATAATGTAAAAAAAATCAAGGAAGCATTTTTGGAAAAAGATTTTCCTGCGGAATATCTTTTAGTAAAACCTGATCTTGTAAAAGATGCTTTTTATGCCAATATCCGAAAAATAGATAAATTGATTTATTTGGAAGACAAAGAGGCCGCAAGACGCATGCTGCTCTCGATGAAGTATGACTTAGAAAGCTGTCGCAATAGTGCGGATAAATATGTAGAGAAAGAAGTTTTGGAATTGAGTGAACCCCTATTCAAAAAAATAGAAGAATCGCTTGCAAAATTATAGATGCTCTATGGTTTGGAAACGGCAGAGAAGATTTTTTTTCTTCCGTTTTTGTGTTTTATCTGAATAAAATAGATTTATGATTTGTGTCTATGAGGCATATATACTATTTTTGTGCATTAATCTTAAATTTGTAATATGAAAAAACTTCTATTTTTTATTGCTTTTACAGTTTTGGTTTTACCCCTTAATGCACAAGTTCAAGATTCAATGAGTATGGAGGCAAAAATTTATACGGAAGAAGCAGATCTTGTGTATGATCACGTAAGTGAAAGCTACATAGGAAAAAAGGCTTATAAAAGGAAGTATGGAAAACGTTTTTTTCATGATGTTAAACGTTTATCGAAAGTCGTACATGATGCGCCCGAGTATACGCAGGAACAATTTCTGAGAGCGGTTGCTTTGCACCAAACCTCTATCGATAAGAATTATGAGACGATACAAAAGTTGAAGCGGAAAAATCTCAAATTCAAACGTGCCGGAGCAACACTTTTTGCGACCTCTCTTGCTGCTGATATTATTTCTTCTGTTGTCATCAGCCGGAAAAAAGAGGTTGAGATGAGTTATGCGATGAAAAATGGAAAACCTGTTTCTGTAACGACCCGGACATTCAATAAAGCGAAAGCGTACCGAATTACTCAATGGACTTGTTGTGCAGGTATGGTTACGGGTATAGCCTTGCTTATCCGTTATGGAAGTAATATACGTCATTATGATCCGGGGTTTTCTTTGGCAAACGAGCTTTATATTCAAGAATGCGGTCTTGGCGTGTCGTTGACAAAGAAGTTTTAAAACCGAATACTATATGAAAATAACGAAAGAAGAACAGCCTTCTTTCGTTATTATTTTTTGCAGGTATAGAAAGTTTTTTGGGAAGGATTTGGTAGACTTTAAGCATTCAGGGAGATAGGAAGAAATGAAAATTTAAGACGAATTATTCGTTTCGTCCGGACGCAAATCGGTCTACAAAAAGGCCGAAAAAAGCGACCGGTCTACTGATTTTACGATTTCGGGAAGAATCCGAAAGATTGAGTGTGGGTCGTAAATCTTTGATACCCTGTTAAATGGCGAAAGGGTGGATATCGAAAGATACCCACCCTTTCGGGAAATTGAGGTTCCTAGCAGATTCGAACTGCTGTAAACGGTTTTGCAGACCGGTGCCTAACCACTCGGCCAAGGAACCTTATCTTTTTGCGATGCAAAGATAGGTAAAAATTCCGATTCCGCAAGCACCTTATGCTTTTTTCTTTGAATTTTCTCCCGAAATGCTTTTTTCATCGCAACAGCACGAGGAGGACTTGCACCCTCCGCAACCGCAGTGGCATGCCGATGACTTACCCCGTATTATGCGCATAATGCGATACACGACATAAATGGCGACAGCCACGCCTATGGCGGCG
>HF999708.1:13600-19050 GCA_000434215.1 Bacteroides sp. CAG:144
TATCAAATAAATATTTTGCCTATATTGAATATCAAGAATGAGACAATCCATGCGAAAGCCGTATTGTAGACCATGGAGAATATACCCCACCACCAACTACCGGTTTCTTTGACGATGGCGGCTACGCTTGCCAAACACGGGAAATAGAGCAATACGAAGACCAAGAAAGAAATGGCGATGAGCGGTGTGAAGTCGGGAGCTCCGGTTTCGGGATTGGCGGCCATAAGCCGTTCGCGCAAGGAAGCATCATCTTCGGTAAGATCGGAATCTCCCGTGTACAATACCCCCATCGTGCTGACGACGATTTCTTTTGCCGCTACACCTGAGAGCAGGGCTATATCGACTTTCCAGTTAAACCCGAGAGGTTCCATAACGGGTTCTACGAATTGTCCCAGTTTCCCTAAATAGGAATTTTTCTGTTGTTCGGCTACAGTTTCTATTTCTCCCGTAATGGGGTCGACTTGGGGACGAGGGTAGTAACTCAAAAACCACACAACGACAGCGGCTACGAGAATGATACCTCCCATTTTACGCAAATACTGTTCGGCTTTGTCCCACATATGGCGCATGGTCGCTTTCATGGTAGGTATGCGGTAGGGCGGCAGTTCCATAACAAACGGTGTTTCATCTTTTTTGAAATAAAAGCGGCGTAACAATCGTGCTGTTATCACGGCAGCCAATATACCCAAAATATAAAGCCCTAAAAATACGAAACTTGCATAGGCCGAGAAAAATGTGCCGATAATGAGAACATATACGGGTAATCGTGCACTGCACGACATAAAGGGGTTGATGAGTATCGTGATGATGCGGCTACTGCGGCTTTCGATGGTACGGGTTGCCATTATGGCGGGTACGTTGCAGCCGAATCCCATAATCAACGGTATGAATGACTTCCCGTGCAGACCTACTTTATGCATGATTTTATCCATGATAAACGCCGCCCGTGCCATATAACCGGAGTCTTCCATGAAAGAGATGAAAAGATACAGAATAAGGATATTCGGGAGGAATACGATAACGCTTCCCACACCACCTATGACACCGTCTACGAGCAGGTCTTTCAAAGGTCCGGGTTCCATGAATTTCTCGATGAGGCTGCCCAGCCATCCCACACCCGATTCGATCCATTCCATTGGATAAGCTCCGAGTACGAAAGTCGCTTCGAACATAACCCACATCAGGAACAGGAAAATGGGAAATCCGTAGAATTTATGGGTTACCAGAGAGTCGATCAGACGCGTGGTTTTGAATTCATCTCGTTTGCCCGGGACAAGAGTCTCTCGCAATGCACCCGAAATAAATCCGTATTTTTCGTTAGCAATGACGGTTTCTGTGTTTTCACCGAGTGTTTCTTCTATACGTTTATCTTCTGTATTGCGTAATTCGATCCATTTTTCATATTCGGGTTCTTTCGATAAGAGGTGTTCTGTTTCCTTATCCCGTTCGAGCATCTTTATGGCCAGATACCGAGGAGAGAGGTAATAAATCGATTGGGCTTCTTTCTTGATCGCATCTTTTACGACAGTTATACCTGCTTCTACAACCTGCCCGTGATTGATGTGTATATGCCGTACGACAGGTTCTTCCCGCTCATATACCCGTATGATTGTGTCGAAGAGCGAATCGATACCCCAACCTGTGCGTGATATGGTCGGTACCATAGGAATGCCTATCATTTTTCCGAGCATTTCATAATCGAGACGGTCGCCGCTGGCTTCCAACTCGTCATACATATTCAGGGCTATGACCGTACGCAGGTCCATATCGATCAGTTCGGT
Source organism: Bacteroides sp. CAG:144 (assembly GCA_000434215.1). GTDB lineage: Bacteria > Bacteroidota > Bacteroidia > Bacteroidales > UBA11471 > Caccoplasma > Caccoplasma intestinavium. The sequence goes on from HF999708.1 coordinate 15,382, forward strand.
CGTCAGAAACAGATTTCGTTCAAGGTTCGAAGCAACGACGACATTGACGATTACATCGGGTTGCTTGTCGATGATATGGCGACGCACATACAGTTCCTCGGGCGTGTAGGCCGATAACGAATATGTTCCCGGTAAATCATAGATATTGAATCGGTATCCTTTGTAGTCGAAGTGCCCCTGCTTGGCATCGACCGTTACACCGCTATAATTCCCTACGTGCTCGTGCGCACCCGAAGCGATGTTGAAAAGCGATGTTTTTCCGCAATTGGGGTTTCCGACCAGAGCTATGTTTATTACTTTGCCCGAGCGGTCGGCTGCTTCCTGCATGCGAATGTCTTCATCGACAATAACATCGGCCGTTTCGATGGGAAGTATGTTTTCTGCCTCTTCTGTGGTTATGACCTCAATGAGAGCGGCTTCGCTGCGCCGCAGCGAAACTTCGTAATCGAGAATTTTGTATTTTACAGGGTCTTTTAACGGGGCATTGAGCAGTACTTTTACTTTTTTACCTCGGACAAATCCCATTTCAATAATTCGTTTGCAGAAAGCTCCGTAGCCAAGTACTTTTACTATGACTACTTCTTGACCAGTGGGAACCTCGGAAAGTCGCATATATTTATTTCGTTTCTGATGTTTATTATTTTGCTGCAAAAATCGTTATTTATTTTCATTCTACATAACAACTGCGCGATATTATTTATATGTAATATAAACAATAACATATATTAACCATGTTCTCTTTTTTATTCTTTCCGATTATTTTTTTCAATGCACCGTTTATTTCATTCCGATTTACTATATTTGTTTCGTTTAGTTATAAGCCCAATTTAGAAATAATTTACTATTATGAGAAAATACATTTTTCTTTTTGCCGGCCTGTTGTTGGCGCAAATGTCATATGCCGCTCTTGACGTTCGGCATTTCGGAGCCAAAGGAGACGGTACGACCTTAGATACCAGGGCCATACAGTCGGCCATCGATTCTGCGGCTGTGTGTGGTGGTGAAACCGTCGTTTTACCTCCCGGGCGATATTTGAGCGGGACGCTTGTCCTGAAAAATAATGTAGCGCTGCATATCGAGAAAGGGGCTATTTTGTTGGGTAGTACCAGCCTCGATGATTATCCGCAATACGTTTCCCATTATGTGTCGCACATAAATCGATATTCGAGCCGTTCGCTTATATTTGCCGAAGGCGTGGAAAACATATCCATCAGTGGTGAAGGTACTATCGACGGTCAAGGTTCTCTCGAAAACTATCCTGCTACCGAGACCGAGACGCTTATGGGTATTACGCGCCGTCCTTATTTGATACGCGTTATCAGTTGCAAGGGGGTGAAATTGTCGGATATTCACTTACGCAATTCTCCGGCGTGGACGCAACATTATCTCGATTGCGAGAATGTTTTCATCGACGGTATAGATGTGTACAATCACGGTAATTATAACAATGACGGTATAGATATCGACAATTGCCGTCAGGTGCGTATTGTTAACAGCCATTTCAATACCGATGACGATGCAATCTGTTTCAAAACAACCAATGCAACGGGCCGTTGTGAAAATGTCGTTGTCGCCAATTGTGTTATTGCGGCCAATTGCAATGCCATGAAATGGGGCAGCGAAACCAATGGAGGATTCCGTAATTTTACGATTACCAATTGCACGTTCCGTCGAGCCGAAGAACCTACGATTTATGACCGTCCGCACCGGACTCTCGGCGGATTGGCTATTGAAACCGTAGACGGGGCATTGCTCGAAAACTTCAACATCAGCAATATTTCCATGTATGGGGTTATGACCCCTATTTTCATACGTTTGGCCGACAGGGGGCGTAATTATTATGACGGAGGTCCGTCCCAACCGGCCGGTACGTTACGCAACATACACATTGCCAATCTCACGGCTCGAATGCATGGCTTGGTGACCAGTTCGATAACCGGGTTGGAAAAGCACCCTGTCGAGAATGTAACTTTGACCAATGTGCATATCATTTGCGACGGAAACGGCTCTGTGGAGCACGCTCGAAAACGCGATTTGCCCGAACGAGAAAAAGAATATCCCGAAACGCTTATTTTTGCCGACGCTCCGGCTTCGGGGCTTTTTGTCAAGAATGTCAAAGGTATACGTATGCAGAATGTGATGCTCGAAGTTTACGAGAGCGATCCGCGAGCCTTATTGTTTATGGAGCGGGTCAATGATGCTTTGCTCGACGGAATCACGTTGGTGAACCCGTCGGACGGTCCGCAGGTTATATTGCGCAACAGCCGTGATATAGACATCGAAAAGCTTCGGTATGACGGGAGTCGTGTACCGTGTATCGGGATAGAGGGAACAGACAACCGGCGCATAGAAACCGATAAGAAATATTCCGTTGATCATTCCGATGGGCGGAACAGTAAAAAAAATCGTCATAAATAAGCTTACGTCATGAAACGATTGATTTTGTTTATAAGTCTTTGGGCCGTTTTTTCGGTTGCCGCCTTAAATTCTCAGAATATATCCCCTCTTACGGCTTTGGGAGAAGAGGCTTTCCGGGCAAAAAAATATAAAACGGCTGTCGAGTATTTTTCTCAAGCTGCTGAGGAAGGCGATGCTCAGGCGCAATATCGTCTCGGTGAGTGCTATTTTTTCAAAAAGGGGGTACGGCGTGATTATAAGAAAGCGGCATATTGGAGCGAAAAAGCTGCTCAAAAAGGTATCGCATCGGCACAATATCTTCTCGGAGCCTGTTATTACAAGGGAAAAGGGGTAAAAAAAGACGCACGAGAAGCTGTGGTATGGTTCGACAAAGCGGCTCGTCAAGGAGTCGCCGTTGCCCAGCAGGAACTGGGTAGTTGTTATGCCAACGGTTTCGGCGTTGAAAAGAACGATACTACGGCCATGCGTTGGTTTTCCGAGGCTGCCCGTCAAGGGCTTGCCGAAGCCCAATTTGCGCTCGGTGCCTGTTTTTATGAAGGTAAAGGCGTAGAGAAAGATACCGATAAGGCTTTTTATTGGTATCGCAAGGCGGCTTATCAGGAACTTGCCGAAGCCCAATATTTCCTCGGTATGAGTTACTATTCGGGCTTGGGTGTCGAGCAAGATAACACCCAAGCCATAAAATGGCTTGAAAAAGCACTGGAAAACGGGCTGGACGGCGACAGAGCAGCCGTTGCACGCGACATGATACGTCGTATCGATTGAGGTTTTTGTTTTGACGTAAACGGAGCATTCCCTTTATAAAGGGGGTATTCCGTTTTTTATAAGTTATTTTTCGTTGAGCATTGGTGGTATATCTTCTGCCTTGAATCCCAGTGAAACGGCTTTTTCAAAATCTTTCTGGGCATCGTCTTTTTCGAATCGTGCCAGTTTCAGCTTGCCTCTCATAACATATACCAACGGATCTTCGGGGGTCAGCTGCAATGCTATATCGATGTCTTCGGCGGCACGATTGTATTGCCGGTTGTAGTAATATGCTTCGGCACGGTTGAGGTATAGGGAAGCCATATTGGGATTGGAGCGTATGACCTGCGTATAGAGATCTATGGCTTGAAAATAAAATCCTCTGCATTTCATTAAGGCTGCGAGTCCGATGCGGGCGTTGGCGCTTTTTGTATTGAGAGAAAGGAGTTGCTCGAAATCCCTGCGGGCTGAAGCGGTATCGTTCAATTCCAAAAAGATCAGTCCCCG
>HF999708.1:19077-26569 GCA_000434215.1 Bacteroides sp. CAG:144
CCGGTAGAGCGATTCTTCATTTTTCTCGTCGATAAAGAGTATGCTGGAATAATCGTCTTTGGCGCGTTGCAGACTATCCATTTCGGCCCATAATGCAGCCCGGTTATTGAGGAGTGTGAGCGATTTGGGCGACATGACCAATGCGTTGTTATAGGATTGAAGCGCTTCGGGAAGTTTTCCCAAGTTACGCTGTATCGTCCCGAGATTAGAGAGTAAAAGAACGTTTCCCGGATTGGCCGGCTCGGTACGCAGGGCTTTCAGTAGCGCATTTTCGGCTTTTGTCAGATTCCCTGCTTCGATGTAGATAAAAGAGGAGTCGATATAGTCGGTGTATGATTGAGCTTTCAAGGATAGGTTTGCTGTAATCAGACAAAAGGCAATCGGTAAGATAATACGTGATTTCATATTGTTTGGACGATTATTTTCCAATAATGCAAAACTAATGCAAATTCTGTTTTATCGCGGAGATAGAGCCTCCCTTTTTACAGAGATTTATGATTTGTCTTGTTGTTATATCCTCTTTTTTAGTGTATTTTTGTAGCGCAAAAGTCTTTATAAGCAAATGCGTATTTCCGTTTTGGCATTTTTTCTATTCTTTTTTTGCGGGTTGATTGTTTTCTCGGCGTGCGATGAAAAACATGAAACCGAGCCCTCTTATCCGGTCGATGGCGATACCTGCGATCGTACGGTATTGGTGTATATGTTGGGGAGCAATACATTGGGCGGTTTTGTCGAAAGTAATATCTCTGCCATGAAAAAGGCAGTCGAGAAAGGCGCATTGCACAATGGGAATTTATTGCTTTATATCGATCGTTATAATACAGTGCCGACTCTTGAAAAATTGTCTCTTCGGGATGGGGCGGTAGAGCGCACGGTTGTGAAGTCGTATGAAGACCGGAATTCGGCAACGGTCGAAGCCATGTCGTCGGTTTGCGATGATGTGAGAACGCTCTATCCGGCATCGAGTTTCGGATTGATTTTGTGGTCGCATGCCAACGGGTGGTATCCGTTTCATATAGAAGCCGATTTGTCGGCTTATAGCTCGACACGATCGTTTGGCGATGATGAAGGAAAGGCGATGAATATCGATGAAATCTCTTTGGCGATACCCGATTCCATGTTCGATTTTATCTTGTGCGATGCTTGTTATATGGGGACGGTGGAAGTTGCATACGATTTGCGAGAAGATTGCCGGTATTATGTTGCGTCTCCGGCAGCTGTCATGGGAGGAGGATTTCCTTATGAGGATATAGTGGAACATCTTTTTTCTTGCGATAAACCTATTCCCGAGAATTTGATAGATGTTTGTCGGGCGTATATGGATTATTATAGATCGTATTATGATCCGTACGGAACGATTTCTCTGATAGATATGCGTGAGATAGAGGCTTTGGCGCGTTCGGTGAAGTTGGCTTTGGTGAATAGTGTAGACTCGTTGCAAGTTTCTGAAATTCAACAGTTCTCGCAAGAAAAAGGGACGCGGGTGAGTTATCAGAACCTCTTTTTCGATTTGAACGATTATGTCGGTCGTGTTTGTGTCGATACGCTGGCATACTCCATATTTGCCGATTGTCTCGATCGTACCGTGTTATATGCCGATGCCACCAATAAGGGTCTTTCTAATATATTGGGTGCTTGGGTGGAATTCCCTATTGAACAATATTGTGGCCTTGCCGCTTATATACCCGGAGCCAGTTCCGATGAGGTAGCCGATTTGTATTACAAGACCCTTTCGTGGTATAAAACCGTTTATGGAGGCATGGAGGTGCCGATAAAAATAACAAACTGATATGAAACTATTGAATATCGATTTAACGTCGACTTTAACTGCAACTTCCGATACGACCCATGTCGATCCCATCAAAGAAGTGGTTGAGAAATATGCCGGTATGACGGCCGATGAAATCATTTCTACGCTTTTATCACATGCCCTTTCGTTCGGTTTGAAGTTTGTGGGAGCTTTGTTGATCTTTTTTATCGGCCGTTGGTTGATGAATCGGTTCAGTCGTTTTGTCGTGCATTTATTGGCTCGGCGTCATGTCGAGCCTTCGGTACAATCTTTTTTACGGAGTTTTATCAATATAACGCTCATGCTGATTCTGATCGTATTGATCATCGGTATTTTCGGTATCAATACGACTTCGTTTGTGGCATTGTTTGCCTCGGCGGGTGTCGCTATCAGTATGGCATTGAGTGGTTCGTTGCAAAATTTTGCGGGCGGACTTATGATTCTTGTTTTCAAACCGTATAAGGTGGGCGATTTTATCGAGGCGCAAGGGCAAAGTGGTACGGTGAAAGAGATTCAGATTTTCAATACTGTCCTTATTACGGGTGATAACCGGACGATATTCATACCGAATGGAAATTTGTCGAACAATATCATCATCAATTATTCCCGTGCCGGTCTGCGTCGTGTGGAGTGGACTTTCGGTATCGGTTACGGAGATCGCTATGAAACGGCTAAGAAAGTTTTGGTCGAGCTTTTGGAGGCCGATCCCCGTATTTTGCGTGAACCTCCTTATTTCATTGCTCTTCATTCGTTGGGAGATAGTTCGGTCAATGTTCTTGTGCGGGCATGGACTTCGGTAGATAGTTTTTGGGATGTCTATTATGATCTTAATCGAAAGGTTTACAAGGCATTTGCCGAGAACGATGTCAATATACCTTATCCCCAAATGGACGTACATCTGATAAAAGACTAATCTTTTTTTGCTTTTTTATAGGAGACACTCCGCATTCTTTGGGGAGAAATAACTATCTTTACAGCTGCAAAATTTTTTGCAGTACACGCTTTCTGTTTTTTCAAGAGAGATGTCTCTCTGCCCGCCCTTTTATGATAGAAAAGGAGATTATCCCATGAACAGGCGTGTTTTCGGCTTCCGAAGAAAATAAAACACTATATAATGGTAAGCAAATGGAACTACGTACCCCTTACCGAAGAAGAAAAGCATATAGAAAGGAAATTGGCAGAGACCCTGTCGATAAGCCCCGCTATATGTACGCTTCTTGTGCAGCGGGGGGTAAAAACAGAAGAACAAGCTAAGAAATTTTTCCGCCCACAATTATCTGATTTGTACGATCCGTTTTTGCTGAAAGATATGGATAAGGCTGTCGCACGCCTCAATAAAGCGATGGGAGCCAAAGAGAAAATCCTTGTCTACGGCGATTATGATGTCGACGGCACTACGGCCGTAGCTTTGGTGTACAAATTTCTGAACAATTTTTATTCCAACATCGATTATTATATCCCCGATCGTTATGATGAGGGATACGGTATTTCCAAGAAAGGTATCGATTATGCGGCCGATAACGGTTTCACGTTGGTTATTGCGCTCGATTGCGGGATTAAAGCCGTCGAGAAAGTAGCTTATGCCAAAGGTCGGGGGGTTGATTTTATCATCTGCGATCATCACGTTCCCGATGATGAATTGCCTCAGGCCGTAGCCGTACTCGATGCCAAACGCGATGACGATACATACCCGTACAGTCATTTGTCGGGTTGTGGGGTAGGTTTTAAGTTTATGGAGGGTTTTGCCCGAAGCAACAATATCAGTATCGAGCAATTTCTGTTTCCGCTGCTCGATATGGTTGCTGTGAGTATCGCATCGGATATTGTCCCGATTACCGATGAAAATCGTATTTTGGCTTATCACGGGCTGAAACGTTTGAATTCCAATCCCAGTCTCGGATTGCAAGGTATCATCAACGTATGCGGTTTGCGTGGGAAGGAAATAACGATCAGCGATATCGTTTTCAAAATCGGCCCGCGAATCAATGCGTCGGGTCGTATGCAGTCGGGGAAAGAAGCTGTCGACCTATTGGTGTCGAAAGATGCTTCGACAGCTATGAAGAAGAGCCACGATATCAATCAGTATAACGAAGACCGTAAAGAGCTCGATAAGAAAGTTACCGAGGAGGCCAGTTGTCTGCTGGAACAGCAGTCCGATTTCGAGAAACGAAAATCGATTGTCATATATAATGCCGAATGGCACAAGGGAATTATCGGGATTGTTGCTTCCCGTCTTACCGAGTTGTATTATAGGCCGTCGGTTGTACTTACGTTCTCGAATGGATTGGTAACCGGTTCGGCTCGTTCGGTACAAGGTTTCGATGTGTACAAAGCCGTGGAGTCGTGCCGTGATCTGCTCGAAAATTTCGGCGGCCACACTTATGCAGCCGGACTCTCTTTGAGAGAAGAAAACGTCGTATCGTTTATAGACCGTTTTGAGTCGTATGTTTCCGAGAATATATTATTGGAACAGACCAGCCCTCAAATCGATATCGATATGGAGTTGGGATTTGATGAAATAACGTCCGATTTCTATCATTGGTTGAAACAGTTCAATCCTGTTGGCCCGGGAAATATGAAACCTGTATTTTCGACGCAAGGAGTTGTCGATGCCGGTTCCCGTTTGGTGGGACGTAATCAGGAACATCTGAAACTCGAAGTCCGCGAGGGCAAGTCTTCTGTAACGATGAGCGGTATCGCTTTCGGCATGCACGAACATTATGCGTATATCAAAAGCGGAGCGCCCATAGATATATGTTATACGATTGAGGAGAACAACTTCAAGGGCATAACATCGATGCAGTTGCAGGTGAAGGATATACGTCCTTCTGTGAAGAAATAATTTTTGTTTATATACAGGACGGGACGGGAAAATTTTCCCGTCCCGTCCTTTTATGTTTACTATCGATTGTCAGAATGCTAATCCGACTCTGAATCCGAGGTTGTGTAGGCCGTCGATTTTGTAAGTAAACAGTTTGTTTTGGTTCGATGCATAATCATAGTAGAATGCAAGGTGGAAGCCGAAAAGGTTGGGACCCATAGGATAAATGTTTGCTCCGATTTCGGGAGAAACGAAAAATCCCCATTTGTCGCGACTACTGCTGTAAATATTGTAATAAGAGGTTATTTTACAATATTGCGTACCCAATTTTACGCCGATATAAGGAGAGAATTTTTTTGCCGGCATGAAACGGTAACGGAAAGCTGCACCGAAAGGCAACTGATATAGGGCGTGTTGCTGGTCGCTGGTCAGTTGTGAAGACGGCGAGAGGTTGAGCGTTTGGGTGGGAATATACTCGTTGTTGGTATGGAATGCAAAGAATAACCCGGCTCCGATATGAGGCGTAAAGTAATATCCGCCTTCAAAGTTCATACCCCATCCGCTCGCTTTGTCGGAAAATCCGTTGTTAAGCGGTATGTTGAATTGCCAGTCGATATTGGCATATCCGTTTTTTACCTGTTCTTGCGCTGTCCCGATAGAGGGCAGGAGTAACGACAGTGCGCATATAAAGACGATGCGCAATCGGTTGTTGCAGATTGTTTTCATTGTTATAATCAGTTTTGTTTATTCAGATAAGACGATTGTTCAAAAGCTTGGTCTACGGCATCGACGGCCAATTGCAGATTAATCCGGTTGGAGGAGTAGAGAAGTCCCGACATATAAGCATTCCAGATAATTGGAATTTTCTTGGATTGGGTGTCGAGCTTTATTATCTCTATAAGAAGAGAGCCGGTCGTGTAGTTATACGATACGGTATAGGGGTAGTACCAGCTGTTCCAATATCCTCCCCAATAGCCCGGATACCAGTATCCCGGATAGTCCCACCACCAATAGGGGCTGCTGTAATTGGTAAAATAATAGGTGCTTTCGATGTAACTTACCTGTATTCCTACATCGGCGAATTCTTTATCCATGACTTGGTTGTAGCCATATTTTGTCATGTTGTCGATAACGGTCGTGAGTAATTCTTGCGACTGCTCGTTATTCCAGTACGAAGGTGTTTTGCTCGATGTGATGAGCAAAATACTGTCGGGAATGTAGAAGGTGTCGAAGTCTTTGAAATTTTCGCTTGTGTCGTAGTCGGTGTAAACGAGAAAGTTGCCGCTGAGTTTCGATGTGTCCGGGTCTTTTTGGCAAGACGCCATCAAGAGTAAGACGAGGAGGAGAGGTGTTAGTTTTTTCATTTTTCTTCCCATTTTAGGTTATTATTAAGAATCTTTTCCCTAATAACAACACTGTACGTGGAAAGTTTTATATAATCGAAATTATTTAATGAAATATTCGTAAAAACCCGTACCTACTCCTACAAGCGACATGATGATGATAATGATGCCGATACCCCGGTTGATAAGCCACAGGCTGCGCAGATTGAAACGGCTACGTACTTTGTCGATGATAAATGTGATGGTGAGCCACCAAATAAAAGCGCCGAGGATAATCGACACGTATCCAAGTATATAATGGCCTACTTTCATTTCGGGCAGGAAAAAGTTGAGACGGGCGAATAAGCCGATAAGAAGCAAAAGAATCAGTGGGTTGGAGAGAGTGAGGAGGAACGAAGAGGCGAAATCCTGTGTGAAAGAGCTTTTCTGATTGAGCCTTTTGCGAATGTTCCGGGCGGGATTTTGTCTGTAAAGGTAAATACCGAAACAAGTAAGGACAAGGCTTCCGGCGATTTGAAGAGGTGCTTGATTATTCTCTATGAAGTCGACGACGATCGATAGTCCGAAGCCGGTGAGCATGGCGTAGAATAAATCCGACAGAGAAGCTCCGATTCCTGTTGCCAGTCCCGACCGACGCCCCTTGTTGAGTGTGCGTTGTATGCACAGCACGCCGATAGGTCCCATAGGGGCCGATACCAATATTCCGATGGCTAATCCTCGGAAAATGATGTATATAAGCAATTCTACTGTGGTCATAAATTCGCCGGCGACTTTATTTCGAGCGGCTTATAGGTATTTCGTTGTTGCAAATATAGCGATTATTCCCGAAAATACTTTTCTTTTATTCTTTTATAACCCGTCGCTTTTCATTACATTTGCGCACAAATAAGCGTTTTGTTTTGTAACTCTTTTCTGATCATACACACATAAAACAATAGAGAATGGTACTTTTCTTTAAAACCCCCGAACAACAGATTATCGCTGTTGATGTTATGCACGAATTATCGGCCCGGGAGGTCGAAAAGCTGAGTTGGCTTTTCGGTCGGGCGCAGTTGCTTGCCGAGACCTGTCTCGACGGTTGGTTTGTCGGTCCCCGTAAAGAGATGATTACCCCGTGGAGTACCAATGCCGTGGAAATTACGCAGAACATGGGGCTTGAAGGTATTTCCCGCATAGAGGAATATTTTCCTGTCGCCAATGGAAATGCCGAGCATGATCCCATGTTGCAACGCATGTACGATGGTATCGACCAGAAGATATTTGAAATCGATAAAAAGCCCGATCCCATCGTCTATATCGATGATATTGTCGCATATAATGCACAGGAAGGTTTGGCTTTGAGCGATGAAGAAGTTAAGTACCTCAATGATTTGAGTAAAAAACTCGGACGGAAACTTACCGACAGCGAAGTGTTCGGTTTTTCGCAAGTGAATTCCGAACATTGCCGACATAAAATTTTTAACGGCGTATTCATTATCGATGGAGAGGAAAAGGAAAGTTCGCTTTTTAAACTCATCAAAAGAACATCGGAAGAGAATC
>HF999709.1 GCA_000434215.1 Bacteroides sp. CAG:144
GTTGAGCAAAGTGTCGGCGCTGAGTATACCCACGACGCTTACATGGCCGAAGTCGAGACCTTTGGTAACCATCTGCGTACCGACGAGAATGCGGCTTTTTTGTTGTTCGAAGTCCGAAATGATTTGTTCGTAAGCCTTGCGGTTGCGGGTTGTATCGAGATCCATACGGGCAATGGGATAGTCGGGAAAAGTATGCTCTATCTCTTCTTCGATGCGTTCTGTCCCGAAACCGTGTATGACGATGCTCGTTTCGCCGCAAGCTGGACAACGGGTAGGTACTTCTTGCGAGTATCCGCAGTAATGGCATACGAGACGGTTGGTGCGTTTATGGTAAGTCAGACTTACATCGCATTGGGTACAACGGGGTGTCCATGCGCATAACCGGCATTCTACCATCGGCGCGAATCCCCGACGGTTTTGGAACAGGATTACTTGTTCTCCGTTTTTCAGTGCCTCTTCACAAGCCTCTTTCAGCTGCGGGGAAAGATTGCTCTCTTGTGAGACACGTCGTTTACGGCGAAGATCTCCCATGTCGATGGGTAGGATACGGGGCAGGGCGATTTCTTCGTGCCGGGACGAAAGCTCCACCAGACCATATTTCCCGCATTGTGCGTTGTAATAACTCTCGATGGCCGGAGTTGCTGTGCCCAGCAGTGTTTTGGCTCCGTGCATCGATGCTAACACGATTGCGGCATTGCGAGCATGATAGCGGGGTGATGGCTCTTGTTGCTTGTAACTGCCCTCATGTTCCTCATCGACGATAACCAGTCCTAAATCTCGGAAAGGAAGGAATATCGACGATCGTACGCCGAGGATTATTTGCGCACCTTTGTCGTGCAGGAGGTCGTTCCATATCTCTACCCGTTCATTGTCTGTAAATTTGGAATGGTAGATAGACAGTTTGTTCCCGAACACCCGTTGCAGACGGGTGGTAAGTTGTGTGGTGAGAGCTATTTCGGGAACAAGGTAGAGAACTTGTCGGCCTTGTTTCAGTACCGTGTCGATAAGATGTATGTATATCTCGGTCTTTCCGCTCGACGTAACGCCGTGTAATAGAACGGTTTCTTTTTGGGAAAAACGGTCGATGATTTCGTTGTATGTCTTTTGTTGTATAGGAGAAAGGGGATACGGACTTTCGGTGTGCAGCGGGTTGTTGGAAAGCCGGCTTATCTCTTTCCCGTAATTTTCAAAAATGCCTTTCGTTACTAATGTGCTGAGGATTTGCGGAGAAACCTCGGCCCTTTCGAGCAATTCTTTGCGGGAAACTTCTCTCGGCGTACCTTTCTGCATGAAGCCTGATAGTTCGAGATAGCACATCAGCAACCGGAGCTGCTTTTTGGCGGCTTTGAGTTCGTCAAAAAGCGGACGGAGTTTCTCTTGCTCGCCGGGAGCGATTTGTGCCAGTCGTATGTAGCTTTCGGTACGGGGGCGGTATTTGTGCCGCAGTTCCTCTGATACGACGATAGCTTTTTGTTCCATGAGGGAACGTACGAGAGGCAGAATATTGCGTAGTCCGCTCTCTTTTTCGAGTTCCTGTACACTCATTTTCTCGCTGCGGCTCAACGTGTCGAGCAATATCGCTTCGCGTTCTTTGAGCAGAGAGCCGTTTTCTTCGATGAAATCGGCATTACAGGAGATTTGTGTTTCGCTTTCTATTTTCAATCCCGAAGGTACGGCGGCCTTGAATACGTCGCCGACCGAGCAGAGATAATAATTGGCGAGCCATTCCCAGAAGCGCAGTTGAGGACGACGTAAAACGGGCGTGCTGTCGAGCAGTGTCGAAATGTCTTTTATTTCATAATCTTGCGGCTCGTTGTTGTGTAACCGGGCGACGATGGCCGTGTAGAAACGCTTTCGCCCGAAAGGTACGATGACACGACTGCCGGAGACGAGAGTCTCTTGCCATTCCTCGGGAATACGATAGGTGAAATATTTCGCAAGCGGGAGCGGAAGTATAACGTCGGCGAATCGAGACATGATTTATAGACGGACTGGTGTTTCTTGGTTTTGTGAATGCGGGAATACCTGCATACAAATGTAAGGAAAATTTTTCGCTTTTTCCTAACGGTTTTCTCGACGACTGCTAAATAGTTTGTACATTTGTGTGGTATTTTCATATCTTATGAACAAAATCGTAACATCTTATTTGCAAAAAACAGGTTTCCGGAATATCGATTTGAAAGCCGTTCTTATCGATATGGACGGTGTCCTTTACGACTCGATGCCTTTTCATGCCGATGCTTGGTACAAAGCGATTTCTTCGTTGGAAATAGCATGTACGCCCGAAGAATTTTTTATGTATGAGGGTCGTACGGGCGCATCGACCATCGATTTGATTTTCAATCGTGCTTACGGTCGCAATGCCGACGAGAACGAGAAGCAAATGATATATGCCCGCAAGTGCGAGTACTTTGTTGCCAAAGGTGTAGCGCCGGTTATGCCCGGTGCGCTCGACTTTTTGAGGCAGGTAAAATCGCACGGGTTGATACCGGTATTGGTAACCGGTTCGGGACAACATTCTTTGCTCGATAAGCTCTCGCATGATTATCCAGGTATTTTCACGCCGCAGACGATGGTAACGGCTTTCGATGTGAAGTATGGAAAACCCGATCCCGAACCGTACCTTATCGGGCTGGGAAAGGCTGGCGTGCAACCCTGGGAGGCAATCGTGGTGGAGAATGCGCCGTTGGGGGTGCAGGCCGGCGTTGCTGCCCGCATTTTTACGGTGGCTGTCAATACGGGGCCGTTGCCCGATCGCGTACTTCTCGATGCCGGAGCCGATTATCTTCTGCCGGATATGGAGAGGCTGGCTCATCGTTTTGAAGATTTGTATATACAGCTAAATATGTAATGGATATGGCACAACAGATTCTTTTTACTCAAGATATAGCGGCAACTCTCGATGAGGTACTGAGCGGTTATGTGTACGACCGCCTGTTTGTCCTGACCGATGAAAATACGCGTCGGCGATGCTTGCCGCTTCTCTCTGCAAGCAAGGCTTTGGCTTCGGCCGGATATATCAATATCCAACCCGACGATACACATAAGACACTCGACTCATTGGCATCGGTGTGGCAGGAGTTGAGCGATCGTCGTGCAACCCGCCATTCGATGATGGTGAACCTCGGCGGCGGTATGGTAACCGATCTCGGAGGGTTTGCCGCCGCTACGTTCAAGCGAGGTATCCGTTATATCAATATTCCCACCACGTTGTTGGGGGCGGTCGATGCGGCCGTGGGTGGAAAAACCGGAATAAATTTCAACGGTTTGAAAAATGAAATCGGGGCGTTTGCACCGGCCGAAGCGGTTTTGGTGGCAGTCTCGTTTTTCAGGACGCTTTCCCGGGAGCATCTTTTGTCGGGCTTTGCCGAGATGTTGAAACATGGGCTCATCAGTACGACTGCGATTTATGGCCGTCTTTTCACGCTCGATCTTTCACGGCCCGACAGTGCGGAGATGTTATCGTGTCTCGAAGAGTCGATCGGGGTGAAACAGCGGGTTGTCGGGCAAGACCCGCATGAGGCCGGTATCCGCAAGTCTCTCAATTTCGGACATACCGTAGGGCATGCGTTTGAGAGTTTCTCTCATCATCGCCATCACCCGGTGCAACATGGGTATGCCGTTGCGTGGGGACTTGTCTGTGAATTGATTTTATCACATCGTCATCTCGGGTTCCCGCTTGATACTGTACGGCGGTTTGCCGCTTTCGTGCGTGAAAATTATGGGGTTTTCCCGATTACTTGCAGCGATTACGATTATCTCTACGAACGTATGACCCATGATAAGAAAAACGATGCCGATACCATCAATTTCACATTGCTTTCCGATGTGGGAAGAGTGGTGATCGACCAAACTGCCACACGTCAGGAAATAGAAATCGTACTCGATCTTTACCGCGATATGTTCGGTATTTAGCCGACGGGATAAGGTGAAAAAAGATGTGAAGTGTAAAAAAACGGATAATTTCTTTGCAGGAAAAAATAAAAGGCTTACCTTTGCACTCGAAAATCAATCGGGGCGTAGCTCAGTCCGGTTAGAGTACACGTCTGGGGGGCGTGTGGTCGCTGGTTCGAATCCAGTCACCCCGACATAATGCTGCTCAACTATCTTTATCAGGTAGTTGAGCAGCGTTTTTTTTGTCTGGTTGGAGAAATTCAAATCCTAATTTTCTCTTTGTCATGATTCAGGGTTTACAGAATAGGGATTTGTCCTCGTTTTTTAAGGAGATATTTTGTCTCCCGGATATAGAATTTTTGTAGATTTGCTTGTCTGATTTTGTGCTGTGGACGAAAGTCTTCGTATGAAAGAAGCAGTATGGTTACGATAGAACCGGGCGGGAAGTCGCGCGATTGCTGTCTTTAAGATATATAGCAGATGAAAGTAAAAATAGAAGAGAGTTGGCGCAGGCGGCTGCAAGAAGAGTTCGACAAGCCCTATTTCGAGCGGTTGGTCGCTTTTGTCCATGAAGAGTATGCCCGTGCGCAAGTGTTGCCGAAAGGTTCTCAGATTTTTCATATTTTCGATGCTTGCCCGTTCGAGAAGGTAAAAGTCGTCATACTCGGGCAAGATCCCTATCCCACACCCGGACAGTATTACGGCGTTTGTTTTTCTGTGCCCGATGGTGTGGCGATACCACCTTCTTTGGAAAATATATTCCGGGAGATTCATCAGGATTTGGATAAGCCTGTACCTGCATCGGGTAATCTCGACCGTTGGGTCGAACAAGGTGTTTTTTCCATGAATTCGGTACTTACCGTGAGGGCTTATGAAACGGGTTCGCACCGCGACCACGGCTGGGAGACTTTTACCGATGCCGTGATAAAGAGACTGAGCGACGAGCGGGAGAACTTGGTATTTATGTTGTGGGGAAGTTAT
The DNA here is from genome assembly GCA_000434215.1 of Bacteroides sp. CAG:144. Taxonomy (GTDB): domain Bacteria; phylum Bacteroidota; class Bacteroidia; order Bacteroidales; family UBA11471; genus Caccoplasma; species Caccoplasma intestinavium. Next base: position 4,876 of record HF999709.1, read on the forward strand.
GCCAAAGCGAAAAGTGCCTTGATAGACTCCCGTAAACATCTGGTCTTGACGGCGGCGCATCCATCGCCTCGTTCGGCCGATCGGGGATTCTTCGGCTGCAAGCATTTCAGCCGGGCAAACGCTTACCTCCGCAGCAAAGGCATTCCCGAAATCGACTGGTGATTCACGGCTTGATTATGTCATATACAGAAAAAGGCTATAATTCTTCAAGAATTATAGCCTTTTTCTTGTGGTGCCACCAGGAATCGAACCGGGGACACAAGGATTTTAGTAATAAATAGATATATCTTTATTTTTTTTGTATATCAATAATATACTAAAACCTCGACTATTGTGGTTAATGCGGTGGAGAAAACAAAGGCTGTTTTCAGGTTGATACTAAATTTATTTATCACAATATGTATTGGCACTTGTAAAGTGCTAAATGTCTTGCTTTTGCTTCATAATTGCTTTTGTTATATGGTTAAAATACTCTTGTCCTATTATGGCTGGCACATTCAAACTCCTGTCAAGAAGGAAAGGAAAAGAGAAAGTGCATCCCTCATACTCAAATCCAAGCATAAATACTTTGCAAAGTCTTAACCTGTTATCACAACATTTACTCACTTTCTTCCCAACATAATGGAAGACATCAGCAGCATTAGTGGCATCCACATATTCAGGAAGAAAAGGTTGAGAGTTATTATAAACTGGTCTTGTATTCACTTCTCCTATATTATTCTCAATAAGTGAATACGTTTGTTTTCTTCCAAGATTGAAAAAAGCTAAGATGCAGGGCTGATAAGGTTGTGCTTCTTTCTCTTGTCAAGAAGGAATGTAAAGCCAATGCTTTTGATTTGGATGAATATCTCATTGCTCATGGCAAGTAATTATCAATTTCTCAAAGTCAATAACCCAATTATTTTCCATCAAGAATTGTGTGCCAAGAATACCATGTATTTGCACCCCTGTTTCTTCCTGTACTTGCATTATAGCATCAGAACCATCAAAGACTGAGAAAGTAGAAGTATAATCTGTTCCCTCAAAATTGAATGTAGCTTCAATGGTGGGAGTTTCTTCATAATGCCCCTCTATTCCCATTATATTCTGCTTTTCATTCAAGAGTTTAAGCTCGTTCTTAAAATGCTCATATACATAGGCAAACATAATGTTATGGGTAGAACCTGTATCTATAAGAAAACACAAATTCTTTAATTTCCCTGATGTAATAATCAGTGGTAAGCCTGTTTTTTCTAATCCGAATGCAAGTGGAAATTCCATCATTATTCTATTTATTCAATGTTCCAATAATTACTTTCATCACCTTCAAAAGCATCAAGCCTTTGGTCTTCCCAATCTTCTTTATCTTCCCATGAGGTATTATACTTACTATCATGATAATTTTTCCATGAAAGATAATTTCTATAAGATTCTGTCATGGGCTTAATGTCTGACCTAACTTCTTCAATATATTGTCCTTCTGATATAGTTATGCTATCCAAACATCTATTCATTCGACAATCTAAGTATTTAAGTTTTGTGTTTGCTCCTATATACAAATCATTATGCAAATCATTACGAGCACAATCTAAATAGGTAAGTTCTTTGTTCTCATATAACTGAAGTTCATATAGCTTGTTCTCGGAGCAATTTATAAATTGGATTTTTTTCAAACTACGTAATTCCAGTTCTTCTAATAGACATCTGCGAACTCTTAGCAATGTAAGTTTTTTATTTTTCCACAAATCTATTTTTCCTAATGGATTAAATCCACAAGAAAGAATTTCTAAATCTTTATTTTGCGAACAATCTAATTCACCAATATTACAATTACCGCAGTACAAGGTAATGAGAAGTGGATTGTCTTTTATATTAAGAGTGTATATGGGATTGCTATAACAACTTAAATGCTTTAGATTTCTATTTTTTGAAATATCAATATCTTCAATCTCATTCTTTGAACAATCAAGTACTTCTAAGTTGGATAGATACTCTATCCCTGAAATAGACTTGATACCTTTTTGAGGGCAAAGAACTTTGGTGATAGTCAAGGCTTCGGTAAGTGAGATTTCTCCATCACCATCTTTGTCGAAACTATCTACAAGATACTTCTTGAAGACCTTATCGGGGAAATTAATAACTCTTAAATCCATTCCTTCCATGTTCTTTTTGTAGCCATACCACAAAAAGAAGGTGTGAGCTAAACCTTGATTGTCATTCTGAAGGTATCGCCAAACACCTATATCCATACAAACAAAGAAAGCCCACACCCTATGGCATGAGCATTCACTACCTTGCTGTTGATGGATATATTCTTCTAAATTGGCGATTTTTCAGAATTCATCAAGCAAGAAGCAAACACTTCTTTTCTAATATGTCTTGTTAAACTTCTATTTCATCGCTAACTATTTTTGTTATTGCTGCAAAATTACGATTATTCTGCAAAAATCAAACATTTGGCCAGCAAATTTTATAAAAGTCAATCCATACCAGCATCCGAGGTGTGGGCCATTTCTTGTCATGAAGGGATGATAAATATCTCCCCTTGCTCTGTACAAAGGTACTGCTTTTGTTACATATCTCTTATTCTCATTGTTTCTTCATTTTAAAGAAGCCCCGAAATATTGATATGCTCCGGGGCTTCATCCAACAATCAAACCATTATTAGGGCTTTTTATTACTTTCAGAGCAAAAGATGCAAAGCACAATTACTCCTAAAACCAAATTGATAATGGCAAATATAATTTCTCCCATGCTTTTTGTCATTGGATGAACCATGAGTATTCATTATCACCATAAAGAGCTTTATTCAACCCATCTGCAAGTTGTGTGGCATTGTAACCCTATTCAAGAATTGTCTATGTAGGAAGATTTGTTTGCTCCTGTAAGGAGGTTATATACATTCCACCTGGAAATTTCTGTCTGCTTGTCAGGAAGTGAAAAATTATCATCATTATAAAAACTTGGCTACAATACCTATTTGTGTATCTGTCATAAGCATTGGTGGCAGCATCCTTTTCTGTTCAGTAGGCAGATATTGGTATAGCCTGTTTTTACCCAAGAACTGTGCAAACTGATGTTCTGTCATATAACTGTCCTTGAAAGCACCCATATAAAGGTGTTTGGCTACATTGTATTCCTGAAAGAGTTGTATTGTAGCATTGAATAAACCATGCACATCCATAACTTTTAGCTCAGACTTGAATCCATCAGTAGACACACACATATTGCAGCATACCATGTTCTTGAATCCTATGAATAGCTTGAATTTTTTCATGCCTTTCTTTGAATAAAGGTTCTCATGGTTATATGCCCTTACCCCTCCAATTGTGAGATTGAGCCTGTTGCCATTTATATCTTCATGAACACTTGGTATCTCAAAGCAAAACATCATCCTTACTCTCACTTGGAAAAACTCTGTTGGCTGCTTCCAAAACATTTCCCTGTTTTACCCTGCATTCCAGCCGTATTTAGGTATAAAAAAGAGAGCCATATTGTGTGACTCTCTTTTTCAAAGTGGTGCCACCAGGAATCGAACCGGGGACACAAGGATTTTCAGTCCTTTGCTCTACCAACTGAGCTATGGCACCATCGCTTTTGCGTGTGCAAATGTAGGGCAAATTTTTGAATCGACCTAATATTTTGCAAAAAAAATTTATTCACCTTCGTTTTTGTCGTCTTTTGATGATGAAACAGAGGCTGTCGACCGACTTTTATCTTGAATGTTCGGGAATAAGGAAGCGTGTGTAGATTTGTTCTCCGGACGAATGGGGGTATGGGGAGAATATTTAGAAAATTCCGGCCTGTTTTTTCTTCTCTTGTTTGTATATTTGTAACATACGATGTTTTGACTCCATATCATCATGAAAATTTTACATACGGCCGATTGGCATTTGGGCCAGACTTTTTTTACGTATGACCGCCGCGAGGAGCATGAGGCTTTTCTCGAATGGTTACGAGAACAGGTGAGACATGTGGAGGCCGATGTGCTTCTTATTTCGGGTGATGTTTTCGATACGCCCAATCCGTCGGCTGTTTCCCAACAACTTTTTTACCGTTTTTTGCGCCAGATAACCGAGGAAAATAGGGCTTTGCAGGTTGTTGTGATTGCCGGCAATCACGATTCGGCCGCACGGCTCGAAGCTCCGAATCCGTTATTGGAGGATATGCGTATTACGATACGTGGTATAATCCGTCGCAATGCCGAGGGGGAAATCGATCTCGACCGCCTTATCGTGCCTTTAGGAAATGCCCGGGAGCCCGAAGCATACTGTCTGGCCGTTCCTTATTTGAGGCAGGGAGATTATCCGCCCGCCGAGAATTATGCGCAAGGTGTTTATATGTTGTATGAGATGTTGTTGCAGAGGGTGTCGGGTTATGGAAAACCGATTGTCGCTATGGGGCATTTGCAGGCTACGGGGGCGGAGATTTCGGAGAATGATCGTTCGGAACGGACTATTATCGGAGGTCTCGAATGCGTGTCGCCCGATGCTTTTGCTGCGGGCATTTGTTATACGGCATTGGGACATCTGCATCGTTCGCAACGGGTGTCGGGTAGAGATAGCGTGCGTTATGCCGGGGCTCCGATTCCCATGTCGTTTGCAGAGAAAAATAATCGGCACGGTGTCGTGTGCATTACGCTCGATAAGGCAGAATGCCACATTGAATTGCTGCCGTTTGTCCCTCCGGTCGCTTTGCTGTCTGTCGGAGGAGATGTAGAGGAGGTATTTGCCGCTATCGACCGGTTACCGCAGGGAAGTTCCGATCGGTTGTCTCCTTATTTGGAAGTGCGGGTACGGTTATCTCAACCCGAACCGTCGTTGAGACAACGTATAGAGGAGGCTTTACAGGGGAAATACGTGCGGTTGGCACGTTTGGTCGCAGAATTCCCCGGAAGTGCGAATGAACGCGTTGGTGCTTCTGTCGATAACTTGCAGGAAGTCTCACCGATGCAAATCGCGCAGGATTGTTTCGAGAGAAAGTATGGAGGGAAAATGTCCGATGAAATGGCGGTTTTGTTGCAACAGGTCATGAAGGAGGTACAGGTATGAAGATATTGGCGATACGAGGAAAAAATATAGCTTCGCTCGATGGTGAATTTTCCGTCGATTTTACTTGCGATCCACTTTTCTCGGCCGGATTGTTTGCCATTACCGGGCCTACGGGTGCCGGAAAATCCACATTGCTCGATGTATTATGTTTGGCGCTTTTCGATAAGACTCCCCGTATGAATCGCGCGAGAGAAAACGGCGTGTTGCTTCCCGATGTTCAGGATAAGACCCTTTCGCAGAACGACTGTCGTTCGCTGTTGAGGCGGGGAACTGCCGAGGGGTATGCCGAGGTCGATTTTCTTGCGGTCGACGGCGAGAATTACCGGGCTCGCTGGTCTGTACGTCGGGCTCGTAATCGGGTCGACGGCTCTTTACAGCCGTCGGAAATACGCCTGTATAACTTATCGTCGGGCGATGAGGAACAAGGAGGAAAGGGTGAACTTTTGCGTCGCATCAGTGATTTGCTCGGTCTTTCCTTCGAGCAATTTACACGGGCGGTGTTGTTGGCGCAAGGCGATTTTGCCACATTTCTCAAAGCCCCGGAAGAGGAAAAAGCCGATGTGCTCGAGAAGTTGACGGGAACTGAAATTTATTCCCGTATATCGCAAGCCGTGTTTGCCCATGCCAAAGAGGTGAGAGAACGGTATGAAGAAATCGTCCGGCAGAAGGGTGCTCTATCTACCCTTTCCGAGGAAGAACGTAAAGAGCTTGTCGAGGAACGTGTTTCCCGACAGACGCTTTCGGAAGAAACGGGAAAACGATGTGATGTATTGAAAATGCAGCTTCGGTGGATAGAAGAGTACCGTCGGCTTTCGGGACTATCGAAGGAGGCTGAGACAGAATGGCAGGTTGCCCGGAGAAATTTTGTCGAGGCCCAATCCCGGAGAGAGTACATGGCGCAGTATGACTTGGTTCAAGAGGTGCGGGATATTTATAACGAGGTGCGATCTCTTCTTGAAAAGAAAAAAAAAATGGAGGAAACCCTCGACAGATGCCGAAATGAATACCGGGACAAAAATCAGGAACTGCTTCGGTTGGAGAAAATAAAAGATGAGGCGGAACAAAATCTTTCCCGACTGAAAGAAAATTGGGAAAGACAGGCCGGCGACCGTCAGCGGGCTTTTGCGCTCGATACACAATCGGCTGTAAGTAAAGAGGCTCTCGATTACGCCGCAAAAGTGCACGACAGAAACAAGGAAGATTTGGGACGAGAGATTTCCCAAAAGAATAAAATCTACGAATCCATCGAAAAAAATAGGAGTAAAGAGGCGGAAATTATCCAATGGTTCGAGCGTCAGCAAATCTATTCTCCTATCGTGGACCGCGCGGAAATCATCAAGCAAAATTATTCCGAATGGATGAATATTCGTAAAGAGTTAAAGCAGCAACAGGAGTCGCAAAAGAGGCAGGTTGCGCTGATTGCAGAGACTGAGGCCAAGATTGCCTCTTTGCAACTCGAAGGTCAACGACTCGAAGCGTTGGCTCCGGCCGAAGTCTATATGTTGCGCGCATCTCTTGTCGAGGGCGAGCCTTGTCCGGTTTGCGGAAGTATACATCATACTTATACGGCCGAGAAGGTGGAAACGCTTCGATATAAAGAATTGGAAGTGCAAAAGAAAGATGTGGCGGACAGTTTGAAGGAAACCTCACTATATCTTGATAATCTCAAAATTACCGTCCATACAATGCAGATGCTTGTCGAGACGCTTTCCCGACAGGAAGCCGGGAAAAAAGAAAGTCTCGATTCGGACTTGCGCGAATTCCTTCCGAACTGGGAAGAAGAATCCCGGTTGGGTGAGCGTATCCAGAAATTTGCCGTATTGTGGAATGAGCGGAAAGAGGAGTTGTCCCGATTGAAAAGCGATACTGAGGCAGCTCGGCGAATGTTGCCTGCGATCGAGGCGAAAATAAAGGATCTTGAAATCCTTGAAAGAAACAGTGCTTTGTCTTTGGAGAAAGAGCGGGAAAAATATGAAAAGATAAAGGCAGAACGAGCATGTTTGTTCGGTGGGCGTTCATTGAAAGATATCGAGGGAGAGTATGAGCTGGCGTTAAAGGCGGGCGAGGCCGGGACGGCCGAAACAATCCGCCAATATACCGGATTGATTTCTCTGCGGGAAAATCTGCTCGGCTCTGTTGCGCAGTTGCAGCAGAACCTTGCGGCCGGTCAGCGGGATATAAGTCGGGGGCAGAAAATCATTGCCGATTGGCTTTTGGCACATTCCGATTTGAGTGAAGGACGACTTTCCGAGCTGTTGGCGCATACGCCGGCTTGGGTTGCCGATGAGAAAAAGGCTTTATCGTCGTTGCAGGAAAATATGGCTGCGGCCGACACACGTTTGCGGGAACGCTCCGAGGCACTGAATCGTCATGAGCACCTTACCGAAAGGCCCGAACAACTTGATTCTATACTTCTCCGGCAGCAGCTCGATGACTCTGCTTTACTACAAAAAAAGGCCGATGACCGCATTGCCGAAATCAATGCTTTGCTTGCCCTCGACGATCGGAATCGGAAAGAGCTTCTGTCGCTTGAACGGCAAGGGGAGAAGTTGTTTGAGAAAGTGGAGTCTTGGGCTCGGCTGAATGAATTGCTGGGTTCGGCCGACGGCGCCAAGTTCCGCCGTATAGCACAGGGATATACGCTCGACCGATTGTTGATATATGCCAATCTGCATTTGCAGGAATTGTCGTCTCGTTATGTGTTGCAACGAGTTCCCGATAGGCTTGCGTTACAGGTTTGCGACAATGATATGCTGGGAGAGGTGCGCAGCGTACATACCTTGTCGGGAGGGGAATCGTTTCTCATTTCTTTGGCTTTGGCATTGGGGCTTTCGTCTTTGTCGTCTTATCGTATGAATATCGAATCTCTTTTTATCGATGAGGGTTTCGGTTCGCTCGATGCCGAGACGCTTGGCGTTGCTATGGACGCACTCGAACATTTGCAAATACAGGGTCGTAAAATCGGGGTTATTTCACATGTGGCCGAGATGACCGAGCGTATACCCGTGCAGGTACAAGTGCGGCGTGTTGCCAACGGTCGTAGTCGGATAGCGGTTGTAGAAGTATGATTTTGAATGAGAAATTAGAAAAAATAACGGATATATTTTTGAAAAATCCAAATCAATACATTACCTTTGTGGCCGCAAAGCCAATCGGGGTGTAGCACAGTTGGCAGCGCGCCACGTTCGGGACGTGGAGGTCGGAAGTTCGAGTCTTCTCACCCCGACAAGATACCACACAATTATCTTATCAATAGATAGTTGTGTGGTATTTGCTTATTTTGCCGGGACAAAATCGGTACACCTTATTTTTAATAGCAGTTTTTACACTCTTCAAATCGAGGTGTAAAAAAAAATGATTGAAAGAAAAAGATGCGACTCTGTTGCAATCAGTGAATTACGAGCTTTTACTTATCCATTGTTACATACGGGAAAAGAGTGGTATGTGGGTTTTAATGCATTTGACCCGGTACAAGGAAAAATGCGTCGAAAAAAAATAAAAATAAATAGCATCAAAACCATTACACAGCGAAAGCGCTATGCAGCGACACTAATTCATAAATTGACCCAAAAGCTCGAAAGCGGCTGGAATCCTTGGATAGAAAGCGAGAATAGTCGTGCTTATCACACATTTGGTGAAGTGTGTGAAAAATATCATCAATACATAACAAAGTTGTTCGATGATGGAATTTATCGGGAGGAAACTTATGTTGGTTATGTATCCTACCTCCGAAATTTGCAGGCGTGGAATGATTCGCGTCGAGTACCGATAACCTATATCTATCAGTTCGACAATTTTGTATGTAGCGAGTTCCTCGATCACGTTTATATAGATAGAAAGAATTCCGTCCAAACGCGAAATAATTATCTGACATTTTTAGGTGTTTTTTCTTCTTTTCTTGTGCAGCATCAATACATGAAGACAAAACCATGTGAAGGATTACAAAGGATTGGAAAGTCGCTTATCAAAAAAGAACGAACAATTATTGATCCGTCCGATATGGAGCGGTTGAGAGATTATTTGCTCGAACATAATAAACATTACTTGTTGGCTTGCTATTTATTGCACTACGTTCTTATTCGACCCAAAGAAATTTCTATGCTTAAAATAAAGGATATAAATTTATGCAAGCAGACAATAACCATCACTGCGGTGGTATCGAAAAATAAAAAAACGGCCGTAGTTACGTTGCCGGAAAAAGTAATTCATTTAATGCTCGACTTGGAGATTTTCAAATATCCCGGAGACGATTATATCTTTTCGAGAGGCTTTAA
>HF999710.1:0-8268 GCA_000434215.1 Bacteroides sp. CAG:144
CGATACTCCCGGGAAAACGATTGCATCTGCGCCTTATGGGACAGAGCTTCTTCGACCCCGAAGACCGTCGTCATCACGGCACGGTATGCCACCGCGTACTCAGTACCATCGAGACAGCCGACGACATATCCGCCGCTATACAAAAACATGTGCACATAGGAGAAATTTCGACAGATGAAGGCCGAGAAATAGAGGAAATGCTACGCGCCCAATTATCCGAGCCGGAAAAACAACGCTGGTTCAAGGCCGGCAATCGCATTCTGAACGAGCAGGAAATTCTACAACCGAAACAAGGTGTTTACCGCCCCGACCGTATTGTCATCGATAATGAAGGAGCAACGGTCATAGACTACAAATTCGGCGTGGAACGGCCGACCCATCGCAAACAAGTCGCCGGCTATATGCATCTGTTGCAGGAAATGGGTTACACGACCCGAGGATACATCTGGTATGTGCCGACCGGGAAAATAATTACCGTCGAGACCTGAGATTTCCAACATTCATTCACAAAGCGTAAGCGGAGTGAAAAATCTCATGCCGAGAATGCATTTTGCATGAGCTCTCTCACATGCGGTCGAGATGACAATCTTATCATTCTGACGACTGTAAAGGAGGAAGAATCTCATGGGAAGAAACAGAGATTCCTCGCTAACACGCCGGAATCACATAACTGCCATTCCGAATGGAACGAAGTGAAATAAAGAATCTCTACTGATAGAGAATCGGAAATCCCTCGCCGGCCTACCAGCCTCACTCGGAATGACATGTCTGTAATATCTCATCGCAATCATTCAAACAGTTTTATATGCAAAGAGGGTCATCGTAAAAACGATGACCCTCTTTCTTAGTTGCGGGAGCCGGACTCGAACCAGCGACCTTTGGGTTATGAGCCCAACGAGCTACCAACTGCTCCACCCCGCGATATTTTCGTGGTGCAAAGATATAACCTTTATATGGAATTTCCAAAAAATAAATTGTTAAATATTTACACACAACTTCTTCCGAATCACAATCAAAGACATAACAGACAAATAATCAGTCTATTCAAAATAAATACTCAACACCACAAGCCTCGAAAAAGCCTTACTTACAGCCTGGGTATATTTAATATCGAGCGGATCGACAAGGTCGTTCCGTTTATGTTTCACCACATCGCTCAACCCGAAACAAAATTTCAACTCGGGTATCAATTTGAAAAACGGCAGATAAATATCGCACCCTACTCCCACTTCGAGATACGTGTCATAAGTATTGAGGCGCAACAAGTCGTTTCGTTTTTTCGAGATGTCGATCGTCGGAGCCACCCCCAACGACAAATAAGGACAATAATTATTCAACCTTTTGGCACTGTATTTGATACTCACAGGCATCATGATATAAGTCGATTTCAGATCGACCGTGCGCCGTGTATCGCTATGATCCTCTCGCAGTTCCACCGTTTTATTACCGAACAGCAGGGTCGGGGTAAAACGAAGATTGAGATACGGACAAATATAAAGGTCGCCAACCAAGCCGACATTGAAACCGGGAGAGAAAGAGGGTACTTCGGCAAACCATGTCTCTCCGCCTCCGGTTACCGCTCCGGTATGCCGGATAGCCAAATCCTGCACATGCGTACCGACAGAAAAACCGAAATGAATACGCCGCTGGTCGACGAACGGCAAGCGCTGCAACTTTTGTTGCTGCGCCGATACCGAAACGGCGGCAACAAAACATACCCATATGAATAATATCTTTCTCAATCGTTTTTCGGAAGTATGAATAAAACGCAAAAAACATAGAAATATTGCCCGTAAGAGAAGAAAAAGATTTGTCAAAAAAACACTCCCCATCAAAAAAAATCCAATTTAATTTGTCAAGAAAAAGAAAAGCCGTACTTTTGCCGGACACACTTACTATTAGTATTAATTTTTTAAACTCAAAACTATGGCTTACGTTATTAGCGATGATTGTATTGCTTGCGGCACTTGCATGAGCGAATGTCCCTCCGACGCTATCTCGGAAGGCGATATCTACAAAATCGATGCCGATAAATGCGTTGATTGCGGCACTTGCGCCGACGCTTGCCCCACCGGTGCTATCCACCCGGGCGAATAATCCGCAACAAAAGGAATAAAAAAAGCTCTGCAATAGCAGAGCTTTTTTTATGATAACTCCTTCTCGGGACGGACGTCTCGTCTCCCACTTTTCAGATAGCTATCCGAAATAACAGATCTAATCCCAAGCAAATCCATTATCCTCCGCAAACAGAAACTCCCGTCCGATATTACAGACGGGAGTTTCTATCATTATACAATCGATTATCCTTTACGGAACAACAACCTTATAAGCCTCTTTTCCTGCAACAACAAGATAAACGCCCTGTGGTAATTCAAACTCGGCCTTACCGTCAACACTCTCTTTCTCGCCGCATTTCACGCTCGAAAGCGAATATACGGACACCAGAGTATCCGGCAAAAGATTTTCTGCGACAACACGACCGGCAACAGCATAAATGCGGGCAGATGCTTCTGCCGAAGTCTCATCGATGGACGAAGCACCTTTCTCTACTTTCACTGCCGTCGTTACAAACGCATTTGCACCCGTAAAATTCGGGAAGAGTGTCGACACGATTTCACAATACACCTTGTCGAGCGGAACCGCATTGAATACCGTTACGCCGTTTTCTACGGTATAAAGCGAAGCATCTGCCACAGTAGTCTCGTCATATCGCCATACATAAGTTACCTCATCATTGGCGGCAACAAGTGTCGATAAGTCTACCTCATCGCCAACTTTTACAACACTATCGGCCAACATATAAACCGCTTGCGGAGCATAGGTATAGTTTTTTACATTGAGTTGCGGCAAAGTAGCCGGGGTTAATTTGTTTCCCATGCAATTCAATGTCGTCTTCACACTGTCAACCTTCAACTCCGTCAACTGGTTGTTTTGGCAGAAAAGCGTTGCCAAGTTCAATCCCGAAGCATCGATTGATACCAATTTGCTTCCGGATACATTCACCGCGGATAATTTCGGATATACCGACAAATCCAATGATCCTTCAAACCGATTGTTCAAAGCCGTAAATGTTGTGAAACCGGGAGCTTCTGTCGGCAAGGACAGTTCTGTTATTTGGTTATCGGAAACAACCAATTTCCACAAAGAGGGAGATTGAGAGACATCGAGTTTCGTCAAGCTGTTCTTACTCAAATCCACGCTATACAAATGAGTGTGCTTGCTCAAATCGACTTCGGCCAACTGGTTATTATTCAAAGCCAAAGATGAAATAGACAGATTATGACTCAAATCTATGGAGGTGAGAGCATGGCTCGAAACCGTAAGAGTCGTAAGATTTTCGGCCTTTGAAACATCTATCGATGAAACTTTGGATCCTTCAAGGGCGCCCAAAGCCTCAAATTCCGACAATTGGGCAGGATCACCATACAAAGTTACCGTTCCTTCTCCGGCTACCGTCCCCGAAATAGAGGTAGGCCAATCAATATCCGGATTGGAAGCAACATTTTCATACACCACTTTTTTACCATCCCCCCAGTCAACGCCGATATTTTGCAATGTATCGACCAAATAGACGTCAAAATCGAGAGCTTTCCCGGCCTCGGCACTCAATGTCAATATCGTACCGGTAAAACCGACTCTTACTTCGGTCGTTTTTAACACATTCGAACCGGTAAATTTGGGGAAAAGTTTTGAAGACACCTCACAATAAACAGCCTTGTCGAGAACATTCGGGAATGAGAATACTCCATTACCTTTATCGACACAGTCGGCTGCATCTATCGCCGTACCGTCGGCATATTTCCATGTATAGGTAAGTTCATCGCCTTCACCGCCCAACGTCGAGAGATCGATACTTTCGCCTTCCAAAATTTGAGCCGCAGGCAAAACTGCCGTTTGCGGAGCATAAGTATATGTCTTCGGACTCACAGCCGGAAGAGTAGCCGGGGTCAATCTGTTTCCCGAGCAATTCAATAACGATATCACGTTATCCACTTTCAATTCCGACAATTGATTGTTCATACAGAATACTCGATCCATCTCCAATCCGCTCAGGTCAAGAGACGTCAATTTGTTATTATTGAAATTCACAAAGTTAAGTGCCGGATATTGTGTCAAATTCAATGCTCCCGACAATGAGAGGTTCAATGCATAGATTGTTTTAAAAGAAGCAGCCTCGGTCGGCCAAACCACCTCGGAAAGTTGCGTATTATTTGAAATCGTCAACGAAGACAATTTGGAAAGATTGCTTAAATCGATTTTCGACAACTTATTGTCAGAAACCACCAACGCCTTAATTTCCGAACATTGACTCAAATCTATGGCAGACAGCGCATTCCCCGAAAGGGTCAACGACGTAAGTTTCGTCAACTTATTCAAATCGATTTGGGTCAACGCATGACTTTGCATTGTCAACTGTTCCAGATTTATTACAGCAGATAAGTCTACAACAGATATTTTCGAGCCATCAAAAGCCGCAACAGACTCAAAACTATACAATTGCAAAGGATCACCATAAAACGTTACAGTACCCTCTCCTGACACTGTTCCCGAGATCTTTGTGGGCAAATCGCTATTAGCTTGGATAGAAGCGACATTTTCATACACCTGCTTATTTCCATCGCCCCAATCGACCGAAATATTTTGCAACTCATTGGTTACATAAACGTCAAAATCGAGACTTTTACCCGGCTCGGCTTTCAGCGTGAGCATCACACCATCGTTTGCTTTCAAAACGAAAGCGAACAATGTAAACATTAAAAAAAAGGTAATTTTTCTCATCGCAATCAAGTTTTTTTATATTATTGTATATCTTTGCGCAAAGATATAAATTATTGCACCAGCGAAAAACATTTTCCTGTTTTTTTGCTAAGCACATCATAAAAAAACGAAGCAAAGAGAAAGTATTTCTCCCCAAGACGAGTAACAAAAGAATAAACACACAGAAACCATATCATATGAAAACCTTTAACGTAAGCCTTATCTGTTTCGCTTTGATTTTCGGCTTTTTGACCGGATTTTCAACAGATGCCTCTGCAAAAAGAAAAAAATCTTCAAAAAAGAAAAACGATACGACACTCGTCGTTCCCAAACCGAAAGAGAACAAAGACAGCGTCGAATATCGGAAACTCATAAAAGACGCAGTCTCCAAGGAAGGACTTCTGACAACGCACTTCACCCCACAGAGAAAACTCTTCTGGGAAATTCCCGACTCGGCATTCGAGCACACCTATATGTTGTCGAACCGCATTGCTGCCACCAGCAATACGCAGGACTTCGTCGCCGGACAGATGGCAACCCAACCTATCTTGCTGCAACTGAGCCGCGACAGTATCAACGTATATCTGCATAAGGTGCAGACACAAAACAGCGTCGACGAAAAAGAGTCGATTGCAGCAGCCTTCGACAAGAACTTTTTGAATCCCGTATTGAAGGCTTTCAAAATCGAAGCTCGCAACAAGGGGAATGTCGTCATCGATGTAACCTCTTTCTTCGGAGGAAATGAGAAATGTATCAGCCCCATAAAACCGACAAATCCGCTCTCGAAACTGATGGGTGGAGGCAACTCCATAAAAGGCTCTTTTGTGTCGAACGCTTCATCAATCACCGAAGTAAAGGCATTCCCCCGGAATATTGAAATAAAGAGCAACTTGTCGTTCAACACCTCTCCTATGGACGAGCCTTACACCGTACAAGTACACCGATCGTTTATCGTCCTTCCCGACGAACCCATGCGCATGCGCTTGCAAGACAACCGTGTGGGATATTTTTACAGCGACCGGTCGCTCTATACGACAGAAAAAGATAAAGTCGACGATTACACGTTTATACATCGCTGGCGTCTCGAACCGAAAGAGGAAGATATGGAACGTTACTTCGCCGGAGAACTTGTCGAGCCACGGCAACCGATTATCTTCTATGTCGACAGTGCATTTCCCGACAAGTGGAGAGATGTCGTGAAACAAGGTATCGAAGACTGGAATACAGCCTTTGAGGCGGCCGGTTTCAAAAATGCCATTCAGGCTCGCGACTATCCCAAGAACGACCCCGACTTCGACCCCGACGATATGCGTTACAGTTGTGTAAAATATGCCGCGACAACAATAGCGAATGCAATGGGTCCCAGCTTTGTCGACCCGCGTAGCGGAGAAATCCTTACCGCCGACGTCATTTGGTACCACAATATTGTATCGTTACTGCACAACTGGCGATTCTGCCAGACGGCAGCCACCGACACGAGAGTACGCAAACCGGTATTCGACGATGACGTCATGAGAGAGTCGATGCGGTACGTCGCTTCACATGAAATAGGCCATACGCTGGGTCTGATGCACAACATGGGTGCCAGTTATGCCTATCCCGTCGATTCGCTGCGCAGCCCCTCTTTCACGCAAAAATACGGCACGACTCCCAGTATCATGGACTATGCCCGCAACAACTACATCGCACAACCCGGCGACTTCGACCGGGGTGTCAAACTGACGCCTCCCATTTTGGGCGTTTATGACATCTACGCAATTGCATGGGGATACCGCCTTATTCCCGGAGCAAATACTCCGACCGAAGAAGTGGCGACCCTCACCCAATGGATAGAGGAGAAAAAAGCCGACCCCATGTACGAATTCGGAGCGCAACAATTTATGGCGATCATCGACCCCACCGATCAAACCGAAGATTTGAGCAACGACCATCTGCGAGCCGGCGATTATGCGATCTCGAATCTCAAAATCATCATGTCCAACCTCGAAAAATGGGCGGCCGAGCCAGGCAAACCGTATGACGACCTCGATGAAATATATGACCAACTGGTAAAACAATATTCCCGTCACATAGGGCACGTCATGACTTACATCGGCGGTGTTGAATTCAAAGATGCCCGCCAAGGCGGGAAAAACGCCGCTCGCACACATCTCGATCGGGCAACCCAGAAAAAAGCCATGCAATGGCTCATGCGCCAAGCCCGTACTTACAACGACTGGCTCACCCCGACCCAACTGATGATGAAACTTGATCGTACCCTCAACTGCAACGATAACCTGCGCCGCAGTATCGTCGGTTGTCTGCTCAACAGTACGGCGTTGTATCGCATCGAAGAAAGCGGACTTGTAAACAACCGCAAAAATTATACCCTCGATACTTATCTCGACGATGCCCTGACAGAACTGTTCAAGGCTTCTTATCAAGGGAAAAAGCTCGATGCCGCCGAGCGCGACATTCAATCGGCTGCACTTGCCGTCATTATCAAATACAGCGGACTTACGCCCACTTCCGGTAAAAAGACAAGTTCAACAAAAGCCTTCTCCGATTATCAAGCAATAGTCTCTTTGGGATATAGTCCCGACGTACCGTGCAGCCATACGGCATGCGAAGCAAATCGGGAAGAAGAAGTTTCTTTCCTGCGTATAAATATGGGGCAGCCGGGTATCTCCAACACCCGTATCGCTCCGCTGATGACCGCACACCTCAAAAAAATCGAATCGCTTTACAAGCAACAACGTGCCCGTACAAGCGACAAAACGACACGCGATTTCTACGACTATCAACTCATGCAGATAAAAGAGCTGTTCAACTGAACCACCACTTCTGAGTAATATTATGATGAAACATATCGCCTTACTGCTTTTATTTTCCCTTTTCTGGGGCCTACCTGCCATCGGACAGGAAACAGGTTCGCGAAAAGTAACGGGATATATCGTCGATTCATCGGGAAATCCCATTGCCGGAGCCACGGTGAAAATCAAAGACACGACGACGGCAACGATCAGCGACGGTAACGGACAATTTTCATTGACGGTGCAGAACTCCGAATCGACCCTTATTGCCACATTCCTGGGTTATCGTACCCATGAAGTAAAAATCACACCAACGACCGATAACATAAAAATCACACTCGAAGAAGATGCCCAGCAACTCGACGACGTAGTTGTCGTGGGTTACGGTACACAGAAAAAATCATCACTCACCAGCTCGGTCGAAGTGGTACGGGGAGAAGACCTGAAACGTATGCCCGTCATGAATGTAAACGAGGCTCTGGTAGGCCTCGTAGCCGGTGTTTCGGTACAAAATTCGAGCGGCGATCCCAGCTCGGGAAAAGAATCGGACATACGTATCCGCGGCATCAACGGTACACCCCTCTTGGTCATCGATGGAGTTCCCCGATTCGGAGAAAACACATCGGACGGCGAGATGCGTCTTTCCGACCTCAATCCCGATGACATAGAGAGCATCTCCATGCTCAAAGACGGTGCGGCGGCAGCCGTTTACGGAGCC
>HF999710.1:8290-16199 GCA_000434215.1 Bacteroides sp. CAG:144
GGCAGCCGTTTACGGAGCCCGTGCAGCCAACGGCGTAATCCTCGTCAAGACCAAACGCGGCGAAGACAATCAGAAGGTAAGGGTCAACTATCGGGGACAGTTCAATATGCAACAAGCCACCTGCCTGCCCGACTTCCTCAACGCCGAAGAATTCGCCACACTTTACAATCGGGCTGTCGACGCCCGTGGAGACGACGTCTACGAAAAATACGACCTCAATGCCATAAAAAGCAATCCCAATCTTTATGGGAACGAAAATCTGCTCGATTATCTCGACAAATTCGGATTCTCGACGCTGCACAGCCTTTCGGTATCGGGCGGAAACAAATTCGTAAAATATTACGTTTCGGGAGGTTACACCCACATGAAAGGTCTCTATTCGGGTGTGGGGCGCGACCGCTTCAACTATTCGGCCAAGCTCGACGCCTATATCGTAAAAGGTCTGACCCTCTCTCTCGACATAACCGGGAACCGGTCGAACAATAAAAATACAAGTTACACGACCATCGACGCAGCATATAGTTACTCCCCGCTGCAAGTATTGCGCTTTACGACCGGCGAACTCGCCAGCCTCAGCGGAAGCAACCCGTTACTTGCCGTCGAAGGACTGGGCGGATATATCCGTAACAAAACGAACTTCAACACGATATCGGCTACACTCAACTACGAACTTCCTTTCTTGAAAGGCATGTCGATCTACCTCAAAGCAACGGTCGACAACAACAACTCGATAAATACCACTTTCAGCAGTCCCGAAACCCTCTATCTCTATGACAATACGACGGGAGAAATTTCGGAAGACCCGTTGACGACCTATCCGACGGCAAAAATCTCTCTTTCGCAACGAGACCAGTTTGTCGACAATAAACTTTTCGAAGGTGGTATCAACTACACCAATACGTTCAATGAGAAGCACGATTTCAGCGCCATGCTCGTTGTCAACTACCAAGACTACCGCAATCGTTATATGACGGGCACCAACAACGATATGGCAGGAAAATATCCCGAAGTAATCGGGACGGCAACCGACAGCAAGCTGGTCGGCAATGAATATTTCTACCAAAGGGCTTCCCTCATCGGACGGTTTACTTACGGGTACGATAACCGCTATTTCATCGAAACAAGTTTCCGTGTCGACGGCTCGACCAAACTCCCGCCCGACAACCGCTGGGGATTCTTCCCGACCGTATCGGGCGCATGGGTACTCTCGAATGAATCGTTTTTCCGGAGCTGGGACCAACCGGTCATTTCCAATCTCAAATTCCGTGCTTCTACCGGTATCTTGGGTCGCGACGCCGTACTCACCGATTACGGCTACCTGATGAATTACATCTATACGACCAACTCGGGCTATCAGATAGGCGGGAACTTCAAGCCGGGCATCATTCCCGACCCGAGCAGTTTCCCCAACCCCGACCTGCGCTGGGAAAAAAGCCACGACTATAATATTGCCGTAGATGCAGGTTTATGGAAAAACCGTTTTGCCGTAACTTACGAATATTATTGGCGTTTCAAAACCGATATGCTCACATACGCACCCACCTACCTTTACCCGCCTTCGGCCGGGACCGACGGGAATGTTCCTTACATCAATTTCGGAAAAGTAAAAGCATGGGGCTGGGACCTGACTATCACGCATAAAAATAGTATCGGCCAATTCAAATATGATATAGGCATCACTTTATCGAAAACATTCGACAAAGTACTCGATTACGGCGATGAATCGTCGGTCGTGGCGCACCAAAGGAGAAAAGGGCGCAGCAGTCAGTTATGGTTGCTGTACGAGTCGGACGGCTTGTTCCAGTCGTGGGAAGAAATTGCCAACTATCCTATCGACCAAGACGGGCAGGGTAACGCGACATTGGCTCCGGGCGACATCAAGTACAAAGACCAAGACGGAGACCACGTCATCACAGCCAACGACCGTATCTATGTAAAAAGCTCGGCCTATCCCGATTTCTCGATGAGCCTCAGCCTCGGTTTCAGTTACAAGGGGTTGTTCATGAATGCCATGTTACAGGGAGTTGCCGGATACAAGCAACAAATCAATGAGCTCTATACACTCGAAAGCGGCAGCTTGCAACGATTCCAACGTTACCACCTCACCGATACATGGACGGAAGATAATCCCGATGCAGCCTATCCGAGAATCAAATTCGCATCGAAAAACGACAATAACCGGAGAGAATCGGATTTTTGGATACGGAACTGCAACTACTTGCGGTTGCGCTCTCTCACCATCGGGTATGCGTTGCCGGCCAAGTTGCTCCAAAAGAAAAAAATCAACTCGGTAAGCATCGCCCTGCAAGGAAGCAACCTCTTTACCATATCTTCGCTCGAAAACGGCATCGACCCCGAATCGTTGCGCGGGTATCCCATACAGCGGTCTTACGGTCTTACCCTTAATTTCGGCTTCTAACCCTACACCCAATGACAATGAAAAGACTCTTATATATCGCATTCTTCTCGGGACTTCTGTTGAGTGTATCGACAAGTTGCAACGACTTGTTCAAAGAAGTGCCTTATGACAAACTATCGGAAAACGCCATTTGGGGCGACCAGCTCCTTCTCGACGAATACGTGCTGCCCTGGTACCGGAATATGGACAACGGGTTCTCTACTTATGTTACGACCATCATGAAAGGGATAGGAAGGGAATACGAACCCTGGTATGCCGACCAGATGACCGTAAGCCGTGCCGACTGGTACAACGCCGACTACGGAGACATACTCCGCAGCAGCCAGCAGGAGTTGACGACTCGCGGACGCACCAAATGGAGCACCTATTACACACAGATACGTTCGATCAACGTTTTACTCCAAAACGCCGACCAGATACCCGAAGGTGCGCATAAACAACGGATATTGGGAGAAGCTCATTTTTTCAGAGCTTATTACTACTACTTGTTGTTGCGCATGTACGGCGCTCCCATAATTCTGACCGAGCCGTACGACCCGCTTACCGATAGCCGCAAACTCGCGCGCGCCACCTATGAGGAAACCGTCAATTTCATCGTTTCCGAAGCGAGTCAAGCAGCCGCTCTGCTCGACGCAAATATCTCCGAAAGCGATGCGGGACGTGCTTCGAAAGGTGCGGCCTATATGCTCAAAGCAAAAACCTATTTCTGGGCTTCGGGCGTCAAATTTCAAAACCGGACGGAATCTTATCTCGGATTTCCCGATGACCGCACCGACCGCATGTACACGCTTGCCGCAGAATCGTACGACTCGCTCATGTCTCTCAACCGGTATGAACTGGTGCAAATATCGGAGACGACACAAGACGGCATAGCAAATGCTTACCACGACATATTCTTGACCAAAAACAGCAAGGAATCGATATGGGAGGTACAACACAGCGACGACGGTAACTTCGATACCGAATTCGGGCATAAGCTCGACCGGGAAACCGCTCCTCCCTCGTGCTACGGCACTTTTGCCGCCTATGTTCCCACACAGAACCACGTCGATGAATACCGAACCGTAAGCGGCCAGCCCATCGAGACGGCCTCCGATTACGATGCTTCCGACCCATACAAAAACCGGGATTATCGGTTCTATGCCAATATCCTCTATGACGGCTGTTCGTTCAAAGGGAAAACACTCGAAATACATTATACCTACGAAAAGTACGGAGATCGCGAATACGTGCGGGGAGCCGACCTCACAGCCTATGGCTCCTCGGAGCAGGCGACCTACACGCGCACGGGATATTATCTGAAAAAATTTGTCCGGGAGTCCCAACAAATCGATAACGACGATACTTATGCCAGCAGCCAAAATTGCATTATCTGGCGGTATGCCGAGGTTCTGCTCGACTATGCCGAAATCGACTTCAAACAGGGTCGCACGGGCGATGCCATGGATAAGCTCAACGAAATACGCCGCCGGGTACACATGCCCGAATATGAATCGATAACATGGGACGACATCGTCAATGAACGACGTGTGGAGTTGGCATTCGAAAAATCGACCTATTGGGATCTCCTGCGTTGGGGTATAGCCGAAGAAAAAATGAGCGGCAGCACCAATCCCCTCTACGGAGTAAACATCTATAAATACAACGACGGTACGCCTACCGTTTACCGACAAAAGACAGTCAATGGTACCGACAATACCGTGCGTTATTTCCGCGAAATGCAGTACTACTGGCCTATTCCGTGGGACGAAATACGTCGTCATGGGATTCCTCAGAATCCGTCGTGGCTCGAAATGTAATCATAAAATACTAACCCTCTAAAAAAGATTGTCTATGAAAAAATCAGTTACACTCGCATTGCTCTTTGCCGGGGCGTTCACGTCGGCCGCCTATGCGCAAGGTAATCTCTTCACACCGGCCGATTGCGACTCCAACGGTTGGTTATGGTTCGACACGCAAGAGAAAATCGACAAATATGTCGGAGACGCCACCAGCGACAAATTGATAAAATCAATTCCCACAATGTATCAAGAAGAAGTAGAGCCCGATGTATTCGAACCGCTCTATAATACCATCTCTCCCACAGTTGCCGGAGTCGGTACCGATGGATATTTGCCCGGAGTAGATTCTACGGGTGCAGCCATAGGGACAGATGCCAAGAAAGGTGCTATTGTACTTGCTCCGGCATCGCCCTATACTTCGTTCAATGGCGGAAGCATTCTTCTTCAACTGCCCTCTTGCTATCACCTCTCTGTATTTCTATCGGCCGAATCATCAATCCGCCCAGCCTTAAAAGGTGGATTTGGAGAATTGGAACCTGTTGACTGTGCCAATATCAAATCATTCATTTTCCTCTCATATCACGGAGCCGGACAATGTACTTGGGAGGTACAGGACATAGAAAATGCCAGCGGATTTAAACTCAACCAGCAGCAACCTGTAACCGCCCAAATTCTCAATGGCAACCAAAGTAGTGCTGAGATGTATCTGCAAGGCTTGAAAGTGCAGGTTTACGGCGAAGGTGCAGGCATAGCAGGCACACAAGCCGATAGCGACCGTATCAATATCGCCCAAACGGGTCGGTTCATTTCTTTGTCCCGCGAAGCAGACATTACAGTCTACAATGCCGGAGGAAAAGAAGTTCTTTCGGCTCGTGCCGAAGCCCTCGACCTCGGCGCATTGGGTACGGGTCTTTACATCGTGCAGGCCCGCGACAACAACGCCGTATCGACACAAAAAGTATTGATTCCGTAAAGGCTTCACGACCTACAAACATAAAAGGCCGTGAACATGATACTTTCATTCACGGCCTTTTCGCCTTTTATAAAAACATAAACAGCAACGACTATGAAAAAACTGCTCATTCTCACCCTCGCATTCTGCACGATCTCTACAACATTGCAAGCTGCGGAGAAAAATAAAGGAGAATTCAGCAACTTGGTGGTCTTTCTCCGGTTTGCCGACGAAGGCGACACGATTTTTAAGAAACCGATCTCCCACTATGAGAAGATGTTCAACGACTCGACCGAAGACGCCAACTCGGTATATAACTACTTCAAAGAGGCCTCTTACAACCAACTTTTCTGGTCGAGTATCTTCTATCCTGCTGCCGACAGCGAAGGAAAAATCATTTCATATCAAGCCCGAAATCCGCGCGGATATTACGAGAAACATTCGAGCATCAATCCCGATGGATATGTCGACGACGCCTTAGGTGCAAACAAACTGTTGAGAGAACAGAATCTGGTAAAAGAGCTGTCGGATTACCTCGACACCATTGTCCCGGCCGATGCCGTCATAGATGCCGACGGTAACGGTGTGATCGATAACATCTGCATCATCGTCAGCGGACGCTCCGCTATCGGAAATTCGCACCTGTTATGGCCTCACCGTTCCACTTTGTATACCCAAGAAGGCTCCATACAAGGAAAGAAAGTGAACGAATACATCATGCTCTTCGACGATGCCAACGGTTACGGCTCGATGGTAACACCCCTTGAAATCAATACGGGTGTGCTGTGCCATGAAATGTCTCACACACTAGGCACGTATGACCTCTATCACGGTAGTGTACGTACCGACCTGAATCCCGTCGGCGTGTGGGATTTGATGTCCGACAATCTCTCCGTTCCGCAAAGCATGAGCGCATATACCAAATACAAATATTGTAAATGGATCGACGAGATACCCGAAATCTCCCAACCCGGAACTTACACTCTCCACCCGCTTACCGGAGACCGCAAAGACAATATCGCCTATAAAATATGCCCTACGGGATCGGACCAATACTTCATCGTCGAATACCGTAAAAAAGAAGGCTTCGATGCCGGCATACCCGAATCGGGACTTCTGATATACCGGGTAGATCCCCGATATACCGGGAACAACGCTTATGACGGCAGCAGCAAATTCGACGAATTGTATCTCTTCCGCCCCGGAGGGTCGACGACTTCCGACGGGAAAATCGAACAAGCTGCTTTCAGTGCCGAAAGCGGACGCATGGCATTCGGAGGGGAGGCCGCACAAAAACCGTTCTACACCAACGGTGAGACCGCCCGTTTCGCCATTGGTAACATATCGACTTGCGGCGAGACCCTCTCATTCGATTTATTACCCGTCGCTTCCCGCATCTATCTGCCGACCGATACAGTCGTCTTAGCCGGCAATGCCGGCAGTACGACTGCTGTTACCGTAGAAGCCGATACCTCGTGGCAGATAACGTCAGTACCCGAGTGGCTCGAAATATCGCCCACGCAAGGCCACATAGGAAAAACGACGATTACAATCACCGCCCTGACAAAAAATGAAAACACGTCATCGCGTAACGCCGACATCATACTGAATGCCATCGACGAGGCAGATGTAGCCGATACGCTCACGGTTTCCCAAGCATCGGGTGAAATACTGGCGCCATCGAACCTCTCGGCAACAGCCGTAAACGGAAAAGTGGAGCTTACGTGGTCGGCCCCGGTATCGGGTTCGACCGTACTGAACGAAGATTTCGAAAATGCCGCTTCCGTCGCCAACTGGACGATACGCCACGATTCGGAAAATCCCAAAACGTGGATTCACGTAGAGGCCGACAAATACACGGAAGTTTCGGACGGCACCCATGCTATGAAACTCGAATCGGACTGGGATTCCATGCACCAAGATGAGTGGCTCATCTCGCCCTCCTTCGCACAGGGACAGCGATTGGACTTCCATTCCAAATCGATCGCTCCGCAGAAAAACAACGCCCATAATTTCTATTATGTGCTGGTCAGCTCGGACAACGGGGAAACGTGGGAAATACTCTACGACCTGAAAACGCAAAGTACCGCAGTAAACGTGTATGAAGAAATATCACTCGATCTCACGCCTTATCTCTCCAATGAGATGCGCATTGCATTCCGGGGATATGACGATAACAACGCGGGTCTCTCTTATTGGTGGATTGTAGACGGCATTGTCGTATATCCTGCCGCCGAATCTTCTGCAATAACAGGATACAACATCTACCGGAACGGTATAAAAATAGCAACGACCGATAAATGTCATTTCACCGATGAAAACATTCCCGAAGGGGAGATCCGCTATCAAGTATCGGCTACCACACAATATGGAGAAACAGCCCTTTCCGCACCTGTCGGCATAGACGAAAGCAGCATCGATGAAACACCGACGACCGAAACCGCCTATTATAACCGGAAGAGCGGATTATTGATAATTCCAGAAGCAGACAAAGTCATTCTCACCGGCATAGACGGACGTACCATGTCGTTTACCGGCACCACGCAAGGGTATATCGACTTGAAGAACATTCCCGAAGGGTTCTATATCGCCCGTATCGTATCGGGAAATAAGAGTTATGTCCTGAAATTTTTCAAATAAAAAAACAGGTTATCTGCCGAATCATTTTCTATTCGACAGATAACCGCGAATCATATAAAAGGGGAAAAGGGCTGCATAAAATGCAGCCCTTTTCCCCTTTTGTGCGGATGATAGGAC
>HF999710.1:16237-39035 GCA_000434215.1 Bacteroides sp. CAG:144
CGACTTTCGTCACCAGATCCTAAGTCTGGCGTGGCTACCAATTACACCACATCCGCGAAAACAGACGATACAAAGGTACGTGAAGTTTATGAATTAGGCAATAAAAAGCTCTTTTTTTAGCTCATGCAATATTGCAGCATCGAACTATTCTCTGTAATAGACCCTTTTCACCCGGGAAGATACAGAGGTAAGAATCTCATAGGGAATCGTACCCAACCAACCGGCCATCTCTTCTACGGGCAACTGCTCGCCGAATATCTCGACACGGTCTCCTTCCCGACAATCGATGTCGGTTACATCTATCAGGGTTACGTCCATACAGATATTACCGACGATAGGAGCACGCTTGCCATTGACGACGACACACCCTTTGCCATTGCCGAGATGCCTGTCAAGCCCGTCGGCATATCCTATGGGAATAGCCGCTATACGGGAAGGTCGCTCCAACACCCCGCGACGACTGTATCCGACCGTTTCTCCGGCAGCCAAATCGCGTATCTGCAAAATCGTCGTCTTCAACGTACTTACCGTGCGTAAACCCTTATTGTCTCCATACGGAGAAACACCGTAAAGGCCTATGCCGAGACGAACAGCATCGAACTGAAAATCGGTAAATCGCGTAATTCCCGCCGTATTGAGGATATGACGCAAAACCTTATGCGGCGACGCGGCCTGCACAGCATCGGCACACCGCGTAAAAAGCGCGATCTGATGTCGGGAATAATCATCGAAACAAGCCTCATCGCTACCGGCGAAATGCGAAAAGACCGACCGCGCCGACAAGTTATCCTGTGATGATAACCTTTCGGCCAACAGCGGCATATCTTTTTCTTCAAACCCGAGGCGGTGCATACCCGAATCGATCTTGATATGTACCGGATAGTGCAACAGACCTTGCCGACGAGCCTCTACCAGCAAAACATCGAACAGCTTGAAGCTATACACCTCGGGTTCGAGGTCATAGCGGAAAAGGGTATGAAAGCTCGACATTTCGGGATTCATTACCATAATAGGCATCGTAATGCCTTGCTTGCGCAACTCGGCACCCTCATCGGCCACGGCTACTGCCAGATAATCACAGCCATGATCTTGTAAAGTCTTCGCCAGCTCATACGAACCCGCTCCGTAACCGAATGCCTTCACCATGCAAATCATACGGGTCGAAGGATTCAGTTTTTCCTTATAAAAATTGTAATTGTGGACGATCGCATCGAGATTCACTTCGAGTATCGTCTCATGTTGTTTCAGTTCCAATGCTTCGCACACCGACTCGAAATGAAAACGGCGCGCCCCTTTTATCAGAATAAGTTCCCGGGAAAACCGATCGATGCGCCCCGATTGCAAGAACTCTTCGGTCGTGGCATAAAACTCCTTCTCTATATTGAAACAAGCGGCATGCGCCATAATTTCATAACCAATTCCGACGAGACGCTGCACCCCCTTATGCCGGACAAGAGAAGCTACGCGCTCATAAAGTTCATCGGACGGAACTCCCGACTGTAAAATATCGGAAAGTATCAATGTTCGCCGCATCGACCGAGCCGCCGAACGACGGGATTGAAAATCGAGCGCAATACCGAGGGAATTGATATCGGAATTGTAACTGTCGTTTATCAACAGGCAATTATTGATTCCCTCTTTTACCTCCATACGCATGGCAATCGGTTCGAGACGACTCATACGGCGGGCAATCACGTCGACATCGGTACCGAGGTAGAGCATGACCGCCAAACAATGTATGGCGTCTTGCACAGCCCCATCTTCGACAAACGGTATCGTAAAACCGCTTTTGGTACGCAAATAAATATATTCGATGCGTGTCGACATCTCTTCTTTCTCTATCTTGGAAATATAGAGGGGCGAGTCTATATTGACATGCGACCAAGCAATCTCCCGCGTACCCATGCACATCTTATTGAATGATTCGGTTATGAGCGGATCATCTCCGTCATAAATAATCGCATCGGAACGGCGGAAAAGCGACAATTTTTCCTCGCATTTCTCCTGTATGGTGGAGAATCCTTCTTGATGCGCTTCTCCCACATTGGTAAGAATCCCCACCGTAGGCTGCACGATAGGCTCCAACTTATCCATCTCGCCCGATTTCGATATACCCGCTTCGATGACAGCCAGTTCGGTTTGTTCGTTGATTTCCCACACCGAAAGGGGTACTCCGATTTGAGAATTGTAACTGCGCGGAGAACGCACCATCGTATAATCTTCACACAAAAGCTGATAAAGCCATTCTTTCACGACCGTCTTACCATTACTACCGGCAACGCCGATAACCGGAATCTTAAACCGACGTCGATGCGCCGCAGCAAGAGCCTGCAACGCCTGCAATGTATCGGGAACAACGAGAAAATTGGCTTCTCCCATTTCGTCGGCATGTTCGGGAATACGGCTTACAACAAAATTGCAAACACCTTTCCGATATAAATCAAACACATAACGATGGCCGTCATTCCGTTCGGTAACAAGAGCGAAAAAGAGGGTTTCTTCGGGGAAGGTCAGCGACCGACTGTCGGTCAGTAATACCGAAACGGCATACTCTCTATTCTTACGAAAATCGGCACGTACGATTTTAGCTATTTCTGTGATATCATATTTCATCGGTCTCTAATGTTGCGAGCAACTGCCGGGCGGCAGCAAGCTCATCGGTTACATCAAAGAAAGTATATTTTTCCCGAAATTTTTCGAGTTTAAGGATATTTTGTACGACAAATTGCCTGTATGTTTTCCGGTCGGGTGTCAGCGGGCGATGTCGCAACGCCTGCAAAAGACGTCCCCACTCCCGATTGACGGAACGGGTCGCCTCATCGAAATAGGTCTCGGAGAATTTTTCCCACACATAGTCGACCGCTTGTTGCGACGGGTGCACCATGTCCCTGTCGTAGAAACGGTAATCGCGCAACTCGTCCATGACAAGCTCATACGCAGGGAAGTAAAAGCAACGTTCGGGATAGGCCCGACACAATTCATCGGTAAAAAGCAACAGAGCAGATTTGCTCAATTGATTGCCGTGCGCACCGTCCTTCATATGCCGCACGGGACTCACCGTAAACAGCAGCTTCACACGGGGATTCGTGGCAAACAACCGTTCGAGCAATGGTAGCCATACAGCAACCATCCCGTCGACCGACAGTCGCCGACGGTCGAAACAAGAAGCCGGCAATTTATGACAATTGGCAACCACCGTATCGGTTCCCGTCAACGTATAGACCCATGCCGTCCCCCATGTCAGAATCAAAAAATCCACTTCTCCCAGCGATGTCGATGCCGGTAAAAAACGGCGATTGATTTGTTGCAGGCAAAGTGCCTTGTCTATATGTGAAAAGCTCGAATGATGGGCAAAACTGTGCCATAAATTTCCGTTTGAAAAAAGGTCTTCATCGGAAAACAGCTTCCTGTCGAACAAGCGAACCAACGACTTTGCAATAGACAACGGATTGTACTGTATACCGAACGGATTGACATCGACCCGAAAATGAAACTCACCGAGCCTCGTCCCGATATGCTCGGCAAAACAAGAGCCGAACAACATCATACGATGATGATGTGTTACGGCTCCTTGTTGCAGGTCGATCGATACAGGAGTGTTCCATTCCATACTCCCGAATATTTTTTATCGACGGACAATCTCCATCAACTTGATATCGAAAATCAAGGTCGAATAAGGTTTTATCAAATTCTGAGACCGCTCTCCGTATCCTAAATTCTGCGGAATAACAACTCGACAGGAATCACCTACATGCATACGTTCCATTGCGACAGTCCACCCATCGACCAGCGACGATATTTTCGCCGTCATGGGATTATCGGGACTCTCATGTGTCGCATCAAATACTGTACCGTCTATCAACTGTCCTTTATAGCAGACCTTGACAAAACTTGTATGGTAAGGCGATATCGTATCGGTTCCCCGTTCATAAAAATGCATCAATACACAACTCGACGGATCCCAATTGGGTGTTACGATTTCATACAACCGATTCCCTTCTTCATCGGTCGCCACCTTAGCCGCTTCGAAATAAGCAACATTCTCGTCGTTCCATTTCAGATATTCGGTTACCGTATCTTCCACATCGTCCTTACAAGAGGGCATCACGAAAATGCAACACGACAATACTGCGAGAAAAAGGATTTTTATTTTTTCCATGTGTATGAATCCCGTAAAATCAAACTAAAAATTAACGACCGGTGCTGTTTCAGCACCTTCTGTGGCCTCAAACTGGGGTTTCTTTTCAAACCCGAACATCGATGCGATAATCGATGCCGGGAAACGACGTATCATCACATTGAAACTCTTCACGGCCTCGGTGTAGCGAGTACGTGCTACGGCAATACGATTTTCCGTTCCTTCGAGTTGGGCCTGCAATTCGAGAAAATTCTGATTGGCCTTCAAATCGGGATAATTCTCTGCAACAGCCAACAAACGGGATAATGCACTCGATACCTCACCTTGTGCGGCTTGGAACGCCTCGATATTTTCGGGGGTAAGGTTATCGGCAGACAACGTTACCTGTGTAGCTTTGGCCCGAGCCGAAACAACGGCGTCGAGCGTCGATTGTTCGTGTGCGGCATATCCTTTCACCGTCGACACGAGATTGGGTATAAGATCACTACGACGTTGGTACTGGGTCTCGACTTTGGCCCATTCGCCATTAATAGTCTCCTCTCCGGCCACCATCGTATTGTAAGTACCGACACCCGATACGACCAATATAATAATCACAAGCAGGACTACACCTGCAACAATATAACCTTTTTTCATATTCTGAATTTGTAAAATTAGCTGTTCACAATTTTCCGCAGCAACGATTTCATCGAAACCTGCTCTCCGATAATCTGAGCCAAATCGCTTATGGCCACACGTTTTTGCTCCATCGTATCACGGAAACGTATCGTAACGCAATTATCGGTAAGCGTATCGTGATCGACCGTAACGCAGAAAGGCGTACCGATGGCATCTTGACGGCGATAACGTTTGCCGATAGAATCTTTCTCATCGTACTGGCATTTGAAATCGAATCGCAACATATCCATTATTTCGCGAGCTTTCTCGGGCAGACCGTCTTTCTTCACCAAAGGCAATATCGCCAATTTGACAGGTGCCAATGCAGCCGGGAGCCGCAATACCACACGAGTTTCCCCGTCGGGCAGTTGTTCTTCGCAATACGAACCCGCCATTACACTCAGGAACATACGGTCGACGCCAATCGAAGTCTCGATGACATAGGGCACATACGACTCGTTGAGTTCCGGATCGAAATATTGCAATTTTTTACCAGAAAATTTTTCGTGATTCGACAGGTCGAAATTGGTACGCGAATGAATTCCCTCGACCTCCTTGAATCCGAATGGCATTTCAAACTCGATGTCGGTAGCGGCATTGGCATAGTGTGCCAACTTTTCATGGTCGTGATAACGATATTTCTCATCGCCGAGGCCGAGAGCCTTGTGCCATTTAAGACGGGTTTCTTTCCATTGGGCAAACCATTTCAGTTCTTCGCCGGGACGCACAAAAAATTGCATCTCCATCTGCTCGAATTCCCTCATACGGAAAATGAACTGACGGGCAACGATTTCATTGCGGAATGCCTTGCCTATTTGTGCAATACCGAAGGGAATGCGCATACG
This sequence comes from Bacteroides sp. CAG:144, assembly GCA_000434215.1. GTDB lineage: Bacteria > Bacteroidota > Bacteroidia > Bacteroidales > UBA11471 > Caccoplasma > Caccoplasma intestinavium. Next base: position 21,878 of record HF999710.1, read on the forward strand.
ACCAGTTTTCTGCACATTGAGATAGTTGACAAAAATACCTTGCGCTGTCTCGGGACGAAGATATATTTTCATCGTACCGTCAGCCGTAGACCCCATCTCGGTAGAGAACATGAGATTGAACTGGCGTACATCGGTCCAGTTGCGGGTACCGCTCAACGGACAGGCGATTTCATAATCGAGAATAATCTGGCGCAACTCGTTCAAATCGTTTTCATTCATGGCTTTCGCATAGCGGGAATGCAACTCTTCCCGTTTGGCGACATGCTCTTGCACACGGGGATTGGTCTGACGGAAAAGCGCTTCATCGAAACTTTCACCGAATCGCTTGGCGGCTTTTTCCACCTCTTTCTCTATTTTTTCGTCCATCTTGGCAATCAAATCCTCGATAAGCACATCGGCACGATAACGCTTCTTCGAGTCTTTATTGTCGATCAACGGGTCATTAAACGCATCGACGTGCCCCGACGCTTTCCAAATCGTCGGGTGCATAAAAATGGCCGAATCGATACCGACAATATTTTCGTGCAACAGCACCATACTGTCCCACCAATATTTTTTGATATTGTTTTTCAGCTCGACCCCCATCTGTCCGTAATCATACACGGCGCTCAGCCCATCGTATATTTCACTCGACGGAAATACGAATCCATATTCTTTACAATGCGAAATCAGTTTCTTAAAGACATCTTCTTGTTGTGCCATAATTCTTTTGTGTTTTGTATCGAATGGGGCTTTCCGCCCCTCTAATAATCTGCAAAGTAAATGATTTTTTCCGATTTAATTTGTATTTTTGCAGGAGGTTCTTACTTTCAGCCCATAAAAATATTTAAAGTAAGAGTTCTCATTCAAAAAATTACATATCAACCATATTCCACCCCATATGAGCGACGAAGAGAAAGATAACCTTCTTGACAACCCGTCGGAGCAAGAAACCGACCATATCGAAAGCCATTCTTCCTATAAATTACCCGAAGGCGACAAAGCCGATCTCAAATTCCAACTCACGGGTATGTATCAGGACTGGTTTCTCGACTATGCCTCGTACGTTATCCTGCAACGCGCCGTTCCGCATATCGAAGACGGGCTGAAACCCGTACAGCGACGCATACTCCATGTCATGAAACGCATGGAAGACGGCCGCAACAACAAAGTGGCCAGCATTGTAGGCGAAACGATGAAGTTCCACCCGCACGGCGACGCATCGATTTATGAAACTCTGGTAAAACTGGGACAAAAAGAACTGCTCATCGATTGCCAGGGCAACTGGGGCAATATCCTTACAGGAGCCGGTGCAGCCGCAGGACGGTATATCGAAGCCCGCCTCACCAAATTTGCCCTCGAAACACTTTACAGCCCAAAAATCACCGAATGGCGTCCCTCATACGACGGGCGCAACAAAGAGCCGATAACCCTACCCACGAAATTTCCGTTATTACTGGCACAAGGTGTAGAAGGCATAGCGGTCGGCTTATCGGTAAAAATATTGCCCCATAACTTCAACGAACTTATCGACGCATCGATTTCTTACCTGCAAGGCGAGCCGTTTACCCTTTACCCCGATTTCCAAACCGGGGGATTTATCGATGTTGCCCGATACAACGATGGTGAACGCGGCGGCTCAATCAAAGTACGAGCCAAAATCGAAAAAAGAGATCAGCGGACTCTCGCCATTACCGAAATTCCCTATGGCAAGACAACACCGGCCATCATCGATTCGATCCTGAAAGCAAATGATAAAGGGAAAATAAAAATACGGAAAATCGACGACATCACTGCAGCACAAGCCGAAATACTCGTGCATCTACAAGCCGGTACTTCGTCGGACAAAGCAATCGATGCTCTTTACGCCTTTACCGATTGTGAGGTCAGCATCTCACCCAACTGCTGCGTGATATGCGACAATAAACCGTTGTTTCTCTCGGTAAGCGAGGTTTTGCGTCGCAACACCGACCGCACCTTGCATCTGTTGCAGGAAGAATTACGCATACAACGCGGCGAACTGTGCGAATCGTTACATTTCCTCTCCCTTGAAAAAATTTTCATCGAAGAACGGATATATAAAGACAAGGCATTTGAGGAAAGCCGGACGATGGATGATGCCGTAGCCCATATCGACAGGAGGTTGGAACCGTTCAAAAAAGACTTCCTGCGTGAAATCAACCGGGACGACATTCTCAAACTGATGGAGATAAAAATGGCTCGTATCCTGAAATTCAATGCCGATAAAACCAACCAACAGATTGCGGCCATTAAAGGAGACATCGAAGAAATAGACAACAACCTCGCCCATATCGTAGATTACACGATACGCTGGTACCGTCATCTGAAAGAGAAATACGGCGCAGCTTATCCCCGCCGGACGGTAATACGGGGATTCGATGCCATCGAAGCTACCAAGGTCGTAGAAGCCAACGAAAAGCTATACATCAACAGAGATGAAGGATTTATCGGCACCGGACTGAAACGGGACGAATTTGTATGCAACTGTTCCGACATCGACGATATCATCATTTTCTACAAAGACGGCAAATACAAAGTCGTAAAAGTCTGTGAAAAAATGTTCGTCGGGAAAAACATTCTTTACCTGAACGTGTTCAAACGGAATGATACCCGCACCATTTACAACGTCATTTACAGAAACGGTAAAGAAGGGCTACACTATATGAAACGATTTGCTGTTACCGGTGTTACCCGCGACAAAGAATACGACCTCACACAAGGTGCTCCGGGCTCGAAAATCGCATGGTTCAGTGCCAACCCTAACGGCGAAGCCGAAATATTGAAAATTGTTTTCAAGCCCAAACCCCGCCTGAAAACGCCGTTCATCGAAAAAGATTTCAGCAGTATCGCCATCAAAGGTCGCCAATCGATGGGAAATATCGTAACACACAACGAGATACACCGCATTTCCCTAAAAGAGCGCGGAGGGTCTACCCTCGGAGGACGACAAGTATGGTTCGACCACGATGTACTACGACTCAATTACGATGGACGCGGCGAATATCTCGGTGAATTTCACAACGACGAGCAAATTCTTGTCATTCTCAAAAACGGGATTTTCTACACGACATCTTTCGACGCCGGCAACCACTATGACCCCGATATTCTGCGCATTGAAAAATTCATGCCTCAGCGGTGTTGGACGGCAGCGCTCTTCGATGCCGATCAAGGATACCCGTATTTGAAACGTTTTCAGTTCGAATCCTCTCCCAAAAAGCAAAGTTTCTTGGGAGAAAATCCCGAATCGCAATTGATACTGCTTTCGTCCGAGGCCTATGCCCGCATCGAAGTGAAATTCGGAGGCAACGACGCTTTCCGCGACCCGTTGATCCTCGAAGCGGCCGATTTTATAGGATTGAAAAGTTTTCGGGCGAAAGGGAAACGTATCACGACTTTTACAGTCGAAAGCATCTCCGAACTGGAACCGCTGCGTCATGAGGAACCCGAAACAGAACAACCGCAAGAAGAAGAGAAGCCACAAATCTCGGAACCGGACGAAAACGGACAGAGACCGCTATTCTAACAAACAAACACAGTTGCAATGACAGGTACGCCCGAACGACGATCAAAGAGAAATATTTCTCTCATACTCCTGTTTCTTTTCGGGACGGCTGGCATCTCGGCTGTGTGCGCTCAAAAAATAACAACGGTAGAAACACAAAACGCAAACCGACCGGCATTCGTCTCGACAGCACTCACGATAGGCAGAGGAACATTACACGACGATTATCTCTCCATAAGCAATTACCGAGGGTATGAGTTGGGCATCATGCACGAGCGATTGCGCGTTCTGCCTTTCGGAAACGGGAAGTGGATAATGCGCCATCGTATCGATGCATATGCAGCCAATTCATTCAGCGCGTCGGGTAACGGGCATCTCATCTCGGCCATGTTGGATTACAGTTACGGACAACTCTATACATACAGGTTTCCCTGCGGTCTCGTTTGGCGGACGGGCGGGGAAATCGAACTTTCGGGCGGAGTCCTTTATAACCCGAGAAACTCCAACAACCCGGCAGCGGCCAAAACATCAATCGCTCTCGGATTTGCAGAAATGCTCACCTATACGCTACATATCGGGCACTTCCCTATCACACTTCGCTACCAACTCTCACTGCCCGTTTTGGGAGTGTTTTTCTCACCGGCTTTCGGAGAAAGCTATTACGAAATATTTTACCTGAGAAACCATTCCGGCATCGTCAAATTCGGCTCTTGGCACAACCGTTTCGATATGAACAACCTGTTGACCGTCGAAATCCCCATAGGGCGTAGTGCACTACGGTTGGGGTACGACAATCGTATCCGTTCCAGCCGGGCCAGTCATCTCGACTACTTCCACTATTCCAACGCTTTTGTCATCGGCATAGCCACACCTATTTCCAAGAGGAAAAATATTTCGGAAAGGACATCTATCTCTGCTTTCTATTGATTATGATATGAATCGGCTACGCGACATAAAAACAAAAACCATATTGGCGATAAGTCTGATTATCGCCGGCCTGACATCTTGTTCTCCCGAAGAAGAGTTCCCGCAAACCCCATACGGAAACTTCGATGCGCTGTGGACTATTCTTGACCAGCGATACTGCTTCTTCGCATATAAAAATATCGATTGGAACAATGTCTATACAACTTATCGGGCACGTCTCGACAATGATATGAACGCACAGGAGTTATTCGGCGTACTGGCCGAAATGCTTGCCGAATTAAAGGACGGACACGTCAATCTTTCTTCGTCATTCGATGTGGCCCGATATTGGGATTGGTTCGAAGATTATCCGGCCAACTTCGATAAAAATCTCATCATGCAACACTATCTGCATCAACCCGATTACCAGATTGCTTCGAGCCTCTACTACCGTATGCTCGACGACTGCAACATCGGATATATCTATTACGAAAGTTTTTCCGAGAAAATAGGCGACGGGAATCTCGACGAAGTTCTATTGGCTTTCTCTTCTTGCGACGGATTAATTATTGATGTCAGAGATAACGGAGGCGGCCAATTATCGACCGTACAACAATTAGCCTCCCGTTTCACCACAGAAGATTTTACGAGTGGATATATACGTCACAAAACAGGACCGGGACATAACGACTTTTCGGACTTTTACCCCATCACCCAAGAAACTGCTGAGTCAAATCGTATACATTTCGCCAAACCGGTTGCTATTCTTACCAATCGAAAATGTTACAGCGCAACAAATGATTTCGTATCGGTAATGAGCAATCTGCCGCAAGTCTGCATCATCGGTGATTGTACAGGGGGAGGCAGCGGACTGCCGTTTTCTTCGGAATTGCCAAACGGATGGGTTATCCGTTTTTCGGCATCACCGATTTACAATACACAGAAAGAGCATACCGAATTCGGTATTGAACCAGATATTCACGTTGAACTCACCCAAGAAGATATTTCCAACGGATTCGATACAATCATCGAACGAGCGAAGAAATGGATTCTCTCGGGTATATAACGAAAGCCAGCCCGAGAAAAGTATTCAACAATTGTTTCGGTCATTCCTGCAACCGTTGAAAAAAAAAGAATCTCTTACCTCGTCCTGATATATCGAACGAAAGAGATGCCTGACGAAGAAATTTCACAACCTCTATACCTCGCACCACTCGACTGCATGGAGAAATAATTTCCAACGTTTCTGTTTTTACAGACTGTATACCGCGCGACAATTTCAATCCGGAATGGTATTCTGCACGCAATGACAAATTTTCTCTTAGATGCCAACAAAACAATCCTGCCGAACCTATTGAAAGGACTTTCGACAGTAATATTTCACTATCAATTCAATAGCATTTATCATTTCACGTAAAAAACAAAAATAAAAAAACGAGTATCGGATATATCCGATACTCGTTTTTTTATAGAAAAGTTCTGTAAAATTACTTCTCAGCAGGAGTTTCTGCGGCAGGTGCTTCCGTTGCAGGAGCCTCGGTAGCAGGAACTGCTTCTGCGGCCACGGCGCTCTTTTTCGAACGACGGGTACGGGTTTTCTTGACAGCTTTTTCTTTGAGCATGTTTTCATTATAATCAACAAGCTCAATAAAGCAAGTCTTGGCATTGTCACCCAAACGGTTACCGGTTTTGAGAATACGGGTATAACCTCCGGGACGATCGGCTACTTTCTCGGCAATATTTTTGAAAAGCTCGGTTACGGCTTCTTTGCTTTGCAGGTAGCTGAATACGACACGACGCGAAGCGGTGGTGTCTTCTTTAGAACGGTTGATCAGAGGCTCAACATATACTCTCAAAGCTTTGGCTTTGGCCAAAGTGGTGAAGATTCTTTTGTGGAGAATCAACGAAGTCGCCATGTTGGAAAGCATAGCATCTCTGTGAGATTTCGTGCGTCCTAAGTGGTTGAATTTCTTATTGTGTCTCATCGTTATTACTCTTTATCTAATTTATACTTCGAGATATCCATTCCGAACGAAAGGTTGAGGCCAGCCAACAACTCATCGAGTTCGGTGAGCGATTTACGCCCGAAATTGCGGAACTTCAACAAGTCGGTCTTATTGAATACGACCAGCTCTCCAAGAGTTTCCACATCTGCCGATTTGAGGCAATTCAATGCGCGAACCGAAAGGTCCATGTCAACGAGCTTGGTTTTGAGCAATTGGCGCATATGTAATACCTCTTCATCGAACTCTTCATTTCCATCAACATCGGTCGTTTCGAGAGTAATTTTCTCATCGGAGAACAACATGAAGTGATGAATCAAGATTTTGGCAGCTTCTTTCAAAGCATCTTTCGGATGGATAGATCCGTCGGTGGTAATTTCGAGAATCAGTTTTTCGTAGTCGGTTTTCTGCTCGACACGGAAGTTATCCTGAATGTATTTTACATTGCGGATAGGCGTAAAAATCGAATCGATGGCAATCACATCGACAGGGTCTCCGGCATTACGGTTCTCTTCTGCCGGAACGTAACCTCGGCCTTTATTGATATTGATTTCGATTTGGAAATTTGCGCTTTCGTCCATGTGGCAGATCACCAAGTCGGGATTCAGCACTTCAAATCCGGTAAGGTGTTTACCTATATCTCCGGCTTTGAACACATCGGTTCCCGATACCGAAATCGTTACTTTCTCAGTCTCGATTTCTTCCACGATTTGTTTGAATCTCACCTTTTTGAGGTTGAGAATAATGTTGGTTACATCTTCGATGACACCGGGTATGGTCGAGAACTCGTGCTCCACACCGCTGATGCGAATCGATGTAATGGCAAAGCCTTCAAGGGAGTTGAGGAGGATACGGCGCAACGCGTTACCGATGGTAACGGCGTAGCCCGGCTCCAAGGGACGGAATTCGAATTTACCGAAAAACGCGTCGGCCTCGAGCATGAGGACTTTATCGGGTTTCTGAAATGCTAATATCGCCATGGACTAATTATTATTTAGAGTACAACTCAACGATCAACTGTTCTTTGATATTCTCGGGAATATCTTCACGTTCGGGCATATGCAGGAATTTGCCGCCTTTGATGTTTTCGTCCCACTCTATCCAGGGATATTTACTGTGATTGAATCCCGAAAGGGTATCACCGATAACTTCCAACGATTTCGATTTTTCGCGAACGGCGACAATTTGGCCGGGGCGAACCGAATATGAGGGAACATTCACCACTTTACCATCGACAGTGATGTGGCGATGCGAAACCATCTGACGAGCAGCTGCACGCGTAGGTGCTATACCCATGCGATATACGACATTGTCGAGACGGGCTTCGAGGAGTTGCAACAATACGACACCCGTAATACCTTTGGTACGCGAAGCTTTCTCAAAGAGGATACGGAATTGTCTTTCGAGTACGCCGTAAGTATATTTGGCTTTTTGTTTCTCCCGAAGCTGGATACCGTACTCCGAGGTTTTTCTTCTTTTATTTACACCGTGTTGTCCCGGGGGATAGTTCTTTTTGGAAAGTACTTTATCGGGTCCGAAAATAGGCTCACCAAATTTACGGGCAATCTTTGTTTTAGGTCCGGTATATCTTGCCATTTTAGTAGATTTTTAAATTTTATATTGTTGTGAATCGCAATAGGTGCAGCCGCGATTGCAGAGAGGATTTGATTGCAATCTTATTCACCGCCTGTGACTCGACAAGGTTTAAGAGTGAATTATACTCTACGTCTTTTAGGAGGACGACAACCGTTATGGGGCAGCGGCGTAACGTCGATAATCTCGGTTACTTCGATACCTGCGCCATGCACGGTGCGGATTGCCGATTCACGACCGTTTCCGGGGCCTTTTACATATGCCTTTACTTTTCTCAAGCCAAGGTCAAAGGCAACTTTTGCACAATCCTGAGCAGCCATTTGGGCGGCATAGGGAGTGTTTTTCTTCGATCCTCTGAAGCCCATTTTTCCGGCCGACGACCACGAAATAACTTGTCCTTCGGCATTGGCAAGGGCTACAATGATGTTGTTGAACGAAGAGTGTACGTGCAGTTGGCCCATGGCTTCAACTTTGACGTTTCTCTTCTTAGCTGCGACTGTCTTTTTTGCCATACTTATTTATTATTTAGTAGCTTTTTTCTTATTTGCAACGGTTTTTTTCTTGCCTTTGCGGGTACGGGCATTATTTTTGGTGCTTTGACCGCGCACGGGGAGGCCGTTACGGTGGCGTACGCCACGATAACAACCGATATCCATAAGGCGTTTGATATTGAGCTGAACTTCCGAACGGAGATCTCCCTCTACTTTGAATTCTGCGCCGATGATTTCACGCACTTTGGCAGCCTGATCATCATTCCAGTCTTTAACTTTGATATCTTTGTCAATGCCGGCTTTTGCCAAAATGGTATTTGCCGCACTGCGACCTATTCCGTAAATATAGGTCAAGGCGATTTCACCTCTTTTGTTTTGGGGCAGGTCAACACCTACTATTCTTATTGCCATATAGTCGTAGAATTAGTGTGCAAAAATAATAAAATTATCCTTGACGTTGTTTATACTTGGGATTTTTCTTGTTAATAACATACAAGCGGCCCTTTCTTCTTACGATTTTACAGTCGGGCGTACGCTTCTTCAATGATGCTTTTACTTTCATATCGCGGTATTTTTTATTTATATCTGAATGAGATTCGTCCTTTGGTAAGATCATAAGGCGACATTTCGACCTTGACCTTATCTCCGGGCAGGATTTTAATATAATGCATTCTCATTTTTCCGGAAATATGAGCCGTGATTTCATGACCATTTTCCAGTTCGACACGGAACATTGCATTCGACAACGCTTCTACGATGACTCCGTCTTGCTCTATTGCAGCCTGTTTTGCCATATATGAGGTTACTTTGTTATAGGTATTCCTAATGCTTCTTCGACATAGCGGAACGATGATAATACATCAGCGCCGTTTTCCCGTATAGCAATCGTATGCTCGAAATGGGCCGACGGCTTACGGTCTTTTGTCCGTGTAGTCCAACGATCTTTCTCGACGACGATATTGCGTGAACCCAAATTGATCATCGGTTCGATAGCTATCACCATGCCGTTTTTCAGCAACGGCCCGCAACCGCGACGACCATAATTGGGAACTTCGGGCTCTTCGTGCAACTTCTTACCGACTCCGTGTCCGCAAAGTTCTCGCACGACCGAATACCCCTTATGCTCACAATAGGTCTGTATGGCATTGCTTATATCGCCGACACGTTTTCCCTCGACAGCCTGCTCAATGCCTAAATAGAGAGCCTCTTTCGTGGTTTTGAGCAAACGCCGCACCTCATAAGGAACTTCTCCTACTTCGAACGTGTAAGCCGAATCGCCATTGAACCCGTTTTTTACGACGCCGCAATCGATCGATACGATATCGCCCTCCTTCAACGTATAGTCGGAAGGTATACCATGTACGATCTGTTCATTGACCGACACGCACAAGGTATTGGGATAACCCGCATAACCCAAGAAACCGGGAACGGCTTGATGGTCGCGGATAAATTCTTCGGCAATCCTGTCGAGTTGAAGCGTGGTAACTCCCGGAGCCACCCACTTGGCCAGTTCACCAAGTGTTTGGCCTACCAGGAGATTACTCTCGCGCAATAATTCAATTTCTTCGTCGGTTTTAAGATAAATCATCGCTATGTTTTACCTTAATATGCTGCAATCGAACCGGTGCGACCTTTGATACGTCCCGACTTCAACAAGCCGTCATAATGACGCATCATCAGATGACTTTCTATCTGTTGCAAAGTATCCAATACCACACCTACGAGAATAAGCAGGGAGGTACCTCCGAAGAATTGTGAAAATTCGGCACTGATACCGGCTATTTGGGCAAACGCGGGCATAATAGCCACGATAGCCAAAAATATAGAACCGGGCAACGTGATACGCGACATAATCGAGTCGATATAAGCAGCCGTCTTTTTACCGGGTTTAACACCAGGAATGAATCCGTTATTACGTTTCATATCTTCGGCCATCTGGTTAGGTTGTACCGTAACCGCCGTATAGAAATAGGTAAAGAGAATTATCAATACGGCGAAAACGAAGTTATACCAAAATCCGGTATTGCTCATAAACGACTGCATGAAACGGCTGTTGGCGTTATCGGCAGAAAATCCGACCAATGCAATAGGGATAAACATGATAGCCTGTGCAAAAATGATAGGCATAACCCCTGCTGTATTGACTTTCAAAGGGATATACTGGCGAGCGCCTCCGTATTGTTTATTACCTACCACACGTTTGGCGTATTGCACGGGTATTTTGCGGGTTCCCTGCACCAAAAGTATCGACGCTGCAATCACGAGAAGCAGGAATACGATTTCGGCGAGGAACATGACAAGACCACCAGAAGTGGTAGCTGTACGCATAACGAACTCCTGCACGAGAGACTGCGGCAGACGGGCGATAATACCGACCAAAATGATAAACGATATACCGTTTCCGATGCCTCTGTCGGTGATACGCTCACCCAACCACATGATAAACATACTACCTGCGGTAAGAATTATCGTAGACGAAATCGTAAACAAAATATCGGTAGGGAATGCGCCTCCCATCTGAACACTGAGGTTGACCAAATAAGTCGGTCCTTGAATAAGGAGAATGAAAACCGTCAGGTAACGGGTATACTGATTGAGTTTGCGTCTTCCGCTTTCACCTTCACGTTGCAGTTTCTGGAAATAAGGCAGAGCCATACCGAGCAACTGGATTACGATAGAAGCCGTAATATAAGGCATTATACCCAACGCAAAAATAGAGGCATTGGAGAAGGCACCTCCCGAGAACATATCGAGCAACTGCATCAAACCGCCACTTGTCTGGGCGCGCAGTTGGGTAAGGAACTGAGGATCGATACCGGGTAATACGACATAAGTACCGGCACGGTAAACCAAGACCAGCAGAATCGTCGTAATAATACGCTTTCTCAGATCCTCGATCTTCCAGATGTTTTTTATCGTTTCTATTGCTCTCATAGGCTATGTTAGAGTTTTACTACGGTACCACCGAGTGCTGTGATAGCAGCTTCGGCGCTCTTCGAGAAAGCATGAGCTTCTACGTCGATCTTTACCGTAAGGGTTCCTTTTCCCAGAATTTTCACCAGTTGTTTGTTGGACACAAATCCAGCGTCGATCAAAGCTGCGATATCGATTTTCTCGATCTTTTTGCTTTCAGCCAAAGCTTGAAGCGTATCGAGGTTGATAGCTTTGTATTCTACGCGATTGATATTTTTGAATCCGAATTTAGGCAAACGACGTTGCAAAGGCATCTGACCACCTTCGAAACCGATTTTCTTTTTGTAGCCCGATCTCGATTTGGCTCCTTTATGACCTCTGGTAGAGGTTCCGCCCAGACCCGAACCGGGACCACGACCAATTCTTTTTTTCGATTTGGTCGATCCCTCTGCGGGTTTTAAATTACTCAAGTTCATATCGTTGTATTTTTTATTCGTTATGAAATTATTCTACTACTGTTACCAAATGTCTTACTTTGGTAACCATCCCGAGTATTTGAGGAGTAGCTTGATGCTCTACTACTTGACCGATTCTCTTCAATCCCAGTGCATCGAGCGTTCTTTTTTGAACTGCGGGACATTTGATTCTGCTTTTTACCTGTTTGATTTTAATGGTTTCCATATCGTGTCCTCCGTTCTTTATCCTTTGAATACTTTTTCGAGCGATACGCCACGGTTCTGAGCTACGGTATAAGCATCGCGCAGTTCACCCAAAGCAGCCATGGTAGCTTTTACGAGGTTGTGGGGGTTGGACGAACCTTTCGATTTTGCCAACACGTCGGTTATACCCACACTTTCGAGTACGGCACGCATAGCACCACCAGCTTTTACTCCGGTACCGTGAGAAGCAGGTTTGATATACACTTGGGCTCCGCCGAATTTGGCAACCTGGTCATGAGGAATAGTACCTTTGCGTACAGGCACCTTGATAAGGTTTTTCTTGGCAGCCTCAACACCTTTGGAGATAGCGGCGGTTACCTCGCTGGCTTTACCCAATCCCCAACCTACTACGCCGTCTTCGTTTCCTACAACGACGATGGCCGAGAAGCTGAAAGTACGTCCACCTTTGGTAACTTTGGTTACACGATTGATTGCTACTAAGCGATCTTTCAATTCCAAGTCGTTTGTCGACTTTACTCTATTATCCTTTGCCATGTTGTTTAAAATTTAAGACCTCCGTTACGGGCTGCATCGGCAAGTTCTTTGATACGGCCATGATAGAGGTATCCGTTACGGTCGAATACGACAGTTGAAATTCCAGCTTCTTGCGCTTTTTGGGCGATGAGTTGTCCTACTTTAGCGGCGACTTCCTTTTTAGGAGCCTTTTCCATACCAGCAGAAGAAGCGGCAACTAAGGTTTTTCCGGCTTCATCATCGATCAACTGCACATATATCTGCTTGTTGCTTCTGAACACGGTCATACGGGGGCATGTAGCCGTTCCCGAAATTTTACCGCGTATGCGGGTTTTGATTTTAAGTCTTCTTTCTATTTTCGTTATCATGATAATGGCGTTTTAACGGTTTTTACTTAGCACCGGCCGATTTACCCGACTTACGACGTACCACTTCACCCACAAAGCGAATACCTTTTCCTTTGTAAGGTTCGGGCTTACGGAATGTACGGATTTTGGCGCATATCTGGCCGAGAAGTTGTTTATCGCATGATTCGAGAATAATCAAAGGGTTTTTGTTACGCTCCGATTTGGTCTCGACTTTCACTTCTTTGGGAAGGCGCAGATAAATGGCATGCGAATAACCAAGCGTAAGGTTCAATACCTGACCGTTGCTCTCGGCACGATAACCGACACCTACCAGCTCCATTTCTTTCTTGTATCCGGTAGAAACACCTACTACCATGTTATGGATCAACGCGCGATAGAGGCCGTGCAACGAACGATGTTCTTTATCGTCGCTGGGACGTACTACCGTGAGTTTGCCATCGGCTTGTTCCAAGGTAATGCCGCCGGTGAGTTCTTGTGAAAGCTCTCCTTTCGGGCCCTTTACTGTTACTTGATCTCCTGCAACAGTTACAGTAACTCCGGCGGGTATATCTATGTGCAAATTTCCTATTCTTGACATAATACAGCGTCCTCCCTGATTAGTAGATATAACATAATACTTCGCCACCAATCATTTGCTCACGGGCTTCTTTATCGGTCATCACACCTTTCGAGGTGGAGAGGATCGCAATACCCAGTCCGTTAAGCACACGCGGCATATCTTTGTAGCCGGTATATTGGCGCAAACCGGGAGTGGAGACTCTGATCAGCTTTTTAATAGCGTTCACTTTATTCACGGGGTCATACTTCAAGGCGATTTTTATCGTTCCCTGAGGACCATCTTCTACAAACTTGTAATTCAAGATGTAGCCTTTGTCAAAAAGGATTTTTGTGATCTCTTTTTTCAAGTTTGAGGCAGGCACCTCTACCACTCTGTGCTGAGCTTTGATGGCGTTTCTCAATCTTGTGAGATAATCTGCAATTGGATCTGTCATTTTGATTTTTGCTTAAATTGATCCGGTCTTCCCGGACAATATTTAACACTCTGTTATCTTTCTTCGTTTACCAGCTGGCTTTTTTTACGCCGGGGATAAGTCCTGCCGATGCCATTTCACGGAATTGGATACGAGAAATGCCAAATTGGCGGATATATCCTTTGGGACGACCGGTAAGGCTGCAACGATTGTGCAGACGCACGGGCGAAGCGTTTTTGGGAAGTGATTGCAAAGCCTCATAATTGCCTTCGGCTTTGAGCTGAGCGCGTTTAGCTGCGTATTTTGCTACGAGTTTAGCGCGTTTCACTTCACGGGCTTTCATCGATTCTTTTGCCATATCTTAGTTCTTTTTTGCGTTTTTGAAAGGAAGACCAAATTCCCGAAGGAGTGCGTACCCTTCTTCATCGGTTTGTGCCGAGGTTACAAAGGTAATATTCATTCCCAAAAGTTTGGTAATCGTATCGATATTTATTTCGGGGAAAATGATTTGTTCCTGAATACCGAGGGTATAATTTCCTCTTCCGTCGAATTTGCTTTCGATTCCTTTGAAGTCACGGATACGGGGAAGAGCCACACGAATAAGGCGTTCGAGGAACTCATACATTCTTTCGCGACGTAATGTAACCATCACGCCGATAGGCATTTTTTTACGTAACTTGAAGTTAGAAATGTCTTTACGGGAAAGGGTAGCAATAGCTTTCTGGCCGGTGATGGCGGTAAGCTCACTGATAGCGGTCTCGATGATTTTTTTATCGGCGACTGCCTGACCGAGTCCTTGGTTGATGACAATTTTTTTCAATACAGGAACCTGCATAACAGTCGTGTAATTGAATTCTTTCATCAAAGCAGGAACGATTCTTTCTTTATAATCGTTTTTAAGGGTTGCGGTAGTTGTCATTACTTAATCTCCTCTCCTGATTTTTTAGAATAACGTACTTTCTTTCCTGCTTCGTCGATACGGCGACCGATGCGGGTAGGCCGGTTGCTCTTGGGATCGAGCAGGTTCAGATTCGAAACATGTACAGGGGCTTCCATTGTGATGATACCGCCCTGGGGATGTTTGGCATTGGGTTTGGTATGCTTCGACACCATATTGATACCTTCTACCACGGCACGTTGCTCTTTCACGAGAACACGCAACACGCGACCGGTCTTGCCTTTGTCTTCACCGGCATTTACATATACGGTATCACCCTTTTTAATGTGTAACTTACTCATTAATGTTCTTTTTTACTGTTTAAAGTACTTCGGGAGCCAATGAAACGATTTTCATATTGGTAGCACGCAATTCACGGGCTACGGGGCCGAAGATACGGCTGGCTCTCATTTCACCGGCACCGTTCAACAATACGCAGGCGTTATCGTCAAAGCGGATATAAGAACCGTCGGCACGACGAATCTCTTTCGTAGTGCGCACGACAACGGCTTTGGATACGGCACCTTTTTTCAGGTCGCTCGAAGGAATGACGCTTTTAACGGCAACAACGATAATGTCGCCTACCGACGCATAACGACGACCGGTACCGCCTAATACGCGGATACAAAGAGCTTCTTTGGCCCCGCTATTATCTGCGACTGTAAGTCTGGTTTCTTGCTGTATCATATTATTTTACTCTTTCGATGATTTCTACTAATCTCCATCTTTTAAGCTTGCTCAGCGGACGGGTCTCTCTCAGGCGGACGGTATCGCCGATGTTGCACTCGTTCTTTTCGTCATGAGCATGGTATTTTTTCGTCTTATTGACAAATTTACCATAGATAGGGTGTTTTTCTTTCCATTTCACAGCCACAGTGATAGTCTTATCCATCTTGTTGCTGGTTACCACACCTATTCTTTCTTTTCTTAGGCTTTTTGTTTCCATGAGCACGAGTTCGATTATTTGTTATTGAGTTCTCTTTGGCGCACCTCGCCTTTCATTCGCGCGATCGTCCTGCGGAGAGCTTTAATTTGCGCAGGATTATCCAAGGGGGTAATGCTGTGATTGATTTCCATACGGTTCAAAGCCACAGCTTCGGCCTCGATTCTCTCGAGCAATTCTTTGGTGCTCAATTCTTTTATTTCTGCAGTTTTCATACTTTATCACGCATTTTGATTAGCATCATAGTCGCGTCTCACGACAAATTTAGTCGTCACAGGGAGTTTCTGGGCGGCCAAGCGAAGTGCTTCTTTGGCGATTTCGTAAGGTACACCTTCTACTTCGAGAATAATTCTTCCCGGTGTTACTGGTGCAACAAATCCTTCGGGCGAACCTTTACCTTTACCCATACGTACTTCGGCAGGTTTCTTGGTGATGGGTTTATCCGGGAATATTCTGATCCAGATCTGACCCTGACGTTGCATATAACGGGTAACGGCGATACGCGCAGCTTCGATCTGACGACCGGTTATCCATTTCGACTGCAAACTTTTTATACCAAAGGAACCGAAGGCCAATTGATTGCCTCGTCCTGCGAGACCTTTCATACGACCTTTTTGTTGTCTTCTGAATTTCGTCTTCTTCGGTTGTAACATTTTCTGTCAGTTCAATTCGTTAACGATTCGGTTTTGCTTTTTTGAAGCCTTTCTTTCCGCCGGCTTCACGGTTACTCCGCATCTCTTTGGGTCCGGAAGTAAATTGAGGGGCGAGGTCTTTCTTACCGTAGATTTCACCGCGGCAAATCCAAACCTTGATACCGATAAGACCCACTTTGGTGAGAGCTTCCACCAATGCATAGTCGATGTCGGCACGGAGTGTATGCAACGGGGTACGACCCTCTTTGTACATCTCCGAACGAGCCATCTCGGCACCATTGAGTCGACCCGACACCTGCACCTTGATACCTTCGGCACCTGCACGCATTGTCGATGCGATAGCCGTTTTCACTGCACGACGATACGCCATCTTTCCTTCTATCTGGCGAGCGATATTAGAAGCGACAATGGTAGCGTCTACTTCGGGACGTTTTACCTCGAAGATGTTGATTTGCACATCTTTATCGGTAATTTTTTTCAACTCCTCTTTGAGTTTGTCGACCTCTTGTCCTCCTTTACCGATGATAAGACCGGGACGGGCTGTACAAACGGTAATCGTGATGAGTTTGAGGGTACGCTCTATCACAATACGCGATACGCTTGCTTTTGCAAGACGGGCATTGAGGTATTTACGGAGTTTGCTGTCTTCGAGCAGTCTTTCGCCGTATTTTCTGCCGCCATACCA
>HF999710.1:39077-47813 GCA_000434215.1 Bacteroides sp. CAG:144
CATCCACGGATAATTCCCAAGCGGTTACTTATTGGATTTACTTTTTGTCCCATACGGCTTAATCTTGATTTTCGGGTTTATTACTACTTATGGTATCTACAAACAACGTAACGTGATTGGAACGTTTACGTATTCTATATCCGCGTCCTCGGGGAGCGGGACGAAGGCGTTTGAGCATAGCTGCCGAGTTCACGTAAATCTCGGAAATGTAAAGCTCGCCGCTTTCGGCTTTGCGCTCGTTTTTCTGTTCCCAGTTGGCAATGGCCGAACGCAACAATTTTTCCAGTCTGGCCGAAGCTTCCTTACTCGAAAACTTCAATACTCCAAGCGCCTTGAAAGCCTCCATTCCACGTACCATATCGGCAACCAAACGCATTTTGCGAGGTGAAGTAGGCACATTATTGAGCTTGGCGAAGTATTTGGTTTTCAGGGCTTCTTTTCTTTTATCGGCTGATATTTTTTTTCTTGCACCCATTGTGTTAAATTCTTTTTTTATTTGAAATTCTCAAATTCCCGATAGCCCTTTTTATTTCTTCTTATTACCGGAGTGGCCACGGAAGATACGGGTGGGAGCGAATTCGCCCAACTTATGTCCTACCATGTTTTCGGTAACGTATACGGGAATAAATTTATTACCATTGTGTACGGCGAAAGTATGCCCTACGAAATCGGGAGAAATCATAGAGGCTCTCGACCATGTTTTGATGACGGATTTTTTGCCCGACTCGGTCATGGCCGAAACCTTCTTTTCCAGCTTCACACTGATATATGGGCCTTTTTTTAATGAACGACTCATAGTTGCTTAGTTAACGAGTTACTTTTTACGTCTTTCTATAATATACTTAGACGAGAGTTTCTTCGGAGCTCTTGTCTTGAGACCCTTAGCGTAGAGACCCTTACGCGAACGGGGGTGTCCTCCCGATGCACGGCCTTCACCACCACCCATGGGGTGATCGACAGGATTCATTACTACACCGCGGTTGCGCGGACGACGTCCCAACCAGCGTGAACGACCGGCTTTTCCGGAAGATTCGAGGGCGTGATCGGAATTTCCTACTACACCAACCGTAGCCTTGCAGGTTGCCAATATTTTACGAGTCTCACCCGAGGGCAATTTAATGATGACATAATTACCTTCACGGGAAGTAAGTTGAGCAAACGCACCAGCCGAACGCACAAGAGCAGCGCCTTGTCCGGGACGTAACTCGATATTATGCACTACGGTACCTACGGGAATATTTTGCAGGGGGAGTGCGTTACCAACTTCGGGAGCGGCTTCTGCGCCCGACATGATCGTCATGCCTACTTCAAGTCCATTAGGAGCTATGATGTACCGTTTTTCGCCATCGGCATAAAAGAGCAAAGCGATGCGAGCCGAACGATTCGGGTCGTATTCAATGGTCTTTACGACAGCGGGAACACCGTCTTTGTTTCTCTTGAAGTCGATCAAACGATATTTGCGCTTGTGGCCACCGCCAATATAACGCATCGTCTGGTGTCCTTCATTATAACGCATCGTCCGGTGTCCTTCATTGTTGCGGCCACCCGATTTTCTAAATCCTACTACAAGAGACTTTTCTGGTGCGGTAGCAGTGATATTGTCAAATGCACCAATAATCTTGTGTCTCTGCCCCGGTGTTGTGGGCTTTAATTTTCTTACTGCCATTTCTGTTATTAAATATTGCTATAAAAATCTATCGTATCACCCTCTTTCAAGGTTACCAAGGCTTTTTTATACTTGGCTGCGCGACCTTGAATCAAACCCGCTTTGGTATAACGACTTTTGAGTTTTCCTTTTCTCATAATCGTGTTTACCGAAACAACGGTTACATTGTAGAGGTCTTCTACGGCTTCTTTGATCTGTTGCTTGTCGGCATCGGGGGTTACCGCAAAACCGTAACGGTTGAATTTCTCTCCCATTCCGGTCATTTTCTCGGTTACTATCGGTTTGATAATTATTGCCATTATTTTACCTCCTTTATATTAAAAGTTATTAATAGCAGCCAATGAACTTTCTGTTAATACAAGATTGGCGCAATCCAATACTTTGTATGTATTTAGTTCAGAGGTCGTTACAACTTTTGCCTTGGGCACATTTCGAGCCGACAAATATACGTTTTTATTTTCACTTCCTAAAACCAAAAGCAATTTTTTATCTGCAACTTTCAGATTTTGAGCAATTGAGATAAATTCTTTGGTTTTGGGAGCTTCGAACGTAAAGTCCTCTACTACGAAAATAGCATTCTCTTGTGCTTTGAGGGAAAGGGCCGATTTACGGGCCAACGATTTTACTTTCTTATTCAGCTTGAAGCTGTAATTACGGGGACGAGGACCGAATACACGACCACCACCGACCATAACGGGCGAATTGATATCACCGCGACGGGCACCGCCGGAACCTTTTTGACGGATCAGCTTGCGGGTACTTCCCGACACTTCGCTTCTCTCTTTCGATTTATGGGTCCCTTGACGTTTGTTGGCCATATACTGTTTCACGTCGAGATAAATGGCGTGTTCGTTGGGCTCAATGCCGAATACCGCATCGTTCAACGTAACTTTCTTTCCCGTATCTTCTCCTTTGATGTTATATACGCTCAGTTCCATTACTTTTCAATTATTACGATTGAACCTTTACAACCGGGTACCGATCCTTTGATAAGGAGAAGGTTGTGCTCCGGCATGATTTTCAACACTTGAAGGTTTTGCACGGTAACACGTTCATTACCGGTCTGACCGGCCATACGGGTTCCTTTGAAAACCTTTGCAGGGTAAGAACAGGCTCCTACCGAACCGGGAGCACGCAAACGATTGTGTTGACCGTGCGTGGTCTGTCCTACTCCGCCGAATCCGTGGCGACCTACTACACCTTTGAAACCTTTACCTTTAGAGGTTCCGATTACATCGACATATTCGGCATCTTGGAAAAGATCGACAGTGATTACATCACCGGCTTTATAAGCCTCACCAAATCCTTTGAACTCGGCCAAGTGTCTCTTCGGAGTTACTCCGGCTTTTTTGAAGTGTCCCATCTCGGGCTTCGTGGTATGCTTTTCCTTTTTATCGGCAAAGCCCACTTGTACGGCTTCATAACCGTCTACTTCGACCGTCTTTACTTGAGTAACTACGCAGGGACCTACTTCGATAACAGTGCATGGAACATTTTTTCCCTCGGCACTGAAAACGGATGTCATTCCGATTTTCTTTCCTAATAATCCTGGCATTTCTCTGTTGTTTTTAATATAAATTTATACTATACTTTGATCTCTACTTCTACGCCGCTGGGCAACTCAAGTTTCATCAGAGCGTCGACCGTTTTTGCGGTTGAACTGTAAATATCGATGAGACGTTTGAATGAAGAGAGTTCGAATTGTTCTCTCGATTTCTTATTCACGAACGTCGAACGGTTTACAGTAAAAATGCGTTTGTGGGTAGGCAGAGGTATGGGACCACTTACTACGGCACCGCTTGCTTTTACGGTCTTTACGATCTTCTCGGCCGATTTATCGACGAGGTTGTGATCGTAAGATTTCAGTTTGATTCTAATTTTTTGGCTCATATTGGTTGTTTCTGTTCTATTTTTACAATAAATCTACACGGCCTTGTACTTCGGTAAGTACTTGTTTTGCGATCTGGGTACTTACTTCGGCATAATGAGAGAAAGTCATCGTCGAAGTGGCACGTCCCGAAGTAATCGTACGCAAAGCGGTTACATAACCGAACATCTCGGCCAGAGGAGCTTTCGCTTTTACGATACGGGCTCCCGAACGGCTCGACTCCATACCTTCAACCTGTCCACGACGCTTATTGAGGTCAGATATAACATCACCCATACTTTCTTCGGGGGTTACAACCTCTATCTTCATGATAGGCTCTTGCAGAACAGGTTTCGCTTTTTCGCAAGCCTTTTTAAAGGCTTGGATTGCACAAACCTCAAACGAGAGCTGATCGGAATCGACCGGGTGGAACGAACCGTCGATAACGGTTACTTTCAAACGATCAAGAGGATAACCTGCCAACACGCCATTTTTCATGGCCGTTGCAAATCCTTTCTGTATAGAAGGAATAAATTCTCTGGGGATATTACCGCCTTTGACTTCATCTACGAATTGGAGACCGCTACCTTCAAAACTATCGTCAGCTGGCTCTACGCGTACGATGATATCGGCAAACTTACCACGACCACCTGTCTGTTTCTTGTACACTTCACGCAATTCCACCGGTTTGGTGATAGCCTCTTTGTACGAAACCTGAGGACGACCCTGATTACATTCTACCTTGAATTCACGTTTCAGACGATCAATAATAATTTCCAAGTGAAGCTCACCCATACCGCTGATAACGGTTTGACCTGTTTCTTCATCGGTTTTAACAGTGAAAGTGGGGTCTTCTTCGGCCAACTTCTGCAAACCAAGACTAAGTTTATCCATATCTTTCTGAGTCTTGGGCTCAACGGCAATACCGATAACAGGATCGGGGAAGTCCATGGCTTCAAGCACGATAGGAGCATCTTCGGCACAGAGTGTATCGCCAGTACGGATATCTTTGAAACCTACACCTGCTCCAATATCGCCGCAACCGATAACATCCTTGGGGTTCTGCTTGTTGGAGTGCATCTGGAACAAACGCGATACACGCTCTTTCTTTCCCGAACGCGAATTGAGAACATAAGATCCGGCAGGAACCTCTCCCGAATACACACGGAAGAAACACAGACGACCTACATAAGGATCGACAGCGATTTTAAATACGAGAGCCGACATTTTCTCTTCGAAGAGAGGCTTACGCACTTCTTCTTTCTCGGGATCATCGGGATTATGGCCAATAATGGCAGGAGTATCTTCGGGACTGGGCAAATAAGCACAAACGGCATCGAGCAACGTCTGTACACCTTTATTTTTGAAAGAAGAGCCACAAAGCATGGGAACGATCGACATGCTCAAAGCTCCTTTTCTCAGAGCAGCACGTATTTCGCTTTCGGTAATGGTCGAGGGATCATCGAAATATTTCTCCATGACGACATCATCACATTCTGCGATTTTTTCGAGCATCTTATCGCGCCATTCCTCTGCCTCGCCTTTGAGCGATGCGGGAATCTCTTCTACCGAGTAGTCTGCACCCATGGTTTCATCATGCCAATAAATAGCCTTCATCGTAACAAGGTCTACAACGCCTTTGAAGGTTTCTTCTGCGCCAATAGGTATTTGCACAGGGCAAGGATTTGCACCCAGTACATCTTTCAACTGGCGCACCACTTCAAAGAAGTTCGCACCCGAACGGTCCATTTTATTTACATAACCGATACGGGGAACATTATATTTATCAGCCTGTCGCCATACGGTCTCCGATTGGGGTTCTACACCACCCACAGCACAGAATGTCGCCACAGCACCGTCGAGAACACGTAACGAACGTTCTACCTCGGCAGTAAAGTCGACGTGCCCCGGAGTGTCGATCAAGTTGATTTTATATTTTTCATTAGCATAATTCCACCATGTGGTCGTAGCGGCAGAAGTAATCGTAATACCCCGCTCCTGTTCTTGCTCCATCCAGTCCATCGTAGCAGCACCATCGTGCACCTCGCCGATTTTGTGTGTCAAACCGGTGTAGAAAAGAATACGCTCCGAAGTGGTAGTCTTTCCAGCATCGATGTGAGCCATAATACCTATATTTCTGGTATATTTCAGTTGTTCGTCTGCTTTTGACATTGTTGGTTTCTTTTACTGGGTTAAGATTAGAATCTAAAATGTGCAAATGCCCGGTTGGCTTCGGCCATTTTGTGCATATCTTCTTTACGCTTGAACGCACCACCTTGCTCGTTATAAGCGTCGACAATCTCGGCAGCCAATTTCTCAGCCATCGTCTTACCGCCTCTTTTACGAGCATATTGTATCAAATTTTTCATTGAGATGGATTCCTTGCGGTCGGGACGGATTTCGGTAGGTACTTGAAAGGTTGCACCGCCAACACGACGAGATTTTACCTCTACTTGGGGAGTAATATTATCCAACGCTTTTTTCCAAATTTCGAGAGAAGATTTTTCTTCGTTGGAGAGCTTTTCCTTTACTGTATCCAAAGCCGTATAAAAAATAGTATAGGCAACACTTTTCTTGCCGTCATACATCAAGTGATTAACAAATTTGGTAACCTTCACGTCATTGAATACGGGATCGGGTAAGATAACCCGTTTCTTAGGTTTTGCTTTTCTCATTATGTTTTAAAAATTATTGTTTTTGTTTTTGGTTGCTTTTCACATCTTCAACAGTGCCCTCTGACACCATTTACTCAACCTGAATCAGCCTATCCAATAAACTCAAACAGTGTTCGACACTAAAGTAGTTTGTTGGGTTCTCTGCTTACAGCTTATTTCTTACCTTTTGCGGCAGGAGCAGCTCCGGCTTTCGGTCTCTTAGCACCGTATTTCGAGCGACGTTGGGTGCGACCGTTCACACCTGCGGTATCCAAAGTTCCGCGAACGATGTGGTAACGCACACCGGGAAGGTCTTTCACACGACCGCCACGCACCAATACAATCGAGTGCTCTTGCAAGTTGTGTCCTTCTCCCGGGATATAAGAGTTCACCTCTTTTCCGTTGGTCAAACGCACACGTGCTACTTTACGCATTGCAGAGTTAGGTTTTTTGGGAGTCGTCGTGTACACTCTCACACACACGCCACGTCTTTGAGGACATGAATCCAGTGCCGGAGATTTACTTTTGTCTTCCAAAACAACCCGCCCTTTTCTTACTAATTGCTGAATTGTAGGCATCTTTTAAACTTTTTTAAATCTTTAAATCTTCTTTTTATTCGCTTGTTTTCATCTTCGCATTCGCCCCACAATACACAAACAAAACCCTTATAATCAATAAATTATAAGTAATTGCCTCAAAATTCGGGGCGAAAAACACCGCAAAGATAGGAACTAAAACACTAATTACCAAACAAAAACAAGAATAATTCTTCAAATAAAGAAAATCGACTCAACGAGTTAAATACGTAAACCGACGTCTTTTATCTACCGGAAAAATCGCCCTGCCATATATTTGCCAAGAAGATTTTATCTGCTACAATCAATTCCGAAACATTCCCTACCGAGACCTTCCGAAATTATTTACTTTGCTCCGACCAATGTGTAGAAGTTTTTAAATGTCCGATATAATATCTTTCCTCCTCCGACGGATTCCCACTATCGACATACCAGGGCAAATGCCGCACAGAATAAGGGAACCCCGTACGGAAATAGACATAATCAAAATCGATAAGCTCACCCTTGAAATAAGGTTTGTATACGGCAAATGTCGTATCGATGGGAGCCAAGAAAACATTCGGCTCCACCTCCTGTTTCCAAAATTGACTTTCCCATGCCCGAACCTTGTCTTTCAGCAGATAACAGTCGGGCAGGTCATCGATACAAATAGAGAAGCCTGCTTTCAATGCTTTCGGATATTTTTTCAATAAGGAAACGAACTTCTCCATAAAATCATCGGGACAATCGGGGTGAATTTCCAAATCGGAATCGGTATAAGCAAAATAAGAATCGGTAAACTGTTTATAAATGCCGGTCTCCCATACCGCCAGATGGCCCACATTCTTATGCAACAAATATACCGTATAAGGACATTCCCGATAGTAATCGAGCAGAGGCGGGTAACTCGACCCGTTATCGATGATGTATATATTTTTATACCCCCGCACTTCCAAGCTATGAAGAAGTTTAAGCATCGTTTCCAGTCGATTGAAGTTATTGATGACAATCGGTATCTCTTTATAAGGAATATCACGAACTCCGCAAAAACGCGCTTTCATGCTCAAATGGAAATAACGGATAAATTTTTTCCGGGAAAGTTCAAAATCCACTTTTGCCTTCTTGTACTTGCGGATAAGCTTGCGTCTCATAACCATTTTGTTTGTTACAAAGATATATATTAATTTATAAAAAAGGAGGCAACAGATATATATCGAAAAAACTTTTTCTACATTTGTAAGTAGAAAACGCAATTTATGTTACTCCCCTATAAAATAGAAAATCGCATCGAAGCAGGTTGCGACGAAGCCGGTCGTGGCTGCTTGGCCGGCGCCGTATATGCAGCGGCAGTCATCGCCGTATATGCAGCGGCAGTCATATTGCCGCCGACATTTCAAGACGAACGGCTCAACGACTCAAAACAACTCTCCGAAAAACAACGTTATGCCTTGCGCCCCGTCATCGAACAGAATGCCATCGCATGGGCCGTAGGTATCGTAACACCGGAAGAAATCGACAAAATCAATATTCTGAATGCCTCTTTTCTCGCCATGCATCGCGCCCTCGACGCTTTGAGTACTCGTCCCGAAGCACTGCTCATCGACGGAAACCGTTTCGCCCCCTACCACAACATACCTTATTCTTGTGAAATAAAAGGCGACGGACGATTTCTCTCTATCGCCGCAGCTTCGATTCTTGCCAAAACATATCGGGACGATTACATGATGAATTTGCACGAAGAGTTCCCTCAGTACCACTGGAACGAAAACAAAGGGTATCCCACCCGCACACACCGGGTTGCCATTGCACAATACGGCCCTACGCCTTATCATCGCAAGACATTCAACCTGCTGGGCGCAGAGCAGCACTCTCTCTTCGAATGACACGATTCATAAAAACGCGAGATTTCCAAATAAAAAAGCCAACCATGAAAGGTTGGCTTTTTTATTCTAAACTGTCATTTTTTATTTGGTAGCAGCTTCGAGTTTCTTCATC
>HF999710.1:47854-49963 GCA_000434215.1 Bacteroides sp. CAG:144
AAGAGTGCCGACAAGAGGCAGAGTACGATAAATACCGACCATACCAACCACAGCGGCAGACCGCCCCACAAGAAACCACCGACCGAAACAAGAGCATTACCGATAGCCGTCGCTACGAACCAACCTCCCATCATCATACCTTTCAACTTGGGCGGAGCTACTTTTGAGACGAAAGATATACCCATCGGAGAGAGCAACAACTCTGCAAACGTCAATACAAGATAGGTAGAAATGAGCCAATTTGCCGATACCAAAGTCCCCTCTTCTCCCGACTTGACAGTCTCAGCTTGCGCATCGGGCGTAAGCAGGCCAAGCGACCCGAAAGCCATAATGGCAAACCCGGCAGCAGCGATCAACATACCGTAAGCAATTTTACGAGGCGCAGAAGGTTCTTTACCCCGTTTTGCCAATGCTCCGAAAATAGCCATCGAAACAGGTGTCAACGCTACAACATAGAACGGATTGAATTGCTGAAAAATAGGAGCAGACACGGCAATAGCACCAGACAAGTTAAAATACTTATAAGCCAAAATTGCAATGACACCCAATACAATGGCTCCCGAAATAACCTTAGTCTGCTTCGTATCTCCTTGGAAAAGCGAGAAAAGTGCATATACACCGATGATTATCAAGACAAGATTCCATACACTGAAGAACATGCTTTGAAGTCCTTCCGAACTCTTTGCAGTGAACTCATCAGCAAAATAAGTCAGCGTCAATCCGTTTTGGTGGAATGCCATCCAGAAAAACACTACAACCGCAAATACCAAACAAAGGGCAATAATACGTTGTCGGGTTTCAGCCGGAGAAAGATTATCCTCTGCCACTACATCTCCCGCTTTTCGTTGCCCCCCCTCTACATGACGGAATGTCGGACGGAATACATAATAAATCGCCATAGAAATAACCAATGCCACACAAGCAACAGCAAACGAGAAATGGTAAGCATCATTTGAAGAGAATCCGAGACTTGTCTCCGCCCATTCTTTGATTTCCACCGCTGCTGTAGGAGCAAAAAGCGCACCTACATTGATCGCCATATAGAAAATAGAAAATGCGGCATCTCTCTTCGAGGCATATTTGGGATCGTCGTAAAGATTCCCTACCATCACCTGTAAGTTCCCTTTGAAAAGACCCGTGCCGATACTGATGAACGCCAATGCCAAAAGCATACAGATCATAGCGATCGTATCGCTGCCCAAAGGAAGCGAAAGCAACAAATAACCGGCAAACATGATGGTAATACCGATGGTTACCATCTTTCCGAATCCGAATTTATCGGCCATGATACCTCCGATAAGGGGCATAAAATAAACAAGACCGAGGAATGTACTGTAAATCGCACCTGCCACACCGGCATCAAGACCGAAATTAGCGCGCAGGAAAAGAGCAAATACTGCAATCATCGTGTAGTAGCCAAAGCGTTCGCCCGTATTGGCAAGCGCTAATGCATACAAACCCTTAGGTTGATTTTTAAACATGTTCTTTCTTAGTTTAGGTTTATACTATTTTTTCTGTTCGTCCTCTTGTGCCTTGAACACCATTGCGTAAAGCCGCATCTGCTTCACCATGGCAAGCAAGCCGTTCGAACGGGTAGGCGACAAATGTTCTGTAAGCCCTATCTGTTCGATGAAATAAAGGTGTGTATCGAGAATCTCCCGCGGAGTATGACCGGATAAAACTTTGATCAGCAACGAAACGATTCCTTTCACAATCACGGCATCACTCTCGGCCTGATAAAGAACCTTGCCGTCACGATATTCGGCATGAAGCCATACCCGACTCTGACAGCCCTCTATAAGGTTGCTTTCGACCTTGAACTGCTCGTCAAGGGGAGACAGGGAATTTCCCAATTCTATCAACAATGCGTATTTATCCATCCAATCATCGAAAGCCGAAAACTCGTCGACGACCTCATCTTGTATCTGATCAATAGTCTTCATTTTTCAAATTCTGTATAATTTCTTATTCGTTATATATTACCCACAACAACGTCTGGCCCACAGCTTTGAGAGTTCCCTTGTCGATATTTTCAAGGGTATCGTCGAGCGTATGCCACTGAGGTACAAATCCTCCCTGCGACTCATCGTAGGCGATAATATCAATACT
>HF999710.1:50019-90021 GCA_000434215.1 Bacteroides sp. CAG:144
GGTCGTCATTGATATAGCCACCTCTTTCATCGACAAAATAGTCGCCATACCCCAAAGACTGAGCTGCTTTCCAAACCTTGTCTACAATACCAGGAGCTTGCTGCATCGAAACGCCTTCCCGAGGAAACCGGCAATTTTTCCCGCCTACCATATCGAGCAAAATACCATAACGCGCCCGATAAGCCGGATTATGAGGTCTACGAGCCCAATACTGAGAACCGAGCGCCCAAGAATCACCCTGCTCGGGACGGTCGGAAAAATAAGGCCGGCCATAATCTTCTACATCGAAAAATATGATATCTATTCCTATCCGCGGAGACCGGGCATGTATCTGACGTGCCGTTTCGAGCAAAACGGCTACACCACTCGCCCCGTCATTTGCCCCGTCGATAGGCAACCGATGATTTTTCTGCTGCGGATCATTATCGGCATAAGGGCGTGTATCCCAATGGGCAAAGAGCAGTACCCGGTCTTTTTTTTCGGGAGAATAAGATGCAATGATATTACATGCATCGAGCATCGTCCCGTCATAGGCCCTCACCCGAAAATCCTGTAAAACCACTTGCGCCCCATGTCGACGCAACTCGGTTGTCAGATATTCAGCCGCATTGCGGTGAGCCGGAGTATTGGGTACACGAGGACCAAATGCCACTTGACGCTCGACATAAGCAAAAGCCGAGTCGGCATTGAAATCCGGCACATCGACAACATGTGAAGGTGCTTGAGTTTGCGAAGAAGAGGAAGAAGGTTGGCGACAAGCCGTCGTAAAAAGCATTACAATGAAGCAGCCCAAACAAAGGAGCACAGAAAACAAAGAAAAACGACGTCTCATCATGGTATAGGTTTTGACTTCCAAAGATAAAAGATTTTCAACAAAAATATCGGTCTATGCAATTTATATTTACACTTTTTAAGAGTAATTCTCTGCCGCATTCTGCACGCATCGCATTACCCTGAGAAAATTTCCTCCCCATATTTTTTCGAGCATCTCCTCGGTATATCCTTTTCTTAACAAAGCCTTTGTAATATTTATCAGTTCATCGGCCGCCTCACAACCGGGAATACCTCCGCCACCATCGAAATCAGAACCGATACCGACATAATCGGCACCCACCAATCGCACAACATGATCGATATGCGCGACAATATCGGCCATCGAGGGTTTTCTTCCCTTCACCAAAAAATATTCATAGAGACAAATCTGAATCACTCCGCCGCGAGCCGCAAGAGTACGAATCTGATCATCGGTCAAATTCCTCGGGTGATCGCACAAAGCCCTGCACGAAGAGTGCGTCGAGACAACCGGTACACGGCTCGCCTCCAACACATCATAGAAACTTCTTTCGGAGACATGGGCCAAATCGACCATCATTCCCACCCGGTTCATCTCCCGCACGACTTCGCGGCCGAAATGGCTCAAACCGCCGTGTTCGCCTGTCCCCTTTGCCGAATCGCATATATCATTGTCGCCGTTATGGCATAGCGTCATATATACAACTCCCATACGACGGAAACGTGCCACTTGGGAAAGATCGCGACCTATGGCATACCCGTTCTCGATTCCCATGAAAACAGCTTTCTTCCCGGCTCTTTTCAGGCGACGGACATCGTCGGGAACAAACGCTTGCTGTACACGTTCGGGATAACGAGCCAACTGCCGGCCCAATTCTTCCAGTATCGCGTCGGCTTTTTCCGTTGCCGATTTCAAACCATCTTCATCTCTTTTCCCTTGCGGGAGATAAGCCACCATACATGTCGCATCGATGCCTCCGTCTTCCATTTTCGGCAAATCCACTTTCAGACGGGAATCGCGTCGGCCGACATCTATCTTCTCCGGGAAAAACATGGGAGTATCGCAGTGCGAATCGAGCGACACATATTCCTCGTGAAAAGTTCGGGCCCGTCTATATATGCGCGCCTCATCGACCAAATACTCGAAAAGAGGCAAAGACATTTCGTCTCCTCCGGCCAAAAGCTGCTCGGGATGCCACTGTACGCCATAAACCGGATAATAAGGGCTCTCGACGGCTTCATTCACTCCGTCGGGCGAAAACGCGACGGCCTGCAACGACGGGGCCACGTCCCGCACAGCCTGATGATGCAATGAATTGACTCCGATATGTACCGTTCCCAACAAACGAGCAAGAAGTGATCCCTCCACAAGAGAAACATCATGGGTGGGCTGCCGCTTATCGCTTTCTTGTGAGTGAGGCAATACACCGGCCGGATATTCCGTAGGCAGGTCTTGATAAAGCGTTCCTCCCAATGCCAAATTAATAAGCTGGTGTCCCCGACAAATACCGAAAACGGGAAGCTGACGACGCAAAGCCATTCGTAAAAGGGAAAATTCCGTAATATCCCTTTCGGCATCGGTACAATCGGCCAACGGAGAAAGATCCTTTCCCAAAACAGCCGATGAAAAATCACCTCCGCCCGTCAGCAAAAGACCGTCGATACGGTCGACGATACGTTCCAATACAGCAGAATCGGCACACACGGGCAAAAGCAATGGAGCACCGCCAGCACGACGTACAGCCTCGACATAAGGATCGGCAATACAGGTAAGGTTCTCACCGGAACGGTGATTGCTGGTAATACCGATAACCGGAAGACCGGAATATCCGCAACGATTGTCGATTTCGAGAAAAAGAGCCGACAACGGCGCAGTGAGCCGCTCATCGGAAAAAAGATTTTCCATCATTCCATTTTCATATATCCGATAAGACACGAGGCGACCCGAAAAGGCCGCCTCGCAGACATACGGAAAGAATACGATACATAAAACGACAAGCCGAATACTACAACGCATTTTCTCGTATCAGATATTCGGCAATCTGCACGGCATTCAAGGCTGCACCTTTTTTTATTTGGTCACTTACCGCCCAGAAAGTCAACCCATTCGGATTTGAGATATCTTTGCGGATACGTCCCACATACACAGGATCTTTCCCTGCAATATCGAGAGGCATGGGATAAGTACGGTTGGCCGGTTCGTCCATAAGTACAACCCCGTCGGCTTTGGCAAAAGCCTCACGGGCTTCTTCGACCGACACAGGACGTTCGGTCTCGACCCAAATAGCCTCGGAATGAGCTCGTATCACCGGGACACGCACACACATGGCACTGACCTTTACATCGGAGTGCATGATCTTACGGGTCTCATTGAACATTTTCATTTCCTCCTTGGTGTAGAGGTTGTCGGTAAACACGTCGACCTGAGGTATCACGTTATAAGCCAACTGATAGTAGAACTTCTGTACCGTAGGAGCTTCACCTTTCATCAGCTCTTCATACTGGTGCACAAGCTCGTCCATAGCTGCGGCACCCGCCCCGCTGGCAGCCTGGTAAGTTGCAACATGTACCGACTTGATATGCGAAAGATTTTCTATGGCCTGCAATGCTACCACCATCTGTATCGTTGTACAATTGGGATTGGCAATCACTCCCCGGGGGCGCACTTTGGCATCGGGGCCATTGACTTCGGGCACGACCAAAGGCACGTCATCGTCCATACGGAAAGCACTGGAATTATCGATCATCACAGCCCCGAATTTGGTAATGGTTTTTTCAAATTCTTTCGACGTACCGGCTCCTGCCGATGTAAAGGCAATATCCACGCCTTTAAAATCATCGTTGTGCTGCAACTCTTTCACAACAATATCTTTACCCCGGAAGTTATATGAAGTTCCGGCACTACGAGACGAACCGAACAGCAACAATTCGTCAATCGGGAAATTTCTCTCGGCCAAAACCCGCAGGAACTCTTGTCCCACAGCTCCACTGGCTCCGACAATGGCTACATTCATTTGTTATCTTATTTTTTATGACTATTCAACAGCTTGAATCTTTCAGTTGTCGCTTTCAACTGACAAAGATGTTTCGATTTTAAAACTTGGCAAAATTAACGGTTTTCCTTATATTTCATACTCAAACGTCCACTTTTTTATCAAAAATGGTGCTTTTCTGTACGATTTCAGCCTTTCGAGGCCGATCATATCCTCTTTTTTCTTACTTTTGTTCATTCATTTTTCAAACCGAAATCGTACCTCAGAAATTTCAGAATCATGGATGTCAGCCGATTCTTACCCACATTACCGTTTACCGATCCGGTACTGATATTTTTTATCGTGCTGACTATAATTCTGTTCGCCCCCTTGTTGCTGAACAAACTGCGTATCCCCCACATCATCGGCATGATTTTGGCCGGGACCTTGTTCGGCCCGCATGGGCTGGATTTCCTCGCTTATGACAGCAGTTTCAAAATTTTCGGGAATGTCGGCTTGCTCTACCTAATGTTTCTGGTAGGGCTTGAAATGAACCTGAATGATTTCCGGAAAATAAAACTTCGCGGCATCACATTCGGCATATACACATTTATAATCCCCATGATACTGGGTACATTATCGAGTATCTACCTGTTACATCTCGACCTCACGACATCTATTCTGTTGGCCAGTATGTATGCGTCGCATACGTTGGTGGCCTATCCTATCGTACTCCGGTACGGCGTAGGAAGGCGTCCGGCGGTAACCATTACCATAGCAGGCACTATCATTACCGTATTGGGGGCACTCATCATACTCGCCGTCATCGTAGGTATGCAGACGGGAACTATCAACGAATGGTTCTGGGTACGTCTCATTCTCTCCATGGTCGCATACAGTTTGTTTATTCTTTTCGTCTTTCCGCGCATCGCCCGATGGTTTTTCAAAAAATATAACGATAACGTATCACAATACATCTTCGTACTGGCTCTCGTCTTTCTCGCTTCGGCCCTCGCCAAACCCGCCGGGCTCGAACCGATTCTCGGAGCATTTTTCGTAGGCGTCGTACTCAATCGTTTCATACCCTCGGTATCTCCGCTGATGAACCGTATAGAGTTTGTGGGCAACGCCCTTTTCATTCCTTATTTTCTCATCGGAGTGGGAATGCTCATAGATCCGTCCGTCGTATTTTCGGGTTGGAAGGCACTGTTTGTCGCAATCGTCATGTCGGCAGTCGCCACCATTTCGAAATGGTTGGCCGCTTGGATTACTCAAAAAAATTTCGGCCTCGATAAAATCGACCGTGCCATGATTTTCGGGCTGAGCAACGGACAGGCAGCCGCCACCCTCGCCGCCGTACTTATCGGTTATGACATCGGTTTATTCGACATCAATATCCTCAACGGTACAATTATCATGATTTTGGTAACATGTACCATCAGTTCTTTTGCAACCGAACGCGCCGCACAAAAAATGGCAACCCTACAACCGGCCGAAGATCCCGATAAAAACCAAGACAATACCGGCCATGCCCGCATTCTTATACCCGTTGCCAACCCCGATACGCTGGAAAACCTTGTAAACCTTGCCGTTTTGGCAAAGGGGCAGCATAAGCAACAACCGCTTTACGCTTTACATGTCATCGATGACAACAAGACCGCATTACGTTCAGGAGAAGCCGGACAGATGTTGCTGGACAGAGCTACAAAAATCGCAGCAGCATCGGACACCCGACTTACCGGCCTATCCCGATACGATGTAAATATCACCAGCGGAATCATTCATACGATCAAAGAACAGAATATTTCAGACGTCATACTAGGTTTGCACCACAAAAGCAATATCGTCGACAGCTTTTTCGGCTCGAAAATAGAGAATTTGTTGAAGAGCACCCACAAAATGGTCGCTATCACCAAGTGCATCATACCTATAAACATGACGACCCGTATCGTCGTCGCCGTTCCCGAAAAAGCCGAATACGAAAGCGGATTTACCAAATGGATAGACCGTATCGCCAACATCGGAAAACAAATAGGATGCCGGGTTGTTTTCTATGCACACCACAACACCATCATCGCTTTGAGAAACGTATTGCGACACAACCGATACGGCATCTCCTGCGAATTTGAAGTACTCGACGACTGGGCCGATATACTCACGCTTACAGGCGTTGTCTTGCAAGACGACTTGCTCGTCGTTGTCAGCGCCCGCCACACGTCCCTTTCATACAACAGCGAATTCGAAAAACTCCCTCTGCAACTCTCCCGATATTTTGCAGGGAATAACTTTATCGTACTCTTCCCCGAACAATTTGGAGAAGAAAACGAGCAACTCACGTTTACATCAGATCCCCTATCTATCGACGTACAACACAACTATACCCGCTTTACAACCGTACGCGATTTCTTCGAAAAATTCTCCCGCCGCCGTAAGTTGTGGAACCATCGTCGGCAAAAACTCAAACAAAAGCGGAAAGAAAAATAACAGGCAATAATCCCGGGAAAGCGCAGAAACGATTTGCCAGATTTTTTCAACATTTCATAGCGATTTCCTATTAAAGTCCATCGTTTCTCAACAATTTTGCATACCTTTGCAATCCAATATAATCACACTACCTATCGCATGAATAAAATAATCAGCAAAGAGTACTTCTCTGCCAACGTCGTCAAATTCGACGTAGAAGCTCCGCTCATTGCCAAAGCCCGTAAAGCAGGACACTTCGTCATCGTCCGCACAGGAGAAAAAGGAGAACGCATTCCTTTGACCATTACATCTTCCGATCCCGAGCGAGGCACCATCTCTCTCGTCATACAAGCCGTCGGAAAATCGACACGGAAATTATGTTCCCTCGAAGCCGGCGATTACATCACCGATGTCGTAGGCCCATTGGGACAAGCTACCCATGTCGAAAAAGTCGGCACAGTCGTTTGTTGCGGTGGGGGGGTAGGCGTCGCCCCTCTATTGCCCATCGTCGAAGCCATGAAAAAAGCCGGAAACCGGGTTATTACGGTATTGGCTGCACGCACCAAAGAACTGATTATCCTCGAAGAACAAGTGCGTCCCTATTCCGATGAAGTAATCATTATGACCGATGACGGCTCATACGGCAAAAAAGGACTCGTTACCCATGGTGTGGAAGAGGTTATCAACCGCGAAAAAGTTGACTTATGTGTTACAATAGGGCCGGCCATCATGATGAAGTTCGTTTCACTTCTTACAAAAAAATACGATATTCCTACGATGGCATCGCTCAACACGATTATGGTCGACGGCACAGGTATGTGCGGCGCATGTCGCGTTACCGTAGGCGGAAAAACAAAATTCGTATGCGTCGACGGCCCCGAATTCGATGCTCACCAAGTAGATTTCGACGAAATGCTCATGCGACTTTCTTCGTATAAAGGAATCGAATAAACGCAATCACTCATGGACAACAAAGAATATCTGAACGCAGAAAGAGCGGCATCATGGCGTGAAGCTCTCCGCAAATCGAAACCCAATAAAGATCGTATCAACATCTCCCGCACAGAGATGAACGAGCTTACCCCCGACTACCGCATAACATGCAACGAGGAGGTAAATCAAGGTCTCACCCGGGAACAGGCTCTCATCGAAGCATCTCGTTGCCTCGACTGCCCCGATCCACTTTGTATTACGGGCTGCCCCGTGGGTATAAACATACCCAAATTCATCAAAAACATCGAACGGGGAGAAATTCTCGAAGCGGCAAAAACGCTGAAAGAAACCAGTGCGTTGCCCGCCGTATGCGGCCGTGTATGCCCGCAGGAGAAACAGTGCGAATCGAAATGTTTCTATTTGCAGAAACTTAAAAAACAGCCTGTCGCCATCGGATACCTCGAACGTTTTGCAGCCGACTACGAACGGGAAAGCGGGCAAATATCCACTCCGGAAATACCGTCCCGTAACGGCATAAAAATAGCAGTTGTCGGTTCCGGCCCTGCCGGACTTTCATTTGCAGGCGACATGATAAAAAAAGGATACTCGGTAACCGTATTCGAAGCTCTCCACGAAATCGGAGGCGTTCTGAAATACGGAATCCCGGAATTTCGTCTGCCCAACCGCATCGTAGACGTGGAAATCGATAGTCTGCGAAAAATGGGTGTCGAATTCATAACCGATTGCATCATAGGAAAAACGCTCTCTTACGAAGATCTGCATGAAATGGGATTCAAAGGAATTTTCGTCGCCAGCGGAGCCGGTTTGCCTCGTTTCATGAACATCCCGGGAGAAAACCTCATTGGGGTGATGTCGAGCAACGAATACCTTACACGGGTAAACCTGATGCATGCAGCCGAGCCTGATGCCGAAACACCGGTCTTTCACGGACGACGTGTCGCCGTTATCGGTGGCGGAAACACGGCTATGGATTCGGTGCGCACAGCACGACGCTTAGGAGCCGAGCGCGCCATCATCGTATATCGCCGCAGCGAAGACGAAATGCCGGCCCGTACCGAAGAAGTAAAACACGCCAAGCAAGAAGGCATCGAATTCCTCACACTGCATAACCCCATTGAATACATAGGGGACGAAAAAGGGCACGTTACCAAAATGCGTTTGCAAAAAATGGAATTGGGTGAGCCAGACGAATCGGGTCGCCGCAGCCCGGTCGCCATACCGGGAGCCATTGAAGAAATCGATATCGACGAGGTTATCGTCAGTATAGGCGTATCCCCCAATCCTCTCATACCTCATACAGTAAAGGGTCTTAACATCAGTAAATGGGGAACAATAGTCGTCGATCAAGAATCCATGAAGAGCGATCTGCCCGACCTTTACGCCGGAGGCGATATCGTGCGGGGTGGAGCTACCGTCATTCTCGCTATGGGCGACGGACGACGGGCTGCCGCCGCTATGGACGCACAATTATCACTCTCTCATTAACAGTATATCCAAGCAAGTAAAGAATGCCGCCCGATGTTGATGTTGGGCGGCATTCTTTTTTGAAGAGAGAAAAAACCTTGAATTTCGCTAAAATGAATTTATAATCATTTTCTATCGGAGAAGTATTATTATCTTTGCTTAGATTTAATCATCAACAACCCGATTTCCAATCCTTTCGATCCCCGGTCCACCATGCTTTCAACAATGCACAGAATACGAGCCTTTCTATTCATAATTCTTCTCTTGGGAGAAGGAGTCGCATTACATGCTCAAAATCCGGGACAGATATACGACTTGATTATCGAAAAGAAAATCGAAAAAGCTATCGAAAAACGGAACAAAATCTATGATAACGAGAAAAAAAGCGACTTGCTGCTCATAGATTTGTGCGACTGCTTATTGTTCAATACCCCGGAGTACAAAGCCTACAACCCTCAGAAATCTTACGAGATATTCAATAAATCACTTTTACCCAACAGTAAGGAACGTACTCTTATCAAGTTTCTCGACAAAAAAGACAATTCCCTCGACAGCATACGCACACAGATAGAACAAAGTCTGTATAAACTTGCCTGTCGGGAAAATACCGAAGAAAGCTATGCCCGATTCATCGATTTGTGCCCGCAAAGCAAATGGGTAGAACCGGCCGCCCAAAAGCAAGAAGACATAGCATACCGCCAAGCCATAGAAAAAGGCACGATAGAAGGGTATAACTATTTCCTATCACACTATGCATCTTCCGAACATGTCGTAGAAATAACCCGATTGGCCGATAAAACAACTTTTGCACAACTCGACAATACAATCGAGGCCTACAAAAAATTCATCGAACTATATCCGCAATCGCCACTTATCGAAGAGGCACAAAGCCGGATATATCGCCTTGCCTATGCCCAAGCTCGTAAAACCCATACACGAGAAGCATACCAACAACTGCTCGCGGAATACCCCGATCACCCGATGAAAGAAGAGGCGCAATCGGCCATCGAGTCGTTCGACTACCTGAGTATCACCCAGCAGCCGACCCAATATGCGTACGATAAATTTTTACGGGACTATCCCAATTCTACCTACATTGCACCGCTCAACGACTGGCTGGGACATCTGAAAAAAAGCTATTGGCATTGGTCTCGAATCAATCTCAAAGGGTATGTCAAAAGTATACAAGAAACCACAATCTCTCGACAAAACGGGAAAGAAATAAAAAGTACGGTTACCTCTCTATACGACCAGTTGGGGCAACTTCTCCTCGTCGAAACAAAGAAAAACGGAAAAACCGAGGAAAAAAGTTATCTCTACCACCCCGATTTCACACTGAGCACCATCTCCACACCGCAATGGAAAAAGACATATTACTATAACAACCGTCGTGAAATAACCCGCATCATAGAAACGAGGGAAGATGGGAAAGAACAGGAAATATGCAAACTGGATTACGGCAACGACCGACTAGCTACGCGTACCGACATTATTGACGGAGTAAAAGGCGGACGGAAAACCGAATATACCTACAATGAAGCCGGAGACCTCATATCTTCAAAAAGTTATAACGCCGCCACTCCACAAAATACTACAACGACCTATTATACACCGGGAGGTGATGTAAAACTCGAAATCGTAATCAATGGACGTTCTCGTCGGGAAAAAATCTATTTTTATAACGAACGCAACGATGTTTCGAAAATAACCTCGGTCAACGGCAGCCAAAAAGAAGACTCGACATTCGACTACACCTACGACGAGCACGGAAACTGGACAACCCGTATCCAATATTCGGGAAAGGAGACTACAACAACACATCGTGTAATCGAATATTACACATACGAATAGGCATTCTCTTCCAAAAATAAAAAAGAGATAAAAAAGATTTGTATTCCAAAAAGTTCTACCTTTGCGGGAAAATTCAACACATCAAAAAGTCATGTCAACTTATACCGAAGATACCCGCAAAGTAACTACACGCCGCCTTATCGAAATGAAAGAACGCGGCGAAAAAATATCGATGCTTACCGCCTATGACTACTCTATGGCGACACTGATCGACCGTGCCGGCATGGACGTAATTTTGGTCGGCGACTCGGCCTCGAACGTCATGGCAGGAAACGTTACCACACTGCCCATGACCCTCGACCAGATGATCTATCACGGACAATCGGTCGTCCGTGCCGTAAAACGTGCGCTCGTTGTTGTCGATATGCCTTTCGGTTCCTATCAGGGAAACTCCAAGGAGGCTTTGGCATCGGCCATACGCATTATGAAAGAAACCGGAGCCGATGCCGTCAAACTCGAAGGCGGAGAAGAGATAAAGGAATCCATCGCTCGGATTCTCAGTGCCGGAATTCCTATCATGGGACATCTCGGACTTACCCCCCAATCAATTAATAAATTCGGGACTTACGCCGTCCGTGCCAAAGAAGAGGCAGAAGCACAACAACTCATCAAAGATGCACATTTGCTCGAACAACTCGGCTGCTTTGCCATCGTTCTTGAAAAAATACCGGCAAAACTCGCTGCCCGGGTAGCCGAAGAGGTAACCATTCCCATCATCGGTATCGGTGCAGGAGGCGGTGTCGACGGTCAGGTGCTGGTTATGCACGACATGTTGGGTATCAACAAAGACTTTTCACCCCGATTCCTGCGTCGTTATGCCAACCTGCATACTATTATAACCGACGCGGTAAAGCAATACATATCCGATGTCAAGGAACAAGATTTCCCTAACGAATCGGAACAATACTAATCTTCTAAATCTCTATAAAAGACAAGGGGCAATCATTTTGATTGCCCCTTGTCTTTTATAACCGACTATATTTCGCCGGATTCCTTTTGCTGTAAATAGGCCTGCGCCGTCCGATCGAGCTCGTCATACCACTCTTCCCCGAAACTTCGTATCAGCGGTTCCCGCAAAAAACGGTAGACCTTCACCCCTTCTTTCCGGCCTAACACTTCGGCCGCCTTGCATATCTTCCAACGATGATAATTGACTGCCGTGAAAGCGGGATAACGAGTTACACGTATCGGATAAAGGTGGCACGACAAAGGTTTATAAAACGATACACGACCCTCACGATACGCTTTTTCAATCGCGCACATACACATGCCATCCTCACCATAACAGGTAAAGACACAATCCTTACCGCCAACAATCGACGTTACCAAATCGCCCTCCTCATCGACATAAGCCACTCCTTGCGACTTGATTATCTCCCGGGCAGCGGGAGTCAAATCATTCCACACCTCAGGCAACAACTTCATAAGCACAAGCCGCTCCTCCTCGGTAATCGGTGCTCCTGCATCGCCTTCGATGCAACAAGCTCCCCGGCAGGCGGAAAGATTACAGATAAAATCCCGCTCGATAACATCGAGACTGATAAGCGTATCGCCTATCTGCAACATATACTCTTCGTTGGTTTCTAATCCTTTATCAGACATTTGCCCGTCATTTCGGCAGGAAGCTCTATTCCCATGATATGACACAACGAGGGAGCGACATCGGCAAGAATACCGTTCTCTACTTGTGCCGCTTTATTCGATGTTACATATACGAAAGGAACGGGATTGAGCGAATGCGCTGTATTCGGCGTACCATCGGCATTCAAAGCATGATCGGCATTTCCGTGGTCGGCGATGATAATGGCTTCATAACCGTTGGACACAGCCGTGTCGATTACCGAACCCACACATTCGTCTACGGCTTTAACCGCTTTTTCGATAGCCTCATATACACCGGTATGTCCCACCATATCACCGTTGGCGAAATTGCAAACGACAAGATCGTATTTTCCCGAAGCCAATGCATTATTGAGCGCATCTTTCACTTCATAAACGCTCATTTCGGGTTTCAAATCGTAAGTCGCGACTTTGGGCGAAGGTATCAGTATACGGTCTTCCCCATCGAATTCCTTTTCACGTCCCCCTGAGAAAAAGAACGTTACATGCGCATATTTCTCGGTTTCGGCAATACGCAGCTGTTTACGGCCGGCTTTCGACACGATTTCCCCCAAAGTATTCACCACATTTTCTTTATCGAAAAGGATATGCAATCCGGTAAACTTAGCATCATAAGGGGTCATACAGCAATAATACAAAGGCAACGTATGCATACCAGCTTCGGGCATATCTTGCTGGGTAAGAACGATGGTCAGCTCTTTGGCCCGATCGTTACGGTAATTGAAGAAAATAACCACATCGCCCTCTTCAATCACCGATACGGGTTTCCCGTCAACTCCGACATGAACAATCGGTTTTACAAACTCATCGGTAATATCGGCGTCATACGAAGCCTGCATGGCAGCAACCATATCGGTGGCGGGAGTTCCCTTTCCGTTGACAAGCAGGTCATAAGCCTCTTTCACCCGTTCCCAACGTTTGTCCCGGTCCATGGCATAATAACGGCCTATAATCGAGGCAATAGCCCCTTTCTTTTCCGAAAGATGTTTTTCGAGTGCCTCGATAAATCCTTTTCCGCTACGGGGATCGGTATCGCGGCCGTCCATAAAACAATGTACAAACGTCTTATCGATACCGTACTCGGAAGCGATATCGCACAAAACAAAAAGGTGATCGAGAGAACTGTGCACACCGCCGTCGGATACAAGCCCCATAAGATGAACTTGTTTCCCGTTCTCACGAGCATATGTAAAGGCTTTGACAATCTCGGGGTTGGAGAAAATCGACTTGTCGGCACAAGCACGGTTTATCTTCACCAAGTCTTGATATACGACGCGACCGGCACCGATATTGAGGTGTCCGACTTCGGAGTTTCCCATCTGGCCGTCGGGCAGGCCGACATTTTCTCCCGAAGCCTGCAATTGTGAGTGCGGGTAAGCAGCCAGCAATTTATCCCAATGCGGAGTAGGTGTGTTATAAATCACATCGTCTTTGGCCCGGTCGCCTATGCCCCAGCCGTCAAGAATCAACAGAAATGCTTTTTTGTTCATTGCAGTAAACTTTTTAATATCTTTTTTACCAGAATTTGTTTTTTATTTTTCCTTTTTATCGGGCAACGGAGTGAAATTGGTATACAGATAGCGCTTGATACTACGTTTGGGTGTCTTTTCAAACTCCGACTGATAAATATATATGTGCGCGATACTTTCATAAGGCGCCACCTCTTTATTGAGATTTCGGCGCACTTCCTCCATCGCAACCGGCAGATCTTCCGGGGTAAGACCATACGTATCGACAGCTTCGAAATCGGGATATACCAAAGCGACGAGCTTTCCTTCCTTTTCGATAACGAGACTCTCCATGACAAATGGCATGTTATTGAGTTTCGACTCTATCTCTTCGGGATAAATATTCTGTCCGTTAGCACCAAGTATCATCGTCTTATAGCGACCTTTGATAAAGATAGTTCCGTCCTCGCTTACCGTTCCCATGTCGCCGGTATGCAACCAGCCGTCTTTCAAGACATCGGCCGTTGCTTCCTCATTCTTATAGTATCCTTTCATTACATTTTCGCCCCGCACACAGATTTCACCGGGTATCAGTTGAGGATCGGTCGAGTCGATTTTCACTTCCATATAACCAGGAAGGATGCGTCCCGATGAGCGGGGAATGAATTCTTTCCAATGCGTGTAACTGATAAGCGGAGCGCATTCGGTCATTCCGTAACCTACCGTAAACGGGAATTTGATTTTATGAAGGAATGCTTCTACCTCGGCATTTAAAGGAGCTCCGCCTACGATAACCTGCTCGAAACGCCCGCCGAAAGCATCGACCAATTTCTTGCAAACCTGCCCGTAAATACGGCTGTCGAGTACCGGAAGGGACAACGCCCAACGCATCGTACGCTTATTGAGCATAGGAAGTATTTGCTTGCGATATATCTTCTCGAGAATAAGAGGTACGCAGATGATGAGATTGGGCTTCACTTCCTCCATCGCTTTCAACAAAATTTTGGGCGAAGGTATCTTTCCCAACAGAGTAACGTGCGTCCCGACAGCCAACGGTGTCAGCAGGTCGAAAGCACAACCGTAAGCATGAGCCAGAGGAAGGAACGACAAACACTTGCTACCTTTATAATGCAGTTTCGATTGCATACCGAAACAAGTATTCCCTGCCAGATTATTTCCGGTAAGCATCACGCCTTTGCTGAATCCCGTCGTACCCGAAGTGTAATTGATAAGACTTACCTTATCGTTGCCCAACTCGGCATATTTTATATCGTTACGGGAAAAACCGTCGGGATAAGTTTTTTCGAAATGCTGGTCGATATCAGCAAGATACTGCATAATATCTTCCCCATCTCTCTGGTCGAGGCAACTATAATCGTCGAGGGAAATAACACCCCGCACCTGATTGAGTTTCTCCATCTCGATATGCTCCCACGCCAAACTGCCGGAAAAAAGCAACACGGCATCGGAATGGTTTATGATGTGGTGCACATCATTGGGATTGAAATCTTG
Organism: Bacteroides sp. CAG:144; assembly: GCA_000434215.1. Lineage (GTDB taxonomy): Bacteria > Bacteroidota > Bacteroidia > Bacteroidales > UBA11471 > Caccoplasma > Caccoplasma intestinavium. The sequence goes on from HF999710.1 coordinate 65,096, forward strand.
CAGAATAGGAACAATAATCGCCCCATAGGTAACCGTAGCGAAAAAAGACATCACCCAACGCGGAGTATTCCGCCCGATAAGAGCGATTTTGTCACCCCGACGTATTTGGCAATGTCGCAACAAGAGGTGTATACGGGCTATCTGTCGAGCCATATCGCCGTAAGTAAATGTCTCTCGGGTATTGTAATCGGTCAATGCCGGCAATTCCCAATTCTCCTTAAAACTTTTCTCGTAGATTTTGATAAAATTTTCCTCTACCATGAGATAACAAATATATTTTCCGCAAAGGTAAAATAAAAAAACAAATAATTATATCGAACAGGCAAAGAAGGAAAAGATTATCAAGGTTTTCGAGATATTTCATTATCTTTGACAACCAAAATAAAAAGCGGACGACCCGCATCATGTGCCGCCCGTTTTTTCACCATTACAACAAATAGATTTATTCCTTCGCAATATATCGACCGATTACCTCCAACAAAAAAACAAATACCTCGAATGAAAAATCCGACCATTCTCACATTATGCATTTTATGGGCCTCACTATCCTTATCTTTCTCCACCACTGCACAAAACAAAGCCAAAGAAGAGCCCCTCGGGACACCCGCCCGATACCTATTTCCCGATGATTACATGGCCGACCCGTCGGTACATATTTTCGAAGGGAAAGTCTATATTTATCCCTCCCACGACTGGGAATCGGGAGTTACCGACCCCGAAGACGGAAATCACTTCAATATGCGCGACTACCATGTATTTTCTACCAAAGAACCGCAAAAAGGGAAAGTTACCGACCACGGCGTTGTTCTTTCTCTCGAACAGATTCCGTGGGCAAGCCGGCAACTTTGGGCTTGCGATGTCGCTTGTAAAGACGGTAAATATTATATGTATTTTCCGGCCAAAGACAAAAACGACATCTTCCGCCTCGGTGTAGCCATCGGCGAAAAACCTTACGGGCCGTTCATTCCCCAGCCCCATCCCATGCGGGGCAGTTACAGCATCGATCCCGCCGTATTTGAAGACGAAGGCAAATACTATATCTATTTTGGAGGTTTGCAAGGCGGGCAACTCCAACGGTACCGAGATAATAAGGCTCAGGAATGCGGTATCATTCCCGGGAAAAATGAAGAGGCTCTTCCCGCCCGGGTAGCACGCCTCAGCGACGATATGCTCGAATTTGCCGAAGACCCGCGACCGGTAATGATTCTCGATTCGAACGGTAATCCTCTCAAAAACGGAGATCCGCACCGTTTCTTCGAAGCAGCATGGGTACACAAATACAACGGGAAATATTATTTTTCCTACTCAACCGGCACGTCCCATATGCTCTGCTATGCCATAGGAGACAACCCCTACGGACCGTTCACTTACACGGGGGTAATACTCACACCTGTAATCGGCTGGACGACCCATCACTCGATATGCCAATACAAAGGCAAATGGTATCTCTTTTTCCACGATAGCGCTCCATCGGGAGGTGTATCATACCTACGCAGCATGAAAGTCTGTGAACTGGAATATAATCCCGACGGTACTATACGCACCATTTCGGGTGAAACCCGACCGACACGATAACAACCTTTCGAGAAGGCAGGAAAGAGTCATAAATCTTTTTCTTTTCCTCCCAGAAAAAAGAACATTTCATGGCGTTAAATAAAAAGAAAGTATCTGCTATTACAGTTTATTTATGCGTGAAATATTACTTTTGTATCGAAATCTGCCATTAAATAGAACCAGATGATCGACCGCCAAACATTCGGACCGCAAACCGCCGCTTATTACACCTTAGGGTGCAAACTCAACTTCGCCGAAACTTCGACCATCGGACGCATGCTCGAAGAGAGGGGCATACGTCGTGCCCGAAACGGGGAACCCGTCGACATCTGCATCATCAACACCTGCTCGGTAACGGAACTCGCCGACAAAAAATGCCGGCAAACCATACGCCGTATTTCCCGCCAACACCCCGAGGCCGTCGTTGTCGTAACCGGTTGTTACGCACAACTCAAACCCGAAGAGATCGCCCGCATACCGGGCGTCGATATGGTACTGGGCGCAGGAGAAAAAGGCAAAATAGCCCAATACCTCGACAAACTGCAAAAAAAAGAAGCAACCGACATATTCACCACCCCCAGTCAGGAAATCGACAATTTCGCCCCTTCGTGTTCACGAGGCGACCGCACACGCTACTTTCTCAAAGTGCAAGACGGCTGCGACTATTTCTGCTCATATTGCACGATACCCTACGCCCGGGGCAGAAGCCGCAATGGACACATCGCCGACCTTGTGGAGCAAGCCCGTAACGTGGCTCGTGAAGGCGGTCATGAGATCGTTCTGACGGGTGTGAACATAGGAGACTTCGGTAAAACGACCGGAGAGACATTTTTCGGGCTCATACAGGAACTCGAAAAAATCGACGGCATAGACCGATATCGCATCTCATCGATAGAGCCCAATCTACTGACCGACGAAATTATCGATTTCGTCGCCGCATCGAAACATTTCGCCCCCCACTTCCACATACCCTTGCAATCGGGTAGCGATGAGGTTCTCCGCCTTATGCGCAGACGCTACGACACGCAACTCTTCGCGCGACGTATCGAACATATCAAACAAGTCATGCCCGACGCTTTCATCGGAGTCGACCTCATTGTCGGTATGCGCGGAGAGACCGATACGCTTTTCGACGAGTCGGCCCAGTTTATCGACAGTCTCGACATTTCCCAATTGCATGTTTTCACCTATTCCGAGCGTTCGGGTACGCAAGCTCTGAAAATAAAGCCCATCGTGCCACAGGAAATCAGGCATGAGCGTTGTCGTCGTATTCTCGAAATATCGGAAAGGAAACTACACCGTTTTTATTCTTCCCAAATAAGCAAAACTCGTCCCGTGCTTTTTGAACACCCGGCAAAAAATGCCCCGATGCATGGATTTACCGACAACTATGTGAGAGTGGAACTCCCTTTTGAAAAGAGCCTCATCAATACGGTACGCAATGTAAAAATAGGCGATTTCATCGAAAAAAAAGATATTCCAGCTTTACATGCACAGCTCCTATAAAACGACATGAAGAAGCATATTTTACAAAATATTTGTCTGGCTCCATTCGGTCTTTTCCTGCGGATAGTGGCTCTGCTTCCTCTCCGCATCTTATATATTTTATCAGATCTGCTTTATCCGTTGGTCTATTACATAGGCCGTTATAGGCTGCACATCGTGCGCAAGAACCTGAAAAACGCATTCCCTCAAAATACTCCGCAAGAACGCAAAGCCATCGAACGACGATTTTACCGGCATTTTTGCGATTATTTCTTCGAAACGATCAAGTTATTGCACATCTCCGACGATGAGATGCGCAGACGCATGCAATTCGTCAATGCGGAATTATTAGAATCGACGCTCAACAGCGGGCGTTCGGTTATCATGATGTTGGGACATTACGGCAACTGGGAATATATCTCGTCGATCTCCCTATGGATAAATACCCCGAATACCCGTTTGGGGCAGATCTACCGCCCGTTGAAAAACGAATGGTTCGACCGGTTATTCCTGAAAATACGCTCCCGCTTCGGTCTTACCTGCATACCCAAAGCCGGTACGCTGCGCTCCCTCCTGTCGGTACGCGCATCGGGCAAACAATCGGGAACCGGATTCATTTCGGATCAAACGCCATCACCTGCCAATATACATCACTGGACAACGTTCCTCAACCAAGATACTCCGGTATTCACCGGCGGAGAAATTATTGCCAAAAAACTCGACATCGCCGTCATGTACTTCGACGTCGAAGTCATAAAACGGGGATATTACCGAGCCACCATACGGGAAATAGAACTCGATCCGCGTACTCGTCCCAACTTCGAAATCACCGACCGATACATCGGGCTGATGGAACAAACGATACTCCGAGCCCCAGAGTATTGGCTTTGGACCCACAACCGCTGGAAACACCGGCATTTATAATTCCTCTCCATGAAAAAAGTAGCAGTCGTCATACTTAACTGGAACGGACTCGATCTGATGAAAGAGTTTCTGCCCTCGATATGTGCCCATACACCGACCGACATAGCCGACGTCGTTGTTGCCGATAACGGTTCGACCGACGGTTCGGTCGAGTGGTTAAAAAGAAACCACCCCGATGTGATACTTCTCGAAATGGAAGAAAATCACGGTTATGCCCGAGGATACAATCTTGCCATAAAAAAACTGCCATACCCTTACGTCGTCCTTCTTAACTCTGATGTCGAGGCCTCTCCCGATTGGCTTACACCATTGTTCGACTTCTGCGAGTCCCATCCCGATGTAGGTGCATGCCAACCCAAACTACTTGCTTACCGAGACAAAAAGGCGTTTGAATATGCTGGTGCGGCAGGCGGATTTCTCGATAAATACGGCTATCCCTACTGTCGGGGACGCATCTTCTTCTCTATCGAAAACGATGAAGGACAATACGACTCGCCGGCCGAAATTTTTTGGGCGACGGGAGCCTGTCTCTTTATCCGTCGGGAGGTATACCTGAAAGCCGGAGGCCTCGACGAAAGTTTCTTTGCCCACATGGAGGAAATAGATCTCTGCTGGCGTGTCAAATTATTGGGATACAAAATATACACCGTACCGCAAAGCCACATGTACCATCTCGGAGGCGCCACGCTTTCGGCCAGCGAACCGCGCAAGACCTACCTCAATTTTCGCAACAATCTGCTGATGCTCTATAAAAACCTTCCGAAAAACGAAGGTCGCAGAATTCTCATCATACGCCGATTGCTCGACACGATCGCCCTCGCCCGATATATCGCCGGAGGAGAATGGCAGCACGCTCGCGCTGTATGGCTCGCCCACAATCACTTCCGTAAAGAGCGCAAACGCTATCACGAACAGCCCGATACCAACATACTGAAAAAAACGCCCGAAGGCCGCCGGAACATCGTCATCGACTATTTCATACGCCGAAAACACACCTATCGCCCATAGCTTTTTACCGGAATAACATCGACAGAAAGATAAATAATAAATGGCTGATACAAAAGCACGGATACTCTATTCGACAGCCAGTGTCAATACAAAATCGGGAAGGCAGATGTAATAAATGCGGAAATGACGGTTCTGACCTGAACGAAACTCTTCCGCCTCAAAACATCGGGCTTCGCCAGAAGAAGGTGTGTACCGAAAAGGGGATATACTCAAATGCCTGGCAAAATCCACGCCTTCGATTCCCAAAATCTTAAACATCGACTCTTTGGCCGACCATAACAGCGTTGCCACGTCATCGGGCACATCGCACTTCAACATTTCCCGTTCTTCCATGCCAAGAAAACGTTCCGATACCTTCAAAGCCCGTTTTCCCCACGTTTCAATATCAATACCGACCGGCCTGTCGGCCACCGCTACAACAACCCACCCTTGTGTGTGTGAAATAGAAATATGGACGGATTCATCGAAAATTCCGGGCTTTCCATGACGATCGTAAACGATGTCTCCCGTCTGTCCCAAACGCAACAACAACAACCGAGCCGCCAATCGCTCCCGTCGCCGCTTTTCTGCCGTAATTCCTCCGACAGCCTTTTCGCAAACACCTTTCGACTTCTCGGGAAAAAATCCGCAAAGCGTTTCGCTATCCTCAGCGAGACGCCATAAAGCAACACGCACTCCGGGAAATCGATCCAAAACAGTATAGAAAGGCATCAGTTCCGTAATTGTAAGGTTTCTATCAGGCGAACTACATCGTCGGTTATATAATCGACAATCGGGGCTACGGAATCGCGTCGCACCGGAGTATCGAAATAAAGCGCACCTCGAAAAAGATACGCTGCACTATCGGTAACGACAAACTGCAACGGCGTAGCCGCTTGTCCCGATAAATTGTATAAAACGGCATATACACGACGTTCATCATCGGCATAACTTTGCGCCGTGATCGATGACGCTTTTGCAGCATGCACATATACCAAATCGCGGCTTTCGGCATAAAAAGCCTCTTTGTTTTCGGTCGTCAGGGCAACATAACTGCACCACAAAGTTGCGCCATAATGAGGATAGACAATATTGACCCATAACGGCGAGGCTACATCTCGCTCAAAAGCCGCCTGAGAAGGAATCTCAAAAGAGAGAGGGAAATACGGGTATATACGCCGATAAACCGTATCGACACGTTCGATACGCATAAAGCCCTCGGGCCGAGGTATATCCCCCCGTCCCGAACGACATCCCGTCCCGAACAACAAAAAGAGCAATACCAAACAAACGCCCCGCCCCCTATTGCGACACATCTTCATCTTCTATCGTTACTTTTACTTTCTCGATACGATACTTATCTATTTCAAGAATCTGGAACGAGAAACGCCCAAGACGTACCCGGTCAAGAGGTTTGGGAAAATCTTCCGTAACAAAGAGAATCAGGCCTGCCAATGTTTCCACATCATCATCGATATGAAATTCTTCGGGATCGGCGTGTACCACTTCATAAAAATCTTCAAGCGGAATTTTAGCCTGAAATATATAATGACGATCGTCGATACACGTATACAGAGGTTCGTCCTCATCGTACTCGTCGCTAATCTCCCCGACAATTTCTTCGAGAACATCTTCGAGCGTAACGATTCCCGACGTACCGCCAAACTCATCGACCACCACCGCCATGTGTATTTTCTGCCTGCGGAAATCTTCAAGCAGGTCGTCTATCATCTTATCTTCGGGAACGAAATAAGCAGGACGCAAAAGGTGCCGCCAGTCAAAATCATCGCCCCGGGAAACAAAGGGTAATAAATCTTTGATGTAGATAATCCCTTTGATGTTGTCCTGAGAACCGTCATAAACGGGAATACGAGAATATCCAGTCTCGACTACGACCCGAAGCAAAGAACTAAAATCGATATGGATATCGACATCGGTCAGGTCGGTACGCGCCGTCATAATCTCCTGAGCGGTCTTATCACCGAATCGTACGATTTCCTGCAACATCTCTTTTTCTTCGCCCGTACCGGCATGTGTCATCTCTACGGCATGAGACAGTTCGTCCATAGAAATCGACGACTCCTTATGAGCGAAGCGCTGGCTGATATATGATGCCGAGCGTACCATCAACTTCGACACTCCGCCTAAAAAAGTTTCAAGGAAAGTCAGTACCGGCACAGCTCTACGCATCATCTTCAAGCCATTCTGGCGAGCATATACTTTGGGTATAATCTCTCCGAACAATAAGATCAGGAAAACAAACAACACGAACTCAATCGCATATCCCACCCCCGGCACTCGTGAAAAATCGAAAATTTCCGATAGAAAAAAAATGCCCGACATAATCACAGCCATGTTCGCCAAATTATTTACGATGAAAATTTCCATCATCAAATAGGGCGACCGGGACAACAAATCGGAAACACGGGTATCCCGCGGAGTTGCAGCAGAATCGATTTTCTCCATATCCCGAGAAGAAAGCGAGAAAAAGGCAATTTCAGAAGCCGACATAAAAGCCGATACTCCCAAGAAAAAAAGAGCTGAAATAAGAAATATGGCACTACTCCACGTAATCGGAGACACCTCGATCGAAGCCCAAAAGCTCGATAAATAACTATCAGGGTCCAAACAGATAAGTTTTAGTTAAACATAACGGGACGGACTTTTCAAACCGTACCGATCGGCAAAAAAGAGATTTCAAAAATTCCTTTCCATACCGTTTGCAAAACTAACGATATTTTGCACGTATACCCGATTGCAAGAAATGTTTTAATATTTTTTTACAAGAGCATATATAAATAAAAACCCGGAACAAAATTCCGGGTTTTTATTTATAGACGTTCGTACTACTTCATTAAAAAGGCAGGTCGTCCGACGCATCAGTCGGAGTAAAAGTAGGGGTTGCAGCCGGCTGCGAAGGAGTCGCCATCGACATATTATTATTCATACTGTCTCCTGCCGGTTGGTCGCTACGACGCCCCAAAAGCTGCATATTGTCGGCATAAATCTCGGTGATATAGCGAGTAGCACCGTCAACTTCATAATTACGAGTACGAATACGGCCCTCGATATAAAGCTGCGTTCCTTTACGCACATATTTCTCGGCCGTTTCGGCCAAACCTCGCCACAACACGATATTGTGCCATTCGGTACGATCGGGAACCTGTACTCCGGCCCGCGTCGTATAACCGCGCTCGGTGGTTGCTAACGGGAAGTTGGCCACAGCCACGTTGTTGTCGAGGTATCTTACCTCGGGGTCTTTTCCTACATTACCTATCAGGATTACTTTATTGACAGACATATTTTTTTATTTTTACATGATTCTACAAAGATAGTGCAAATCGAGGGCTATACAAAATTATTTTTCTATCTGCTTCTACCCATCGTTTTTAAAAAACAAAATCCCTGTTCCGTGCAAACAGGGATTTATGGCAAGAGAGATTCCTCCCGCATTTCTTCAATAATTACAAACAAGCTTTCATCGCCCGGATAATAGCAGAAGAAAATCCGGCATGTTCCAGCTCATTGAGACCCTTGATAGTTACCCCGCCGGGAGTCGTTACCTTATCGATCTCTACGGCAGGATGAGTATCGTTGTGGAGAATAAGCTCGGCCGCTCCTTTTACCGACTCGGCAATCATTTTCATCGCCGTACCGGGCGCGATTCCCATCTCGACCCCAGCCTCGGTTGCTGCATGTATATACTTCAACACATACGCAATCCCGCATGACGTAACGATCATGGCAGCTGTCATCTGCGATTCGGGAATAATCATCGCCAAACCCAACTCATTGAAAAGGGAAAGAATAATCTGTTCCTGTTCGGCCGATGCATTGCGAGACGATATAAGCGTCATACTCGACAATTCCGAAATGGCCGTATTGGGAATCATTCTGAAAATCGTCCGTTCATACCCCAGACATTTTGCCAAAGCCTCGAAAGTAACCCCGGCTGCAATCGATATGACGACCTGCTCCGGCCGGAACTTAATCGATTTCACCACCATATCGATCAACCACGGTTTCACAGCCAAGATCACCCAATCGGCAACATCGACGGCTTTTTGATTGTCGGTTGTCGTATTGATACGGGAATCGAACGCTTTTAAATCGTCGAGTTTCGACAAAGACGGATTGGAAACCCAGATATCTCCGGCAGCTATCACCGTTCCTTGCGCCAATCCTTTCGCAATGGCCCCGCCCATATTTCCGGCTCCGATAATCGCAATTTTCATCACATCTGTTTTTTTGATAAGACTTTTTTGAACCGTTCCATAAACTCGGCCGCATCATCGATCGTAAGTGTCAAAGGCGGCAGTAGACGGATCACATTCGTGCCCGCAACCCCCGTAAATACTTTATAATCGAAGAGCAACGAAGTCCTCAATTCCTTGATAGACTCCTCAAATTCGATACCGATCATCAATCCGCGTCCGCGTACCTCTTTGATACCCGGCAACTGTTTCAACTGCTCGATGAGCCACGTCCCCACGCGAGCCGCATTGTCGACGAGAGCTTCTTTCTCCATAATATCGAGAACCGCAATAGCCGCAGTACATGCCAAATGATTGCCTCCGAACGTAGTACCCAACATACCATATACGGGAGTGAACATGGGACTGATAAGCAATCCGCCTATGGGAAATCCGTTTCCCATACCTTTGGCCATTGTAATAATATCGGGACGAATACCGGCATACTGATGGGCGAAGAACTTTCCGCTACGACCGTAGCCCGACTGTATCTCATCGACAATAAGCACCGTACCCGTTTCGGTACAAATGTCCCGCAATCGGCGCAGGAACTCGTCATCGGGCAACTGTATACCACCTACCCCTTGTATGCCCTCGATCACGACAGCACACACATCGCCGGCCGACAACTCGCGACGCACAGCATCTATATCGTTCAGTGCGAGATACACAACATCGAACGTATGATTTATCGGTGCTATGATTTTGGGGTTATCGGTTATGTTTACAGCAGCCGACGTACGGCCATGAAAAGAGTGCGCAAACGAAACGACTTTTTTCTTCCCTGTATGGAACGATGCCAGTTTCAACGCATTTTCATTGGCCTCGGCACCGGAATTGATCAGGAAGAGACTGTAATCGTCATATCCCGACGCACGGCCGAGCTTATCGGCCAATTCGATTTGCAGGGTATTGATTACCGAATTGGAATAAAACGAAAGCTGATTGAGCTGTTTCGTCAACTTTTCCACATAATAAGGATGGGTATGACCTACCGAAATTACGGCATGACCGCCGTAAAGGTCGAGATACTCGTTTCCTTTATCGTCATACACATGACAACCTTTTCCCCGGACGACATTGATATCGAAAAGAGGATATACATCAAATAATTTCATAATCGTTCGTTTTTAATCCTTATCAGAATGCCGAAGGTTTCAATTTCAAACCGGCCACTTCGGTCAGGCCGAAAAGCAGATTCATATTATGTACCGCTTGTCCCGACGCACCTTTAAGCAGATTGTCTATGGCCGAAAGGATAAGCAGCTTATTTCCGTGCTTCTCGAGATGCAACAAACATTTATTGGTATTCACCACCTGTTTCAAATCGAGATTGGCATCGGTTACGAATGTAAACGAATGGTCATCGTAATACTCTTCATACAATCTGCGAATCTCTTCGAGTTCTACGGGGCATTCGGTATACATCGACACGAAAATTCCCCGGGCAAAATCTCCCCGCACGGGAATAAAATTGAGGTCGGCCGAGAAACTATGCTGCAACTGCGAGAGACTCTGCCGTATCTCGGGCAGATGCTGGTGGGTAAACGGCTTATAGACCGACATATTGTTGTTCCGCCAACTGAAATGCGATGTAGATGTCGGTTTCTGACCGGCTCCGGTACTTCCGGTAATCGCCGTAATGTGTACGGGATTATTCAACAGCAGATTTTTCGCCAACGGCAACAACCCCAATTGTATGGCCGTTGCGAAACAGCCGGGATTGGCAATGTGCCGCGCCCGGATTATACGCTTACGGTTCAACTCGGGAAGACCATACACAAAATCATGTTCGTCGCTTTCGATACGGAAATCCATCGAAAGATCGACAACTCGCAACTCGTCGGGCAAGGTATGCGTTTCCATGAACTTACGTGTATCGCCATGCGCCGTACAGAAAAAGAGACAATCGATTTCGGACAAAGGCAATTCATCGGTAAAGATCAGATCGGTTTCTCCATAAAGTCCGCTATGCACATCGGTAATTCGGTTTCCCGCATTACTGGCACTGTTTACAAAAACGACTTCCACATCGGGGTGATTGATGAGCAACCGCAACAACTCCCCCGCCGTATATCCGGCTCCGCCTATGATTCCAACTTTTATCATGAACGTCATCTTTATTTCCCGTCAACCCTCTATCCGAGGACGATTGGGAATTACAAACAATAAAATAATATAGAGCAATATCCCCATAAAAGCAGTAAGCAGCGAAAGCAATACATACACAACGCGCACCACCGTAGGGTCAACATCGAAATATTCGCCCAATCCACCGCAGATACCCGCAAAAACACGGTTATCCGACGAGCGATAGAGCCTTTTCACAGATGTCATTTCTACAACTCCTCGTCTTTATGATTGGTATAGTAGACACGCAGCGGAGTAGATGTTACTTTGATAAATCCTTTGGCGTCTTCGGCTGTCCAGCCTTTCTGCATTTCGCCATACTCCCCGAACTTGGTCTTTACCAAATCGTCTTTGGAATCGACACCGACAGTAGAGAACGAAAGGGGACGCAGCTCGAGAATAACCGTACCGTTGACATTACGCTGAGAACTCTGCAACATCGCCTCTATGTCGCGCATTACGGGTTCGAGATACTGACTCTCGTGCAAGAACATTCCGTACCAGTTGGCCACTTGGTCTTTCCAGTACTGCTGCCACTTGCTGAGCGTATATTTCTCGAGGAAACGGTGAGCGCCGATAATAAGCATCGGAGCAGCCGCTTCGAAGCCCACACGCCCTTTGATACCGATGATGGTATCTCCCACATGCATGTCGCGACCGATACCGTAAGCCGCCCCGATTTCTTCGACTTTGAGAATCGCTTCGATGGGATCGTCGTACTTGACACCGTTGACACCGCACAATTCGCCTTCCTTAAATTCGAGGCGCAGTTCTTCGCTGCCGGTTTTGGTAACTTGTTTGAGATATGCGGTTTCGGGAAGACCTTGCTTCGAGTCGAGAATCTCTCCGCCGCAAATCGACGTTCCCCAAAGACCTACATTATATGAGTACTTCAATTTTGTCCAGTCGGCAGCAAAGCCGTGCTGATTGAGATAGTCGATTTCATATTGCCGGGTAAGAGCCATATCGCGGGTAAGTGTTATGATTTCGACACCCGGCGTAAGAACAAGGAAAGTCATATCGAAACGTATCTGGTCGTTTCCTGCTCCGGTAGAACCGTGTGCTATCGCATCGGCACCGATTTCCTGGGCATACCGGGCAATGGCCAACGCCTGAAAAATACGTTCGGAGCTTACCGAGATAGGATAAGTACCATTCCGTAAAACATTTCCGTAAACCATATATTTGAGGCTTTTCTCGTAATACTCACGCGTTACATCGAGTGTTACATATTTCACAGCCCCCAATTTATAAGCATTCTCCTCGTTTTGTTTCAACTGCTCGGCACTGAATCCGCCGGTATTGGCGCAAGCGGCATATACTTCATAACCTTTTTCTTTGGCCAGATACATAACGGTAAACGATGTATCCAATCCGCCGCTGAAAGCAACGACAACTTTCTTTTTCTTTTCCATATCTCGTTTTTTATTTATTTTCTTCGTGATGATGATCTTTTTCCTGATGCTCCTTCGGGTCGTATAACATAGCGGTACAAATGCAGAACTTTCGTTTCTTCGCCACCAAAATATCATGGTTGATGCAACCTTCGCAACCGCGCCAAAAAGCATCATCATCGGTCAACTCGTTGAACGTTACGGGAACGTACCCCAATTCGGTGTTCATCTTCATAACGGCGGCACCGCTCGTCAACGAAAAGATTTTCGCCCACGGCCAACGCAAGCGGGCCAACTGGAAAGAAGCCTGTTTGATACGTTTCGCCAACCCGAGCCCCCGGTACTTCGGGTGTACGATAAGTCCCGAAGTGGCGACATATTGCTTGTTCCCCCATGACTCGATATAGGTAAATCCTGCAAAATCATCACCGCACAAAGCGATAATGGCTTTACCCTCTTTCATCTTCTGCGCTACATACTCATGAGTACGCTCGGCAATGCCGGTTCCACGTACTTTGGCGGCCTCTCTGATGGTATCCAGTATCGTATCGACATACACCTCATGGGAGGCATCGGCAACCATCACTTCAATATCCTGAGATTCCATTTTAATTTTTGAATAAGTCGAAATGTATTTTATTATTGAATATTCGGTATAATTATGCGTAATGCTTCGACGGCTCTTTCCCGGCTCACTTCTTCACGCCAAATGAGCAAAACGGTATCGTCTCCGGCAATAGTCCCCAACAACTCGGGCAGTGTATGGGCATCGATATCCGATGCGGTACTTCCCGCATAACCGGGACGGGTTTTTATAACTGCCATATTTCCGGAAAAAGAAATAGAAAGAAACCCGTTGGAAGCAGCAAAGGATCCACCCCGTGAAATTTTCGGACGACGCGACAATCCCGCCAATTCGGGAAGGATATACTGATAACCTCCGGCCGGCAAAGATACTTTCACGATTTGCAACTGTTTCAGATCCCGCGACAAGGTAGCTTGCGTCAAATCAAAACCTTGCTCACGCAAACGCTGCAACAGCTCCTCCTGTCCGCTGACCCGATTGGCGCTTACAATCGATTTGATAGCTTCTAATCTGTTGACTTTATCTTTCATAGCGTTGCATATTTATTCCTTTTCGGACCGCAAATATACGTATAAAAATTTATATCGATGCATTTTTATCAAAAATTTATCACCGATGGAATTTTTCAACGTTTACGCAATCTATACAACACTGTTTATAAAAAGATTACCTATCGGGAAAATTTTAGTTTCCCAATTCTCAATTTCGTTTTTTATTCACAATAATGTATATTTTCTACAAACGAAAAAATCGAGCCAATGACAAAAGCAATGCCATTCAATCAAAAAAGGAAGAAATCTCTGCTATTTTCCCATAAGCCGTCTGGTCGCAAAGACAAGGTACGACCGAAACATATCGGTTTGCCAAAAAATATTCATCGGTATCCGTTGCCTCAGGCTCCGTGTTGACAAAATGGCCGGTAAGAAAATAGCCCTCCCGACCCTTCTCCCCGACACGCAATTCATACTCTTCGGACCAATAGCCCCGAGCCTGACGACATACACGAAGCCCCCGAATAGGTTGTACCGGGAAATTGACATTCAGACACACACCGTCGGGCAGACCCGATGACAAAACCCGTGTAACAATACGACGCACATAATCCCTACACGAAGAAAAATCGGCATCAGCATCATGCGAAAGCAATGAAAATCCCACAGAAGGGATATTCACCACACAGCCTTCGAGTACAGCCCCCATCGTTCCCGAATAAAGAATACTCACTCCGGCATTGGACCCATGATTGATACCCGACAAAATAAGATCGGGACGAAACTCGGAAAAAGCATGCAGCGCCAACTTCACACAATCGACTGGCGTCCCGTTACAAGCATAAAACTCCGCGCCGGAAAACGAATCTATTTTTTCAAGAAAAAGTGGCACACCCGATGTAATCGCCCCCGACTGCCCCGAACGAGCGCTATCGGGTGCAACAACCCGTATATCGCCCAAATCAGAAACATAATCGACCAAAGAACGTAGCCCTTTCGCCCCGATACCGTCATCATTGGCAATGAGAATACGAGGTTTCCGACCGGAATTATAATTACATAAAGACATAATCAAGCATTTTATGAGGCAAATATACAAAAAATCCGCATCGTTCCGCAAGAAGCCATCGGCAAGAGAAAGATAGAGAATGCTAAAATAGATAAAACCCTATCAATCTTTTCGGTAAATTCGTATCTTTGCCATGAGATAACCTCAAAAGGAGTCAGTAACAAAATCGGCACACCGTGTTCAGATTTCCCATATAAGGTTATCTTCCGACAACAAGAACAGGAAACAAAGCAGTTTTTCAACAACCGAAACGACTTATCAACAGCACAAGTAATAATCGGCAGCAAACTGCAAAAATGCAAAGAAAAAAAGATTTCCTTTGCCTTGTAAAAACAAGACAATTATGGGTAAAATCATCGCAATAGCCAACCAAAAAGGCGGCGTAGGGAAAACCACGACAACAATCAATTTGGCAGCCTCATTGGCCGCCTTAGACCGGAAGGTGCTGCTCATCGATGCCGACCCGCAAGCCAATGCATCGTCGGGACTAAGTATCGACATCACTCAGAAAAACATTTCTATATACGAATGTCTCATCGGGGAAGCCTCTCTGCGCGAGGCCATCGACACGACATGCGTGTCGGGACTCGATATCGTATGTTCGCACATCGACTTGGTAGGAGCTGAACTCGAACTGCTGAACACCGCCAATCGGGAACGGATTCTATTGCATCTTATCGAAGAAGTAAAAGCCGAATACGATTATATACTTATCGACTGTTCTCCCTCACTGGGACTGATTACGGTCAACTCGCTCACAGCAGCCGACTCGGTAATTATTCCAGTGCAAGCCGAATACTTTGCCCTCGAAGGAATCAGCAAACTGCTCAACACGATAAAGCTCATCAAGTCGAGACTCAACCCGAACCTCGCCATCGAAGGTTTTCTGCTCACGATGTACGACTCTCGCCTACGACTGGGAAACCAAATCTACGAAGAGTTGAAAAAGCACTTCCGCGAGCTGGTTTTCGACACGGTCATACAGCGCAATATCCGGTTGAGCGAAGCTCCCAGCCACGGAATACCCGTACTCATGTACGACCCCAACTCCAAAGGTGCCCTCAACCACATGCAACTCGCCAAAGAGCTCATCAAAAGGGAAAAGAAATAGGAATAAACAACTTCCGGGTGTGCCGGAGTGAAGAAAAACATAGATATGACGACCATCAAACGAAATGCCCTCGGCCGGGGACTCGACGCCCTCATTACTATGGACGATGTAAAAACCGGAGGGTCATCATCGATCAACGAAATAAAACTATCCCTCATCAAGCCCAACCCGGGGCAACCCCGGCAGGAATTCGACGAAGAATCCCTCAATGAACTGGCAGCTTCGATTCGGGAACTCGGCATCATACAACCCATTACTTTACGGCAGATGCCCGATGACAGCTACCAAATCATCTCGGGCGAGCGGCGATATAGGGCATCGTTACTGGCCGGCCTCGAAACCATACCGGCCTATGTACGAACCGTTGAAGACGAGACCGTCATGGAAATGGCTCTCATCGAAAACATTCAACGCGAAGACTTGAATCCCGTGGAGATTGCATTGACCTTTCAAAAGCTCATCGAGCAATACCATCTCACCCAAGACCGGCTCAGCGAGCGCGTAGGAAAAAAACGGGCAACGATTGCCAACTACCTGAGACTGCTGAAACTTCCCGCCGAAATACAGATCGGGTTAAAAAACAAACAGATCGATATGGGTCATGCACGAGCCCTTCTCTCGGTCGATAACCCGGCCCGGCAACTGCAACTTTACGAACAAATTCAGGAATACGGATATTCGGTGAGAAAAGTCGAGGAGTTGGCCAAAGAAATGAGCGTAGAGACTCCCGCTTCGCACGAAAAAAAGGAGTCGGACGAAACAACCGGCGAGTACGATATTCTACGCCACCATCTTTCCGAATTTTTCAAAACACCGGTACAATTTACCTGCAATGCCAAAGGGAAAGGGAAGATCTCTATTCCGTTTAAAAACGAAGAAGAACTGGAACGACTTATCGCCCTCTTCGATAAACTGAAATAAAAATTTTGAGCCGAAAACGTCTTTTACAGAACAGTTTGAAACTTATTATGCTCTGCTTAATAAGTTTCGCATCATTGCCGTCGGTCGCACAAGAAAACCTCGACACCGCCGACAGGAAGAATGGTCGTGATAGTTCCGAGACAAACATCGCCCGACCCGATAGCAGTGCAACAACCGTCGACATACCCTATTACCGGGTCGAAGACGCACCTTTGAAACAAACGGTTGCAGCAACCGATACCAACGCTTTCAGTCCCGACCCGGTAAAAGCAGTTTGGTATTCGGCCCTCTGCCCCGGATTGGGACAAATTTATAACCGTAGTTACTGGAAATTACCGATCCTCATCGGCGGATATTTGGGACTTATATATGCAACCAACTGGAATGCCCGCTACTTCAACGATTACTCCACGGCCTATCGCGATGCGATGGATAATGACCCCAATACCAACAGTTTCATCAATTTTCTCGCCTATAATCGACGTAACGATCCCGAGTGGATCGAGGCCAACATGGCTTGGTTGCAAAGTTCTATGAAACGCAAGAAAGACTATTATCGTAAATATCGGGATTTGTGCATCATCTCTATGATCGGTGTATATTTTGTTGCTATGATCGAGGCCTATGTCGATGCACATCTCTACAATTTCGATATTTCCGACAATCTATCCATGAAAGTTACTCCCACCGTCATCGAACCCGTCAGATATTCGACGGCTTCGATAGGATTCCAATGCGCCATAACATTCTAAAAAGACCTTTATGAAATCGACCATATCATTGCTATTATGCCTGTTTTTTCTGTTT
Source organism: Bacteroides sp. CAG:144 (assembly GCA_000434215.1). Classification (GTDB taxonomy): domain Bacteria; phylum Bacteroidota; class Bacteroidia; order Bacteroidales; family UBA11471; genus Caccoplasma; species Caccoplasma intestinavium. Next base: position 82,808 of record HF999710.1, read on the forward strand.
CCCGTCTCGTCATCGGCAGCAAAGAGAAGAAAAGACAGAAAACGTAACGTTATAGAAACCCCGGCAGACAGTCTACTCGTACAAAAGCCGATCGATACGGTTCTAATCGTTTCGCCCGATACATTGAAAACGGACTCCGTCCCAAAGACAGCGCCCGCAGCATCCCACAAGTTGACGGCAAAAGATACGATCACCGATAACGATATCGTCCTCCCCGAAGGTCTTACTAATGGAGTCGACACACTTATCAGCGAAGAAGTAGACCATTTACAACCTCCCGTCCATCGCAAAGGAGGCAATATCGACTACCCCGACTCCGTATATATACAGCGACTTTGCGCACTCCCCGCCATTATCGAGCTGCCTTACAACAGCGTTGTCAAAGGATATATTTCCCTATATACCGAAAAACGCAGAGAATTGGTAGAAAAATTACTGGCCTTGAACCTTTACTACGAACCTATTTTCGAACAAGAACTCGACAAAATGGGGTTACCCATCGAACTGAAATATCTGCCCGTCATCGAATCGGCTTTGCGTCCCAACGCCGTATCTCCGGCAGGTGCAACGGGGCTGTGGCAATTCATGATCGGGACAGCCCGTATGATGGGACTCGAAGTAAACAGTGTCGTTGACGAACGACGCGATCCGTACAAATCGACCCAACAAGCGTTGCGATACCTGCAACAGTTACACGACAACTTCGGCGATTGGACCCTTGCCATAGCCGCATATAATTGCGGACCGGGAAATGTAAATAAAGCCATACGCCGTTCCGGAGGAAAACGGGATTATTGGGATATATACCCCTATCTGCCCCGGGAAACCCGCGGATATGTACCGGCTTTTATCGCCGCCAATTATATCATGAACTATTACGATCTGCACAACATACAGCCGGGAGAAATAGAGCTACCTTCTGAAACGGACACCGTACTGGTTAATAAACGTCTGCACTTCAAACAAATATCCGACGTCCTCGGCATCGAAGTCGGCGAATTGAGACAGCTCAATCCGCAATACCGCCGCGATGTCGTTCCGGCCACAGCCAAACGCCCTTATTTCCTCGTCTTACCGGAAGAGTCGGCATACGCTTTTGTCGAGAACGAAGATTCGATTTGCAACCACCAGTCCGAGCTTTATGCCCGACGCATCACTGCCGAATTGGCCCAAGCGTCCAGAACACCCATACAAGGGTATCACCGCGTACGTTCGGGCGAGAATCTGTCGGTTATTGCACATCGATACCGTACCAGCGTCGCGAACCTGAAAAGGTGGAACAATCTCAAAAGCAACAATATTTACCCGGGTATGCGGTTAGCGGTAAGCTCATCATATGCAAGAACCCGCTCTTCGGCAAAAACAGCAGCAACAAAATCGACCCGTAAAGCCGAGACATGGATCACAAACGGCGTTCGTTACTACAAAGTAAGACCAGGAGATAGTTTATGGGAAATTTCGAGACAGTTCCCGGGTCTTACCGTTCAAGCATTGAAAAATGCCAATTCATTAAACTCGAACAATCTAAAACCCGGACAGATACTAAAAATCCCCTAAACACCAACTTCCCGCATTAAGATATCAGGATTTTTCACATTAAGACTAACATTTCCATTATTTTTACTATTTTTGTCGCATTGATCCAATAAAAAACAACCTTTTTACCATGAAACGTACTCTTTTCTACTTACTGGGAATTTGCGTGATCACTTCTTTCATGGCTTTGTCGAACAAACAAAAGCCTGTCATCTACATGATCGGAGATTCGACAATGTCCAACAAATCACTTGTCGGAGGAAATCCCGAACGGGGTTGGGGGCATGTACTCCCCGGATTCTTCTCTTCCGAAATAAAAATAGACAACCATGCCGTAAACGGTCGCAGTTCGCTCAGCTTTATGAGTCGGTGGAATGCCGTCTACGACCAATTGAAAAAAGGTGATTATGTATTCATTCAATTCGGGCACAATGATCAGAAAAAGAAACCCGACCGCTATTCCGACCCCGACACGGCCTATAAAAACAACCTGAGATTTTACATCAACCAAACCCGTGAAAAAGGTGCTATTCCCGTACTTTTCACCTCTATCATAAGACGAAAATTCGGAGAAGACGGTAAACTCATCGATACGCACGGACGTTACATATCGGCCTGCAAAGAAGTTGCTGCCGAAATGAAAGTCGTATGCATCGACCTCAACAACAGTACCGAAACTCTCGTGAATAATCTCGGAGACGAGAAATCGAAAGAACTCTTCATGTGGGTAGCCCCGGGTACGTGTCCCGCCATACCCGACGGCCGCAAAGACGACACTCACCTCAAAGTAAAAGGCGCCCGTATCATCGCAGGCATGGCGGTAGACTCCATCGAGAAAAAAATACCCAAACTTGCCCCCTATATCCGCCGATACGACTATGTCGTGGCACAAGACGGGAGCGGAGATTTCTTCACGTTGCAAAAAGCCATCGATGCTGTTCCTGCATTCAGCAAACGCCCCACGACCATATATATACGCAATGGCGTATATAAAGAAAAAGTCACCGTACCGGGCAATCGAAACAACATACACATCATAGGCGAAGATGTAGATAAAGTCATTCTCACCTACGACGATTACGCGTCTAAAAAGAATGCATTCGGCGACAATATAGGCACCTCGGGATCATCGTCATTCTTTGTTTATGGAAACGGGTTCACCGCCGAAAACGTAACATTCGAAAACAGTTCCGGACCGGTAGGCCAAGCTGTGGCGTTATTTGTAGCCGGAGATAAATGCGTATTCAAAAACTGTAAGATGAAAGGTTTCCAAGACGCCCTTTACACCTATGGAGAAAACTCCCGCCAATACTACGAGAATTGTTATATAGAAGGTACAACCGACTTCATTTTCGGCAAATCGACCGCTTGGTTCGAGAATTGTACCATACACAGCAAACAAAATTCTTACATCACGGCTGCCGCCACACCCGAAAACGTAACTTACGGATATGTTTTCAACAAATGTCGTCTCACGGCCGACGATGGTGTCGAGAAAGTGTATTTAGGTCGCCCGTGGAGACCTTATGCCGCAGTCTTGTTCACCAAATGCGAAATGGGAAAACATATTCGCCCCGAAGGTTGGCATAATTGGGGAAAAGCCACCAACGAAAAGACCGCCCGCTACTGCGAATACAAAAACAAGGGCGAAGGCTCAAACACACAAGGTCGTGTCGCATGGTCGCATCAGCTGAACAGAAAAGAAGCCTCCCGATACTCAATCAAACAAGTCTTGGGCGGTAACGATGGCTGGAATCCACAAGAAAAAAATTAACAATCCTGTTCTCCATGAAACAAAAAACGGCTCAGGAAACAAGACATATAAGCATTATCGGCCTCGTGCTGATAATGCTTCTTCCTTTGTTACCGACAAAAGCAGGAAATGTCGTCGATGAAAATCTCCCTCTGGCCGTACGTTTCTGCCAATCGCAGATGCTGTCGCACCCCGACTATAAGACCATAGACTTCAACACCAAACTGAAATGGAATTATACCCACGGGTTACTCATGCAAGCCATTTTCGCCACCTATGACTTCTATCACAGCGACACGCTCGATTGCTCGGCTCTCTACCATTATGCCAAAGGATATTACGATGCTACCATCGATGACAACGGGAATATATACGATTACAAAAAAAGCGATTATTCACTCGATCGCGTCAACGCCGGAAAAAATCTTTTCCGCCTTTATGCCGAAACCCAAGACGAGCGGTATATGACCGCCATGAAGACATTGCGCGATCAACTCAAAGATCACCCGCGGACCTCTGACGGAGGTTTTTGGCACAAAAAGAACTATCCCTACCAGATGTGGCTCGACGGCCTGTACATGGGTGCACCCTACTACGCCCAATATGCCCGTGAATTTGAAACCAATCCCGCAGTTTCTTATGCCGATGTGGTAAAACAGTTCTTGCTTGTTGCATCACACACCTACGATGAGCGCAGCGGTCTCTATATACACGGCTGGGACGAAAAGCGCACGCAAAACTGGGCCGACCCCGTAACCGGGAAATCCCGACATGTGTGGGGCCGTGCCCTCGGCTGGTATACTATGGCTCTTGTCGATGTTCTCGAAATACTACCCGATACCGTAACAGGCCGTAATAGTATGCAATCGATATTGAAAGGTATTTTCGATGTTTTGCCCGACTATCAAGACAAAGAGAGCGGTTGCTGGTTTCAAGTAACCGATTACCCCGATAGCACCAACAATTACCTCGAAATGTCGAGTACAGCCATGTTTGCCTACTCCATAGTCAAAGGAGTACGCCTCGGCTACCTCGACACCTCTCTCCTCCCCATTGCCCGAAAAGCATACGACGGCATGGTAAAAGAATACATCGAAGTAGAATCCGACGGAAAAATCACACTTAAAAACATTTGCGCCGTAGCGGGATTGAGCAGCGACCGAGATGGTTCATATGACTATTATGTAAATAAGACCGATGTAAGAAGCAACGACCCCAAAGGAGTCGGTCCCTTTATTCTCCTCTGTATCGAATGGGAAAAATTGAAGAAGACCGACCTCTGCGATAAAGAACTCGAACACCTCCGATCGGAAAATAAAGAGTTGAAAAACAAAGTTGCAGAACTCACAACAGCAATTACGACCATTTCGACCGAAAACGACTCTTTACAACACAAAATCGACGAACTTGAAGCCATAATCGCAACTCTCACGGCCAAAAACGATTCTTTGCAAAACAGGATTGAGGAACTCGAAGCCGACCAAAAAACCGAAGGAGGAGACAGTAGCACATCTTTTATAAACCGAACTTCGGACTCCGATTTCACAGCTCATCTGTCCGACAATGGGAAAAACCTTATCCTGTACTATACCCTGTCCCAAAATGCAGATATAACTATCACGCTTACCTCTCTCAACGGAATAACCAAGTTACAGGACTTTATCCCCGAATGTACAACCGGGAATCATACGCAAGTACTCGATACCGACATGCTCCCGGCCGGAACTTATATCCTGCAAGTCAAAAACGACAATAAAACAATCACCCTCAAATACATCAAAAAATAATACCTTATGAAAAAGACCTTCAAAATCCTGCTTTTCACAACATTGGCCTTAGGTTGTTGCGGAAGCATCGATGCCAAGAAAAAACAAAAATTCGATGTAAACCCTGATCTTCCTATGTCGATACGCATGGCTCAATCGGAGATTATACGCAATCCCGAAGGTTGGATGCTCGATTTCAGTCAAAAACTAAAATGGAACTATTGCCACGGTCTCGAATGCCAATCATTCCTCGATGTGTATGACCATTATAAAGGAGAAAAAAAATATGCCAAAGCAGTAGCTCCTTTCTATACTTATGTCAAAGATTATGCCGATACCATCATCAACGAGAATGGCATCATTTACGGATACAAGAAAACCAATTACAATCTCGACCATGTAAATTCGGGGAAAATACTTTTCCGTCTCTACGACCGTGAAAAAGACCCCCGTTACAAAATCGCCATGGATACCCTGCGTGCACAACTCGCCTCGCAACCCCGTACATCAGAAGGCGGTTTCTGGCACAAAAAAGTATATCCGTTCCAAATGTGGCTCGACGGTCTCTATATGGGAGAACCTTATTATGCCGAATATACCGCGACATTCGACGCAGACAATACACAGGCTTACGCCGACATAGTAAACCAATTCCTTTTGGTGGCCAAGCGTACTTACGATAAAGAAACCGGCCTGTATCGCCATGCATGGGACGAAATAAAAGCCTTGCCGTGGTCGGACAAAAGCGGACGTGCCCCTCATGTGTGGGGTCGTGCCTTGGGCTGGTATATGATGGCCATCGTCGATGTACTCGATTACTTACCCGAAAGCCAACCCGGACGGGATAAAATGATAACGATCCTACAAAACATCGTCAAAAATCTGGCCAAATATCAAGATCCCAAAACCGGAGCTTGGTGTCAGGTCATCGACCAAACCGGCCGTGAAGGAAACTATCTCGAAATGTCTTGTACACCGATGTACGCTTACGCTATCGCCAAAGGCGTGCGTAAAGGATACCTCGACCCGTCAGCCCTCGAAATGGCAAAGAAAGCCTATCAAGGCATTCTCAACAACTTCATCAAAGTCGATGAAAAAGGTCTCGTATCGCTGACAAATGTATGCGGCGTGGCCGGCTTGGGAGGGAAACCGTACCGCGACGGTTCTTTCGACTATTATGTAAACGAAATCGTTCGCGATAACGACCCCAAAGGGGTTGCTCCGTTTATCATGCTCTGTCTCGAAATGAATAACTAAAATTCTATTTATTCCGTAAAAAATCGACAAAAAACGATACAAACCTCTTTCTCTCTGTTAAAAGCTATTTCATTTGCACATGAAATAGCTTTTATTTTTTTATCTATTTAAAAATAAAATTTATACCTTTGTTTCATATTCTCTAACTAGAATAAATTTTTACTGATTATGAAAAGGGAAGAAATTGGCATGAATGCCGGTTTGGTGTGGAATGCACTGAACGAAAAAGGTCCTATGACCGTAAAAGACTTGAGAAAAGCAACCAAACTGAAAGACAAACAAATTTTCGCTGCTTTAGGTTGGTTGTCCCGTGAAGACAAAGTCTCTACAACCGAAGTTGAAAACGACTTGGAAGTATCACTCATCAGATAAATCATATCTGGCATAAAACAAAAAGAAGGCGGTGTGCAACAAATTGCACACCGCCTTCTTTTTTTCGCAAAAAACCAAAAAGTACACGCTTTTGCAACAAACAATCACCTCATGAATAAAAAAATAATGTATCTTAGAGCCCGAAAATATAAACATTAAAACCATGAAAAATCGGTTCAAACTCTTTATGTTGTTTTTGCTGTCGTGTACCTTGCTTTCGGCAGCCGAAAAACCCAAGCAATTGCTTATCGTTGCACAAGACGGCAGCGGCGATTACACAACCATACAAGAAGCCATATACGCAATCCGAGACTATACGCCCGTTCCCATCACGGTCTTTATCAAAAACGGCGTATATAATGAAAAACTTATCATACCAAGCTGGAAATGCGACATTACCCTCGAAGGTGAAAACGCCGACAGTACAATTATTTCTTACGGAGACTACGCAGGAAAAGAACTTATATATTTTGGAGACTCTATCGCCAAAATGGGTACTTTCCGCAGCCATACGGTATTGGCTGCCGGCC
>HF999710.1:90026-92339 GCA_000434215.1 Bacteroides sp. CAG:144
CCATACGGTATTGGCTGCCGGCCATCGAATCACGCTGGAAAATCTCACTATCGAAAATACGGCCGGTCGCGTAGGGCAAGCTGTCGCCCTACATACCGAAGGCGACCAGATCATCGTCCGCAACTGTCGGTTGAAAGGGAATCAGGATACCGTTTTTACTGGAAATGAAAAAAGCCGAGTCTACTTTGAGAACTGCTACATCGACGGTACGACCGATTTTATTTTCGGCCCGGCTACATGTTGGTTCGAGAATTGCGAAATTTTCAGTAAACAAAATTCTTACATTACAGCTGCATCATCGGCTCAGGAGAATCCTTTTGGTTACGTATTCCATAACTGCCGCCTTGCCGCAGCCGACAATGTAACCAAAGTATATTTAGGACGCCCCTGGCGTGCTTATGCCGCCGTAACCTTCATCAAATGTGATTTAGGTCGACAAATCCGTCCCGAAGGTTGGGAAAACTGGCGTAATCCCGAAAACGAAAAAACGGCCCGTTATTCCGAATACAAAAACCACGGAGAGGGTGCCTCTACCGAAAAGAGGGTATCATGGAGTCGTCAACTGTCAAAAAAAGAAGCCAAACAATACACGCGTGAGAATGTCCTCGGCGGGAATTGGTGGCAAAACAATTGAAAATCAACAACTCATATAAATTACCTAAAAAAACAAAATCATCCATGAAAAAAAACAGTCTCATCGCTGCATTTCTGCTGCTGGCAGGCAGCCTTTCGGCTCAATCACTCTCGGACGTGTGGGTTCCCGACCTCGGTAACGGGAAATATAAAAACCCCATTATCGATGCCGATTATTCCGACCCTGATGTCTGCCGCGTAGGCGACGACTATTACATGACCTCATCGAGTTTCAATTGTATTCCGGCATTGCAAATTCTTCACTCGAAAGATCTTGTCAACTGGACAATCATCGGTTATGCAGCCGAACGCTTGAAACCCGAAGACGTCTTTTCTAAACCTCAACATGGGAATGCCGTATGGGCACCCAGTATACGTTACCACAACGGGGAGTTTTATGTTTGTTATGGCGATCCCGACCGGGGCATCTACATGATCAAGACCAAAGATCCGGCCGGCCGTTGGGACGAGCCTATTCTCGTACACCCTGCCAAAGGAATCATCGATCCCTGCCCTTTCTGGGACGAAGACGGCAAAGCCTATATTGCTCACGGATATGCAGGTAGTCGTGCAGGTGTGAAAAGTATCATCGGTATGATAGAAATGACTCCCGACGGAACATCATCGATCGGTTCTGACCGGGTCATTTACGACGGACATATCGGTAATGCAACCATCGAAGGCGCAAAAATGTATAAACGCGACGGATACTATTATATCTTTTCTCCGGCCGGCGGCGTAGCCACGGGTTGGCAGGTAGTGCTCCGCTCCAAGAACGTATGGGGTCCCTACGAAGCCCGTACCGTAATGGCACAAGGCAATACCGATGTTAACGGTCCTCATCAAGGCGGCTGGGTAGACACTCCCGACGGAAAAGAAGATTGGTTCGTACATTTCCAAGACAAAGGAGCATACGGGCGCGTTGTCCATCTGCAACCTATGGAATGGCTCGAAAACGGATGGCCAGTCATCGGTGTCGATAAAGACGGCGACGGTTGTGGCGAACCCGTCTCGACCTACAAAAAACCCAACGTAGGAAAAACCTATCCAAAGGCAACACCCGCCGACAGTGACGAATTTGACAGCATAGACCTCGGCCTGCAATGGCAATGGCACGGAAATCCCAGCGCACTATGGTATTTCTGCGACGCCAACGCTTCTACCCTGAGACTTTTCTCTCATTGCACACCGGGCATGAAGAGCCTTTATGACGTACCCAATCTGCTACTGCAAAAATTCCCTACCGAAAATTTCACGGCTACAACCAAAATCAAATTCATGCCACGCGAGAATAAAGGTAAAATCATGGCCGGAGAACGTGCCGGACTTGTCGTGATGGGTCTCGATTATGCTGTTCTCGCACTCGATAGCCGAGCCGACGGTATCTATCTGGTACAAGCCGACTGCAAGAAAGCCGATCGCGGTGCGGTCGAAAAAGAAAATACCGCCGTCAAACTCGATGGCAATGAACTTTATCTGCGCGTCAAAGTAAAACAAGCCGGAGCTAAAAAGCCGACGCAAAAAGCCGATTACAAATGCGAATGCACATTCTATTACAGCCTCGACGGTAAAAAATTCACTCCCATAGGGAAAGCATTTACCGCCAAAGAAGGAAAATGGATCGGAGCCAAAGTAGGACTTTTCTGTACTCGTACATGGGAAAGTAACGATAGCGGCTGG
>HF999710.1:92412-100390 GCA_000434215.1 Bacteroides sp. CAG:144
CAGAAGAAAATCGGGAATTTTTGTCCCGATTTTCTCTTTTCTCACTACATCCAAAATCCTTACACTATGACAAAACTTGGAACAGCCCTTTCTAAAATCGGTACCAAAGTCGTACTTTGCGGGTCGGGCGAACTCGGCAAAGAGGTGGCCATAGAACTGCAACGTTACGGCGTGGAAGTCGTTGCCCTCGACAAATATGCAAATGCTCCAGCCATGCAAGTAGCACACCGCTCTCATGTGCTGTCGATGCTCGATGGAGAAAAACTGCGAGAAATCATCGAAAAAGAGAAACCCGACCACATCATTCCCGAAGTAGAAGCGATTGCTACGCCGACCCTCGTAGAACTCGAAAAAGAGGGATACAATGTTACCCCTACGGCCAAAGCAACATTCCTTACCATGAACAGAGAAGGCATACGCCGCCTTGCCGCAGAAGAGTTAGGTCTGAAAACCTCTCCTTACCGCTTCGCTTCCACTCGGGAAGAATTTGAAGCCGCTATCTCGGAAATAGGCATGCCTTGCGTCGTAAAACCCATTATGAGTTCATCGGGACACGGACAAAGCGTTGTCCGTTCCGCATCGGACATCGACCCCGCTTGGAACTATGCGCAAGAAGGCGGGCGAGCCGGAGCCGGACGTGTCATTGTGGAAGGATTTGTAAATTTCGATTATGAAATAACCCTGCTTACCGTCCGCCACATCGGAGGTACGACATTCCTCAAACCTATCGGGCATCATCAGGTCGACGGTGATTATCGGGAATCGTGGCAACCCCAGGCAATGAGCGAGAAAGCGCTGAAAGCCGCCGAAGAGATCGCAGGGAAAATCACGGAAGCTTTGGGCGGTTGGGGCATATTCGGTGTAGAAATGTTTATCCGGGGCGATGAAGTCATATTCAGCGAGGTTTCGCCCCGCCCGCACGATACCGGTATGGTAACCATGATTTCACAAGATATGTCGGAGTTTGCCCTACATGCCCGCGCCGTTCTGGGACTTCCGGTTCCGGGAATCCGGTTCCATGCGCCATCGGCATCGAAAGCTATTGTCGTAGAAGGAGATACCGATAAAGTCGAATTCGATAACCTCGAAGAGGTCCTGAGCGAACCCGATGTACAAATACGCATATTCGGCAAGGCAGAAGTCAACGGACATCGCCGTTTAGGAGTCATTCTGGCGTGTGCCGACACGGTAGAAGAGGCTCTTGCCAAAGCCGAACGAGCTTATTCCAAACTCAAAATCAATGTGCTACCTCGATAAGTAATCATACCTTGTCGATTCTCGTAAAAACAAGCGTGCCATTCATGAATGGCACGCTTGTTTTTGCATAAATTTCCGACAGATAAATAATATCAAAAGTATTATTTATGCGTCTCTACAATATGTGTAGGCGGTAATGTCTCATTACGCCGGGAGACTGCATCAACCACCATTCGGGCCAAGTCGGAAAATGCCATACCCGTAACCGTACTTTCATCAAGGGCGACCGGACGTCCTTCGTCTCCACCCTCGCAAATACTCTGTACGATAGGAATTTGTCCCAACAACGGAACATGCAATTCCTCCGCCAGCCGTTTCGCTCCTTCCTTTCCGAAAATATAATACCGGTTTTCGGGCAATTCGGCCGGTGTAAACCAAGCCATATTCTCTACCAAGCCGAGAACAGGAACATTCACCTTATCGTTGGTAAACATATCGATACCTTTACGAGCATCGGCCAAAGCCACCTGTTGCGGCGTGGAAACGACAATAGCACCGGTAATCGCCAATGTCTGAATGAGCGTGAGGTGTATATCGCTCGTTCCCGGCGGCAAGTCGAGCACAAAATAATCGAGATCGCCCCAATCGGCATCGGTAATGAGTTGTTTCAAGGCATTGCTCGCCATTCCGCCACGCCATACCACAGCACTGTCGGGATTCACAAAGAATCCGATCGAAAGCAACTTCACCCCATACTTCTCAACCGGAATAATAAGGTCGCGGCCATCGATACGCTCGGCATAAGGCCGTTCGTCCTCGACATCGAACATTTTCGGCATAGACGGTCCGAAAATATCGGCATCGAGCAAGCCCACTTTATAGCCCAACCGGGCAAGAGCAACCGCCAAATTGGCCGAAACGGTCGATTTACCTACTCCGCCCTTACCCGACGATACGGCAATAATGTTCTTCACTTGCGGGAGAAGTTTCCCGGGTGCCGGAGCCTGCGCCTGCCTGCTTTTCACCCGTATATTGCCTTTGATTTCGACGTCCTCGCCCACATAGGTAAGAATCGCCGTTTCGGCAGCTTTCACCACCGATTTCTGAAAAGGATCGTTTGGACGCTCGAATATGAGGGAAAAAGAGACTTTATTCCCCTCGATACGAATATCGTCTTCCACCATTCCCGCAGCAACAAGGTCTTTGCCGTTACCGGGATAACGCACCGTTGCCAGCGCGTCGAGAATCAATTTAGGATATATTGCCATATGATATAAAAATAAGATTTCAGAATCATTTTCCCGAGGCGGCGGCACTCCGTTTGCCACGGTTGAAACTTCGGTAAGAATCGTATTCGATTTCCACATCGGGTTCGACCAATGCATCTCGATGCTCGCACACAAACTGAATATATTTGATCGTCATGCCCCGGTCGAGCCATTGCTGTTCGTAAAAAGTGCGGATAGAGAGGATCTCGTCATCGATTCCCGAATGATAGAGATCCGCGGTCTGAACCCGTACCGGATAATGATTTGCTTTCACCATCTCGCAAGTATATGTATAGAGGAACGGGCTATCACTTTTGAGATGTATCAGCCCGTCGGGTCGTAACAATCGGCGATAAAGCTCCATAAAACGAGTCGAGGTAAGCCGTTTACGCACTTTCTTCATTTGAGGATCGGGAAAAGTAATCCATATCTCCGACACCTCCCCGGGAGCAAAAAAATGGTCGATAAGCTCTATCGATGTGCGCAGAAACGCCACATTCGACAGCCCCTCCTGCAACGAAGCCTTGGCCCCCGTCCACATACGAGCACCTTTTATATCAATGCCGATGAAATTTTTATTCAGATACTTTCGGGCCAATCCTACGGCGTACTCACCTTTACCGCAGCCCAGTTCGAGGACAATGGGATTGTCGTTCTTAAAAAAATCGATATTCCACCGACCTTTCATATCAAAACCTTTTTCCCGCAACACGGCAAACGGGTATTGGAATACATGCGGATAACCGCTCATATCATCGAATTTCTGTAATTTATTCTTTCCCATAATACAAGTCTTACATACGACTATCGAAACGTATGATATGTTCTACAACAAAAAGATCGCGTATATCGCTCTTCCGCACCTCTATGTCGTCATATTCCTTATTGGCGCTACGCAAAATCACCATCGAGGGATCGCTGTGCTTACGTATATACTTCACCATACGGTAATCATCGAGCAACACGACATAAATCTGTCCCCAAAAAATAAGGTCGAGATTGCGCACTTCCCTTATGGCCACCATATCGCCGCAACATATAACCGGCTGCATACTATCGCCGCTTACCCGCACGATACTGCTGTCGGGACTGATAAAAGGAACGTCTATCGCCCCGATCAGACGATCGCTCGAAAACATCATGCTGCGCCCCATACTACCGGCCGTTACATCGACATCGTACACCTTAGCTCCTTTCCGCACATCGGCACATATGGCCGATGCCGGCAACGAAACAGCCTTGCTGTGTTGCGGAGGCGTCATATAGAATATATTTCCCGTTCCACTGAGCAACCACTCTTTCGAGACTCCCAGCCCCACAACTATTTTGTTGACGAGGGAATCATTGATGGGCAACTTGCCGTTCACGTGCTTCGAGAAATTGGAGCGGTCGGTCTTAATACGATCGGCAAACTCATTTTGGGTGATTTGCAGAATACGTATCAATTCCCTGACTCGTCCTATAAGTACATCGTTGGTCATAGCGGGATTTTTTATTGGACTTTCCGATTTGATAAATATCGCACGATTCTATGGTTATATTACCATATATTTGTACCGACAAAGGTAAGTAAAGAGTTTTAAATATCCTATTATTTTAGGCATATTTTTTATTTCCACGCTTTTTTGAGTCATTTCATATTCATGGTTTTATGCCAATTACATTCTTATAAAATGGTATTCGACGGGAAGGACGACCTTTCTTTTTAGGATTGTTTAATCGGAGGAACGGGAACCTTCGGACTTTGGACTTATGTCGTCCTTCCCTACCGAATACGAAAAAAAGATTATATATGATAGAGTTAAACACGCGCCATTTGGCACTCTTATGTGCCGGACAATTTATCGCCCATTTCGATTATGACGACCTTGTCGACAACCGGTATTGCAGCGAATACGAAACGAATATCAGCAGCACGCCGTTGCTCCTGCATTGCCGAGCCCGCTTCGATAAAAAAGGAGAACAAATAAGCGATTTCGACTTCGATGTAGAAAGTTGCGACCGCCGCACACAACTGCATATCATAGGATCTATGCAACAAGCACGCAGCAAAGCCTGCCAATGGATAAACGCCTATCTCAAAAACTATCGTACTTATTGCCCGCTCGAAATATAAAAAAAGCTGCCCGATACACGGGCAGCTTTCCGGCTTTATTGATAAGAAATATCTTATTTGTTTACGGTAGCCATGTGAGCGATGAGATCGAGCACTTTGTTGGAGTAACCGATTTCATTGTCATACCAAGATACCACTTTAACGAAAGTATCGGTCAAAGCGATACCGGCTTTGGCATCGAAGATAGAAGTACGGGTATCGCCGAGGAAATCCGACGAAACGACTGCATCTTCGGTATATCCCAGCACACCTTTGAGTTCACCTTCCGAAGCTTCTTTCATAGCAGCGCAAATTTCAGCATAGGTAGCAGGTTTTGCCAAATTTACAGTAAGGTCTACAACCGAAACGTCGAGAGTCGGAACACGCATCGACATACCGGTAAGTTTACCGTTCAATTCGGGAATTACTTTACCTACGGCCTTAGCAGCACCGGTCGACGAAGGAATGATGTTGCCCGAAGCAGCACGGCCACCACGCCAGTCTTTCATAGAAGGACCGTCAACGGTTTTCTGAGTAGCAGTAGTAGAGTGTACAGTAGTCATCAAACCGTCGGTAATACCCCATTTGTCATTCAATACTTTGGCGATGGGAGCCAAGCAGTTGGTAGTGCAAGATGCATTAGAAACGAATTTTTGACCTGCATAGGTTTTTTCGTTTACACCGCAAACGAACATGGGGGTGTCGTCTTTCGATGGAGCCGACATCACAACATATTTAGCACCGGCGTCGATATGACCTTGAGCTTTTTCTTTGGTCAAGAAAAGACCAGTTGACTCAACAACATATTCAGCACCTACGGCATCCCATTTCAAATCGGCGGGATTCTTTTCGGCCGTTACACGGATTTTTTTACCGTTTACGATCAACTGGCTGTTTTCCACATCAGCTTCGATAGTGCCGTCGAATTGGCCGTGCATCGTATCATATTTGAGCATATATGCCAAATAATCTACGGGACACAAGTCATTGATACCAACGATTTGAATGTCGTTTCTCTTTTGAGCGGCACGGAAAACGAAACGTCCGATGCGGCCGAAACCATTAATACCTACTTTAATCATTGTTCTAAAATTTAAAAGGTTATATAATAACGATTCTTATTCCGAATTTGTTCAAAACGAATCTTTCGATTTTGCGATGCAAAGGTAGCTATTTTATCTTTATGCCCGCATCTTTTTTCAAGAAAAATAGTGTTCAATATACCCTATCCTCTTGAAAATTTTTATTTTACAATTCATTTTGATATGTAAAGTTTACAAAATAGATTTTTTACTCTGTCAAACAAAAAAGATTTTCATTCGGGCAATTCCTTTCTCCTCCACCCAAATGAACCCGGAGGATATCCAAACACGGCATTTTACAAAATTAAATAGAGAAAATTTTCCATAAAAGAAAATCTGCTATACCTTTGTACAATAGAAAAATCGGTTTTTGAAAACACGTAAAAAAGATTGTATAACCCTTTAATTTTAAAAGATCATGGCAAAAATCACAGTCGTAGGCGCCGGAAATGTAGGCGCAACATGTGCCAATGTTTTGGCTTTCAATGAAGTTGCTGACGAAATCGTATTGCTTGATATTAAAGAAGGTGTATCCGAAGGTAAAGCTCTCGACATGATGCAGACTGCAACCCTGCTCGGATTCGACACCAAAATCAACGGTGTTACCAATGATTACACCAAAACTGCCGGCTCGGACGTCGTTGTCATTACCTCGGGTATTCCCCGCAAACCTGGCATGACCCGCGAAGAGCTCATCGGCGTAAACGCCGGTATCGTAAAAACCGTTACCGAAAGCGTATTGGCCCACTCTCCCAATGCCATTATCGTGTGCGTAAGCAACCCAATGGATACAATGACCTACTTGATACAAAAGACTTCGGGACTGCCCAAGAACCGTATCATCGGTATGGGCGGGGCTCTCGACAGCTCACGCTTCAAATGCTATCTGAGCAAAGCTCTCAATGCCAACCCCAATGAAATCGAAGGCGTAGTCATCGGCGGACATGGCGATACTACAATGATACCTCTGTCTCGCTTGGCAACATACAAAGGTGTACCCGTTACCCAACTCCTCGACAAAGAAGTTCTCGACAAGGTTGTTGCCGACACGATGGTAGGTGGCGCTACGCTCACCAAAATGCTCGGGACATCGGCATGGTACGCACCGGGTGCAGCGGCAGCCTATGTAGCCGAAGCCATTATCCGCGACCAGAAAAAAGTCGTTCCTTGCAGTGTTTATCTCGAAGGCGAGTACGGAGAAAGCAACATCTGTATCGGCGTTCCCGTCGTTTTAGGCCGTACAGGTTGGGAAAAAGTCATAGACTTCAAACTCAACGACGAAGAAACCGTTCTTTTCAAAGCCAGTGCAGAAGCTGTGCGCAAGACCAACAGCGCCCTCAATCTCTAAAACACGATCTGCCAATATAACGGCCACACAAAAATGTGTGGCCGTTTTTGTACCAGCGCCACGATAAAATTACCTAAAAAAGCCCGACGGATAGCAACAGATGCGAAATATTTTTTATTTTTGGAAAGTGAAACATCTTTCTAATCCAAACATATCATGATCGAGAAAATCAATTTCAACGGAATTCCGGCCGTGCATTTCACTGCCGGAGGTTATGAAGCCGTCATGGTACCCTCGGTAGGTGCCAATGTCGTAAAACTCAAACACACCGCCACAGGCATAGAGATATTGCGTACCCCTGATGCCGAAGAGATGGAGAACTTCAAGGAACGTCCTCAAATTTACGGTCTGCCCCTGCTCTTCCCGCCGAACCGCATAGCCGACGGAACCTATACATTCGAAGGCAGGAAGTATCAATACCCCATCACTATTCCGACACAAAACAACTACCACCACGGTATCATCAAAAGCGAACCGTTCACCGTATCCCGCACTGTCGAAAGGAACGATTTTGTCGAGATAGAAGCCGTTTATTACAGCAATCTTTTCAACAATGCCATCTTCCGCGATTTCCCGCATGAATTTTGCTGCCGCATGATATTCCGGCTCGATGCCGACGGTTTGCATCAGACCACCGTATTCGAGAACCTCAGCGACAAAGATATGCCCGTAGGCATGGGATTCCACACTCCTATCCGTGTACCGTTTACTCCCGACGGAAAAGCAGAGAACTACCGCATACGCCTCTCTGTGGGCAAGCGCATGGAAATGAACGAACGGACACTCCCCACAGAAAAACTGTTTGACTTGTCGCCGGCCGAAGCTCCTTTGCGCAAAGAAGGCATCGCACCTTGCGGCGAAGCCATGGAATGGGCTTTGGTAAACGAGACACTCGAAATCAACGGACACCCCTACAACGGAGCCGTCATGACCGATACGGCCAGCGGCTGGTCGGCCTGCTATGAAGTAGACGAAAATTTCAAATACT
>HF999711.1 GCA_000434215.1 Bacteroides sp. CAG:144
GAAGGCGTATAGCAATGCCGCATAAATGTATTTTCTTTTCATGATATTATATTATAAATGAAATATGATGTAAATGTACGTAAAAGGGAGAACATGATTGCGCCTGTAAATATTTTTTTAAACAAAAAAAGGCTCTATAACATAGAGCCTTTTTCTATCGGTTGTGATGAATCTTATTCTTTGATCAATTTGCGTGTAAACGTACCTTCCGAAGTTATGACCGTCAAGGTATATAGACCGTTGACCCATTCGTTCAATCCACTGATGGTTAAAGGCGAATGTTTTTCGGCAAAGTAACTGCGGTTGTACATTTCCATACCGCTCGCAGAATGAATAATAAAGGAAACATTTTCGCTTTCGAGACCATCGAGCGTTACGGTAATCTGGTCGCTGAAAGTCGTCGGGTAGACTTTAACCCGTTGCGTTACACTCATTGTCGTTGCATCGATGGCACCGGAAGGCCGTTGTTCCTCGTAAAGATTGCGAACTTTAACCGCACTCAATGCCCCCGTATAGATAACAAGTTCGTCGATAGCGCCCTGGAATGGTGTATTGAAATTGACATTGCAATTTCCGATTACCATATCTTCGGTTTCGAAAATATTGCCTGTACCGTCGGCTTTGCTACCCACGACTTCTCCGTCGATATACATTATGATCTGTCGATTTGCCGAGTCGCGTACGCATGTGAGGAAATGCCATTCGTTATCGAAATAGTCCGAGGCTGCTACATCGAGATTGGTTTTGGTTACATTATCATCGATTCCGAATGTAAGGTTATTGTTCTTGTATTGAATACCTATCCATTTGCCTGTAGCCCCGATCGATGCATTTGCCGTATGGCTGCCTTTGTGGAACAAATACCAGTCTATATTGTCGGCTCCGGCCGATTTGAACCATAAAGCAATAGAGAATGACCCCGTACCCATATTTAGAGCATCATAATGGGACTGAGCCATATAGCCCCGGATCCCGGGGAAAGATATGGCATTACCTTTCACACCGTTTGTCCAAGTAGGTGTAAGATCATGTGCAGCGGCTTCTCCCGAAATTTTATTCTGAGCCGTCGTACCCGATGTTTCATCGAAATGGAATACGGCAACTTCGGTAAGAACCGTTTGTTTCCGCACGGTTATAGTTCCCGGCAAAGAAATGTCGGTCGTTCCGCCGTGAGTGTCGATAGAATATTCAAACGTTCCGACTTCTTCGGGTATCCCGCTTATGGTAACAGATGACTGGGCGGCATCGATATCGACCGTTATCCCTTTGGGTAACCGTCCGTTTATTTCAACACCGTCGGCATTGATCCATGTATAACTTATGGTCTCTATCTGTTCTCCCACTTCAATGTTTTGAACCAAATTTCCTTCGCCTGTTTTTACAAGACGGGCTGCCGTCGGGTCGATTCCGTCGCCGATGTAGTAACCCAAGTGAGGAGGCTGGTTATAAGCGACATTCTGCCAAGCAATTCCCATACGGTATACATGATCGTGCATGGGGGTAACGAGACGATAGTCCGAGTCATAGGTTGTCGTGAAGATGACCAAAGATGAACTATCACTGCCATTCCATAAAACCAGTTCTTCCCTCCAATCTCCAAAGAGGTCGGCTTGCAGACACGGTGTTTTTTTAGTACCGTTGCATGTCGAAGCACTGCTATATTGATAAGGAGTAAATATACGTTCGGTTTGTTTCTTTTCGGGATTCCATTTATCGATTTTATCGCCGTCGAGGAGTTCGTCCTGCAAGTCCCCGTCCCAATAAATACGGAAGTTTACCGACGGCCGTCCTCCGGTATAAAGCACATTTCCCCGGCAATCGTAGATGTTATTGTTGGCCGAAGACCAAAACTCGAATCCCCGGCTTGTCGGATCGATGTCGGCTGCAATACCCCGACCTACATCAGAGCCTGTAAATTCGCCATATATGATTTTACCTGTACCGGCTTCGTGTATGTCGAAACCGTATTTTGCCGATTTGTCTTCGTGGGGAGAGAATACTTCCAATCCGTCGATATCAGGATCCAAATCGGAGAAGTGGATAGCATCGCCATGCCCCATACCGGTTCGGTACAAAAGTTTACCATCTTGATCAATGGCGCAAGCTCCATAAATGATTTCATCATAACCGTCATCGTCGACATCGCCCACTGAAAGGTTGTGATTACCTTGCCCGTATGCACCTTTTCCATCGGTAGTCGAATCGTGTATCCAACGTTGCGTCAGATTCTTTCCGTCGAAGTCATATGCCACTAACGCCGTACGTTGGTAATAGCCCCGACACATCACCAGACTCGGATGTACACCGTCGAGATAAGCGATACAAGCCAGATAACGTTCTGACCGGTTGAAATAATCGTCTTTGCCCCAATCTTTACTGTTTCCTCGTCGAGGGGAATATTCTACGGTAACAATTTCTGCTCCGGTTTCTCCGTTGAATACCGTGAGGTATTCGGGACCACTTGTTACGATACCTGCGTTTTTCCCATCGGCTCGGTAATCTTTAGTGGGATCATCATCATTCATCAGTACGTAATTTCCTTTTCCATCAATCGTGCCCGGGGCCGTTTTACAGGCCACTTCGGCCTTACCGTCTCCATCGAGGTCATACACCATAAATTGGGTGTAATGCGCACCGGCCCGTATGTTTTTTCCGAGATTGATACGCCAGAGTTTCTGTCCATCGAGTTTGTAACAGTCAAGGTAGACTTCCCCTGTGTAACCCCGTTGGGAATTATCACGTGAATTGGTCGGATCCCACTTAACGATGATTTCATACTTTCCGTCGCCATCGACATCGCCCACGCTGCAATCGTTGGGCGTGTAGGAATAAAATTGCCCATTAGGATAATCTTCAAGTTTACCGCCGACGGTTACCGAGTAAGGCGGAGTAATTCCCGGTTTCGGTCTATCCAATGGTATTTGTTTATATATGTTAGGCCAAATCTCTTTCACAGTATCACGCTTTGTTACTTTACCACCAACAAGGGTTTCGATGACATATTCCGACGATGTCGTACCCTCGGTATCGGTATAATTGGTTACGGTTGTAAGAGGTGTTTCGGTAAGTAATTTTCCGTCGCGGTACACATTGAAAGCAGTTGTTTTATCATCGCTGTCGAGAAAACGCCAACTCAGAAAAATACCGTTCTTTTTCTGACCTTCTTTTTTCGACATATTCACAGCCACAATACCCCGGTCGAGCGTCTCGATTTGCGGCATTTGCGCCATTACCATAAATGGGGAAATTAGAAAAAATATCCACAAATTCAGGATAATACACTTTTTATTTTTCATGGTTAAAAAATTTTATTTTGCAAAGATATAAGATGAATGTCATTTTTGACTAATTATTTTGATTCTGTTACTGCCTATTTTGCGTCGTAAAACATTCTCTTTATACAAGGAGAGTAAGGGTTTCTTTTTCTGAAACAGACTCAAACGGTGAAGATGTTACAAATTTTCGTATCTTTGTCCTCTAATAATGGCACGCATTCTCTCTATCGACTACGGACGCAAGCGTACAGGTATTGCTGTAACCGATACGTTGCAATTGATCGCTAACGGCTTATGTACGGTAGCGACACACGACGTACTGGCTTTTTTGCTCGATTATGTGCAGCGAGAACCGGTAGAGCGTATCATTATAGGATTACCCCGCCGGCTCGACAATACTCCCTCGGAAAGTATGCGTTATATCACTCCGTTCGTAACGAAATTGCGCAAATCTCTGCCCGATATGCCTATCGAGTTTTTCGACGAACGGTTCACCTCGACATTGGCCCACCGGACGATGCTCGACGGCGGGTTGAAGCGTAAAGACAGGCAAAACAAGGCCTTGGTCGATGAAATAAGCGCGACCATCATTTTACAAAGCTACATGGAAAGCAAAACTTACAAGGATAAACTATGATATTACCTATTTACCTCTACGGGCAACCGGTATTGCGTAAGATGACAACCGACATCACGCCCGATTATCCCGGTTTGAAAAAATTGATTGAAGACATGTTCGAGACGATGGACAGCGCCGAAGGCGTAGGGCTGGCAGCCCCCCAAGTAGGGCTCGACATACGGGTATTGGTCATCAATCTCGATCCTCTTTCCGATACATGGCCCGAGTACAAGAACTACCGTAAAGCAATGATCAACGCACACATCATAGAAACCGAAGGCGATACGATTTCCCGTGAAGAAGGTTGTCTCAGTCTGCCGGGTATTCATGAGTCGGTAGTACGTCAGGAGAAATTGAAGATACGTTATTGCGATGAAAATTTCGTAGAACACATCGAAGTCTTCGAGGGATATGTGGCGAGGGTTATCCAGCACGAGTATGACCATCTCGACGGGAAACTGTTTATCGACCATCTTTCTCCCATACGCAAACAACTTATCAAATCGAAACTCAATAATATCATTCGGGGAAAAGCACGCTGCGATTACCGGACAAAATCCGTAAACGCCAAACGCTGAAAACCCCGACACGAAATAAGAACAACATTTATGGCAGACGACAAAAAAATTATCTTCTCGATGGTGGGGGTAAGCAAAGTCTATCCTCCCCAGAAACAGGTATTGAAAGACATCTACCTGTCGTTTTTCTATGGAGCCAAGATCGGTATAATCGGTCTCAACGGCGCCGGAAAATCGACGTTGCTCAAAATCATCGCCGGCATCGACACCTCTTATCAGGGCGAAGTTGTTTTTTCACCCGG
This sequence comes from Bacteroides sp. CAG:144, assembly GCA_000434215.1. Classification (GTDB taxonomy): domain Bacteria; phylum Bacteroidota; class Bacteroidia; order Bacteroidales; family UBA11471; genus Caccoplasma; species Caccoplasma intestinavium. The sequence continues at coordinate 4,715 of HF999711.1, forward strand.
ATATACAGTGGGGTATCTCGAACAAGACCCGAAACTCGACCCCGAAAAGACGGTAAAAGAGGTCGTACAAGAGGGTGTGCAGCCCGTACTCGATCTTCTTGCCGAATATGAAGAGGTGAATATGAAATTCGGAGACCCCGAAGTCCTCGACGATCCCGATAAGATGGACGCACTGATGGCTCGCCAAGCCGAGTTGCAAGACAAAATCGATGCTTGCGACGCATGGAGCATCGATAATAAGCTCGAACGGGCAATGGACGCTTTGCGCTGTCCGCCCGAGGAACAGCAGATCAAATTCCTTTCTGGTGGCGAACGACGCCGCGTTGCATTGTGTCGCCTGCTTTTGCAACAGCCCGATATTTTATTGCTCGACGAGCCGACCAACCATCTCGATGCCGAATCGATCGATTGGCTCGAACAGCATCTCCAACAATATCCCGGTACGGTTATCGCCATTACGCACGACCGTTACTTCCTCGACCATGTGGCCGGTTGGATTCTGGAACTCGACCGGGGTGAAGGTATTCCCTGGAAAGGAAATTATACCTCTTGGCTCGAACAGAAGACCAAACGTATGGAGATGGAAGAGAAACAAGCCAGCAAACGGAGGAAAACCCTCGAACGGGAATTGGAATGGGTGCGAATGGCCCCGAAAGCCCGTCAGGCCAAAGGCAAAGCCCGTCTCAACTCCTACGATAGACTCTTGAATGAAGACCAGAAAGCCAGAGAGGAAAAACTCGAAATATATATACCCAACGGTCCCCGATTGGGAAATAAAGTAATCGAGGCCAAAGGCGTGGCGAAAGCCTACGGCGACAAATTACTCTTTGACAACCTCAACTTCATGCTGCCACCTAACGGTATTGTGGGAGTTATCGGACCTAATGGCGCAGGAAAGACCACACTTTTCCGGCTGATCATGGGGCAGGAAAAAGCCGACAAAGGAACATTCGATGTAGGTGAAACCGTGAAAATCGCGTATGTCGACCAAACCCATAAAGCCATTGACCCCGAAAAATCGGTCTATCAAGTTGTTTCGGGCGGACAAGAAACTTTCCGCATGGGTGGTCGTGAGATGAATGCCCGCGCCTACCTCTCACGATTCAATTTTACGGGTGCCGACCAAGAGAAAAAATGCGGAGTCCTCTCGGGAGGAGAACGTAATCGCCTACATCTTGCATTGGCATTGAAAGAAGAAGGAAATGTATTGCTGCTCGACGAACCGACCAATGATATCGATGTGAATACGTTGCGTGCCCTCGAAGAAGGCCTCGAAAACTTTGCAGGATGCGCCGTTGTCGTATCGCACGACCGCTGGTTTCTCGACCGCATTTGTACACATATTCTGGCATTTGAAGGCAATTCCGAAGTCTTTTTCTTTGAAGGATCTTATACCGAATACGAAGAAAATAAACGGAAACGACTGGGCGATACCGAGCCCCGGCGTCCCCGTTATCGTAAATTGATAGAGTAAACGGTAATACCGGTATTTGTTTAAAGAGTAAAGAGCGTAGAAAATTTCTACGCTCTTTCTTTTTTTAAGTATTATTATATATAACTTTGCAATGTGTGAATGATTAAAAATCTTTTATATGTTTTTTTTGTTTGCGGAATTTATATAAAGGTGTTAGCGATAGAAAAATAGCCATCGGATTTCTGCTTTGTTGCATACTTTATTTCCTGATAAATGCTTTGTATCTGATAAAATATGGAGCCAGATATACTTCGTACTATCCGATTATTGTTTTAATATATGCGATTTTTTTGATAGGGTTTATCTTCTTTAAACATAAAAATAAACCCTCTCTAAAACAAGTAGTGATATTATTGGCAGTAAATGCAATAGCCATTATCATTTTACAGATGCATATAGATCCATACTCGATAAAAGTAGATCGATGGTCTGCTATCCACAACTTCCTTACGTGTTTGCTGGCAGGAGAATATCCGTATGCGGCACAAACTCATTTAGGAGGATATGGTTCTCCTTTTCCCGTATGGCAACTATTTCACTTGCCGTTTTATCTATTAGGTAATGTTGGATTGTCTCTCATCGTGGCAGTCATTATATTTGCTTATTCCGTTTGGCTATTAAGTCCTACCATTACGACGAAGGTATTATGTCTATTGTTTATGGCTCCGGCCTTTTGGTATGAAGCCTCTGTAAGAAGCGATCTTTTGGCTAATTTTTTAATCTGTTGTTCGGTTATAAATTTTATTTGGGTTAAACACGTTCCATTTGAAAAATCTTGGGCAATAATAGGTTTATTGTGCGGATTGTTGCTTTCTACAAGATTGAGTACGATTATACCGTTATCCATGTTTCTATTTCAACCGTTTTTAACTCTTCCTGCCCGAAAAAGAATATATTTTCTAACAATCGTGTTTTTGGCTTTCGCAATTACTTTTTTACCATTTATTTTTTGGGATTCGGAAATGCTCTTTTTCTTCAAATATAATCCTTTCATACTCCAGACCCGACAAGGAAATATCCTCGATTTCTTGATTTTTTTACCGATTGGCATATATTGGTCTATGAAATGGTGGCATTATAAACAATATATGGAGTATTCGGCCTATATACTTGGGATATTAGTGGTTGTTACATTTCTTCACAATATGTGGATTCGTGGAGAATGGAGTGAGTTTTTTGATCTTTATGATATAACATATTTTAATATGATGTTGCCTTTCCTTATATTGGCAATGCAATCCACAGGAACTTTCGCTAGTAATAAAAAGAAATTAATAAATATGGATAAGATCCAATGAGCGTATAATAAAAATGGCAGTAGAATATTGGACTTGTGTAAAAATTTGCAGATAAATATTTTTATGTAAGATATTTCATTTTTTGTCTAAACGAGAGAGTTGTTTATAGCGAAACAGAACCATATATGTACAGAAATGTTGCAAAAACGTGTAATTTTTGTTCTATATATGGCGAGGTATATTTTATCGACTAAATTTGTGAATCGATTACAATAAGATGCATAAGGAAACATTACCATGAAAAGAAATTACATTTATGCGGCATTGCTATACGCCTTC
>HF999712.1 GCA_000434215.1 Bacteroides sp. CAG:144
TACAAGGGGTACACAACACGATCTCCCGACAACCGGCCACCCGTGCGGGAACGGCCAACATAAGAACCGTCGAAAAAAGCGGCGCCGTACCGCCGGGAATATATAACCCCACACGTTCTATGGGTACGGCTTTCTGCCAGCAAACAACACCGGGTATCGTCTCTACCTTGCGCGTTTCCATTGTTTGCGAGGCATGGAAACGGGATATGTTTTCACCGGCAACGGCAATCGCCTCTTTCAACTCGGAAGAAACTGCGGCTTCGGCTTCTGCCATTTCTTCGGGCGAAACTTCAAGCGCTCCGATTTCCGCACCTTGAAAGCGACGCACATATTCTCTTACGGCCTCATCGCCCCTGCACCGTATATCGGCCAACATGTCCGACACCGTCTCCCCCAACATACGAGCATCGAGGTGCGGCCGTTCTACGATATGAGCCCACGTATTACGGGCGGGATATTTAATGATTTCCATACTTCTCCTTTTTCGTTAAAGAACCATTTTTTCGATATTCAACGCCAATATACCTTCGGCTCCTACCGATTTGAGTTTATTGATAATCTGCCAAAAACATTTTTCGTCGAGAACCGTATGTATCGAACACCACCCTTCCTGCGCCAACGGCATGACCGTAGGACTCTTTATACCGGGAAGCACGGCCAAAATATCGTCGACAGCCGAGGCCGGTGCATTCATCAATACATATTTCTTATCTTCGGCCTTCTGTACGGCTTCCATACGGAACAGGAATTCATCGAGAATCTCTTTTTTCTCTTCGGACAACCCGGGTGTCGCAATAAGTACGGCTTCGGACTTCACGACAACTTCCACTTCCCGGAGATTGTTGCTCACCAACGTACTGCCCGAGCTGACGATATCAAATATTGCATCGGCCAAACCGATACCGGGAGCGATCTCTACCGATCCGGTGATGACGTGAATGTCGGCCGAGATATTATTTTCCCGTAAAAAACGACGCAAAATCACCGGATAAGACGTCGCGATTTTACGGCCGTTGAACCACGATAGCCCCGGATAATCCTCATCTTTGTGTATGGCGAGAGAAAGGCGGCATTTGCTGAACCCCAACTCCTTTACCACATCGGCCTTCTGCTCTTTCTCCAAGAACTCATTCAGCCCCACGATACCTACATCGGCCACACCCGAAGCTACCGAATCGGGTATATCATCGTCTCTCAAAAAAAGCACTTCGACAGGGAAATTGGGAGATTGCACCAGAAGAGTGCGTTTTCCCGACGATAATTTGATGCCGGTTTCGGAAAGCAAAGCCATAGAATCTTCATTCAGGCGACCTTTTGATTGAATTGCAATGCGTAACATTTTATCTTGTTTTTAGAATCGACGAAATAAAAAACGCCTGCCCTTGAAGAGGCAAGCGTTTTATCGGTACATATCTTATAAATCCACACACAACTACCCACCTCTTAAAACTAAGAGCCATGATGAGCATGATGGTGGTGAATCATATTGTACATAACGTTTCTGATGTTTCGTTTGGCAAAGGTATTCAAACTATCGCAAATTCCAAATTTTTTGTGATAAAATTTTGTTCCTGCCATATTTTAACATCAAATTTTTGAAAAAGCTCCATCTCTGCTCCCCTCCATGCAATCCGGAGATACCCTGTTCAGTCCCCTCCTTCTTACAAATAGGCCGGTCCGTCTCCCGTAAAAATAATCGCGGAACAGTCCCGATATATTCAAAAATTCTCTATCTTTGAAATGATTCCAAAATCAGAAAACTATGGAACTGTCTCTCGAATTGATATGCCGCCCCTTGATCGCCGGACTGCTGGGAGCCATCATCGGCCTCGACCGGGCCTACCGCGCCAAAGAAGCCGGATTCCGTACCCACTTTCTCGTATGTCTGGGAAGCGCCTTATTCATGCTCGTATCGCAATACGGATTCTCTGATGTCATACAAGAGGGAGTTACCCGTTTCGACCCGGGACGTGTGGCAGCACAAGTGGTAAGTGGTATCGGCTTTATCGGAGCCGGGACGATCATCATTCACCGACAATTCGTGCGCGGGCTGACCACCGCAGCGGGACTATGGGCCACCTCGGGTATAGGACTGGCTATCGGCGGCGGACTATACTGGCTGGGAATAGCCGCTACGGCCTTTACCTTGCTGGGGTTGGAACTGCTGACTATCATTTTCAAAAAAACAGGTATACACAGCTGCTGCATAAAATTCTCGACCGGACACTACGAGAACATTCAGAAAATCATGGAAATGATACGCCTACAAGAGGGCCGCATCACCTCCTATGATGCCGAAGAACGTTCGATAGGCGACCAAAAACGTTATTTTGTCTCCATTATTCTACGCTACAATTCCCCCAAAGAAGAGTTTGATATATACCAATACATTCAACAACTTCCCGACTTGTTTATTGAAAAAATCGAGTAAGCCGATGATTTGCATATTTATCACAAACAGACAAATTTTCTGGAGGGAAAAAATTACCACACCGAAACTTGAAAACAAAATAATAGGATATAAATTAGCACAGTATAAGTAATATATAAAATATACTTAGTCCGGCTTAACAAAAAATAAAAACATATTGTTTTTTATTTTTTATTCACTATCTTTGTCGCACAGAATTCCATTCTTAACAGAAAATTGTTTGAATCCTAAAAAACAATCTCTCTATGAAGTTTGTTCGCAGAGAGTTATCTGTCCGTGAGGATAGACTTTTTCATTCTATTAGAGCATCTTTTGCAGGAATAATCCCCTGTAAAAAGAAAAAAGTACCATTGTCTGAGACAGATGATGGTATTTTTTATCATACCAATCACCGTTTTTTCATAGAACAATACCGAAATATAGGTAGAAGAAAGATGAACAATTCCGTTTTTTTCGTTTTATCTTTGTATAATTCAAAACAGGCAGCCATTACGGGACGATCCGATAATCTTTGTCCGGCCGTTCCTTTGGTATATCTTCGTACAAACTTATCTCTCGACAAATATGATAAAAAGCATATTACCCGTTCTCGAAATGAGTTGCGCCGTATGTGCCAACAACGTAGAAAGCACTGTAAAAAAACTCCCGGGTGTGCGGTCGGCAGTTGTAAATTTTGCAGCAGAGAATCTCTTGGTCGAATACGACCCGACCATACTATCTCTCGAAAAAATACAAGCAGCCGTGCAAGCAGCCGGATATGATCTCATCATATCGGAAGAAGAAAAAGAAAAACAACGCGAAGCCGCCTCTTTGCGGCATTACAAGTCCCTGCGCAACCGCATGCTTGTAGCTTGGGTGTTTGCTATCCCACTCATGGTCGTTTCGATGGGCTTCATGCACACGCCGCATATCGAATGGGTTTTGCTCGGCCTCACCCTCCCTATTTTGCTTTATTCGGGACAATCTTTCTATGTTCACGCATGGAAACAATTGAAACAATGCACGTCAAACATGGATACGCTCGTGGCACTGAGTACCCTCACGGCGTTTCTGTTGAGCCTGCTTATGACACTTTTCCCCGGATATTGGGGCGATTACGGCATCGAAATCCATGTCTACTACGAAGCCTCGGGTATGATTGTCGCATTCGTCCTTATCGGTAAATTCATGGAAGAACGAGCTAAGCGGAGCACCTCCTCTGCCTTGAAAAGCCTCATGGGATTGCAACCGCAGACCGCTCTGAAAATTACCGAATCGGGGAAAACCGAAGTGAATATAGCCACTCTGAAAATCGGCGACCGTATTCTTGTACGTCCGGGTGAAAAAGTTGCTGTCGACGGGTTTGTCATCGAAGGGGAATCTTTCGTAGACGAAAGCATGATAAACGGAGAACCGATCCCCGCCGATAAAAAAGCGGGAGACAAAGTACTGGCCGGAACTATCAATCACGACGGAGTTCTTACGATAGAAGCCCGTGCCGTAGGTGCGCAGACTCTCCTCTCTCAAATCGTGCGGCGCGTACAAGAAGCACAAGGGAGCAAAGCTCCGGCACAACGGTTGGCCGACCGTATCAGCCGTAAATTCGTCCCGACCATCATCATTCTCGCGATTCTCACATTTATCGGCTGGGAATATTTTTACGAGGGGCCGGGCGTACTGGCATACAGCCTGCTGGCCGCTATATCGGTACTGGTCATCGCCTGCCCGTGTGCACTGGGATTGGCTACCCCCACGGCTCTGATGGTGGGAATAGGTAAAGCAGCCCGAGAACATATTCTTATAAAAGATGCCGTCGCCCTCGAAAAAATGGGACAAATCGACAGCATCGTCCTCGATAAGACCGGCACGCTCACACAAGGCCGTCCCGAAGTCATCGACATCATATGGCTGAAACCGGCCGACGACCGATACATCGACCTGCTCATCGCTGCTGAGACCCAATCGCAACACCCATTGGCCAAAGCAATCGTTTCGCATTGGAACGATCGTATTCCGGGAAAACCTCTTATCGAACACTTTGAAAACATTTCGGGAAAAGGTATCGAAATAAAATCCCGGGAAGAAACATTCCGTATAGGCAACCGTTCTTTCGTGTTTACGGATTCAGCTCTTTCGCCCGAAACCGAAGAAAAAATTTCATCGTGGTTATCCGAAGGGAAAAGCGTAGTCTACTACGGCAGTCATGAAGGAATCATCGCCATCATCGCCATAGCCGACAGAATAAAAAAATCATCGGCCGAAGCCGTAACCCAATTACAGCAACTCGGTATCGAAGTGTACATGCTTACCGGAGACAATGAAGCGACCGCCCGTTCCGTCGCCCAATCGGTCGGAATCACCCGTTTCAAAGCGGAAGTACTGCCACAAGATAAAGAAGACTTTGTATCCGACTTACAAAAGGCTGGAAAAACCGTCGCTATGGTAGGAGACGGAATCAACGATTCGCAGGCATTAGCCTGCGCCGACGTGAGCATAGCCATGGGGCAAGGGACAGATATAGCGATGCAAGTAGCAATGGTTACACTCATGAATTCCGACCTTCTCTTGCTCACACGTGCCATACGGCTTTCCCGCAGCACGACGCGCATTATCCGAGAAAACCTCTTTTGGGCGTTCATCTACAATGTCGTATGTATTCCTATCGCCGCCGGGATATTGTTCCCGATAAACGGCTGGATGCTCAATCCCATGTGGGCGAGTGCCGCTATGGCATTCAGCTCGGTATCGGTCGTTCTCAACAGCCTGCGATTGAAATGGAAATAACTCATCTAAAAAATAAAAACTATGAAAACAAGCACATTCAAAACAAACGCCAAATGCGGCGGATGCGTCGCCAAAATAGAAACCTCTCTCAATACGGCGGTAGCCCGCAACCAATGGAACATCGACCTTTCCACACCCGACCGGATATTGACAATTACCAGTGATTTGTCCGACGAGGAAGTTGTGCGACTTGTTACCGCTGCCGGTTTCAAAGCCGAAAAAATAGGTTAAGGACCTCATCTATTATGAAATACGCCCCGAAGGAATATTTTTTTCGGGGCGTATTTTGTTTTTAGAATATTTTGTCTCCGATCTTCCGAAACTCGGAATAAATTGTTATTTTTGTTGTAATCATACGATAGCCTCTCAAACCGAACCACTTAAAAAATGGATCATACTTTTTCCCTCTAAATCTATACTCTCCTAATTGATTGAAAATCTACCGATATGAAAAACAAAAGAAACACGATTCTCTATTTCCGATTTTTTCTTCTCGTTTTCTTTATATCAGCCGGTACAACAATACCCGCACAGGGACAAGAAAACGATATTTTACTGAACAAAGGGGTTGAAGCCTATAACGCCAATCGGTATGATGAGGCAATCGAATACCTCCGACCATCGGCACAAAACGGGAATCCCATTTCCCAATTTTTCTTGGGAAGCTGTTACTTCAACGGAAATGGAGTAAAAAAAAGTTATAACGAGGCGGCTAAATGGTTCTATAAATCTGCTCTACAAGGTGTAACATATGCACAAACCCTTCTCGCCACTCTTTATGAAAACGGCTTGGGAGTAGAAAAAGATACAGACGAAGCGCTGAAACTTTATACATGGGCTCAAAACGGCGGTAAGCCAACTCCCGAAAATACCTCCCTGAAACCTTTAAGACTGAAAACAGACAAAGGAAAGTCCGACAATACGGCAGATATATTAACGGATTTAGGACAAACTTTGATAAGCATAGCCGGGAATACACCAGAAAGTAATTCATCCCAGGCAGAAACAGAGAACAGATCCACAAAACAAACTAAAAATCATTCTACGAGAAAAAATAAGGAAAAGGAGATGCAAAATAAAAAATTCCTCGCGGCATACCAGAATGCAAACAAAGCTTACAACGGCTGGGAAGACCAGTTGAGGGACATGAAGCTGAATCCTGAAAAATACGCGCACTTGTCCGACGACCAGTTTTGCCAAAAAGTTAGTGATATACAAAATAAAATGAAGAAAATCAGAATAAAAATTACAAACGAATACGACACACAGCAACGGAAATCCAATCTCGAAGATTGGACTCCGGCACGTTGTCGCTAAAAATCGCCCCCAATATAACAAGTCCGATAAATTAATCTATTCAAAGTGTAACCTTTTTTCGCATATTGCGTCTAATCCATAAAACAGGAACCATGAAAAAGACGATTTTGCTATTACTGCCTCTCCTGCTCACAACAGCATGCAGCCACACAAAAATCATAGAGCGACCAGAAATTGCACTCAACAGTTCGACAAACTATCTGTCTCTCGAACGTGTCGTATGTACTCCCGAGGCAACCCGTCTCGACCTGACTGTATGTTGTATTCCCGGAAAAGGCTTTTCGATAGAAAAAGAAGCCTATCTGCAAAGCCGGGAAAGCGGACTGAAATATGTACTTACAGGTGCAGAAGGCATCGAACCGGGCAAGAAAATAAAAACCGACTCTACCGGGCTGGTCGATATTTCATTACTATTCGAACCGATTCCTACCGATGAAAAACAAATCGATTTCATCGAAAGCGAAGACTGGCAACTCTTCGGTATCGACCTGAGCAAAAAGAAAAAGCCTGTACAAATAGAATGCCTCATAGAAGGGACTGTCATAAACCGCCCCCAAAGCTCGGCCATTCTATTGAACACATCAGAAAAAGTATTCGACCGACACACCAAGGGAAATATAGTTATCCCCATACGCAATGGAAAATTTTCTTACTTGTTGCGAACCGATACCTGTACGACATACGGACTTTGCTTCAACGACGAATGGGTAAACGGATGCATGTTGAATAAGATTTTTTTCGCTGAACCGGGAAGCATTTATCTGACTATCGAAGGAGATGATTCTGTACATATCGAAGGAGGGAAACTTACCGAAGAATATCAAAATATCCAGAAATACGGACGAGATCGCTTGCAACCGATTTATGACAAACGAGACTCCCTCTACGACATAGAGAAACTTTACACACCCGAGGTATATGCCCTTTTCAAAGAAATGGATAATTGTAATGACCCGACTCAACGAGGTCTATTGGGAGAAAAGTTCCAAAACCTGCGTGTAGAAGGAAAAGCATACAGCCGAGAAGGTAATGCTTTACAAAAAGAGGCCGAACAGACCCATGCCGAAATTGAAAAATGGGAACTCGACAGAATCGCCGGCCAGCCCTCTCTTGCAACCTACTATTTGCTTTTTGAAAAAATAAAAAGGGCGGTCGTCTATTCGAGACAGACCATACCCGATTCCATTATCGAAATTTATCGAACCCTTTATAAACCGATATATCCCGACCATCCGTTTACCCGGGACATAGAACAATATATCAAAGCACAACAAAGTTTTGTCGGTGGGAAATATATCGACATCGTTCTACCTGACACGACTGGAACAACATACCGTCTGTCGGACCTGATACAAGGATGCAAAATAGCCCTCATCGACTTCTGGTCGATACACTGCGGTCCTTGCCGACGTACCTCAAAAGCCATGATTCCCGTGTACGAAAAATACAAAGATAAAGGATTCCGCATCGTCGGTATCAGCCGCGACGGTAGGCAACAAATGATACGGGGAATACACCATGACGGCTACCCGTGGATAAATCTCATCGATGAATATAACAAAAACCAAGTATTCAAAAGCTACGGTATCGAAAATACTGCCGGATACACATTCTTAGTCGACGGAAACGGAACAATCGTCGCTAGCGGAGCCTCGGTAGAAGAAATGATCTCTCTTATCGAAAAATACTGCAAATAACGACTATCGGACTTCTCTCCTATGCGTATGGCGTTAGCCTTATATAAGGCTAACGCCATACGCATTTTATATATTTAACATATTTGCAAAAAACCTTTTTTCTCCTTTTTAGTCTAAGTTCTATAAAATATAAACCCAATCTGCCATGAAAAAAATCACACTTCTTGCAATTACAGCTTTAATGATTCTATCGATCGGTAATCTATCGGCACAAATACGTTCGAACTACCGGCAAAAAGTAATGAATTGGACCCGTACGGCTTCACGCATCGACAATCGTTTCTTTACTCTTTATACCGATGAAGCCAAACGTATCGCCGATAACCTGGTGCTCTATCAACTCGATTCGGGAGCATGGCCTAAAAACATCTATTTTCCGGGTGAAATAACAGCCGAACAACATAAAAAAATCTTCGAAAGCAAAAAGCATCTCGAAAACGGAACTATCGATAACGGCTCGACGACAACCGAAATCATCTACCTGTCGAAAGTCTACAACGTAACTCGGGAGAAAAAATATAAACAAGCAGCCCTGAAAGGCATCAAATACCTTCTCAAAGCCCAATATAAGAACGGTGGATGGCCACAATTCTATCCAAATGCCAAAGGTTACGCCCGCCATATCACTTATAACGATAACGCCATGATAAATGTCATGAAATTGTTGCGTGATATTTACGAATGCGAACCGCTCTACTGGTACGTTCCCCAAGAACTACGGAAAAAAGCCAAAACCGCATTTGACAAAGGGGTCGAATGTATTCTCGCCACACAGGTAATACAAGACGGGAAACCTACGGTATGGTGCGCACAGCACGACTTCGAATCCCTCGCTCCGGTAAAAGCCCGTGCCTATGAGTTGCCCTCACTCAGCGGACAGGAATCGGACAATATCGTCCTATTGCTCATGGATATTCCCAACCCCTCTCCCGAGATTATTGCTGCCGTAGAAAATGCCATTGCATGGTTTGAAAAATCGAAAATAGAGGGTATTCGTCTCGAATACTACCGCAATGCCGAGGGGAAACGCGATTACCGTGTCGTATCGTGTGAAAAATGCCCGCCCATGTGGGCCCGGTTCTACGACCTCGACTCCAACCGTCCATTTTTCTCAGATCGGGACGGTATCAAAAAATACGACATTTCACAAATCGGACACGAACGCCGTACAGGTTATAGTTGGTACAATCGCGACGGAAGTACCGTACTGTCCCGCTATAAAATGTGGAAACGCGAGCTTGACGGGAAAAGCGGTCGTCCCGAAGGCCGTGCGGTAAACAGATATGGAAATCCCCGTATGTAATCGTCGTTGTATTGATTTACAGAAAAAGGTAAGGCGTCCCGAAGGGATCGCCTTACCTTTTTCTACCTTTCGAGTAGCACAAAGGATTGGTGCTATATCGAATAAACAGATTTTCTTTCTCCTATTATGTCATTCTTTTTACGTTCCGTTTCAGGAAGATATATGTTATTCCGAGCACATACGAGGAATCTCGTGCCATTTGCAAGGGATTCTTCCTCCCTTACGGTCGTCAGAATGACATGTGTATTCAAGAGTGCAGTCCTTTGTCATTCCGAGCGAGGCCGGTAGGCCGACGAAGAATCTCATGTTACTATCACTTGGGCGAGATTCTTCATTTCACTTCGTTCCATTCAGAATGACATTGCTCCGTGAGGACTGTATCTCTTACCAAGAGATTCTTCGGGGTTATATTCCTCAGAATGAAATTAATGTCATCTCGAACGAAGGTGAGAGATCTCATGCAAAATGTACTGCTTGGTATGAGATTCTTCACTCTGCTCACACTACGTTCAGAATGAAAAAGTGATGTTATTACGAACATATGCGAGGAATCTCGTACCATTTGCAAGGGATTCTTCCTCCCTACGGTCGTCAGAATGA
>HF999713.1:0-2645 GCA_000434215.1 Bacteroides sp. CAG:144
CGAGAAAAACAACTCCCCCTCTTCGGGAATAAAAGCTCGGCGTATTTCCCGACCTTCGTTATCGCGTATGGGGATATTCTGCAAGTTGGGGTTACTCGAACTGAGTCGTCCCGTTGCAGTAATGGTCTGGTTGAAAGAGGTGTGTATTTTCCCGGTAGAGGGGTTGATGAGTTCGGGCAAGGCATCGATATAGGTGCTGAGCAGTTTGCGCAGGCCTCTGTATTCGAGTATCTTGTCGACTATGGGGTGTCGGTAGCGCAACTTTTCGAGAACTTCTTCGGTTGTAGAATACTGTCCGGTTTTTGTTTTGCGGGCTTTTTCATCTATTTTCAACCGTTCGAAGAGAATTTCGCCGACTTGTCGCGCCGAACTGATATTGAACGGTACACCTGCCAATGTATATATCTCTTGTTCTGTACCGGCAAGTTTCTCGGTAAGAATGGCCGACGATCGGCGTAATGCTTCTGTATCGATGCGAACGCCGCCGATTTCCATTTCGGCCAATACTCTGACAAGCGGCATTTCGATGGTGTAGAAAAGTGTTTCCAGCCCCTCTTTTTTGAGCTCCTGCTCGAATCGTTTTTTCAGTTGCAGAGTAATATCGGCATCTTCGGCGGCGTAAGGGCATACGCTTTCGGGAGATACGTCGCGCATGGAACGCTGTCCTTTTCCTTTCGGCCCGATGAGCTCTTCGATATGAATGGTTTTGTAGCCGAGATATATCTCGGCAAGGTAATCCATGTTGTGTCGTTGCTCGGGTTGTAACAGATAATGGGCAACCATCGTGTCGAAGAAACGACCTGCCGGTTGCAGACCGTAACGTCGCATCATGATGTAATCGTATTTGATGTTTTGACCGATTTTGAGAGATAAAGGGTTTTCTAACGCTTGTTTAAATATTTTGACAATCGAGTCCGCTTTTTCTTTTTGGGCCGGAACAGGTATATAATAGGCCTCATTTTCTTGTAAAGAGAACGACATTCCGACCAATTCGGCTGTCATAGGCTCTACTCCGGTGGTTTCTGTGTCAAATGCAAAAAAATCACAGCCTTCCAATTTGCGGGCTAAATCTTGTATATCTTTTTCGTTTTCAACAAGTTTGTAATTGTGTGGGGTGGAGTTTATGTCTCGGAGAGTCGCATATTTTTCTTCGCCCGTCCCTTCGGTCGGAAATATATCAAAGAGCGAGCCTTGAACAGGCTTGTTTTCGATCACGGGTGTCGATGTGCTTTTCCCGAATATTCTTTCGGTCAAATTCCGAAATTCAAGTTCTTCGAAAATTTTGCGTAAAGCGGTTTCGTTCATCGGTGAGCGTCGTAGAGCTTCTTCGTCGAACGAGACGGGAACATCGATTTTTATCGTGGCAAGGAATTTGGAAAATCGTATTTCCTCGACATGGGTTTCTATTTTTGTTTTGGTAGCCCCTTTAAGGTTGTCGGTGTGGTCGAGGAGATTTTCTATCGAGCCGAATTCTTGTACCAGTTTGACGGCCGTTTTTTCTCCTATGCCGGGACAACCGGGAATATTGTCCGACGAGTCGCCCATGAGACCTAAGATGTCGATGACTTGTTCGGGTCGTTCTATGCCGTATTTGTTTTTGATTTCGTCGACGCCCCGTATTTCGAAATTGCTGTTTCCGAACTGCGGACGATAAATAAAAATGTGTGGGGAGACAAGTTGGCCGTAATCTTTGTCGGGAGTCATCATGTAGGTATCGAATCCGGCTTTTTCGGCTTCTTTGGCGAGTGTTCCTATTACATCATCGGCTTCATATCCTGCGACTTCTATAATGGGTATATTATAGGCTCGAATGATCTCTTTGATAATGGGTACCGACTGGCGGATTACTTCGGGCGTTTCTTCCCGCTGCGCTTTGTATTTCTCATAGGCTTCATGTCGGAAAGTCGGACCGGCAGGATCGAATCCGACGGCGATGTGCGACGGGTTCTCTTTACGGAGGACTTCTTCGAGTGTATTGACAAAACCGAAGATGGCCGATGTGTTTACCCCTTTGGAGTTGATACGCGGATTTTTGATGAAACCGTAATAAGCCCGGTAGATGAGGGCGTAAGCATCGAGTAGAAAAAGTCGTTTATCGGACATGTCGAGAGATGTTAGTTCTAAAAATAGGAGATACGGAATCCCTGTTTCGGAAATATTCCGAGGTAAATTTACGATAATTCTGCCAAATCTTTTTGTTTTATTTATAGTTTTACCCGATAAAGCTATTGCTTGACATAAAAAATGAGTGTGTTCGTTTTATTCTGCTCTCGGTTTGCATTATCTTTGCACCTACTAAAAAATCACCGATGGATATATTGTCGAAGATTAAACAGCCCATAGAAGGCGAGTTGATACGGTTGAACGAAGTTATTGTGCAGATACTTTCTTCGACAAGTCCTTTACTATCTTGTATCGTAGACCATTATCTTTCGATGAAAGGTAAGCAGATAAGACCTATCCTCGTTTTGCTTACGGCTCGTCTTGTCGGTGATATAAAGCCCGAAACGATATATGGAGCGGCAGCTGTGGAATTGTTGCACAATGCTACGCTCATACACGATGATGTTGTAGATGAGTCGAAACTTCGCAGAGGTAAAACGACGATAAACGGTATATGGGATAATCGCATTGCGGTGCTTGCA
>HF999713.1:2752-24561 GCA_000434215.1 Bacteroides sp. CAG:144
GTCGTACACTGGCTTGCGGAGAGATGGATCAGATCGAGGTTTCTCATGGAGAAATTATCGATGAAAAGGCCTATTTCAATGTGATACGCCAAAAGACAGCATCTCTTTTTATTGCTTGTATGCATATAGGAGCCCTAACATCGGGTATGTCGCCCGAACAGACATCGGCGGTAAAAGGGGTTGGAGAACGGTTGGGACTTTGTTTTCAGATAAAGGACGATATTTTCGATTATTTCGCAGCCGGTGAGATAGGAAAACCGACACGCAGCGACTTGTCCGAGGGAAAAGTAACCTTACCTTTGATATATGCCCTTACGCATACTGAGGGTTCCCGGTGTGCAGAAATGAAAAGTTTGGTGGCGAAACCGGAACTTTCGGAAGATGAAATTTCGCGTTTAGTTGCATTTGCAGTGGAAAATGGCGGAATAGAGTATGCCGAGAAAGTGATGGAACAGTTGCGCGATGAGGCACGTCGGTATTTAGAGCCGTTTTTCCCTTCTCCGGCAGCGGAATCTCTGATGTCGGTTTTCGATTATACGATTTCCCGGGCAAAGTAATTCCCTCTGTTGAGAGAGTCCAATTGCGAAGCTGATATTTATTTTATTATAGAGAAAGGGCCGTACTCACCAAGTACGGCCCTTTCTGTGATTATTCGAAAAAGCTCTGTTTTATCGAAAATTTCAGTTCTTTCCTGCACCTACTATCGATTCCAATAAGCGGCTGGCCAGTCGGCTTGCTCCGATGCGGAAGAACTCTTTATGGAGCCATTCTTCTCCCAATACGTTTTTGGCAATCGTGTAGTATTTTACGGCGTCTGTTGTAGTAGAGATTCCACCTGCGGCCTTGATTCCGATGCGGGTATGTGTTTTCTCGTAGTACTCTTTGATGGCTGTACACATGACGTAAAAAGCTTCGGGAGTAGCACCCGGAGTCAGTTTTCCGGTAGAAGTTTTGATAAAGTCGGCACCGGAATATATGGCGAGTAGGGCCGCTTTTTTTACGTTGCTGTAATTTCCCAAAGCTCCGGTTTCGAGAATGACTTTCAGTCGGGCATCTCCATGACAGCTGTGTTTTATTTCTGCGATTTCATCGCAAATATCTTCATATTCCCCACTTAGAAATTGTCCTACGTTCATGACTATGTCTATCTCGTTGGCTCCTTCGGCAACGGCGAGAGCGGCTTCTGCGATTTTTACTTCGGTAAATGTTTGGGCAGAAGGAAACCCTCCGGCAACAGCTGCTATGTTGACATCAGAGACTTCGAGGTTCATGCGTACACATTCTACAAAATTGGGATAAACGCATATGGCGGCGACATGGTTGAGTTCGGGATTTTGATTGTCCAGTTCGTTTACTTGTCGGGTGAATTCGGCGATTTGATTTTGATTGTCGGTCGGATTCAAGGATGTCAAGTCGATGCACCCGAAAAGGAAGCGGTAAACTTCTTCATTGCAGTTTTCTCGTAATCCTTCGTGCAGGATTGTTTCCGTTATTTGAGAGATTTCATCGTCTCGCAGGTCGGTGTCGTAACCTTTCAGCATTTCGTTGTACTGGTCCATATCGTAAATATTATGAGTTTTTTCGATGAAAAGGCTTTATTTCAGTTTTTCGTTTTCTTTGTGTCGCCGGTTGTCCCGCGACGTTTTTTTGTCGATATTTTTCTGTAACGCTTCGGTCAGGTCTACGCCGGTCTGATTGGCGAGACAGATAAGTACCCACAGGACATCGGCCAGTTCATCGGCCAAGTCGATCTGCTTGTCGCTTTCTTTAAATGACTGTTCTCCATATCGGCGGGCTATGATACGGGCTACTTCACCGACTTCTTCGGTAAGAATGGCCATGTTGGTGAGTTCGTTGAAGTAGCGTACACCATATTCTTTGATCCAACGGTCGACGTTTTCTTGCGCTTCTTGCAGTGTCATAGTTATTCTTTTTGCTTTGAATCTATACATATCGTTACAGGGCCGTCGTTGAGCAGCTCTACTTTCATATCGGCTCCGAATTCTCCGGTTCCCGCTTCTTTCCCGGTTTCTTCACGGATATATCGGCAGAATGTTTCATACAGCGGTATGGCATGAGGGGGCTTGGAAGCTCTGATATACGACGGGCGGTTTCCTTTTTTTGTCGATGCAAATAGGGTAAATTGGCTGATTATCAATATTTCTCCGTCGATGTCTTTTACCGAGAGATTCATAACCCCGTTTTCGTCGTCGAAAATGCGAAGATTCGCAACTTTTTTGCACAGCCACTCGGCGTCGGTGGTATCATCGGCATCTTCGATACCGACGAGTATGAGCAATCCTTTTCCGATGCTCGATTTTTCTTTCCCGTTTATGGTTACGGAAGCGTGGGCGACCCGTTGTATAATAAGTCTCATCTTGATTTAATAAATTGTCTTTTATATTGTAATTATTTGATATTCAGATTGTTTTTATTTTAGAGCCTCATGAACGAGTTTTGCTTTGACGGGTCCTATGTATTGCGATAGTTCTTCGAATGGAACCTCTTTAATACGTTTTACGCTTTTATAGCGGGAGAGCAGTAAATCTCTTGTTTTCGTACCTACTCCCGGAATTTTATCGAGTGCCGATTCTACTTGATTCTTACTGCGGCGGTTGCGGTGGTGCGTGATTCCGAATCTGTGGGCTTCGTCGCGCATCTGCTGTATGAGGCGGAGGCTTTCGCTGTTTTTATCGAGATAGAGCGGGATAGGATCGTCGGGGAAGAAAATCTCTTCGAGCCGTTTGGCGATACCTATTATGGGTAAGTTGAGCTGTAAATCCCGCAGGGCTTCGCAAGCAGCGCTGAGTTGCCCTTTGCCTCCGTCTACGACAACAAGATCGGGTAGGGGTTGGTTTTCTTCGCTGAGGCGTTTATAGCGTCGATAGACTGCCTCATACATCGATGCGAAGTCATCGGGGCCTTCGACCGTTTTTACGTTGAAGTGGCGATAGTCTTTTTTCGATGGTTTCGCTTTTTTGAATACGACGCAGGAAGATACCGGCAATGTACCTTGTATATTGGAGTTGTCGAAGCACTCGATATGCATAGGCAGATTGTGCAGTCTGAAATCTTTTTGTGCTCTCGACAGTATGCGGGTAACCCGCTGCTCGGGATTGAGTTTTTCGGCGCTTTTGAGTTTGTCTATCTTATACTGTTTGACATTCTGTTCCGAAACTTCGAGGAGTTTGCGTTTGTCGCCCCGTTGCGGGACGGTGAATGTGGTGTCTTTAAATTCCGATTCGGGTAAAAACGGAACGATTATTTCACGCGATGAACTTTTGAAGCGATTTCGCATTTCGGCGATGGCGAGGGATAGAATCTCTTCTCTGCTTTCATCGAGCCTTTTCCGGTATTCGATAGTATAACTTTGTACGATGGAACCGTTGCGTACGTGTAAATAGTTTACATAAGCATCGTTGTCGGACTCCTCGTATGAAAAAACATCAACATTGTGTATCGTTGTACTTACTATAACCGATTTAGCCTTATATTTTTCGAGTAACAGGTATTTTTCTTTCAACTCTTGCGCTTCCTCAAATTTCATCTGTTCGGCGAGAGCCGTCATTTCTTCTTTGAGATGGTCGGTAAGCTGTTGGATATTTCCGTTGAGAATTTGGCGTATCTGGTCAATGTCTTTCAGGTATTCCTCTTCGCTTTGTCTTTCTTCGCATGGTCCTTTGCAATTTTTTATATGATATTGCAGGCAGACTTTGTAACGATGTTTACGCACATTTTCGGGACTGAGTAGGTGAGGACAGGTGCGGATAGGAAATAAAGACCGGATCAGTTCGAGTACGGTACGGGCGAGTTGAACATGTGCATAGGGACCGTAATATTTCGAACCGTCGTGAATGACTTTGCGGGTAAGGAATACACGAGGGAAATGTTCGTTTCTTATCGTAATCCACGGGTAGGTCTTATCGTCTTTCAATAAGACATTGTATCGTGGCTTGTACTCTTTGATAAAAGAGTTTTCAAGATGCAGGGCATCTTCTTCGCTCTTGACAACCGTATATTTTATATCGCAAATGTTGCGTACCAGAATGGTGGTCCGTAACGATTCGTGATTTTTATTGAAGTAAGAGCTGACTCGCCGTTTTAGGTTTTTGGCTTTCCCGACATATATGATGTTCCCTTCCTTGTCGAAGTATTGATATACTCCGGGAGAATCGGGGAGGAGCGATAATATATGTTGTATATGTTCGTTTTTTGTAGCCAAAGTATAGTCAGAGTTTTATCATTGAATCGATTTCGACATCGACCGGAAAATCTTTACGACCATTAAGCATAACAATTTCCGTCAGGAAGTTGATGTAAATATGTTTGGGGTTGAATTTCTTTAATAAGTGGTATGCTGCTACCATTGTGCCTCCGGTGGCCAGAACGTCATCGTGCAATAATATGACGTCGTCCTCGCTAATGGCGTCTTGGTGTATTTCTATCGTATCGCTTCCGTATTCCTTGTTGTAGCTTTCGCTCCACGTGAGAGCAGGAAGTTTACCCGGCTTGCGGATAGGGACAAATCCGGCATTCAGTTTATAGGCAACTATGGAGGCCAAAATAAATCCGCGTGATTCTATACCGACGACTTTGGTAATTCCCGAATTTTTATATTTGTCATAAAGTTCGTCGCTGATCATTTTAAGAGCCTCGGCATTTTTCAATACAGTTGTGAGGTCTTTGAATACGACTCCTTTTGTCGGGAAGTCTACAATGTCTCTTACTTGATTTTTGATATATTCTGTATCCATATATTATAGTATTTGTTCCACGTGGAACATTATCTTCCTAATAATATCAAAAGAATGTTGATGTCGCTGGGAGAAATCCCGGGAATACGCGATGCTTGGGCGATTGTCTCCGGGTCGATCTTTGCCAGTTTTTGACGCGCTTCGATAGATATTTGTTGTATTGTACTGTAATCGAATTTGCCTTTGATGCGTATATTTTCAAGTCGGGCAATTTTATCGGCAATGAGTTTTTCCCGTTCGATGTACCCTTCGTATTTGATACATATCTCGGCAGCTTCTATGATTTCTTCCTGCCGGGTGGGAATCTTATCGAGTTGTTCTTTCAGGGCGGGAATCCATTCGGCAATGGTTCTTATATCGAGTTGCGGTCGTAAAATAAGGTCGATGAGTTTCATGCCTTGTTTCATCGGCGTGTAACCGGCCTGTTCAAGAGCCGGATTTACTTGATTCATTTTTACCGAATGTTCTTGTGCAAATCGAATCAATCGATCCCGGTGTTCTCTTTTTTCGGCAAGGAGATCGAAACGTGTATTATCGGCCAATCCCAGCTCATGGCCTTTTGGGGTGAGCCGCATATCGGCGTCGTCCTGACGGAGTAATATACGGTATTCGGCTCGTGATGTAAACATGCGGTACGGCTCATCGACGCCTTTGGTAACGAGGTCATCGATGAGTACTCCGATATAGGCTTCGTCCCTACCTAAGACGAATTCTTTGTTGCTATGGCAACGCAGGTGGGCGTTGATCCCGGCTATGAGACCTTGTCCGGCTGCTTCTTCATATCCTGTCGTTCCGTTGATTTGACCGGCAAAGAAAAGGTTGCGAACGGCCTTTGTTTCGAGAGTGTGGGTGAGCTGGGTAGGGTCGAAATAATCGTATTCGATAGCATATCCCGGCCTATAAATGCGAATGTCTTTGAAGGCCGGTATTGCTTGTAATGCTCGTAACTGTATATCGAGAGGCAATGAAGAAGAGAAGCCGTTGAGGTATAATTCTTGGCTGCTTTCTCCCTCCGGTTCGAGGAAAAGCTGATGCTCGGTTTTATCGGGAAAAGTTACAATTTTTGTTTCGATGCTGGGGCAATACCGGGGACCGATACTTTTGATTTGTCCGTTGAAGAGGGGCGAATCGGGCAATCCCTCTCTCAAAATGTCGTGGACGGTTTCATTGGTATAGGTAATCCAGCAGTTCCTTTGTTGCAGCGTGCGATGCACGCTGTCGAGATAGGAAAATTTGTGGAAGTCGTTTTCTCCTTCCTGTACGGTCATAAGGTCGTAATGTACGCTCCGTCCGTCGATACGCACAGGGGTTCCGGTTTTCATTCGTCCGGCGGTGAACCCCTTTTCTATCAATTGTTCGGTTATGCCGTATGAGGCGGGTTCGGCTACGCGGCCCCCTTTAAGTTGTACTCTGCCTATGTGCATGAGTCCGTTCATGAATGTTCCGCACGTGAGAACGACCGCTTTGGCCCGGAAGGTTACCTCCATGTTGGTAATAACTCCGGATATGGCTCCTTCTTTGTTGAATATCAGCTGTTTAACACCGTCTTGCCAAATAGAGAGATGGTCGGTGTTTTCTAAAACTTCGCGCCATGTCTGAATGAACTTTTGGCGGTCGCTTTGCGCACGAGGACTCCACATGGCCGGGCCTTTCGAACGGTTCAACATGCGGAATTGCAAGGCTGTTTTATCGGTTACTATACCCATTTGTCCGCCTAGTGCATCGATTTCCCTCACGATTTGACCTTTGGCGATACCACCCACGGCCGGATTGCAACTCATCTGAGCTATCTTGTTCATATCCATCGTGATAAGAAGCGTTTCCGACCCCAGCCGTGCTGCTGCTGCCGCTGCTTCGCAACCGGCATGTCCCGCACCCACTACAATTACATCGTAATCAAATCTCATTGTTTATTTCCGTTGCAGTTGTTGTATTGTTGTTTTCAGCCCTTCTGGTAACAATGCGAGAGCCTCGTTTTCTTTTTGTGTCATGATTTCTCGTTCTCCCGGGCCTTTGTCGTTGATTCCGCATAGGTGCAACACGCCGTGTATAAGAATGCGGTATAGTTCCTCCCCGTAAGCAGTGCCGAATGACTCGGCATTGCTCTGAATCGTGTCGAGGCTGATGAATATGTCTCCGCTTATACGGTTGGCTTCGGTGTAATCGAATGTGATGACGTCGGTATAGTAGTCGTGTTGCAGATATTCTTTGTTGACGTCGAGTATTTTCTCGTCAGAACAAAAGATATATGCGATATCACCGCATTTTTTATCGTAGAGAGAGGCTATGGTACGTATCCATTCATTGGTCTCTCTTTTACGGAGGGCCGGGAGTTTTACATCTTCGGCATAATAGCTGATAGCCATAGTTATATTGTTTGTGCAAAAAAACGTACAAAGGTAATGTTTTGTATGGATAATCGGCCGGCTGTGTCGGGAAAATGCTTCTTTGGCGTATCTCTTTTCTATCGGCTATACGGTCATTTTCAATGAAAAAAGACATAAGAGACGGCGATGGCAGCTATGATGCCGGCCAAGTCGGCCAGCAATCCGTAACCGGCGGCGTAACGGGTATTGCGTATGCCTACGCTGCCGAAATATACGGCGAGGATATAAAATGTCGTGTCGGTCGAACCTTGTATGGTCGATGCAACGCGGCCGACAAAAGAATCGGCTCCGTAAGTCGACATGGCGTCGACCATCATTCCGCGAGCCCCGCTGCCGCTCAGCGGCNNNCCCCGCTGCCGCTCAGCGGCTTCATCAGGGCCGTCGGCAACGCTCCGACGAAATCGGAGTCGATACCTATCGCTTCTATGGCCCGGGTAATGCCGGCAATAAAAAAATCCATAGCACCCGAAGCCCGGAATACTGCAATGGCGACAAGTATCGCCACTAAGTAGGGAATAATGGTAACGGCGGTTTTGAATCCTTCTTTGGCTCCTTCTATAAAGGCTTCGTAGACATTGATTCTCTTATGTATGCCCGATATGAGAAACCCGGTAACGATGGAAAACAATAGACAGTTGGCACCGAATCCCGAGTAAAGCGAGACTTTTTCGGGCGGGAGTTGAGCGAAAAGAACAAGTATTCCGCCGATAAGTATCGTGAGACCGCCGATGGTTCCGAGTATTACTTTGTCGAATAGATTGATGCGTTGCTTTATGCATACGGCTATAAGGCCTACGAGTGTCGAGCAGAAAGTGGCGATGAGTATGGGTAGAAAGATGTCCGATGGGTTGGCCGCACCCATTTGCGCCCGATATACCATGACGCCGAGAGGAACGATGGTCAGTCCTGTCGTGTTCAGCACGAGAAACATAATCATGGGATTGCTGGCCGTTTCTTTATGGGGATTGACTTCCTGCATCTCTTTCATGGCTTTCAGTCCCAATGGTGTTGCGGCATTGTCGAGCCCCAACATATTGGCCGATATATTCATAAAGATAGAACCGAAAGCCGGGTGATTTTTGGGGAGTTCGGGAAATAACCGGGTGAAGAGAGGGCTTATCCAACGGGAAAATGTGGCGATGACGCCGCCGCGTTCGCCGATTTTCATCAATCCCAGCCATAGAGATAAAACGCCGGTCAATCCCAGGGATATTTCAAAGGCAGTTTTGGCCGAAGAGAATGTCGAGTTCATGATTTCGTTCCAAATGTCGAGGTTGCCGTAGAAGAGTGTTTGTATGACGGCAACGACAAATGCGGTGATGAAAAAAAAGATCCAGATATAATTCAGAACCATGACTCGTGTTTTTGTGGTAGTTTCTGCAAAAATAGATTTTTTATGTGAGGCCGGAAAGAAAAATGAGGAGTATTTGCGATTTGTCAGAGTGCTCGTTTCAGGTGGATTTATATAAATTTTATGCATGGGAAAACAGGAGATAACTTTCTCTTGGAAGGAAAAATCGCTATTTTTGTACCCAAATTTTACGATTATGGAAAAGAAGAAAGTATTGGTTACTTACAATATGTGGCGCGACGGCTATGCCGAATTGATGCAAAAATACGATGTAACATTTCCGCCCGAAGGGGTCGAGTCGTTTTCTTACGATGAAGTGTTGGACATGATTGCCGATTATGACGCTTTGCAATCGATGTATAACTTTCCGGTCGATAAGCGTCTTATGGACGCAGCTCCGAAATTGAAAATCGTCTCGAACTATGCTGTGGGGTACGATAATATCGATATAGCTTATGCAACCCTCAAAGGGATACAAGTAACCAATACACCCGATCCGGTAACCGAGCCTACGGCCGATCAAGCAATGGGTTTATTGCTGGCCGCCAGCCGCCGTATATCGGAACTCGATCGCCGGTTGCGCATTCCCGGTTCGGTAAAAGTTGAGCTGCTTGCCAATCTCGGGCATTCTCTTTATGGGGCAACATTGGGAATCGTCGGTATGGGGCGTATAGGCCGCGCTTTGGCTCGCCGTGCTATCGCTGCCGGTATGAAAATCGTGTATCACAATCGGCATCGCCTCGATGAGGTTGTCGAGCAGGAGTATAAAGCAACCTATCTTCCTTTCGATGAGTTGTTGCGTACTGCCGATGTGGTTTCTCTTAATGCTCCGCATAATACCGATACTTACCATCTTATCGATGCCTGTGCCCTGAGAATGATGAAACCTACGGCAATACTTATCAATACCGCCCGGGGGCCGCTTGTCGATGAGCAGGCTCTCGCCGAGGCTTTACGTACGGGGCAGATATGGGCAGCCGGTCTCGATGTTTTCGAGTACGGAAATTATCCCATACCCGAACTCACGCAGCTCGACAATGTGGTGATGACTCCGCACACGGGAACACAGACGGTCGAAATCCGTCATGAAATGGCGGCCCATGTTTCCCGCAATATCATTCATTTTTTTGAGGGAGGCCCTATCGATAAGGTCAATCAGATATAGTTTTACCGATGAAATCGTTCGATGGCATTTTTCCTCACGCTGTTTTAGAGGTGCGTGAAACCCTTTTTTCTTGTGCTTCCGAAACTTATGCTGCGACGGCGCTACGTTTTTTTAAGACCGGGGCCGGGGCTTATGGCGAAGGCGATCGTTTCATCGGTGTGCGTGTGCCCGAGGTGCGTAAAATCGCCCGAGATTTTGCTCCGAAATTGTCTCCCGAAGAGGTATTGCCGCTGTTGCGTGATACGGTACATGAGTGTCGTTTGCTGGCCTTGCTTGTCTGGGTGCAACAGTTTTCTAAAGGAGACGAACGTATTCGAGAAAAAATCGTTTCGCTCTATTTGTCGCATACGACGTATATCAATAATTGGGATTTGGTCGACCTTTCGGCTTATGAGATCATCGGGTTTTATTTACAAAACAAGGAACGTTCGTTGCTTTATAAATTGGCCGGAGAAGGTACGCTTTGGGAACAGCGCATATCGATTGTTTCCACGTGGAAGTTTATCCGTAACAGGGATTTTTCCGATACGTTGCAGTTGGCCGATGTATTGCTCTTGCATCCGCACGACCTTATACAGAAGGCTGTCGGTTGGATGTTGCGTGAGATAGGCAAGCGCGATAAGGCGGTATTGGTCGATTTTTTAGAAACTCGTTATAATCGTATGCCCCGTACCATGTTGCGATATGCCATCGAGAAGTTTACGCCCGAAGAAAGAGCCCGATATATGAAACGTTCGTAGCGGGAACGTGTCTGTTAAAACAGAAATTCGGTCGATGCTGTCATCTCCGGATTTTTTGTATGGGTTCAACTCTTTTGTTACACCTGTTTTCCCAATAGTCGGGTGGTATAGTAACGTGCAGCAAACCACAGATGTAGCAAAGAAACGGATATGAATCCATAGTATTTGACCATGATGCGATAACGCTCTTTGAGCGATGCTTTGTGATTGCGTGTCGTAACTCCTTCGTTGAGGTAGTTGATGAGGGTAAGGTGGGTGTTTGCTATCGTGCGGGCTTTTTTCATGCAACGAATACACCAGTCAAAATCGGCCGAGAAACGGTATGAGAGATCATAGAGCGGTGCCAATTCCCTGCGGACAATGAATGCCTGATGACAGACGAGCATACCCATTCTGAAACTTTTCCACGAGAGTTTTTCGGGCGTTTTCAGTCGTCTCATAGCGATAAAACGTCGGTCGCTATCTACTATTGCCGTCTCGCCATAGAGAATATCGGGACGGTTTTCCCCGATGAAATCGTGTAATTTTTTCAACGTATCGGGTGCATAAAGAGAATCTCCTGCGTTGAGAAAAACGAGATATTCACCGGTAGCTGCTTTGATACCTTTGTTCATGGCATCGTAGAGACCTCGGTCGGGTTCGCTTATGATGCGGGTAACACAGTCGTATTGTCGGGCCAGAGCGACTGTGCCGTCTTTCGAAGCTCCGTCGACGATGAGGTATTCGTAATCGTTTTCTTGTTGTGCGGCTACCGAGCACAGTGTCGGTTCGAGTGTCGATTCAGCATTGAAGGTGATCGTAATAATCGAAAAAAGTGGCGTTTTCATATCTTGATTGATTTTCGGGCGTCAGTTGCATGAGCCTATTTATTCCGTTCGGTTTTCCATTTAAAAAACTCTTTCCATATTTCGACCCGGGCTGTATAGGTTCCCAGTAGATAGACGACGGTAAAGACGAGGAGTGGGGCTATGAGCCGGCCGAGGAGCGAAGTACATGATAGGAACACCCCCCAAGCTATGATTCCGGCGAAGACAGAGAGCAAAAGGCAAGGAATGATATCACGGACAAAACGTGTGGCGCGGTAGGAGGTGAAATGTTGCCCGAGCCACATCGATGCCGCAAGCGAAGCGAGCGTGTATGCGACCCATAACCAGATGAGTGCGATGATGCCTTTTCCGAAACAGAAAAATATGCCGACCGTCAGCAGAATTTTTTTGACGATTTCGGTTTTCAGATTTATGTCCGATCTCCCTATGGTATTGAACAAGTCGTAGTACAAAATGATGAAAGGCGAGAAAGCACCTGCTATACACAAGCGTTGCAGGAAGGGAATCGCCGCTGCCCATTTTTCCGAGAGAAGCACCAGTACAAGAGGCTCGGCGATAACGATAAAGAGAACCATTACGGGGAAAATAAAAAAGGAAATCGTGCGGATATACTTCCCGAAGATGCGTATCATGCGTTCGGGTTCGTCATTGATTGTCGAAAGCACGGGAAAAGCGACGCTGCGGAAAATCGTGGCGACAAGCGATGAGGGTATTTCTTGGAATCGGTGCGCTTGTGTATAAAACCCGACCGAAGCCGTACTGTATCCCTTCCCGATGAGCATAGGGTAGATATTGTTGTAAACGGCATTCAGCACACCTGTTCCTATCAGGTGGCTGCTGTATGCCAAAAATTCCCGTATCGATTTCGGACTGAATACGACGGTGGGATACCAGTGCCCGTATACCCAAAGCAGTATCGTGCGAAGCAGGGTGATAAGCAGTTGTTGTATGACAAGTGCCCATACACCGCCGCCCCGGTAAGCGTAGACGATGGCGACGGTCGAACCTGCGAGTATCGCTATGATATTGATACGAGCCAAGTGGGTGAAGGCTATATGCTTGGTGAGCCGCACTTGCTGAATGAGTCCGAAGCCTTGAAAAATGATGGAGATGAACAGTATGCGGGCAATAAGGGTCAGGGACGGTATTTCAAAAAAATCGGCGATGAGCGGAGCGGCAAAGAAGAGAATGAGATAGAAAAAAACGCTGATGGCGAGATTGAAGAAGAATATCGTGCTGTAATCGGTTTCTGTGGCTTTTTTTTTGCGAATAAGAGCCGATCCGAATCCGCTGTCGACCAAGATGCCCGAGAGTGTGATAAAGAGCGTGAGAACGCCTATTTTGCCGTAATCTTCGGGTGTGAGGAGATTGGCGAGAATAATACCCGATATGAAATAAAGAAGTTGTTGCCCGCATTTGTCGATGAAACTCCAAACAAGGGCGTTGAGCGTTCTCTTTTTCAGGGTATCGGACATAATGGAGAAAAAATTCCACCCCGATCGGAAACCGGGGTGGAGATGATTCAAGGGTTATTTTACACACGAACCGGAGGCTACGTCGTCCTGAGGAGAGACGACGACAAGGCGGCCGTCGGCATCTTCGGCCGATAGTATCATGCCTTGCGATTCGATACCTTTGAGTTTACGCGGTGCGAGGTTGGCAACGAAGCATACTTGTTTGCCGACAAGATCTTCGGGACGGTAATGCTTGGCGATGCCCGAGATGATGGTACGTCCCCCCAATCCGTCGTCTATTTTGAATTGAAGGAGTTTATCGGCTTTGGGTACTTTCTGGCACTCCAAAACTTTTCCCACGCGAATGTCGAGCTTGGTGAAGTCGTCGAACTCGATCGTCGGGGCGATAGGTTCGGTTACGTGGTTGGCTTTTTCGTTGGCGATTTTGGTATCTTGCAGTTTTTTGATTTGCGCTTCGATAACGTTGTCATCGATTTTCTCGAAGAGAAGTTCGGGGGCAGCCAGCTGAGTGCCGGTTTCGAGAATATCGGTGTGTCCCAGCATATCCCATTCGGTAACGGTCATGCCCAGCATCGTGCGTATTTTTTGAGCGGAGAAAGGCAGGAACGGTTCAAAGGCGATAGCCAGATTGGCAGAGATCTGCAAGGCGAGATTGAGGATTGTCGCGACGCGGTTCATATCGCTTTTGGCCAGTTTCCACGGTTCGGTGTCGGCCAAATATTTATTACCAATACGGGCGAGATTCATCGCCTCTTTCAGTGCATCGCGGAAACGGTAGTTTTCGATACCGCTTTCGAGTCGGCCTTTGACGTCGGAAAATTCTCGTAACGTTTCCCGGTCATAGTCGGTCAGCTCTCCGGCAGCAGGTACTTTCCCGTCGAAATATTTATGTGTAAGGACCAATGACCGATTGATGAAATTCCCGAGAATGGCGACCAATTCGTTGTTGTTGCGGGCTTGGAAGTCTTTCCATGTAAAATCGTTGTCTTTAGTCTCGGGAGCGTTGGCGGTGAGGACGTAACGGAGCACATCTTGTTTCCCCGGAAATTCTTCGAGGTACTCGTGCAGCCATACGGCCCAGTTACGCGATGTCGATATTTTGTCGCCTTCGAGATTGAGAAATTCGTTGGCGGGCACATTTTCGGGGAGGATATAGCTGCCTTCGGCTTTGAGCATGACCGGGAACACGATGCAGTGGAATACGATGTTGTCTTTTCCTATGAAATGTACGAGTTTGGTTTCCGGGTCTTTCCAGTAACGCTCCCACGTGTCGGGGAGAAGCTCTTTGGTATTGGAAATATAGCCGATAGGGGCATCGAACCATACATACAGCACTTTGCCTTCGGCTCCTTCTACGGGTACGGGTACACCCCAATCGAGATCGCGGCTCACGGCACGGGGTTGCAGGCCCATATCGAGCCACGATTTGCATTGTCCGTACACGTTCGGTTTCCATTCGGTATGTCCTTCGAGAATCCATTGTCGCAAGAACCCTTCGTAACGGTCGAGCGGTAAGTACCAGTGTTTCGTTTTCCGCAGTACGGGGGTACTGCCACTGATGGTCGATTTGGGATTGATGAGGTCGGTGGCATTGAGCGACGTACCGCAGGCCTCGCATTGGTCGCCGTAAGCATGTTCGTTTTTACAATGGGGACATGTACCGGTGATATATCGGTCGGCGAGAAATTGCTGGGCCTCTTCATCGTAATATTGTTCGCTCTCTTTTTCGATAAATTCTCCCTTGTCGTAAAGCGTACGGAAAAAATCCGAAGCCATTTTCTCGTGGATTTTCGATGTCGTGCGGGAGTAGATGTCGAACGAAATGCCGAATTCTTCGAACGATTTTTTGATGAGCGTGTGGTAACGGTCTACGATATCTTGCGGAGTAACCCCTTCTTTACGGGCTTTCAATGTGATGGGTACACCGTGTTCGTCGGAGCCGCCGATGAGGATTACGTCGCGGCCTTTGAGCCGTTGATAACGGGTATAAATATCGGCGGGTACATACACGCCGGCCAGGTGGCCGATGTGTACCGGCCCGTTGGCATAAGGCAGGGCAGTGGTAACGAGTATTCGTTTGAAATTCTTTTCCATTCGTAATAGGTCTTATGGGAAGTTTTTCGGTTAATGATTCATTTTCAGCATATCTTCTATCAGCTCCCGGTTGTTGCTCAGGCGGGGAATTTTGTGCTGTCCGCCCAGTTTCCCTTTTTCGCGTAACCAGTCGTCGAAGAGGTGTGGGCGTGCCACAACGATTTCGAGACGGTCGAGGAAGATACCTTTGTAGCGTTTGGCTTCATAATCGGAGTTTACCTCCTGTAATGCTTCGTCGAGTATGTCGGCAAACGTATCGATGTCGGCGGGAGTTTTTTCAAATTCGATGAGCCACTGGTGATGTCCCCGGCTTTTGTCGGACATGAAGACGGGTGCTGCACTGTAATTGAGAACTTTGCTACCTGTTTTTTCGCAGGCTTTGGCCAATCCTTTTTCGGCATTTGATACCATAAGCTCCTCACCAAAGGCATTGATAAAGTGTTTGGTACGTCCCGAAATTGTAAATTTTATGGGGTGGGTCGACGTTATCTTTACGGTATCGCCTATGAGGTATCTCCACAATCCGTTGGTCGAAGATATGACGAGGGCATAGTTTCCGCCGACTTCGATTTCCCACGGAGGGAGTACACGAGGATTTTCTCTATTGAGCTCGTTCAAAGGAATGAATTCGAAGAATACGCCCAAATCGAGCATGAGCAGCATATCCTGTTTCTCTGGCTCGTTTTGTATGCCGAAGAATCCTTCCGAAGCATTGTAAGTCTCGACATAGTGCATGCCGGTCGACGGAATCAGTTCTTTGTAGTACCGGCGATAAGGTTCAAAACTGATACCTCCGTGAAAGAAAACTTCGAGATTGGGCCATATTTCGCATAGGTTTTGCGCACCGCTTTCCTGTAAAATACGCTTGATGAGAGTCATCATCCACGAGGGAACACCGGAAAGGCTGACGATATTGCGGTGCATCGTATCTTCGACAATCGCTTTTATTTTTGCTTCCCATTCACTCATCAGGGCGATTTTCAGTTTGGGCGCTCTCATGCAGTTTACGAATGTGCTGCTGTTTTGCAGCAGTACTGCCGAGAGGTCTCCGCACGAGATACCCGGCGACAGTGGATTTATGGCGTGGCTGCCTCCCAGAATAAGGCTTTTCCCAAAGAAGAGTTTATTGTGAGGATAGTTCCGAAAATAAGTTGCTACGACATCGAATCCACCCTGATAGTGGCATTTTTTCAAGCATTCGCTGCTTACGGGAATGAATTTGCTTTTGTCGTTGGTTGTTCCGGACGATTTGGCAAACCATTTTATTTTCGACGGCCATATCAGGTTGTTTTCTCCGCGAAGCATACGGTCGACATACGGTTTTATCCCTTCGTAATCGATGACAGGAATACGAGATGCGAAATCGGAATAGCTCTTTATGTCGCTGAAACCGTATCGTTTGCCTATTTCTGTATTTCGTGCCGCATGCAGCAAATAGTCCAACTGCTTTTTCTGTATGGTGTCGCCATGCTCTGCATATCGGTCATGGCTATGTTGCCTGCGGGAGAAATACAGATTGAAAATCGATGGTGATCGCATGTATTTTTGTTTTTAGCGAAACAAAAGTACAAAATATTTTATGCTTCGGATATCTTAATTACTTATTTTTGTGTGCTTTCTTTCCCGAATAGTTGTTGTTTTTCCCCTTCCTTTCGTCGAACGTATGCCCTTTGTGTCTCGGCTTGGCGGATTCGTACTCTTTCTTTTTTCGATGGAATTGCTGTTTTTCTTTATCGGGATTGTCTTGCCGACCGACTGTGGAATCTGTTCCCACTTGTATGCGTTTGCCGAAAAAGTCGAGATTTTTGAGCATGGCTATGACGCGGTGGGCTTCGTTTTCTTCGATTTCAAATCTCGAAAAATCGGGTAGAATGTCTATTTTCCCGATGGCTATCCGTCCGGGAATATTTCGGTTTATCATATCGATGAGCGTATTGGGATAGAATCCGTCGGCCTTACCCAGATTGATGCGCAGACGGGAAAATCCCGGAGCTGTTTTTCTGTTCCGGTTATGTGAACGCTCCCCTTCTTTTTTCTCCCGGGGGGTGTTTTCTTCGGGAATATCGAGTTCGGCTGCATCGGCATAGTAATCGATGAGCCGGTTGAATTCGAGCGATACGACCCGTTTCACGAGGTCTTCGGTCGACAGCCAAGAGAGGCGTTTCAGGGTGATGGGCAGGTAAGAGGCGATTTCTTCCTCGTTGACTTTGACTTTTTCTATGCGGTCTATGAGGTTATAGAGCTGTTTTTCGCAGATCTGTTTTCCGGTAGGTATGGTGCCTTTTTCGAACTTTTTGCCGATAATGCGTTCTATATCCCGCATACGACGTTTCTCCTTGACGTGTATGATGGCGATAGACGTACCTGTTTTACCTGCCCGTCCGGTACGTCCGCTGCGGTGCGTATAGGTTTCTATGTCTTCGGGCAATCCGTAGTTGATGACGTGCGTAAGGTTGTCGACATCGAGTCCCCGGGCGGCAACATCGGTTGCAACGAGCAGTTGCAGATTGCGAAGCCGGAACTTTTGCATGACAGCGTCGCGTTGTTGTTGCGAAAGGTCGCCGTGCAAAGAGTCGGCATTGTATCCGTCTTTTATCAGTGCGTCGGCTATTTCTTGTGTTTCGAGCCGGGTGCGGCAGAAGATGATGCCGTATATGCTGGGATAGTAGTCGGCAATACGTTTCAGGGCCAGATATTTGTCTTTGGCGTGTACGAGATAGTAGATGTGTTTTACATTCTTTGCCCCTTCGTTTTTGCTGCCGATAACGATTTCCCGGGGAGAATGCATGTATTTTTTTGCGATACGGCCTATGTCGGGCGGCATGGTGGCCGAGAAAAGTAGCATACTTCGTTCGTCGGGAACTCTCGAAAGTATTTCGTTGATACTTTCGGTAAATCCCATGTCGAGCATCTCGTCGGCTTCGTCCATAATCACGGTATGTACCCGGTCGAGTTGTACCATACCTCTGTTGATCAAGTCGATGAGGCGGCCGGGTGTAGCGACGATTATGTGTACGCCTTTTTTGAGTGTACGTATTTGGCTTTCGATGCTCGATCCCCCGTATACGGGAAGAATTTTCAGCCCGTCGATATGCGCCGAGTAATCGTTGAGGTCGCCAGCTATTTGCAGGCACAATTCGCGGGTGGGGCTGAGAATGAGTGTTTGGGGTTGATTGACCGAAAGGTCGGTTTTCTGTATGACAGGCAAACCGAATGCTGCCGTTTTTCCCGTACCTGTCTGTGCAAGGGCGACGATGTCGGTTTTTTCATTGAGCAACAAAGGAATTACTTCTTCTTGTACGGGCATGGGATGTTCATACCCGAGTTCGGTAATGGCTTTGAGAATTTCGGGACATACGCCCAATTCTTCGAAAGTCTTCATAAGTGATGTCGTATTAATGGATAACAGATTTCTCTTCGCGTAGCCGCTGCGGGCGATTTTTGCGAGGTGTAGGCGGCAAGAAATCGGTGGTTGACAGACCGGAGGCAAAGATTTTGCCTGCAAAGGTAAGTGATTAATTCGGGATTTGAACTATTCGATAGAATAATTCGGTGATGTAGAAATAAGGTGTTTGCAGATTAATAAAGGAGAATGTCTTGCAGTTTTTCCTGTTTTTCGGGAGTGAGGTCCATCTCTTCCCGGAGGTACTGTTGGAGACTCCCATATCGTTGTTTAATACGGCGTATGGCGCAGAAGAGTTGCCGCTTGCGTACGGTCATGAGGGCAGTGGCTGCCTCTTGTGTATCGGTCGAGCATTCGGCGCAATCGAACGATATGGCTCGGCGGTCGAGGTATTGGTTACTGAGGATAAAGTCGTCGTAGATAGTCTCTTCGGGGATATTCAAGGCGGAGAGTATGAGTGCGCTGGCAAAGCCTACATAGTCTTTCCCGAACTTGTCGCTGAGTATGACCGGATAGTTGTCTTCGTCGAGCAATATATCGAACATCTCCCGGTAAAGAGGTTTGCCCGAATCGATAAGCGTAATGAATAGGTCTTGCAGGAAAATATTGGCATCGCCCCGACGCAAGGTTTCGTTTTTCAATCGTTCGTAGATGTGGCTTGTCGTAATGAGATTGATGGGCAGGTGTTTTATCTGTCCGATTTTTAGACCGGAGTCCGGTATGGAGAAACGCGAATGGTCGTTGAAGTCGATCAGTGTACGAATACCGAGGCTGTTCAATTTTTTTGTTCCGGTACTGTCGACATTATGTATACAACCCGAACGGAAAAGGAATCCCCATTTTACGACTTTTTTCTGCTCATTTTCGTAGCCTCCTAAGTCTCGCAGATTACAAATATTCTTGATCCGGGGAGCCCGTGTGGCAACGATATAATTGTAGCGGTTGTTGAATTGTAGTAGAAAATAATATCGGGCTTGGGGTGTTTTATCGACATTGATGTCGCAGATCTTGTCGGAGATTTTACATCGGGCTATCGGTTGGCTTTCGAGGTCGAATTTTTTGGGATCAGTCGATGCGTATATATCCACATGACCATGTACGTCGGGCCAAACTTCCCACTTGATGATATAGTGCGAATCATTGATATTTTCGCAAATCGCCTCTATATCAGTCAATTTTGGCGTACAAGCCGTCAAAGCAATAAGTATTGCCAAAAGACATTTGGAAATGTGTTTCGTCATGTGTGATTCCGATTGTATTAAGACAAAGGTAGTCAAATATTTAGATATGGATTGAAACTTTAATTCCTTTAATGATTATTAATACCGGATAAAAAATAAATCTTCAACGATGTTCTTGTTTATAGCGAAGGACAAATTCGGGTGAAATATAGTTCTCGTAAGATTGACAAACTTCTGAGGCAAAAGATATTCCGTGATTTATAACCTTTATCCACTTTTCGAGTGACAACCCTGAAAGCTGTTCGCGGGAAACATCGTTTTGCAGCAAGCCGAAGAGTATTCCTGCGTTAAAATTATCTCCGGCGCCTATCGTACTGAGTGTTTTTATGGGAGGAGTATCGATGTGGCTATGCCCGGTACGGCAGAAGATGTCTACACCATTTGCCCCGTCGGTGTAGATAAAGTTGGGCGTGTCGAATGAGATGCGATTTCGGTAGAGTTTTTCGGCATCGGTTTCGTTCAGTAACGTTTCAAAGTCTTCGGCCGATCCGCGTACGATATCGGCATATTCGAGATTTTCGATAAAGGCAGGCATGATGCGCATTGCTTCATGGGCGTGCGATTTCCGGAAGTTGATATCGTAATAGATGATGGCGTTTTGTTCTCGGGCGTAAGAGATGAATTCCTGTATTTTTTCTCGCAACAGGGGATCGACGGCATAATAGGAGCCGAAGATAACGAGGTCGTCGGCTTCGACAGAAGGCCATAAGAAGTCGAGCCGTTTCTGTGGAAAATGGTGATAAAAAGAGTATCGGGCGTCGTTATTCTCGTCGAGAAAAGCCAGAGAAATGGGCGATTGGGCATACCCATCGTCAAATATATCGACATTCTCGGTCGACAAATTGTTTTTGTGCATGAAATCGAGAATGATCTTTCCGACCGTATCGTTTCCTACTTCGGTAATGAATCGTGTCGGGACACCCAGTCGCCCCAGTGTAATCATGGAATTGAACGTGGAACCTCCCGGGACGGCTTGTGTGGGAAGACCGTTTTTGAAGATGATGTCGAAAATGGTTTCTCCGATGCCGATAACTTTACGCATAAAAGATTTTATTTCGATTCGTGTTCCGATTGTTCTCGGGAACGTTGCCCCAAATAGCCACCGTGGTGTCGCAAGGCATATTGTGTGGCGTCGAATCCCGTCTCTTGCATGGTGCTTACGACGAGAATATCGCCGATGACGGTCATCATCGTCGTTGAGGTCGTGGGGGTAAGCCCCAAAGGACAGACTTCTGTCGGGGCTCCGGTATAAAGACAGACATCGGCTTTCTGTGCCAGTTCGCTGCTGTTGTTTCCGGTGATGACGATAAATTTCAATTCGGGCCTCAATCGTTTGGCCAGTATCAGAAGTTCGAGAATCTCCCGTGTCCTGCCCGAGTTGGAGATGACCAGCATGACGTCGTTTTCCTGCAATATGCCCAAGTCTCCGTGTTGGGCTTCGCTGGGGTGTAAAAATACAGCCGGAATGCCGGTCGAACAGAAGGTCGTGGCGATGTTCATGGCGATCTGTCCGGCTTTGCCCATACCGCTGGTTACGAGTTTGCCTTTTTTTTCATGTACTTGAGCGATGATGAGAGATACGGCTTTTTCGTATTGGTCATTGATCGGTATATTCAGAATGGCTTTTGCTTCTTGTTGCAGAATCTCCTGCATCTGTTTTTGCGAAGTCATGTTTTTGTAGAACGGTTTGAGTTTATGTGAATTGTTTTACGAAGGTACATATTTTTTCTTGTGAATCTTTTTTTCTTTTCCAAATTTCTACTCCTCTCTTTATTTTTCTTTTCCGACCGTCGTTTTATTATCGTACTTTTGTCGGGTAAAAATTTCTAGCATGACCGATTATTCGACATATACATTGCCTAACGGGTTGCGTATGATATATCAGTTTGTCCCTTCAAAAGTTTCGTATGCGGGATTTGCCGTAAATACGGGTTCGCGCGACGAGGAGAAGGGAGAAGAAGGATTAGCACACTTTGTGGAGCATTTGCTGTTTAAAGGGACGTTGCGGCGCAAGTCATGGCATATACTGAACCGTATGGAGAATGTGGGCGGGGAATTGAATGCTTATACGGCAAAAGAAGAGACGGTAATTTATTCGATTTTTCTTTCCGAGCATTTTTCCCGGGCAGTCGACCTGATGAGCGATCTTATCCTTCATTCCCAATTTCCCGAGGCCGAAGTGGAACGGGAAACGGAGGTGATTCTCGATGAAATAAATTCGTATCGGGATACTCCTTCGGAATTGATTTATGATGAGTTTGAGAATTTTCTTTTCGGTCGTCATGCTTTGGGTCATAATATTTTAGGTGATCGTGATACGTTACTGTCATTTAAGTCGGGCGATGGTCGTCGATTTATGAACCGCCATTATA
>HF999713.1:24650-32532 GCA_000434215.1 Bacteroides sp. CAG:144
TCTTTCCCGCTACATGGGCGAGGCTTCGGGAGGAGAAGTCGCTTTGCGACGTACCCCGCCCGGTGAGTATGAGCCATTCAATCGCCGCGTGTCGCTCGATACGCATCAGGCACATGTCTTGGTTGGGAATCGGGCTTATGATATGTTCGACGGTCGGCGCACGGCTCTGTTTCTGTTAAACAATCTGTTGGGCGGTCCCGGTATGAATAGCCGGCTGAATATAGCCCTGCGGGAGAAAACGGGATATGTATATACAGTGGAGTCTTCTGTTACTACCTATACCGATACAGGAGTGTTTGCCGTGTATTTCGGTACCGACCCTTCGAAGGTGGATCGTTGTCTTTCTCTTTTGCATCGCGAATTGCGTCGGTTGCGCCAAGCACCTCTTTCGGGATTGCAGTTATCGACGGCCAAACGACAGTTTATGGGGCAAATCGCCGTCGGTACTGAGAACAACGAGAATATGGCTTTGGGTATGGGAAAGGCCTTTTTGCATTACGGAAAATACGATTCGCTCGAAGAAGCATTTACACGTATCGAAGCGGTTTCTGCTACCGAACTTTGTGATGTGGCAAATGAAATTTTCGATGAATCGGCGCTTTCTTCCCTCATTTATGAGTGATTCTTTTTTTTGATTTTTGTCATTCCGAAGCGTTGGCGAGGAATCTCCCGCTCTCTATCGGTTGAGACTCTTCATTTCACTTCGTTCCATTCAGAATGACATGGCTTGTTATCTCGAACGTATGTGAGAGATTTTACAATAGACTCGTTTCGAGGGAGATTCTTCGGAGCATTGCGTCTCGGAATGACATTTGACTGTCATTCCGAACCGATACCAAGAATCTTTTATGAATTTATTTGATGATTGTAAGGGGAAGAATATTTCGGATAATTTCCGAATACTTTTCTCGCACTTCCGAGAAATACCTTGTGTTTCGAGATGAAAAATCTATCCGAGTGGTGCAATCGGGAATCATTGCTCAAATGAAAAACGAGAGGCAAAATAAGTTTTGCCTCTCGTTTTTCATTTTTATAAAGAAGGGAGAATTTATTTTATTTCACCTCCCACGTTTCGCCTTCGAGCAGAAGATCACGCAACGTTTTATTCGGTTTTTTCGAACGAACCGCGTTTACTTGGGCTTCCACTTCTTTGTCGTAAGTCGGAGCTTCGACATCGCGTATTACTCCGACAGCCAGCGGAAGTTCATGTCCGTCCATCATGGCGAGCATTTGGTGCATGATGTCATTGGCGGTTGTTGCATCGTGGGTAAGAATATCGTCGAGAGTAATTCCGTTTTCTCCTACGGTAACGGCTTTCAACTTATATCCGTCGAGGATAAGACCCTTATCCATATTTTTACCGAAGAGCATTTTTTCTCCTTGACGTAGATGTATAGTACGATCGGCTCGGAATTCGCGGTCGGCGACATAACTGTGGATTTTATCGTTGAATATGACGCAATTTTGCAGGATTTCCACAACCGCCGCACCTTTGTGGCGACCGGCCGCGATCATACATTCTTTCGATACTTCGAGGTCTACATCGATAGCGCGAGCGAAGAAATGCCCCCTTGCTCCGAAAGTGAGTTCAGCAGGAATGAAAGGATCTTCGACAGTTCCGTAAGGTGAAGACTTTGTAACGGCTCCGCGATCGCTTGTGGGCGAATATTGCCCTTTGGTAAGGCCGTATATTTTGTTGTTGAGCAGCAGAATATTTACATCGACATTACGGCGCAGGATATGAATGAAGTGATTTCCGCCGATGGCAAGACAATCGCCGTCGCCGCTTACCTGCCATACGGTGAGTGCCGGATTGGCGGTTTTTACTCCCGTGGCGATGGCCGATGCACGGCCGTGAATCGTATGGAAACCGTACGTATTCATATAATAGGGAAGACGGGAAGAACAGCCGATGCCCGAGATAACGGCTATTTCGTGCGGGGGAACACCCAGTTCGGCCATAGCTTTTTGCAGTGTGTTTACGATGGCGTGGTCGCCGCAACCGGGACACCAACGCACGTATTGGTCGCTTTTATAGTCTTTTGCGGTATATACTTTATTATCCATAGGTTATTCCTCCATAAGTTTAATGAAATGTTCTTTCAACTCGCTTACCATGAAAGGTTGTCCTTGTACCTGATTGAAGCGGGACACGACGAGTCCCGGAATTTTACCGCAGAGTTGTGTGGCGAACTGTCCGTTGTTCTGCTCGCATACGACGATTTTTTTGTAGCGTTTCAGTACTTCGGCGGTATTTGCGGGCAGAGGGTTGATATAGTTGAAATGAGCCAACGCTACTTTCTTTCCTTCGCCATTCAATTCGTTGACTGCCGAGAAAAGATGCCCGTATGTTCCGCCCCAGCCTACGACGAGTAGATCGGCATCGGGATTCCCCTTCACTTCGAGAGCAGGAATGCAGTTGGCGATGTAATCGATTTTGGCTTGACGCAGATTGGTCATGCGTTGGTGGTTGCTGGGGTCGGTCGAGATGGCACTGGTTTCGCTATCCTTTTCGAGTCCGCCCAAACGGTGCATAAAACCTTCTGTTCCCGGGATTGCCCAGTAGCGGACAAATGTTTCGGGATCGCGTTTGTACGGTTTCCAATTTTCGTTAAGCATTTCGGGCTTCACGTAGTTGGGTTTGATGTCGGGGTATTCGCTCATATCGGGAATTCTCCAAGACGATGACCCGTTGGCAATGAATGCGTCGGTGAGCAGAATGACCGGGGTCATGTGTTCGAGCGCAATTTTTGCAGCTTGGAAAGCCATGTCGAAACAGTTGGTGGGAGTTGATGCTGCCAGTACCACGACGGGAGATTCTCCGTTGCGTCCATAGAGAGCTTGCAGCAGGTCGGTCTGTTCCGATTTGGTAGGAAGTCCCGTCGAAGGACCGCCACGCTGTACGTCGATGATGACGAGGGGCAATTCGGCCATGACGGCGAGACCGATAGCCTCGCTTTTCAATGCAAGACCGGGACCCGAGGTCGATGTCGCGGCAAGGTCTCCGGCAAAGCTGGCGCCGATAGCTGTACATACGCCGGCGATTTCGTCTTCGGCTTGTACCACTTTTACTCCGAGGTCTTTACGTTTAGCCAATTCATGCAGAATGTCGCTGGCCGGGGTGATGGGATAGCTGCCGAGGAAGAGGGGACGTCCCGATTTTTCCGAAGCGGCTATAAGACCCAAAGCCGTGGCCCGGTTTCCGTTAATGTCGGTATAAATGCCTTTTTGGGCATCTCCTGTTTCGATATGATAGGTCGTTACCGAGGCGTGGATATTTCCGCCGTAGTGGTAACCGTCGGTCATGACTTTGATATTCGCTTCGAGAATCGACGGTTTTTTCGAAAATTTATTTTGCAACAAGTGTTCGGCCTGTTCAAGAGGACGTCCGAACAGCCAACAGATAAGGCCGAGGGCAAACATGTTTTTGCACCGTAGTATGGCTTTATTGTCGAGTTCTGTCCCGGCGAGAGAACTTTTCACCATAGAGGTAATCGCAACGGGAACGAGTTGCTGGGTGATGCCCAACTCTTTGAAAGGATCATCGGTTTTGAATGCTGCTTTTTCGAGATCGCTTTTTTCGAACGAATCGGTATCGAAAAGAATGACACCGTTCGATTTGACATATTTTACGTTTGTTTTTAGGGCTGCGGGATTCATGGCAACCAACACGTCGGCTTTGTCTCCGGGGGTATATACACCTTTTCCTATGTGTACTTGGAATCCCGATACACCGCCCAGAGTTCCTTGCGGAGCGCGTATCTCGGCCGGATAATCGGGGAAAGTGGAAATTTCGTCGCCGATAGCCGCCGAAATGTTAGAAAAGAGGTTGCCGGCCAGTTGCATACCGTCGCCCGAGTCGCCCGAAAAACGGACTACCACATTTTCTAATTCTTTCACATGTGTTTGTTCTGACATAATGCCTTGTTTTATTTTGATTCGTGATAGGTCTTTCTTGTTTTATTATCTGCTATTAGATAGTAAAAATGGATATTTTATGAACAAATTTCTTTTGAATCCGCAAAGGAAATAAAAAAATGTAATTAAAACAACTAATTCCTCCGGAAAAGAAATTTTTCTCTTGCTTTGTGGCGGCTGTTCATGCGATGCGATTATCATGAAGTAGTTGTTGCAGCCTGATGACCGTGTCGTCTATTTCTTTGCGTGTCGTGAGCGAGCCTGTGTCGAAGTGCAAGGAGGCACGAGTATAGTATGTTTCCCTCTGGGCTATGCTTTGGTCGATGAAAAGGCGGAGTTCTTCGTCGCTTTTTCCGCGCAAGAGGGGTCTCGATTCCCGTCCGCCGGCCAGTCTTTTGCACAATTCCTCGACCGAGGCTTTTAGATACACACAAGTTCCGTGGCCGTTCATGTAATCTATATTATCGAAAAAACAAGGCGTACCCCCTCCGGCTGCAATGATGACATTCTCGAAGTCGGCGACTTCATGAAGAAGCGATTTTTCGATTTGTCGGAATCGTTCTTCTCCGCTTTCGGCGAAAATTTCGCGTACTGTTTTGTGGTATCGGGTTTCGATATAAAGGTCGAGATCGATAAAGTCGACTCCTAATTTCTGGGCGAGGGCTTTGCCGAGAGTAGTTTTTCCCGATCCCATGAATCCGATAAGAAAAATACGTTCCATAAATGTCTCGTATGTGCTTGTGTTTCTTTCTTTCTGCTGCAAAAATAGCCTATTTTGCGGAGAACTCAATAAATATAACTACATTTGTACAAGAAAAAGCGTTCGAGATATGAGCAAATCGAAATATTATGTGGTGTGGGACGGTGTTTCGCCCGGAATCTATGCTTCGTGGACGGAATGTCGTTTGCAGGTACAAAATTATCCCGGTGCCAAATATAAAGGGTTTGCCTCGCAAGAAGAAGCCGCCGTCGCTTTCAGGGAAGGGTATGCCGCTTATTATGCAGGACGCAATGCCGTTGCCAAGAAATCACCCTCTTCTGTTGCAAAATCATGTCCCGAATGGGTTCTCGATACATTGGCCGTCGACGCCTCGTGTCTCGGTAATCCCGGGCTGATGGAGTACCGCGGGGTATATGTCCGTACAGGGCAAGAACTGTTCCGTATAGGGCCGTATCCCGATGGTACCAATAATGTGGGAGAATTTTTGGCTTTGGTACATGCGCTGGCCTTGTTGAAGAAAAACAACAGTACGATGACCATTTGTTCCGACAGCCGCAATGCCATAGCTTGGGTGCGGGCTAAACGATGCAAGACAAAATTGGCTCGTACAGGGAAGAACGAACCGATATTCGATCTTATATCTCGTGCCGAAAAATGGTTGCAGGAAAATACATATACCAACAAAATCGTTAAATGGGAAACCGGCGAGTGGGGGGAAGTCCCTGCCGACTTCGGTCGTAAATAAAAAATAGGACGGGAATGGAAAAAATCATCGGTTTTGATGCCAAACGCGCAAATGCCAATCGTACCGGTCTGGGAAATTACAGCCGGTTTGTTATCGATGCTCTCGCGTCTACCTCTTATGAGGCACAGTGGCGTATGTATATACCTCGACGCAAGTCCAATCCCGAATACGATGCTTTGCTCGACTATCCCCGGGTAACGACTCATTTGCCTCAAAAGAAGGCATGGCGGCGACTAGCTTCGTTGTGGCGCACCCGAGCGATGACGGGCGATTTGCAACGAGACGGCGTACAACTCTTTCATGGGTTGAGCAATGAGTTGCCGGTTGGTCTCGACAAAGCGGGAATACGCAGTGTGGTAACGATACATGATCTTATTTTTTTACGTTATCCCCAATTTTATAAACCGGCCGATCGGGCGATCTATACATGGAAATTCCATCGGGCTTGTCGTTATGCCGACAAGATTGTGGCGGTGAGCGAGTGTACGAAACGCGATATTGTCGATTTTTTCGGTATCGATCCTTCCAAAATAGAGGTTATCTATCAGGGTTGCGATGAGATGTTTGCTCAGGAAATTACCGAGGCCGACACTATTCGGGTGCGGCAAGAGTACAACTTGCCCCTCCGGTACATGATTACGGTGGGTACGCTTGAATCTCGTAAAAATTTGCGGGAGGCCGTCGAGGCCTTGCTTTATCTCCCGGCTGATATGCATTTGGTGGCGGTGGGAAGGGCTACACCCTATACCGAGGAGGTTATGCGTTATGCCGCCCAGCAGGGATTGACGTCGCGCATACATCTTTTGCATAAGGTCGCTTATCACGACTTGCCGGCTTTGTATAAGCGAGCCGAAGCGATGGTTTATCCGTCGTATTTCGAGGGGTTCGGAATTCCTATTATCGAGGCTATGAGCGTAGGTATACCGGTCGTTGCTGCAACGGGTTCTTGTCTCGAAGAGGCAGGAGGTCCCGGTTCCCTTTACGTTTCGCCCGATGATGCTGAGGCTTTGGCCGCAGCCGTTTCCCGTATTTTGAATGATAAGGAATTGGCCGCCGAGATGGCGGTTCAAGGGAAAGAATATGTGCAGCGGTTCTCAAAGGAGGTTATCGCTTCACAACTTTTGAGTTTATACGATTCTCTTTTATGAATGGGGAGATGCCGGAATAAACGGCTTCCAAAAGGGGTATAACCGTTCTTTCGACCAGCCGTGGCAGCCGAAAGGTAACTTTTGTCCATTGCGTTCGTAACATAATTCGGGCTTCTCATCAAAGGCAAATCCCAACGCTTCTTGGGCAGTCGGGTATTTGAAATTG
This sequence comes from Bacteroides sp. CAG:144, assembly GCA_000434215.1. Lineage (GTDB taxonomy): Bacteria > Bacteroidota > Bacteroidia > Bacteroidales > UBA11471 > Caccoplasma > Caccoplasma intestinavium. The sequence continues at coordinate 31,349 of HF999713.1, forward strand.
CGAGGAATTATCGCCCAGAATACGTCTTCGTTGTAGTGATGGTGGCAGTGTTTTCTGAATCGGATAATTTCGTTTTCGTATCTTTCGCAAGCCTCTATAAATGAATTTATTCGCCGTAAAGATAGCCCTCCGTTCCCCACTTTGTCGAAAAGGTCTTGCCTGCTTATGTCGGTATGCCGGAAAATTTTTTGCAGCCTTAGCCACAATTGGGGCAGGAACCTGTCGTATTTTTCGGGACGTATCCATGGAGCGCCGATGTAATCGTAACTTTTTCGGCACCACTTTTCCAGTTCGTCTCTGAATATCCATGCGTCGGGTTGGCAAACCAGAATATATTCCGTGTCGGCAAAAAGACTGTAAAAGTCTTTTGACATCATCATGTCGTTGTAACCTGAAATTCCGTTTTCTCGTCCCAGCCAATGATTGCTTACCGACATGATTCCGGCTTGCGGTATGAGTCTTTCGAGGGGGGCTTTCGGCAGTCCTTCGGGAATGATGAAGCATATCGGATAGCTTTGCAATATACGGGCTGTATGCTTGATTGCCGTTTCTTCGGCTTGACTCAACGGGAGCCGGTACAGTGGGATAACAATTTTTACAAGAGTGTGCACTGCCATAGGTTTTCTTTCCTTCGATTTGCGAGTCTATAAAATGCGGTCGTTTGATAAGCCATGAGACAGAGACCCTTTTCTAAGGACGGAATGGTCTCTTGTCTTTATAAAGGCATAGCCATTTGGCGATACGATACCATATAATGGAGAAAGTCCGATTTTCGTTTCTGGCCCATTCATCGAAAATTTCTTTTACGATGGATGGGTTGTATTTCATTTTTTTGAAATGTCGGCGCAGATGTACGAAAAAATAACCGTACAGATATGGTTTGAATCCTGTCGGCGGTTGTACGATGCGGCAGATGTCGGTCATCAGGCGACCCATTTCCTTGTAGTTATTTCCCGAAGAAAACGACGTTGCGGTGGTATTTCCCGCATGTTGACGGAAAAGGTTGAGTTGTTTGTCGATATATACCGTGTTCCCGTTGAGCAGGATACCTACCCAGAAAAGCCAGTCTCCCACGTAACGATAATTCATGTATGCTTTGTCGGGGTGTCGGCTGTTTTTTCGGAATACCACCATGCTGGCGTTCATGATATAATTCTGGTAGAACATGCGGTGGTCGATAAAAA
>HF999713.1:32621-61530 GCA_000434215.1 Bacteroides sp. CAG:144
AATTTCGTCTCGTGCATGTCCCGTGTGTTTTCGTCGACAAAAAGACAATCGGAAAAAACGATGGATACATCGGAATAGGACGAGAACGCATTCATACATTCTTCGAGAAAGGTAGATCGGGCGACGTCGTCGCTTTCGGCAATCCAGATGTATTCTCCCCGGGCCAGTTCAAAACCTTTTTCCCATTGTATAAAAGTCGAGCCGCTGTTTTTCTCGTTATAGACGATGTGGGATATTTTGGGGTGGTTTCGATAAGATTCGATAATTTCCCGGCTGTTGTCGGTCGAACAATCGTCGAGAATGATGACTTCATAGTCACTGTAAGTTTGGTTCAGTACCGAATCTATGCGCTGATTCAAAAACCGGGCATGACAATAGTTGGGAATGATTACCGAAACATTCATATCGAATCTGTTAAAAAAGATTTCACCGCAAAGATACAAAAGATTGTGTGCCCGGGATTCCTTTCTCTGTTTTTTGTTCGTATCTTTGCCGCCCTTGATAATCAAAGAAAAGGTATGATTTCGATAATTGTATGTTCGATAAACCCTGATACGGCGGAGAAGTTGAAGCAAAATATCGCTGCTACGATAGGTCGAGTGGAGTACGAAGTGATCGTTTTTGATAACCGTACGTCGGGTTATGGAATCTGTAAAGTCTATAATTTATGTGCGGAAAAGAGCCGGTACGATTTCCTTTGTTTTTTACATGAGGACGTGCAATTCGATACGATCGGATGGGGGGAGAAAATTGTCCGGAAGTTGTCCGAGCCCGATTGCGGAACGATCGGGTTTGCTGGTTCGAAGTTAAGGACAGAAGGCTTTTATGGTATCGGGTTGGCGACCGAAGGTACTTGGCGGTCGAATTATATACAGCATTTAAATGGGAGGTGGTATGTCGGTACATTTGAAAACCCCGATTGCTCAGAATTCTCTCCGGTGGTCGTTTTAGATGGCATGTGCCTGTTTGTTTCCCGCAAGGTGTGGAGCGAAATTCGTTTCGATGAACAGAAATTTCCGGGATTTCATCTATATGACCTCGATTTTTCTACGGCCGTATTTGCGGCCGGATATGTCAATTATGTCTGCCATACGGCTATTGTCGAGCATTTTTCCGAAGGATTTTATACGTCGACATGGTTTGAGGCAACCCGGGATTATAACGGGAAGTGGGCAGAGAAGTTGCCTCTTTATGTGGCCGATTGCCGGCCGACGGGAGAGATGAAAGAATATGTCCGACGTGTGGAGTTCCGTTTTATCAAAAATATGATGAAGGGACGAGGGAAATGCTCATGGGAAGTCATAGGGCAACTCTGCGATGCCTATTGTGCGAAGTACGGCGGGATCAAAGCGTGGGAAATGCGCTATCAAGAACGGCGTTATCGCAAGCGTTGGAAAAGGGACGGCCGTCTTTAAAACTCTTTCACGGGATTATTTCGCTTTTTTATTGTTGCGTGGGTGATGGGTAAGTATTTCGCTGCGCAGGAGTGCGTTGTCGAGATGTACATATATCTCGGTGGTAGTGATGCTTTCGTGTCCCAGCATTTGCTGTATGGCCCGCAGATTGGCTCCGCCTTCGAGCAAGTGGGTGGCGAAGCTGTGGCGCAAAGTGTGGGGGCTGATGTTTTTTTGAATGCCGCAGGTTTCGCACTGTTTTTTGATAATGTAGAATATCATGACCCGGCTCAGCCGTCCTCCCCGACGGTTGAGAAAGAGAATGTCTTCATCGCCTTTCTGGGGGGTGATGTGGCATCGGTCTTTTTGATAAAGTTTTATTTCGTGCAAGGCGTTTTGCGAGATGGGTATAAGGCGTTGTTTGCTGCCTTTGCCCTCGACGATGATATATTCGTCTTTGAAATATATCTGGGAGATACGCAACCCTACGAGTTCCGATACCCGCAGGCCGCAATCGTACATCGTTTCTATGATAGCCCGGTTGCGTTGACTCTCGGGCAGGGACATATCGAATGAGTCGATGAGCGAATCGATTTCTTCGACGGTAAGCACCTCGGGGAGTTTGCGTCCCAATTTGGGCCCTTCTATCAGTTCCATCGGGTTCTCTTCGGTAAACCCTTCGAGGCGCAGGAACGAATAGAACGAGTTCAGTCCCGATAAGATGCGGGCCTGCGACCGGGGTTGTATGCCGATGTCTTGTAATTGACAGATAAATTGCGTTATGTCTGCATCGACGAGTTGGTCGATGGTGGGCTTTGATTCAGGGGATACATATTGGAACAGTTTGACGACGTCGTGCAGATACCCGTCTATGGTATTGTCCGATGCCCCCTTTTCGAGTTTGAGATAACGCGAGAAAGATTTTAACAACTCCGAATTGCTAACAATCATTATTTTATTGCGATATATTTCGTAATCTTTTTGTACTTTTGCCGAAAATTTTGTTTGACCGATTTTTTCTCTTGACCGGAGTTTTCGGTAATGACAAAGATACGAAATCTTTTGACTTATGGATATATGGATTATTAACGGCCCGAACTTGAATTTGTTGGGAAAACGTGAAAAAAGCGTTTACGGAGACGCTTCGTTCGAAAGCTATCTCGAAGAGTTGCGTTCCCGCTATCCTCTCCATACGATACATTATTACCAGTCTAATGTCGAGGGCGAGTTGATAAACAAAATCCATGAGTGCGGATTTTCTCCGGTCGGTATCGTTCTCAATGCCGGTGCTTATACCCATACGTCCATTGCTCTTTCCGATGCTATCCGGGCTGTTCCCGCTCCGGTGGTCGAGGTACATATTTCCAATATTCACGCCCGAGAACCGTATCGTCATGTTTCGATGATAGCTGCCGCATGTCGCGGTTCGGTCATCGGTTTCGGTCTTGACTCGTATAGATTGGCAGTAGAGGCTCTTATCGAAGAAGAAAAGAAAAAGTAAACCTATCCTATATATGATGACATCAAAACAAACCAAGATTGTTGCCACGGTTTCGGATAAACGTTGCGAAATAGATTTCGTGCGCGCGCTTTACGAAAACGGTATGAATGTGGTGCGAATGAACTCGGCCCACCTCAATGCCGAAGGCTTCGATCGTATCATAAATAACGTGAGGGCCGTTTCCAATACGATCGCTATTCTCATGGATACGAAAGGCCCCGAAGTGAGAACCACCTTTATCGAAAACGACGGAAGCATCACGTTTACTGCCGGCGACATCGTGCGTATGGCAGGAAATCCCGATGCCTTTACCACGCACGACGCAATCAATGTGTCGTATGTCGATTTTGCCAAAGACCTTTCGGTGGACAGCGTCGTGCTCATCGACGACGGTGAATTGGAGTTCCGTGTACTCGAAAAACACGACGATTACTTGTTGTGCGTAGCGCAGAATGCCGGTGAGTTGGGATCGAGAAAGAGCGTGAATGTACCGGGTGTGCGTATCAATCTGCCGGCCCTTACCGAGAAAGACCGTCGTAATATTCTTTATGCCATTGATAAGGATATCGACTTTATCGCACATTCGTTTGTGCGTAACCGCCAAGATGTTTTGGCTATACAGGAAATTCTCGATGCTCATAACAGCAAGATAAAAATCATTGCTAAAATCGAAAATCAGGAAGGTGTCGATAATATCGATGAGATTCTCGAAGTTGCATACGGTGTGATGATTGCCCGCGGAGACCTCGGAATCGAAGTACCTCAGGAGAAGATTCCCGGCATACAGCGTCGTCTCATCAAGAAGTGCGTACAAGCCAAAAAGCCGGTGATCGTCGCTACGCAGATGCTCCACTCGATGATAAAGAATCCCCGACCCACGCGGGCCGAGGTTACCGACATCGCCAATGCTATTTATTATCGTACCGATGCGCTTATGTTGAGCGGCGAAACGGCTTACGGAAAATATCCGGTAGAAGCTATTGCCACGATGTCGCGTATTGCAAAAGAGGCCGAACTGACGAAATTGTCGGACAACGATATACAGGTGAATGTCGAAGGTGAAGTCATCGACACCACGTCGTTCTTGTCCAAACATGCGGTAGAGTCGGCAAAAGTTTTGGGTGTAAAGGCTATCGTAACCGATAGTTTTACCGGCCGTACCGCCCGTAATCTGGCGGCATACCGGGGAGAAAACCCCATTTTGGCGATTTGTTATAGCGAGCGTACGATGCGTCAGTTGGCCCTCTCTTACGGTGTCATTGCTTTTTATCAGCATGAAATGTCGACCTCGCGCGAATATCTTTTCCACGGGCTTTCTTCATTGGTCGAGAACGGTATGATTACCAACGAAGATCTTATAGCCTATATCGGCGGAGCTTTCGGTGAGGGATCGGGAAGTTCGTTCCTCGAAATCAATAAAGCCGGTCTGGTATTGAAAGGTTACGATCGCTATATCCTGCCCAATCTCGAAGATGTGCATTAAAAAATGACGGCAGAAGAGGCTCTCGACGAATACATTCTCTCGCATATCGACGGTGAAGGAGAATTGCTCGCGCGATTGAGTCGCGATACCCATATCCATTCGTTGCGTCCCCGTATGATGTCGGGACATTTACAGGGACGTATTCTCAAAATGATATGTCGTATGCAATGTCCTCGGCGTATTCTCGAAATAGGAACGTTTACAGGGTATTCTACGCTGTGTCTGGCCGAAGGAATGCCGGCCGATGCGGAGTTGCATACCGTGGAGATAGACGATGAGATAGAAGATTTCACAAGGCAACATTTGGCCTTGTCGCCTTTTGCCGACCGTATACACCTGCACATGGGCGATGCTTTCGATGTCGTGCCTCGGCTCGGAGGTTCTTTCGATCTTGTGTATATCGATGCCGACAAGCGGCGTTATTCCGATTATTACGATATGGTATTCGACCGGGTTGTCCCCGGTGGTATGATACTTGCCGACAATACATTGTGGGATCACAAGGTCTGCGACGGACATTCTCACGATACGCAGACTCGTGCCGTTATGGCATTCAACGATAAGATTGCGACCGATACACGGGTCGAGAAAGTCATTTTGCCTTTACGGGACGGATTGACGTTGATTTGGAAAAAACAATCTCCGTCCCGGTTTTGATTTCTCAGGAAGAAAACGTATCTTCGAACCGAAACCCTCTAAAAAATACGATTTATGGAGACAACCCGCCAAAATAAGATAAGTCGTCTGCTTCAAAAAGAATTGAGTGAGATATTCCGTCAGGAAACCAGCAAGACGCACGGCGTTCTCGTATCGGTAAGTGTCGTGCGTGTAAGCCCCGATTTGAGTGTGGCGAAAGCCTATCTAAGCATATTCCCGTCGGAAAAAGCGGCCGATATGCTCGAATCGATTCGCGATAATGCCAAGACTATACGGTATGAGTTGGCGAGCCGTGTGCGTTACCAGTTGCGTAAGACGCCCGAGCTGATGTTTTTCCTCGATGATTCACTCGATTATATCGAGAATATCGATACACTCCTTCATAAATAATTCCATAACCGCTTATGCCCCTTTCGCTGAACATTGCGGTGAGATATCTTTTCTCCCGTAAGTCGCACAGTGCCATCAATCTCATTTCGCTGGTTTCGGTCTTGGGGGTTGCCGTAACAACGATGGCTATAATATGTACGTTGTCGGTATATAACGGTTTTCAGGAAGTAGTTCTCTCTCTCTGTTCCCGCCTCGACCCTCCCGTGAAAATTCTACCCGTGCAGGGTAAGACAATTGATATGGCCGCTCCCGAAATAGCTGCCTTGTATGAGTGGACCGATGAAATAGCTGCTCTTGCACCTGTTGTGGAGGAGAATGCTCTTGCTGTTTTCGGGAATAATCAGATGCCTGTTTTCCTGAAAGGTGTGGGTAATACTTATGCCGATGTGAATACGCAACTCGATGAAACGTTACTCGAAGGTCAATTCCTGTTTTCCGATACGACCGGTTATTATGTGGGATTGGGGGCGGGAGTTGCGATGAGGCTCGAAATGGGTGCTTTTTTTTCTCGCCCGTTGAGGCTTTATGCCCCTAAACGCAAGACCCGTGTCAATATGGCCAATCCTTCTGCTTCGTTCCGAGAAAAAGAGGTGTATGCTTCGGCTGTCTTTGCCGTCAATCAGCAAGAGTACGATGAAACGTGGGTGATTGCTCCTCTGTCGCTCGTGAGGGAGCTTTATGATTACACGACCGAGGCCACTGCACTCGAACTGCGTTTGACGGACGGTGTCGACGAGGCGGCTTTTCTTACTCGTCTGCAAAACCATTTGGGCGGGAGCTATCGGGTTAGCGACCGTTTGCAGCAGCAGGCTTCGGCTTATAATATGATGCAGATAGAAAAATGGATTACATTTCTTATCTTGCTTTTTATTCTTTTGATAGCGACTTTCAACGTCATCGGTTCGCTTTCGATGCTTATCATCGATAAGCAGGGCGATATACGCACGTTGCATAATCTGGGCGCCGACGATGCGCTCATATCCCGCATATTTTTTGTCGAAGGCTGGCTTATTTCTGCTATCGGAGCCGGGGGCGGATTGATATTGGGTATTCTGCTGTGCTGGTTGCAACAGACATTCGGATTGCTGAGTATGGGAGGTGTTCCCGGGACTTTTGTCGTCGATGCTTATCCGGTGCGGTTTCTGTGGAGCGACGCATTGATTGTATTGCTTGTGGTCGTTCTTCTCGGCGTTGTTGCTTCATGGTTCCCGGTAAGGTATTTGCGTAAAAGGTGGCTTTCGCAGGGGCAAACTGTTTCGGATGGTTAGCTGGAGTTTTTAAAATATATAATAATGTTTGGTTATTGATATTTTGTCTCTATTTTTGTATAAAATCAACAATTCTTGCTATATGAAAAAATGGTTTCTTGCGGCATGTTTGCCGTTGATGATTGTCTCTTGTGATATTTTCGGATTGGGTGATGACGGAGATGATGATGATACGATGATTGTGGATCCTCCTATGGCAAATGTTTCTTTCGATTACGAAGACAAGATACTCTCAGGCGATACATTGGTACTTACGACTTATGTGCGTCTTGTCGATCCGGAAGTTCTTTTCAACAATATGCCGATGGAAATCGAGGTGATCGATAATCTGCCGGCCGATAATAATGCCGGAAGTGCATCGGACGAGAGCGCCGAAGTACCTCCTGCTGTCGGAGGTACAAGCGAGGCTTATTTCATCAAGGTGAGAATACCCGAATCGTTTAATGGATATTATGACGTCCGGATCGATGCCGTAAGATCCGATTATCCTTCATCGGGAATATTGACCAATGTTCTCGAAAGAGGGGTTTCGGTATTTACCATGCAGGAAAATGGTCAGGCCGATTTCCATACGGGGAGACCCGTATGGACCGATGTTTCCGATGCTCTTGTCCTTTTGGAAACGGTCGATATGTTGCCCGAACGGAGTGAATACAGCGGTATGAAGTTTACGACCCGTCAGACGCTCGATTCTGTAAAGTGTTTCGATGCGAAAGAGGAGTTTTTACCGTCGGCTCGCTTGTATGGTTTCCATACCATTTCGTCTCAGTATCTCTTTGCTTATCTGACTTATACGTCTCATATAGATACGATATATTCCGAAATGGACGGGTATGTTGCGTACGCTACCCCCGAAGAGGTAACTTATCCGGTTGTAATTGTTTCGGATAACGGATTTATTTTGTCTTTCGAGGAACTTTATCGTGAAGACGCGTTTGCATTCAATAGTCCGTATGATATACAGTTCCGTTGCGATGCTGCCGACTGTTTCTATTTTATGCCCGAATCCGAGCGCGGTGCAACCATAAGCGATGCTGCGATTTATCGGGTAAAAATAGATGAAGAAATGCTGGCATCTATACCTCAGCCTATCGAAGAGGGCGATTATGAGTGGATTGTAAGACAGATCGCCGATGTGGAGCAGGTGCATGACGGCCATATCGGTGCCTCTAATAGCAATGAGTTCTCTTGGCAGGTCTATGGCGATCTTGTCGTTCTGAGCGAATCTTCTCTTATAGACGGCCGTACATCTTGTTCCATTTTGCCGAATAGCGGGACACCGTCGATAGATTTTGTAGGAACTCCTTCTGTATTTGTTTCTCCGCAAGGCTCGCTTTGTACACTGCGCCGTACCGGACGCGGTTATATCCAAAGCGAAATGTTATCGGGGTCGGGCGGTTCTTATAGGTGGCTTACGCACCATCAGTATTTCGACTTCTTCGACAGCAGTAATATCGTTGTTACCCGCACGGCCGACAACGTGTATATTTCGGGAAAAGGACGTTATTACTATTGGGCTCCCAATGGAGAAATTTTACATGAAGAGTGCGAAGTGTATGACGAGTACTATATGGCATCGAAAAGCTATTTCCCTTATGCAGAAACTTATATTTATTCGTCTGCGTCTGATGGCCTCTATCGCGCCCGTCTCGATAGTCGTAGCGATAGAACCCTTATATTACCGTCTTCGTCGGGAGCGGTATATGAGGTGAGAACTTTGGGTGATAGGGCATTGGCGATTACGACCGATAACGATCTCTTTCTGATAGAGGAGAACGGTGCCGGACGTATAGATATGGGATATAACGTTTTTACCGGTAATTGCGCTTTGGTGAGGTAAAAGTAATAAGATGGCGACGGTTTATTCAGTCAGCTATTCAATTACCGGTATAGTTGCTATTGTATAAAAAAGGAGAAGATGTTTCGGAACATCTTCTCCTTTTTTAGGTTTGTATTTAAATGGTTTATTGAACGAGTGTATGCTGTATTTCTATTGTACGAGGGTTATTGTCTGTTCCCGTTTCATCGGGTCGCAGAGCAATGGCCTCGGTTACATATCCGTCGGCGTTTAAGTCATATTCCCATTCGTAATTGTCTTTGTAAGCGGCGTCATAATCGCTCGTTTCCGTGTGTACAAGATTTTTGCTTTGTATGCCTAAAAGCCCTGCGAATTCCAGTTCGGGAAGTCCGCCCATACGATCTGTAACGATGTCGAGATTTTCTTTGTTCTCGATATCGTAATAGGTATATCGTGTTGTGGAATGATAGCCTTCTGAATCCGTATAACGAGATTCCACCATATTTCCGTTTTTCCAGATATATTCCTCTTGTTCGTCTTCTCCTTTGTAACGGATCAATCGGTTTTCTTCGTCATAGGTATATTCCGAGTTCCCATCAAGAGCATCTTCAATCCGTACGGCATAACCTGCATCATTGAGATATACCGTTATAAGATATACCGGATCTGTACTGGAAGTGATCGTTACGATTCCATCACCGTATTTGTAAGAAATGATTTCTTCCGAGGGATTACCTTGTTCGTCGGTATTTGTTTCTTTGTAGCGGATAAGGCGGTGTTGTTTATCGTATGATAATTCTATAAACTCCCTTTCTTCATTCGGGTTCCGGGGAAAATAGAAATCCATTGTCGAAATCAATGTTTGGCTGCCGGGCAAGGAACCTTGTATTCCCTTATCGGAGTCTTCATTTTCTCCGCACGCAGTAAGAAGAAGTCCGGCAAATAGATAGAAAATCAGTTTTTTCATTGCTTTTATACAGATTTTTCGCGTTAATACTCGATTCCTTATTTCATTTCTGCGGCAATAGCGGCTGCGATAGCCTGCATCTCTTCGGGCGATAATTGCAATTTGGGGTTGGATATGATCATATCGCTCTCTCTGTTGATAGGTATGAGATGTATGTGGGTATGGGGTACTTCGAGTCCCATTACGGCAACTCCTATCCGTTTACAGGGAATAGCTTTTTCTATCGCTTTGGCGACCTTTTTGGCAAAGAGTTGCAAAGAGAGATAGGCCTCGTCGTCCATTTCAAACAGATAGTCGCCTTCGGCTTTGGGGATTACGAGCGTATGGCCTTTGGCAAGAGGATTGATATCGAGGAAAGCGAAATTTTTTTCGTCTTCGGCTATTTTGTAACAAGGGATTTCTCCCGCTACGATGCGGCTGAATATGGTAGACATACAAATAGATTTTAAGAGAATAGGGGTCAAATGACCCCTATTCGTAGTTTTTTAAATAGAAATGTTGACGATTTCGAAAGTCATGATTCCCGAAGGAACTTTTATTTCGACGATGTCGCCGATCTTTTTCCCCAGCAGTCCTTGTGCGATGGGAGTGCTCGAAGCGATTTTCCCTTCTTTGAGGTTTGCTTCGCTCTCGGTTACGATGGTATATTCCATCGTCATATTGTTTTTGGTGTTTCGTATTTTTACACGGTTCAGTATTTGTACTGTATGCGTGTTCAGTTTAGAGTCATCGATAATACGGGCATTGGCCACTTTGTCTTTGAGCTGCGAAATTTTCATTTCGAGCAGCCCTTGAGCCTCTTTGGCCGCGTCGTATTCTGCATTTTCCGACAAGTCTCCTTTATCCCGTGCTTCTGCGATTTGCCGGGAAATTTCGGGACGTTTTACCGATTCGAGATAATTAATCTCTTCCATCATTTTTTTATAACCTTCTTCGGTCATGTACACGATTGCCATAAGAAATCTCCTATAATTTGGGTTTGGGCATTATTGATTTTTATCTGAGAAAAGGATAACAAAAAAGAATCCCGGCTGTTACCAACCGGAACTCCACTTCCTTTTATCAACATGGCGAAGATAAGTCCTTTTTTTTGATATTCCAAATAAAAAGCGGTAAAAGTCGTATCCGACTATTTCTGTTTGAGTAATTTTTCGATTTCCCGAGGAAGTTCCGAGAGTTTGGTTACACGTTGCTGCAATACATTGTTTCGGTCGATGAGGAATGCAGTAGGCAGAGAACGGACGTTGTAGGAAAGAACGACTCTGGAACGGGTCGTGTCGGCATCGCGTACACATATCCAGGGCAGATTATCGGCCGATACCTGCCAAAGGTTTTCATTGGGGTCTATCGATACCTGATAGATTTCGAGCCCTTGCCGATGGTATTTTTCGTAAAGTTGTCCCAATGCACGGTTGTAGTCGGGCGAATATTTCCCTTCATAAGCCGAAAAATCAAGGAGTACGACTTTGCCTTTCAAGTCGCTGAGCCGCCGTTCCCGCCCATGCAGGTCGGGTAGGGCAATATCTATAAGCGAAACCTCTGTTGCGGCAGGTATTTTCGCTTCCTCCTCTTTTGCCTGTTTGGCGTTCCGTTCATTTTGAATGATGCTCAGTGCCAAACGGTAGAGATGCTGGGTGCGGGGCGATTCGGGCAGGAATGTATTGTAAGCATTGGCTACGGTCAGGATATAGCGATTGTCTTCCCGATTGGTACGATCGAAAATGTCGAGGCCGTTTACTTGCTGGAAAATGGCGAAGTAGGCTGCCGGCGAGCTGGGATCTTCGGTAATATAGGGAATAACGGTCTCTTTATAACGACGTACTTCGTTTTGCAGGCCTTCGATCATTTTGCGCTGTTGGTCGGGCAATAGGTTTTTTTGTAGGGAAGCCTTCCCGATGGCTGCTTTCAGCGTGTTGCCTGCCTCGGAGATATGGCGGATTTTTTCGCTTTCGTCCGAACCTGAAATCCGATAGTCGGCAGCGATAGGTAAGCCCGGTATCTCTATGGCGATTGTTTCGGTTGAATCGACGGCGAGGTGTATGTAGGAGTTATCGAGCCTTAACCGGTAGAATTCGGGATAAGGCGTGCGGGGGGCATGGAACGAAAATGCTCCGTCGGCAGGAAGTTGGGTCGAGTCGAGCAAAACTGTGCGAGTCAGTTGTACAGCTTCGAAATAAAGCGTTTTTCCTTCGCCGTCCTTTACATGGCCTTGAATGCAGAAATCGTTTCTGTGGCAACTGCTTGCGAAAAGCAGTAGCGACAATATCGGAAAAAGTTTTTTCATCATGGTCTGGAAAGATGATAAATGCTGTGCAAAGATAGTGTTAAGTTGAGCGTAATCCAAAATCTTAGTGCCTGTATCCTTTTTTGTTTTGTTATGGAGCAGAATGCTTTCTCTGAGGAATCGCTTCTTTCCTGCGTTTTGTCGGGAAATGTGGATAGAATGCTCTTGCTTCGATGAGATTTTCCCGGGACTTGCACGTTTTGCCGACAAATTTGCTTATCTTTGCTTGATTTTTAGAAGTTAAGAAATAATTAAGATGAAAATTGTAAAGAAAACAATTGATTTGGGAGATGGAAGAACCATCACCATCGAAACCGGAAAATTGGCCAAGCAGGCCGACGGTGCCGTAGAGGTACGCATGGGAAATACCATGTTGCTGGCAACTGTCGTGTCGGCCAAAGAAGCCGGTGAAGGCGTGGACTTCATGCCTTTGCAAGTAGAGTATAAAGAACGTTATTCGTCGATAGGACGTTTCCCCGGAGGTTTTACTCGTCGCGAGGGTCGTGCTTCTGATTATGAAATTCTTACTGCGCGCTTGGTCGACCGCGCCTTGCGTCCGTTATTCCCCGATAATTATCACGCCGACACGTTTGTCAACGTGATGCTCTTTTCGTCCGACGGAAAAGATATGCCCGATGCATTGGCCGGTTTGGCTGCTTCGGCTGCTCTTGCCGTTTCGGATATTCCTTTCAACGGTCCTATTTCGGAAGTAAGGGTTGCCCGCATCGACGGACAGTTCAAAGTGAATCCTACGTTCGAAGAGTTGGAAAGGGCCGATATGGACATTATGGTAGGAGCTACTTATGAGAATATCATGATGGTCGAAGGCGAAATGAACGAAGTTTCAGAGGCCGATTTGCTGGCTGCCATGAAGTTTGCCCATGATGCCATCAAAATACAGTGCCAAGCACAGATGGAACTTGCCGAAGAGGTGGGTTCGACCGTAAAACGCGAATATTGCCACGAAGTAAACGACGAAGAGTTGCGTAAAGACGTATGGGCTAAGTGCTACGATGAGGCTTATGCCGTTGCCTGCTCGGGCAATACCAACAAACATGCTCGCGGTGTAGCTTTCGACGCCATCGTTGAGAAATATTTGGAGTCGATGGACGCGGAAGAAGCCGATGCCAAAAACGCTTTGGTGAAACGTTATTACCACGATGTGGAAAAAGAGGCTATGCGTCGCAGTATCCTCGATGAGGGAAAACGTCTCGACGGTCGTACAACTACCGAGATCCGTCCTATCTGGTGCGAAGTGGATTATCTTCCTGGACCTCACGGCTCATCGATATTTACCCGCGGTGAGACACAATCGCTCTCGACTGTTACTCTCGGTACCAAACTCGATGAGAAAATCGTCGATGATGTACTCGACCAGAGCCGCGACCGTTTCTTGTTACACTATAATTTCCCGCCTTTCTCTACGGGAGAAGCCAAAGCCAGCCGGGGAGTGGGTCGTCGCGAAATAGGCCACGGAAACTTGGCCAACCGGGCTCTCAAACGCATGATTCCCGATGATTATCCTTATGTAATTCGTATCGTTTCGGATATTCTCGAATCGAACGGTTCCTCCTCTATGGCAACCGTTTGTGCGGGAACGCTCGCTCTTATGGACGCCGGTGTGAAAATCAAGAAACCGGTTTCGGGTATTGCTATGGGCTTGATTACCGATAAGGACAATGTGAAATATGCCGTTCTTTCCGATATTCTCGGCGATGAAGATCATCTCGGCGATATGGACTTCAAAGTAACGGGTACACGGGACGGTATTACGGCTACTCAAATGGATATAAAGGTCGACGGTCTCTCGTACGAGGTTCTCGAAAAAGCCCTCAATCAGGCGAAAGAAGGTCGTATGTATATTCTCGATAAGATACTCGATACCATACCCGAACCGCGTGCCGACTTCAAACCGCATGTTCCGCGTATCGAAGTTCTCGAAATTCCCAAAGATATGATAGGAGCCGTGATAGGACCGGGCGGCAAAATCATACAAGGCATACAAGAGGAGACTGGTGCTATCGTTACGATCGATGAAATCGACGGCGTGGGTCGTGTCGAAGTGGCTGCACCCGGTCGCGATGCTATCAATGCGGCTTTGGCTCGCATCAAAGGCATTGTCGCTATCCCTGAGGTCGGTGAAGTATATACCGGTAAAGTGAAGTCGATTCTTCCTTTCGGTGCTTTCGTTGAATTCATGCCCGGTAAAGACGGTCTGCTCCATATCTCGGAGATTTGTTGGACGCGTCTCGAAACAATGGAAGAATCGGGCTTGAAAGAAGGAGACGAAGTAACGGTGAAACTGGTTGAAATCGACCCGAAGACCGGTAAATTCCGTCTCTCGATGAAAGAGCTTCAACCTCGCCCCGAGGGTATGCCCGAACGTCGTGAAGGTAATGGCGGCGGAAATGGTGGGAATCACAACCATCGTCCGCGTCGTGAAAAAAGAGATTGATAATAATTTCTTGATAAGTCGAGGGGCTGTGCCGATGGGTACAGCCCCTTTTTTATTCTTGCCATATAGAGCGATAGCGAAGCATCTCCACCCAAGCGAGCCCATTGTGAGAGATCTCTCACCTACGTTCGAGATGACAAGTGATGTCATTCTGAACGTAGCATAGCGGAGTGAAGAATCTCTCCCCAAGTGGTAGTAACATGAGATCCCTCACCCTCGTTCTGTCAGCTTTGCTCGGAAAGACAAAGTGGGCAATGGCGAGATGTCTTGTTCTTTTTTATTGACAATCCGTCTAAAAAACTCTTGCAAATTATTTTTTGACAAAGTTTTGAGCGAGGAGACGATGCCCGATACGGCAGAAGATGCACTTGTGCGGTTCGCAGTATGCGGTATGCAACTGTATGGCCGCTTGGCTGTCGAGAGCCGATTGTACTTTGATGCCGGCGTCGGCGATACGGCGTACGATGTGGTTGTCTTCGGCCGGAAGCTCTTCGAGAAGCCGCATGGCCTTGTCGGTGTAGTACTCGTTTCCCGAGCGTATGGCATAGGCGTAAAACAACGGGGCTACGCAATTGATGATGAGCAACCGTACGGCTCCTCGTCCCAACGTCTTGGCGCGGGGTGGAGATTCGACTCCGAAAGTGTAGTGCGTATCCCAATATCCTTCCAGATGAATGTCGAAAAGAGATTGAATCGATTTTTCATCGTCGCAATCGAGCAGGCGGGCGAAAAGGTTGAATCCCCGATGTATCAGTTGCACCAGCAGGGCGATACGTTGGTGCGGAAAGTTGGCGGGGCGCAGACGGAAGAACTTCCAACTTTCACTGTTGATGGGCGAGAGGGAGAATTTATTTCTCAGGAAATCGTATTCCCGGGATAATCGCTGATAGTACGGGTCGTCGATTGTCTGTCTGTCGGAGAGGAGACCCGCTTGCCCGAAGAGAAAGGCTTCGGTTTGCAGCAACGAGTCGGCATGTTTTTGCAGGAACAACAGCGGCATGCTGCGAGCCAACCGCTCGAATGCCTCGCTGTTTACGCCGAACCCCATACTTCTCGACAAAGTAACATAGCACACCTCTTCCCAGTTTCCCCGGTGTTTATCGAGCAGGTCGATGATACGGTCGCTCTTTTGTTGCAGCCGTTCGAGAGCGAGAGCCGTGAGCCAATCGGTCAGGAAGATGGGCGACAGTTCGTGCAGTCGTTCCCGGCAGGGCAGTCTCTCGCTTTGCGACGTGAGATAGGCGTAGTCGGCTTTCAGTTGTTCGGGAATAGGTATGACCCATTGGGGAATCGTTTCTCCGTTGGGGCGGGAGATGGGGGTGTCGGCTTCGGTAACGACGTGCAGAATCACCGATTCGTAGGCTCGGTTTTCGTTGTGTCGATGCGTCAGCCAGTCACTCGACCGCAGATGCATCTCCACGTTTCCCGCCCATACACGGTCTCCGATACGCACTTTGGCGTTGAAAAAGTCGGGTCCCGCATCGACGTTGCGTCGTCCGGGGTCGATGACTTCGATAAGTCGGCCATCGGTCGTCTGTGGGGCAGCATGTCCCCAGAGCTGGTGTTCCCACATATAATAAAGCAGCTTTTCCATACAAAAAGGTCTATATGCAAAATAAAGGAATTTCGGTCGTAAATACCACATTTTGACCCCGGAAAATATATTTTTTACAACGTATGTCATTCTGACGACCGCAGGGGAGGAAGAATTTCCCGCAATAATAGTTGGGGATTCCTCGTCGGGCTTACGCCCTCGTTCGGAATGACAGAACTGTCATTCTGAACAGAACAGCGTGGAGTGAAGAATCTCCTACCAAGCGATAGCAATATGGATTCCTCACATTCACTTCGGAATGACATGTGTTCCGGGACGACAAATGGTGTGCTGTTTTTCGATTTATTCTTGCATAGAGGGCTTTGCTTTTCGTTTTTATGTCGTATATTTGTTCTCTGTACCAAAAAACATTCATAGTATGAAACTTGCTTTGATAGGATATGGAAAGATGGGACATGCCATCGAACAGATAGCCCGTAGCCGGGGACATGAGATCGTGTCGATTATCGATGTGAATAATCCCGAGGAGTTTGAGTCGGAGGCATTCCGCAGCGCTGATGTCGCAATCGAGTTTACGGCCCCGTCGGTGGCGTTGGGAAATTACAGGAAGGCTTTCGCTGCCGGCGTTCCGGTCGTATCGGGCACGACGGGTTGGCTCGAACATTTGTCCGAGATACAAGAGGCTTGCCGTAACGGACAGACATTTTTTTACGCATCAAATTTCAGCCTCGGCGTGAATATCTTTTTTGCCTTAAATAAATATCTGGCCGGTATCATGAATCAATTCCCGGCTTATGACGTGAAAATGGAGGAAACGCATCATATACACAAGCTCGATGCTCCCAGCGGTACGGCCATCACGCTGGCCGAAGACATTATCGCCCGGCTCGACCGTAAAAACGCTTGGGTGGAGGGACGCGAGCCTTCGGCCAGCGAAATCGGGATAAAAGCTATCCGCCGGGACGAAGTGCCCGGTATCCATACCGTACAATATGAAAGCGATGTCGATACCATTACGATTACCCATGATGCGAAAAGTCGCATGGGATTTGCCCTCGGTGCGGTCATCGCTGCCGAATTTACTTGTGGCAAAAAAGGTTTCCTGACTATGCAGGATATGCTTAAATTCTAAAAACCTTGTAACCATGAGTGTAGCATCACCTTCGTTGAAAGAGCGGTTGCAAGCCGTGAAGAAGACTCGTTGGATACGTTTCGGCGTAGCGGCTGTCTTGTTTATCCTGTTTGCGGTGTGGCTGGATAATTACTATATCTTGCCTTTCCTTGTCGTTATGGCCGATATTTATCTGACCCGTTATGTGCCTTGGACTTTTTGGAAAAAATCCAAGAACAAAACCGTATTACGGGTCATGGAGTGGGTCGATGCCATCGTTTATGCTTTGGTGGCGGTATATTTGATCAATATATTTTTCTTCCAGAATTATAAAATACCGACTTCTTCGCTCGAAAAATCGTTGCTGGTGGGAGATTATCTTTTCGTGAGCAAGTTGAGCTATGGCCCGCGCGTACCCAATACGCCATTGTCGTTCCCGTTGGTACAGAACACGTTCCCGATACTGAATGTCAAATCCTATATCGAATGGCCTTCATGGCCCTATCACCGGCTGGCCGGGCTTGGCAAAGTGAAACGCGGAGATATCGTCGTCTTTAATTTCCCCGCGGGAGATACGGTTGCCGTGCGGGTGCCCAATCCCGATTACTATACACTCGTGCATTACGTAGGCCGTGATGGGGTGAAGCGGAACAAAGAG
This sequence comes from Bacteroides sp. CAG:144, assembly GCA_000434215.1. GTDB lineage: Bacteria > Bacteroidota > Bacteroidia > Bacteroidales > UBA11471 > Caccoplasma > Caccoplasma intestinavium. The sequence continues at coordinate 50,143 of HF999713.1, forward strand.
CAATTCGGTGAAGTGGTGTATCGCCCTGTCGATCGCCGGGAGAATTATGTGAAGCGTTGCGTGGGTATGCCGGGCGATACGTTCGAGATACGAGACAATCAGGTATATGTCGATGGCAAGGCGATAGAAAACCCGAGAAATATTCAATTCAATTATTTTGTGATGTTGCAGCCGGGATACCGTTTCTCCGAAAAGCAATTTCGGGAATTGGGTGTGAGTGTCGACGACCGTCGTTTTGTTTCGGCAGAGAGAGGCTGGTACGAAGATTTGCTGGCATTGGGATTTATGCCCGATTCCGACGGCGCTTTTCCGTCGATATACCACATGCCGCTTACACCCGAAGCCCTGAATAGAGTGAAAAAGTATCCGTATGTATCGAAAATCGTGCAAGAACCGGGAGCATTCGGTGGAGAGGCTTATCCGCTGGGTTACGGGCGGGGTTGGACACGTGCCGATTTCGGGCCGTTGTGGATTCCCAAACGAGGGGAGACCGTGCGGCTTACGGCCGAGAATTATCCTCTGTATGAGCGGGCGATACGCGACCATGAGGGAAATCGTCTCGAACGTCGGGACGGACGTATTTTCATCAACGGCAAGGAGGCCGACAGTTACCGCTTTAAGATGGACTATTACATGATGTTGGGCGACAATCGTGATAATTCGGCCGACAGCCGTTTTTGGGGATTGGTTCCCGAAGACCATGTTGTGGGGAAACCTCTTTTTGTGTGGCTTTCGATAGATAAAGACCGTAGCTGGTTCGATGGACATATTCGCTGGAATCGTCTTTTCCGTCCTGTCTCATCGTTGTAGTAATCATGTCTACCGTATATCTTTCGACGGCTTATTTGGCTCCTGTGGCCTATTATAAGGCATTGTGCCATTACGACCGTACGGTTATTGAGGCTTGCAGCCACTATGTGAAGCAATCTTACCGCAACCGTTGTACGATTATGTCGGCGGGAGGAGAACTTTCCCTCTCCATTCCGGTGGAACGGACACGTCCCGGTAAACCGTTTACGCGCGATATGCGCATTTCGGCACACGATAATTGGCAACATATCCATTGGAATGCCATTGCGTCGGCTTACGGTTCGTCTCCTTTCTTCGAGTATTACCGCGATGATTTCGCTCCTTTTTATGAGAAATCCCAATCGGGACGGTTTCTTCTCGATTATAACAACGATTTGCAGAAAATGGTGTGCCGGTTGCTGGGTATCGCACCCGATATTTCATATAGTGAGAACTATCTCTCTCCGACGGACGGTATTACCGATTTGAGGGAGGCTATCAGTCCGAAGCGTGAACCGGTAGAATCGTTGTTGCCCCGGTCTTATTATCAGGTTTTTTCGATGAAATGGGGCTTTTCGCCCGGGCTTTCGATTATCGACCTTCTTTTCAATATGGGGAATGAGGCGCTTTTGGTACTTTATGACCGTTGAAGTTTGATAAACAAGAACGGCAGAGAATTATTCTCTGCCGTTCTTGTTTTCTTCTTTTTTCTCAACGGAATCTTTCTTATGGGATTCGTCGTATAGAATAGCTCGTAGAAAGTCTTTGTCCTGATGTAATTGTTTCAGTATATATTGAGAGGCTTTTTGTTGTGCTTCTTTTTTGGAATATCCTGTCGCTGCTTTTCCTTCGATATGGCCAGCTATGGCGCGTACGGTGAACACCGGATTGTTATTGGAGTCCAAAGTTGAATTTTCGAGCTTCCAGTCTATATTCACACGGTGGCGTTGTCCCCATTCGACGAGTTTCGATTTGAAGTTGATATCGGTCTGGGTAATTTGTTCCAAGTCGATATAGCGGGCGAAAATACGCTCGGCGATGAATCTGCGACATTGTTTGAATCCGCAGTCGAGATAAATGGCCCCTATAAGGGCCTCGAAAGCGTTTCCGTAAATGTAATTGTTGTGCGAGGTGATTTGGATATCGGCTCGGACCAGCTTGTTGAGACCTATCTCCAAAGCTATGCGATTGAGGGTTTCTCGTTGTATAATTCGGGAACGAGAACTCGACAAAAATCCCTCTCTCTTTTCGGGAAAGGCATGGTATAAAATATCGGCGGTAACCAAAGTAAAAACGGCATCTCCCAGAAATTCAAGACGTTCGTTGTTTATTTTTCGGCCGTTTTCGTCAGAGGCGACGGCCGATCGATGGGTAACGGCTTGTTGGTAGAGTTCGATACGATGCGGACAGTATCCCAATATCCGGTAAAAAGACAAGTAAGGCTCTTTATGTCGTAACATAAAGAGCCTTATTCGATTGAAGAATATCTCAAACACAGGTTTTTATTTCGTGAATTTTCTGACGATGAGACTTGCATTGTGCCCGCCAAAACCGAAAGTATTGGAAAGAGCCACATTGACGGTTCTCTTTTGAGCTTTATTGAATGTAAAATTGAGCTTGTAGTCGATTTCAGGATCCTCATCTCCTTCGGTGAAGTTGATGGTAGGCGGAACGATATCGTTCTCGATCGATTTTACACAGATAAGCGCTTCGGTTGCACCGGCTGCACCCAATAAGTGTCCTGTCATCGATTTAGTCGAACTGATGTTGAGTTCGTATGCGTGGTCTCCGAATACTTGTTTGATGGCTTTGGCTTCTGAAATATCACCGACGGGCGTAGAAGTTCCGTGTACGTTGATGTAATCGACTTCTTCGGGTTTGATGTGGGCGTCGGCAAGAGCGTTTTCCATAACCAGTTTAGCTCCCAAACCTTCGGGGTGGGTTGCGGTGAGGTGGTAAGCGTCGGCCGATAAACCGCCGCCAATAACTTCGGCATAGATTTTCGCTCCCCGTGCCAGGGCGTGTTCCAATTCTTCGAGGATAAGACATGCAGCACCTTCACCCATGACAAACCCGTCGCGACTGGCACTGAAAGGCCGGCTGGCATGCTCGGCATCATCGTTCCGTGTCGAGAGGGCGTGCATGGCGTTGAATCCGCCTACGCCGGCAATTGATATGGGGGCTTCGGCTCCGCCGGATACGATCATGTCGGCCATGCCTAAACGCACGTAATTGAATGCGTCGATAAGGGCGTTGGTCGATGAAGCGCACGCCGATACGGTGGCGAAGTTCGGTCCGTGAAAACCGTACATCATCGAGATGTGTCCGGCAGCGATGTCGGCAATCATCTTGGGAATAAAGAACGGATTGAATTTAGGACCTTTCTCGGCATCGTATCCAAACATTTCGTCTTCGAATGTGCGTATACCGCCGATACCCGAGGTGTAGATAACGCCTACGCGGTTTTTGTTTACTTTCTCCAAATCGATACCCGAATCTTCGATTGCTTCTTTGGCCGAAGCTACGGCGAGTTGTGCATAGCGGTCGAATTTGCGGGCTTCTTTCTTGTCGAGATATTTTGTGGGGTCGAAACCTTTTACTTCACAAGCAAATTGCGTCTTGAAGAGCGACGCATCGAAAAGAGTAATAGGCCCAGCACCACTTACTCCATTTATCAGGGCGTTCCATGTCTCATCGACACCGATACCCAATGGGGTAACTGCTCCTAGGCCTGTTACTACGACTCTTTTTAATTCCATAAGGGTGTTAGAGAGGGTCGTTTTTACTTTGCGTTAGCTTCAATGTATGCTACAGCGTCGCCAACAGTCGTGATTTTTTCTGCTTGGTCATCGGGAATGGTTACATTGAATTCTTTTTCGAATTCCATGATCAACTCAACCGTGTCGAGAGAATCGGCACCCAAATCGTTGGTGAAGCTGGCTTCGTTGGTTACTTCGGATTCTTCGACACCCAATTTGTCGACGATGATAGCTTTAACTCTTGATGCAATTTCAGACATAACTTCCAGTTTTTAGTTAGTGAATTAGTTGGTCTAATTTTTTCTTTTGCGTGGCAAAGAAACGTCTTTTTCTCCAAACAAAAAAATATTTTTGGCAGAAAGTTGTATTTTATTGCACACTATATAATGTTTTGTGCAATAAAATGCTCTGTTTTGATTATTCCGAAATGGCATTTTCCCTAAAAATCGTTTCGAGGCGACAATTTTTCTTGAATTGTACGAATTCTCTTTTCCGGGTGATTTTATTGCCGTTTTTTGAAGAATGCTATGAGATTACCGACCGTGTCATCGGGCATAATCGGAGAGAAAGATTCCGAAAAGGGCTGGGTAGAGTCGGGGTTGGACTCTATTTTGTCGCAAGTTGTTTCCAGCTCGTCTTCGATACTGAACCATAATTCTTCGATATCTACTTCGTCGAGTCCTAAATCGCAAAGGCGCAGTTCGTCATTTATTTCAGAGGGGTCGCTGTCGAGATATTCTGCTATGATTTTTTTGATGGCAGTTGAGGCGGTATTCATAAGAAAGAGTATATATTAATATGGTTATTTGGTTACGAAGCAAATCCCCATGCTTCGAACTTGCGGGCTTCGGAATCGGGTTGTAAGGCGTAGGCGCAGAATTCTCTTCGTAGCGGGTAGCAACTGCGTAGTTGTTCGAAGGTTTCGGGGGCTTTTTTTAAGGCAAGAGAATCTTTTATGGGATCGTATGTCGTCCATACGGCTTGGGAAAAATCTTGTTCTGTCCCGGATAGGGCGATAATGGGATTTTCCGGTTGGGGAGGTTGAATAGCCGATAAGTCAATTTTTATTTGCAGACGGTCGGCCACGGCGGTTATCATCGCCCGTGTAGCGTTGGCTTTCCCGTCGGCCGAATAACCGGCGATGTGCGGTGTGCCGATGAATGTTTTTTGCAGTAATTCCGTCGATACGTCCGGCTCGTTTTCCCAACAGTCTATAATCATGTCGCTTACAATGTGATTACGGTAAGCTTCCAAAAGGGTTTGCTCGTCGACGACACCTCCCCGAGCGGCGTTGAGAATGACGGGACAACGCTGCAACCGGTCAAAGAAAACTTGGTCGGCCAAGTGGTAGGTCGCATACGAGCCTTCTTTTATCAGCGGTGTATGGAACGAGATGTAGTCGCAACGATCGGCTATTTCTTCGAGAGAGACAAACTCTCCTTTTCCCTCTTTTTCGGCCCGGGGGGGATCATTGAGCAATACTTGCATACCCAGCCGTCGGCAGTGTATCTCTACTTGTCGTCCTACATGGCCTACTCCTACGATGCCTATGCATTTTGTTCGCAGGTCGATGGCCTGTTTTTCGGCATGCCGTAACAGCGAAGCCGTGATGTATTGGGCAACCGAGGCTGCATTGCAACCCGGTGCATTGACCCATTCTATGGCATGTCGTCGGCAATATTCGGTATCGATGTGGTCAAATCCGATTGTGGCCGTTCCGATAAAGCGGCAGCGACTTCCTTCGAGAAGATCGGCATTGCAACGGGTACGGGTACGGATTATCAGCATATCGGCATCATGTACCGCATCGGGGGTGATTTCTTGTGGAGAAAGGTAGCGTATATCGGCATACGGTTCGAGAATCCCTTGTATAAAAGGTATCTTATTGTCGATGACGATCGTTTCTTTTTTTTTCATGACGGATTTTGGTTATTGACACTACGATACAAAGATAGGGCTTCTATGTAGGAAATCTTCCGAAACGGGCGGCAAAAATGAAATTATTTCCCTCAAAAATTGACAAATTCGTAAAGTATGCGTAAGTTTGTCCCTTATTACGATTATTCAAACTTTATTATACTTCTATGACGTTCAGCGAAAAGAGCAACCATGTATTTTGGAATGCTACGCAAGACTATCATAAGCAGGACGATGTCGATGCTCCCATGATAAATCCTTTCCCCGAAAAGACCATCGAGTACGACCTCTATCATAAGAATTGGATCGACGCCGTGCAATGGCATCTCGAAGATATTGTACGGGATCCCGAAATCGACCCGGTCGAGGCTTTGTCCATCAAACGGCGTATCGATAAGTCCAATCAAGACCGTACCGATCTTGTGGAACGCATCGACAGTTATTTCCTTCAACAATACGCCGAAGTAAAGCCTTTGCCCGATGCGGTCATCAATACCGAGAGTCCCGCGTGGGCCATCGATCGTTTATCGATTTTGGCTTTGAAGATTTACCATATGCAGCAAGAGGTGTCCCGGCATGATGCGTCGCCTGAACATATCGAGCGATGTCGTGCTAAATTGCGTGTATTGCTCGAACAGCGTACAGACTTGTCGTCGGCTATCGATCAGTTGTTGAGCGATATAGAACAAGGTCGCCGGTATATGAAAGTATATCGGCAAATGAAGATGTATAACGATCCGTCGTTGAACCCCGTCTTGTACAATCAGAAATAGAAAGGGGAAATACAGCTTCCCCTTCGATAGCAGAAAGGACCTAAATTTCTCTATTCCCTTGCGTCATGTTGTGCATTATCTCTGGACGGCGGCGGTGTGTCGCCGAGCGTTATTTCCCTTGAAGAAAACAGAGGGTGATGTAGACTGCTCCGGCATTTGTCGATCGAGGTAAAATTCGGTTCACCTCCCGAAGAATAGTTACATTATTATATGGTACACCATAAGAAGTGAAACGTATCATCGAAAATGCCCGTCGTTCTGACGATGCTTTCCGGGACAGGCGGAGGAAGAGTCGATTTCGCCCGAGGTGTTGCGTATATGTTTTGTCTGTCCCGGACAATTTTGAGTCCTGAACTTTTTCTCATGGAATATTTTTCAGCCTATTCACACTCTGCGTTGCCTTATCGTCATGTGGCCGTATTTCGTTTTTCGGCGCTCGGCGATGTTGCTATGACTGTTCCTGTTGTATATGAGGTATGTCGTGCCTATCCCGGTATTCGATTTACCCTGTTTACGAAAAAAACGGTAGCCCCTTTGTTTGTTTATCCGCCGGATAATCTGACGGTCTTTCCTGTCGATACAAAAGGCCGTTATCGAGGTTTTGCCGGTTTGTGGCGTCTTTATCGCGATATGAAGTCTCAGGGTATCGATGCGATTGCCGACCTTCATAATGTCTTGCGTACTCGTGTGGTCGGATTCTTTTTTGCGATTTCGGGCGTCAAACGAGTGATTCTCGATAAGGGGCGTGCGGCGAAACGTCGTTTGGTAGCGCGTAAAAAGCCATTGCCCATACAACCTTTGCCTACTTCGTTCGACCGTTATAGGCAGGTTTTTGCCCGGTTAGGTTTTGAAACGCCGAAGACTTTCCGGTCGGTATTCGATGATAGGCATCTCCCGCTTCCTTTGCCCGAGGGGATAGAATCTCGTCGCGAGGGAGAGTTTTGGATAGGCGTTGCGCCTTTTGCCAAACATGAAGGAAAGATATATCCGCTCGATCGCAGCGAGAGTTTGGTCGCCCGTCTGTCGCAACGGGAAGATTGTCGTGTCTTTCTTATGGGAGGCGGCGGTGAAGAAGCGGACTTGTTAGGCGGTTGGGCTGAAAAATATCCCCGGGTCGTATCTTTGGCCGGGAAACGGTTGGGATTTGCAGTGGAGTTGTCGATGATGAGTCGCATGACATTGGTCGTTTCGATGGATTCTGCCAATATGCATTTGGCCTCGATGGCCGGTACTCCGGTTGTCTCGGTTTGGGGGCAGACCCACCCTTATGCCGGATTTTTGGGCTGGCGGCAAAGTAAAGAAAACATAATACAGCTTTCCGACCTTTCATGCCGGCCTTGTTCGATATTCGGGAATAAACCTTGTTATCGCGGCGATTATGCCTGTATGCAGGAACTTTCCGTCGAGAGAATTTGGAATCGTGTCGAGGAGATTCTTCGTCGGGAAAAGAAGTAAAAGAGGAATCTTTCGTACAAATCCGTTATATTTGCAGGAGAATCATGACCGGAATGAAAATTATTGTCGATCGGAAATATCGTTCGTTGGAATCGTATGTCGAGCAACTTCCTGTAACATTTGATACAGGAGAGTTGGTGTACGCGGCGCGTAATGTCTTGCGGCGTTTTTGTTGGGACGGTACGATCGTTGTGGTGAAGAAGTATAAGATACCCATTCTTCTCAATCGTTTTGTTTACGGCCGTTTCCGCAAGTCGAAAGCTCGTCGGTCTTTCGAGTACGCCCGCATATTGAATGAGAAAGGTTTCCGTACCCCTCAGCCTGTTGCCTATATAGAGGAACGTTGTTGCCGATTGTTGTCCGACAGTTATTTGGTAACGTTGAATGAGGATTTCCCCGAAATGATGCGCCGGTTTCATACCGATGAATCCCTGACCGATGAGGGGAAAATGATATTGAGGGCTTTTGCCGCATATACGCGCGACTTGCATGAGGCGGGGATATTGCATCAAGACTATTCTCCGGGCAATATTGCGTTCAAGGTAGAAGACGGTCGGGTCGAATTTTCTTTGTTCGACATAAATCGTATGCATTTCGGGCGAATTTCTAAGAAGATGTGTTTGCGTAATTTTTGCAGGCTTACCCCATCGGTCGCTGTCCTTTCTTATTTGGTCGGCGAGTATGCCCGCATACGGGGTTGGAATGTCGAAGAATCGGTGTGTGAGGCTGTGTCGGAGCAGGCGAAGTTTTTTTCGCGTTCGGCCCGGCGTTCGAGCCGGAAACAATCTTTGCGGACGATAAAAAGTCGGTTCATCGGCAGATGATAAAGTGGAATTGACATGGAAGATTTTGATATAAGAAAACAGCGATACGATAAAGAGCAGGAGTTTGAGAAAGCTCTGCGCCCGCTTGCTTTCGGCGATTTCAGTGGGCAGGAGAAAATTATCGAAAACTTGCGTGTCTTTGTCGAAGCTGCCAAAATGCGCGGCGAGTCGCTCGATCATGTTTTGTTGCATGGGCCTCCCGGATTGGGAAAAACGACCCTCTCGAATATCATTGCCAACGAATTGGGGGTGGGGTTTAAAATCACTTCCGGGCCAGTTCTCGACAAGCCCGGAGATTTGGCGGGTATTCTCACATCGCTTGAACCGAACGACGTGCTTTTTATCGATGAAATACATCGTCTCAGTCCGGTTGTGGAGGAGTATCTCTATTCGGCGATGGAAGATTTCCGTATCGACATCATGATCGACAAAGGTCCCAGTGCCCGCTCTATACAACTCGACCTCAATCCTTTTACACTTGTGGGGGCCACTACGCGCAGCGGCTTGCTTACCAGTCCGTTACGTGCCCGTTTCGGCATTAATTGCCATTTGGAGTATTATGACCATACGATATTGAGCCATATCGTGCAACGCTCTGCTTCGATTCTGCAAGTTCCCTGTACGGCCGAGGCGGCTGTGGAGATTGCCATGCGCAGCCGTGGGACACCTCGTATTGCCAATGCCCTTTTGCGCCGTGTCCGCGATTTTGCCCAAGTGAAAGGAAGCGGGCGCATTACAATAGAGATTGCCCGTGTCGCTCTCGAAGCTCTGAATATCGACCAGTACGGTCTCGATGAAATCGATAACAAAATATTGGTAACGATTATCGACAAGTTCAAAGGTGGCCCTGTGGGTCTGACGACGATTGCAACGGCACTGGGCGAAGATCCCGGTACGCTCGAGGAGGTCTATGAGCCGTATCTTATCAAAGAGGGCTTTATCAAGCGCACGCCTCGCGGACGGGAAGTAACCGAGCTTGCCTATACGCACTTGGGTCGTAACCGCATCGATCAGGGTCTGTTGTTCTGATATTGCGAAGAAAGGAGAGAGAAGATGTCCGGAATGAAAAGTTTGGCCAAAGATACTGCCGTGTATGGGTTGAGCAGTATCGTGGGGCGTTTCCTCAATTGGTGTCTGGTGCCCCTTTATACCCATGTGTTCGCACAAGCCGAATATGGTGTGGTAACTTATCTTTATTCGTTGGTGGCCTTGTTGCTCATCATTCTGACGTATGGTCTGGAAACCGGCTTCTTCCGCTTTGCCAATCACGAGAAATATAAAGACCCGATGCGTGTCTATACGACCGGTCTTATGTCGTTGGCGGTTACCTCTGCGCTTTTTGTCATTTTGGTATGGATATTTCTCGGTCCCATTTCATCGGTTCTCGGTTCGTCGGGCGATCCCCGTTATGTGATGATGCTTGCCGTTACATTGGCCATCGATGCGTTTACCTCTTTGCCGTTTGCTTACCTGCGCTATAAACAGCGGCCGCTCCGTTTTGCGGGAATCAAGTTGTTGTCTATTTTTCTCAATATCGGTCTGAATCTTTTCTTTATCGTGCTGTGTCCCGTATGGTATACATCACACCCCGAGTGGGTGGGCCGGTTTTATGATCCCGATTTCGGTGTGGGATATATTTTCTTGTCCAATCTCATTGCTTCGGCCGTAACATTGTTGGTTCTCGTCCCCGAGATCGTAAAGGTACGGTATCGGTTTGATACGGAAATTTGGAGACGCATGATTGTCTATTCATTTCCGTTGCTGGTGATGGGACTGGCCGGTATTATGAATCAGACGATAGATAAGCTCATCTATCCTTGGCTGGTGGGAGATCCCGACCGGGCGATGTCTGAACTGGGCGTTTACGGGGCAAATTATAAGATTGCCATTGTCATGGTCATGTTTATACAAGCTTTCCGCTTTGCATACGAACCGTTTGTTTTTGCCAAAAGCCGTAGTCGGGGAGAGGAGAGCCAGAAGGCGTATGTCGATGCGATGCATTATTTTATCATTTTCGGGCTGTTGATTTTCTTGGGAGTCATGTTTTTTCTGCCCGTGTTGAAGTATTTCATATCGCCCCGTTATTTTTCGGGTCTTGCCGTAGTGCCTATCGTGATGGCCGGAGAATTGTTTTTCGGTGTCTTCTACAACCTTTCTTTGTGGTATAAGCTGACCGACCGTACCTATTGGGGTACGATTTTTTCGCTTTTCGGTTTGGCGGTAACTTTGCTTATCAATATCCTTTTCGTACCCTGTTATGGATATATGGCTTGTGCTTGGGCGGCGTTTTTCTGCTATCTGTCGATGATGGCAACTTCCTATTTTGTGGGGAAAAAATATTATCCGGTTCCTTATAGGTGGGGAGCTGCTCTGCGGTATGTGTTGTTGGCGGCCGTGCTTTATGTTGCAGCTATGTATGTGCCGATCTCGAATACGTGGGCTTTGCTGGCTTTCCGGGCGGTATTGCTGTCGCTTTTTGTGGCTTATGCCGTACGACAGGATTTGCCGTTGGCCGAATTGCCTTTTGTGGGACGTTATTTTAAGAAATAGGATTTATAGCGGGTCTACGTCGTAATAGACGGTGAGAGCGCGAAAGCGGGGATCGTCGGTAACGGAATCTTGTATTTGCCGTAAAATTTCACGAACTTTTTTCAAGGAAGCCGTATGCTCGATTTTGAGCATGATGCGGCGTATGTATAGTAGTTGTATGCGTGCGACCGGTGGGGTATGCGGGTCGGACAGCCGATGCCCGAAAACCGGATATAGTCGCTGTGCGTAATTTTTGGCGGCTGCATCGAGAATCGCTTCGTCCCGATGTTTGAGATAGATGTAAATAAGCCGGGTGAAGGGGGGGTAGTTGAATTGTTGACG
>HF999714.1 GCA_000434215.1 Bacteroides sp. CAG:144
CTTTCCAAATATAAACGGAGTTTCCATAACGCTCTGTTTTTAATTTATACAACAAATATAATACATAAAATGTAACTACAAAAATAGTTGCAACAAAAAGTGTATATACATTTATTGTAATATTTGAGTGATTAGAGTTGTCGTTATAATAGATGCTAAAAATATCGGAGTAAAAGTAGAACAATCACAATGTATTTATATATTTTTATAGGAACAATATATTATTTGTTATTTGTAAAATACTAACCTTATAAATAAAATAATAGCGTTTAATATCTCAACGTCCAATGATGTGGCCAAACAGATTGCAGCAAACGTAAATTCGAAAATTTATTTTTGTAACACAATATAAAATAAAGAGAAACCCCTATATTTGTATATTAGCTTTTGGTGATCATAGTGATTGTTGTTCGTAATTATTTATTAGTATTATAAAGGTATGTCTATTTTTGCTAATTATCAAATTTATGAGCATTTACAGTTCGTTGAACTCACGTCGTTTTAAAGAGTGTTTAAAGTAATATGATTGACTAAATATAAGATGATACGAATTTTACAAATTTCCTATATTCACTGGTTGGCTATTCCAAATACTATGGACGATTACAGTCTAATGCGCCATGAATTTTTGGATGACATAGAAAGTTTTCACGAGAATAGAAATGGGAACTTTGACCATTTGTTAATTTGCAGAGATATAGCTTTCAGTGGAGAAAAAGAACAATACACGAAAGCTTAACTTACATCAAGGATATTTGTGCTAAAATCAAACGAACAATTATCGTTAAAAGTATTAATGGAGAAAGTCGGCCTGAAACATCGTCCGACATTTTTGGAGAACTATATAAGCCCCGCTTCCGAAGCCGGTTTTCTCAAGGTGCTATATCCCGACAAGCCCAATTACCCGAGACAAAAATACCTGCTCACGGCAAAAGGGCTGGCTCTATATAACGAAATAAAGAAAATGCAATAGTCTTCTTCACATTCGTGTCCGTGGGCGTGTGCGAAATGGTGTTCACGAATTTGTCCGGCATTCTTGGCATACAGGGGAGCATCGCAATGGGGGCAATGGCAACCGCACTTCATGCCTTTGGAAACGTCATCAACGTGGACGAGGGATCCGTCTTCATCCAGCGTAAAAGTCAGGAATGTGCCCATAGTTAAAACCTCCTTTCTATATATCTCAGGAGTTCTCCATCCTGTTCTTTGGTGCCCTGAGGAGCCCGTGTTTAGTAAGATTCTCTTCCGTGAGTTTACCAGATTTTGAGGTAGCTTCAAGGCGAAGCAGAGCATATTTAGCCTCGCTCTCGTCCTGATTTATACGGCCTTTATCGACCCAGAATTCCTCCTCCTTGACCATCCACCAGTCGTAGCGGACATTGATAGCCTCTACGGTCATCCGGTACTTGACTTCACGATCCTCGGAAACGTAGATGTATATGGTATCGCCGAGGCTGACGTTATATCAACTTTGCTGCCAATAATACTCGCCATACTTCTCCAGACACTCTGCCAGCCGGAAAGTACTACGCTTGGCAGTAATGAGCCACTTCTTATGGTTCTCTGGGATGATATGCCCGGCCATATTTACGCGGTTGCTATTGGGGACAATGTCTAGATGACAGTCCATTGCAGCAGCGATACGACAGAGAATGTCGAGACCAGCGGAATACTTTCCTTTCTCGATACGACTCAAATTGGAAGCATCAATATCGGCAAGCTGTGCGACATCCCGAACATCCATGCGGCGCTCCATCCGAAGGCTCTTGATTTTTGCTCCGATGCGCTCACGTTCGTTTTCGCGATCTGGGCCATACCAGAAGATGCTAGCCCAGCAATGACATTGATACATACCACGAAGAATCGGTCCCATTATAACAGATGGGTCACCCTGGTAATATTTGTCGAAGAGTGCAGCTATAATTTGGCAGTGCTGCTCCTGCATTTCAAAAGGGATTACTCCGGAGAGTCCCAGCGTGAAACGGTCACCTTATCCAGGCTGACAAACTTACATTCAGTTATTGTTTCCATAATTCTGCAACAGGGTTAACCTTAAACATCAAGAATTACGTAGCCAATATAATAAAAGGCTTTGGCTTTACAAATTTACCAAGCGAATTATTGCTGTAAAGGCAAAGTGTTCTCCTATTGGTCTAAAAGATGATTGCTGAGTTGACAATACTCGTTAGATATCTCGATACTAACAGACTTTATTGAGTCAAAGCAAGCAGCGCGAGACGTGGTGATAGTGAATTATTAATAGCAAGAGCATTGACGTCTTTTTTTTGTTGTTGCAACATATAAGTCGCTTCAGTATAATTATGAAGAAACGCAATAAACATAAAGTCTGTTTGAGAAGAATGAATAAAAGATTATCTTTATCGAGTAAAAAATTAGCATTATATGCAGTCGGATGCTATGTTTATGCAAATAAATGGTATCTTTGAATTCAAAATACAGGAAGTTAATGGGAGCTAAACTGAATAGAATTAAGATTGTGCTTGTTGAGAGAGACGTTTCGCAGAAAGAACTTGCTGCCCAAATTGGCAAGAGTTTTAGTACTGTCAATGCCTATTGTGCCAATAGATTGCAGCCTAATCTTGAGACTTTAGATCAAATAGCTCAAGTACTTAATGTCCCTATGCGAACTCTTATCAAGGAGGATTAGTTATTTAAGTTGTGGCAAAGATTAATAACATACCAACACTGACTGCCTATCAGCAAAAGTTTCTTGCATGGCAACTCGATCGTCGTCGATCTTCGAGTGATGAGGATAAATTTACCAGTGTGCTTGCAGAAGCTCAAGTAGATTTGAATCCGCATCAAGTGGATGCAGCTCTTTTTGCTTTCAAATCTCCGTTGAGCATGGGCGCCGTCCTTGCCGACGAAGTAGGGCTTGGAAAAACAATTGAAGCCGCACTTGTTATCTCCCAACAATGGGCCGAGCGACATCGCCATATTCTTGTTATTGCCCCAGCAACACTGCGAAAGCAGTGGAGTATGGAATTGGAGGAAAAGTTTTTTCTTCCATCGGTAATTCTGGAGTCCAAAAATTTCAACCGTATTCTTTCCGATACATATAGTAATCCTTTTGATGACAAAGAGCACATTATAATTTGCTCCTACCAGTTTGCTAAAAAACAAATTCACCATATCGGACGCGTAAACTGGAATTTGGTCGTCCTTGATGAGGCACATAAACTACGTAATGTTTACAAATCAAGTAACAAGACAGCCATTGTTTTGAAGGAGGGTCTGAAAAATTACAAAAAGTTATTACTTACAGCTACGCCATTACAGAACAATGTCAAGGAGCTATATGGGCTTATTTCAATCATAGATGATGGCTATTTCGGGGGACTTAAGAGTTTTAACGATCGATACGGTAAAACTGAACTTCGCAAGGAATCTACTTATAAAGATTTACGAGAGCGAATTCAGCCTATTATCCATCGTATATTACGAAGCGATGTTCAAGAATACGTAAAATACACCGAGCGAAAGGCTATGGTGCAGGAATATTATCCAAGTGATGACGAACAGATCTTGGGTGAAATGGTGAGTGAATATTTGCAACGAGACGAGTGCTTTGGTATGCCTCGCAGCCAACGTTCTCTTATAACTCTTGTTCTGCACAAGCTTTTATCATCATCAACCTTCGCCATTGCAGGTACCTTGCAAACTATTATTGACCGCTTGGAAAATATAGTTAAGGATAACACATCTGATGAGGATAGTGATGCAATGCTTGTGAACGATCTTTCCAACGATATTGAGGAATTTGAGGAATATGAAGATGAATGGCCGGATGAAGAAGATGAAGAATTTGACAAAGAAGACGGAAGGCGTACATACTCGGCTGATGAGATTGAAGGAATTCGGTCAGAGATCAAAGATCTGAAAGTTATTCACTCTCTCGCTTTGGGCATTGCCGAAAATACAAAGGGGGAATGTTTGCTTCAAGCCTTGAAGATTGCCTTTGAGGAGAAACGGAAGAATGGACAGCCTGAGAAGGCACTCATCTTTACAGAAAGCAACCGCACACAGCAATATCTGAAACAATTACTTGAAGCAAATGGATATGCCGGGCGTATAGTACTATTCAATGGCAGTAACACTGACCCTGAATCAAAAGAGATATATTCCGCATGGAAAGAACGCTATGCGGGTACGTCTCGCATAACAGGTTCGCTGACAGCAGATAAACGGCAGGCCCTTGTAGATTATTTTCGGGACGAAGCGCAGATAATGATAGCGACAGAAGCTGCGAGCGAAGGTATCAATCTACAATTCTGTTCGCTGCTCGTAAATTTCGACTTGCCTTGGAATCCGCAACGAGTGGAACAGCGCATAGGCCGCTGTCATCGTTATGGGCAGAAAAACGATGTGGTTGTGGTCAACTTCATCAATAAAGCCAATCGTGCCGACCAGCGCGTATATGAGTTGCTTGACCAAAAGTACAACTTGTTCAAAGGCGTATTCGGTAGTAGCGATGAAGTGCTGGGTAGCACAATGGATGGCATCGACTTCGAGCACCGTGTACTCGGCATCTACCAGACTTGCCGCACCACCGAAGAAATAGATGCTGCCTTTGACCTATTGCAAGAAGAAATGCGCCAGCAGATCGAGGAGGTACTTGACAAGACCCATACTCAACTCATTGAGAATTTTGATCGCGACGTGGTCAATAAACTCAGAGTGCGTAAATCTGCCGACGAGCAGGCCTTGAGCCAATTTTATCAACTATTGTGGCAGCTTACCATAAGCATGCTGGGTAGCGACATAGACAAGATTGACAGCAAACGATATAGCTTTACTTTACGTCATAGTCCTACCGATGCAGGCCAGCAATTCTCAACCGGACCATACCGTATGGGTAAAGATATTTCTGATGCCTATACTTATCGTGTGGGGCATCCATTGGCACAATACCTTCTTGCAAAGGCAAAACGGCAGGATACATCGGGCACAGCCGGTATTGTATTCAATTATACCGATTCCCCCGAGAAGATCTCTGTAATTGAAAACGAGGTTGGCAAGTATGGAATTCTGTCTGTTAAGGTCGTGCATTATCATGCGCCAAAGGATGATGAAGATTGTATCATTGCCACAGCTGTCGATAGCGATGGCCGCGTCATGCCAGACGATTTTGTTGAGAAGTTGATGTCGATTAGTGGGCATGTTGCAAAGGGTATTTCGCCTGTTATTGATGATACGCTTTTACCGGCGGAGATGGCCTCGAAGCGAAAAGCCCTGAATGAAAGCATTGCTATGCGCGACAAGCAATTTATCGATGAAGAGAGTGCCAAGATCGAACAATGGGCCGAAGATCAAACTTTCTCGCTCGAAGAGGAGTTGCGTAACGTGAAGAAACAGATAAAGGAACGTGAACGGGAATTCCGAAAAGAGACTGACGACCATCGTCGCCGTCAGTTACAATCCGAGATACTTGCGCTTCAACGTAACCAGCGGCAGAAACGTCAGGAGTTGTTTTCGCTTGAAGATGAGATCATGGTGCGTCGAGATGCTCTTATTGCTGCTATTGACAACTCGTTGAATAAAGCAGCAGAAGAAGAACATCTGTTTACCATAGCTTGGCAGATAATATAGCATAAAGAATCAAAATTAAATAAACCCATATGGCAACACAATTTGACAAGTTCATAGCAACAATGAAGACGGTGCTGATGCTTGACCAGGCAGACCTGGATTTCGGCATCTATCGTATTATGAACCAGAAGCGTGACCAAATAGAGTCCTATCTCAACAACGACCTGCGCTGGCAGGTAACCGAGACTATCCGTGAGAATGCCTCCAACGATGCCGAGGCTGTGAAAAAGGAGCTAACGCAGTTGGTTGCTACATTGACGGCGGCGGGCATGAACCCCGACGATGCTCCCAAAGTAAAAGAGCTTAAGGAACGTATAGCTCGATGCGGCAATAGTGAGGAGCTGGAAAACGAAGTGTATTCGCATCTTACCATATTCTTTGGCCGCTATTACGATGGTGGAGATTTCATCTCCCAGCGCCGCTACAAGAAGGATGTATATGCCATACCCTACGAGGGCGAGGAGGTGAAACTGTATTGGGCCAATGCCGACCAGTATTATATCAAGACGGCCGAGTATTTCCGCAACTACCGTTTTGCTGTCAATGGCGATAAATTCTGCGAGTTTACCTTGCGTGAGGCTACCACTGAGCAAAACAACAATGTGGCCCAGAACAATATGGAGCGTCGTTTTGCGCTGTGCGAGGAGACGCCTGTCGAAGTTATCGGCAATACGTTGCATATATACTTCACCTACGAATTGTACCCGAAGGCGACCAAGCAAAAGAGACTTATCGAAGCTGCTTATGAGACAGTCAAAGATGCCATACCTGCTGAGTTTGCGGCTGTTCTTGCCCTGCGTCCAACCGAAAGCGACCGAACCCGTACCCTGTTGCAAAAACATTTGAATACCTATGTGGCCCGCAATAGCTTCGATTTCTTTATTCATAAGGACCTCGGAGGTTTCCTTTCGCGCGAGCTCGATTTCTACATCAAGAACGAAATATTGGTTATCGACGATATCAATGCGCGCACACCCGATGAATTTCTGAAGCATCTCACCGTAATTAAAGCTATAAAGATGGTAGGCATGAAGCTCATTACCTTCCTTGCTTCGTTGGAGAACTATCAGAAACGGCTGTGGCTGAAAAAGAAGTTTGTCGTGGAATCCAACTATTGCATCACGCTCGACCGGGTGCCGGAGAAATTCTACGCCGAGATTGCCGCCAACGATGCACAGCGTGAGGAGTGGATGCGCCTGTTTGCAATCGATGAGATTACCTCGCAGAACACAGATGGCTCGTTTGTAGCGGGCAAGAGCAGATATTCCGTGCCGCTGACAGTGGAATTTCTCAAGGAAAATCCCTTCCTTGTGCTCGACACGAAATTCTTTACGGCGGAGTTCAAAAATGCACTGCTCGCCTCTATCGATCATATCGATGAGCAGTGCGATGGCTTGTTGATTAATTCCGAGAATTTTCAGGCGCTGGAACTATTGCAGGAGAAATACAGGGGATGCGTTAAATGTGTGTATATTGACCCACCTTACAATACAGGTGATGATGATTTTGCGTACAAGGATTGTTTAAAAGAAAGTAGTTGGTTAACTTTCATTGAGAATCGTCTACAATCATCGAGAGCATTCTATCAGGCTGGAGGTACATTTGCAGCAAGTATCGACATTAATGAGATTGACCATCTTACCGAATTGCTGGATAAAGAATTAGGCCGAATAAATAGAAAGGCAAATATAACTGTTAGGCGGGCATCCTTGACAGGAGCCAAAGTGATAAATCCCGGTCCTGTAAATATTGGCGAGAACGTGATTCTATACAGTAATAATGTCTCAAAATGGCAACCCCAAAATGCATATAGAGCAAAAGGTTATGATAATCGTTATGGTGCTATGATTGTCAACCCTCAAGATGATTATAGTAAATGGCGATTTAGTACTGTACTCGAGGAATTTGCAAAATACAAGGGAATTCAGAAGTCTAAATTGAAAAAAACACTGGGCAATGCATACGAGGAAGAACTTTTACAATATGTGATCAAAAAAGCAGAAGGTGTTATTCGATTAGCTGCCTTAGATGAGTATAGTATCGGAAGTAAGGCTATAGAAATAAAAAAGGAGTCTCAAAAAAATCCTTCGCGTATTTATCATTTGGAACGTACTGGAGCAAATGATTACTATGTTATAAATGGCAATGCTATCCTTTTTTATAAAGATCGTTTAAAATGGATGGGCGATGGCCTTGTCCCTGTGGAACAAATATCAGATATTTGGGATGATGTATTACCTAATGACCTTCACAATGAGGGCGGAGTGCAGCTGAAAAAGGGGAAGAAACCAGAAAAATTGGTAAATCGGATTTTTGAATGTACTACAAATGAAGGAGATACTATACTTGACTATTTTGCTGGTTCTGCTACATCCGGAGCGGTGGCTTTAAAATCTAAACGTAAGTTTATAAATATTGAAGCTAATGAATATTTCGATGATATTCCGCTAAAACGATTGAAAAATACACTGCATGGTGATACTTCTGGTGTGACGAATCTTTATCAGTGGAAAGGAGGCGGTTTTTTCAAATATATGCGTTTGGAGCAGTACGAAGATACGCTCAATAACCTCACCATACAGCCGGTAAACATCAGCAAAGATAACGCTGACTTTTATGACGGCTATGTGTTGGGCTATATGCTCGACATAGAGACCCGCGATTCGCTCTTCAATATGAAGTGGTTCAGAAACCCCTGGAACATGAAGCTGCGCATCACCCGGCAGAATGAAACCCGTGAGGAGAAGATCGACGTAATCGAAACCTTCAATTACCTGATCGGCTTGAATGTGACAAGCATCCTCTACCCTAAGAAAGGTATTTGTACAGTCGATGGTGTGACCCGAAGCGGAGAGCGCACACTGGTCATCTGGCGTGATTGCGACACGGTGGACAATGATGCGTTGAACGATTCCTTCCGTCGTATGAGCTATTCTACGCGCGACACGGAGTTTGACCGCATCTATGTGAACGGCGACAACAACTTGGAGAATCTGCGCACCGACGGAGAGCAATGGAAAGTGGTTCTCACGGAGCAGGAGTTTGCAAAACGCATGTTTGAAGATTGCTAAAACCGGAGGACGCATCATGCCACGAGGACAAAGACAAACAAGACAACCGCAGGTTGAAGGCAAGCTGAGCAATTCGCTTGTCCTCAATCGCTATATACTCTCGCTGTTCGGCGCAACCAGTCTGGAAGCCCTCAGCGAACATTTGAAAGATCCCATATTGGAAGGTTGGGACGAAAATAACGTGTCGTACTTCTACCGAGAACTTCTGTCACGGTTGTTTGCAACCAGCGAGCTAACCGAAGAGATGTTATTGGCCTATGACGAGAACATATATCGTCATACCCAAGCAATCAGCGAGAAGCGCGAGGCTCAGGTCAGGTGGAAATATTTCCAGTACCTCAGCCTGTTGTTCACGGAGATATATCTCGACAAATATTTCAGCGACAGGAAAAAGCTGCTTGCCGATATCAACACGTATCTTCGGTTGAGTTTCAATGCCGATCCGAAGACCTATCACGGTATGACCGATTTCACGGAAGCCGACCTGAACAAGGTGGCTTTCTGGTCGGCCACGGGTTCGGGCAAGACATTGCTCATGCATGTAAATATGTTACAATATCGCCATTATGCCGAGAAGTATCGCCAAAAGCCCAATCGTATCATTCTTATTACGCCGAATGAGGGCTTGACAAACCAGCACCTCGAAGAATTTCGTAAGAGTAACATCGGAGCCGGCGTATTCAACAAAAATACCGCAAGTGGACTGTTTGCAGGCCATGATGTCGATATCCTTGAGATTACCAAACTGGGAGATACCGACGGTGACAAGACGGTGGCTGTGGGCTTTTTTGAGGGTAACAACCTGGTGTTGGTGGATGAAGGGCATCGCGGGTCGGGCGGTGAGGCATGGAAGCAAAGACGCGATCAATTATGTGAGACAGGATTCTCGTTTGAGTATAGCGCGACTTTCGGTCAATCGATATCCGCAATCAGCAATGCAGCAAAACGCAAGGATATGCTCCACGAATACGGCAAGGCTACGCTTTTTGACTACAGCTATCACTATTTCTATAATGATGGCTATGGCAAGGATTACCAGATTCTAAACATGAATAGCAATTGGGGTAGTTCGCTCAGCGACAATCTACTCATCATGTACCTGACAGCTTGTATGCTCAACTTCTATGAGCAACAGCGCCTGTATCGTGATAATCGGGCCGATTTACGTCCGTTTCTTCTGGAAAATCCGCTTGCTGTCTTTGTCGGCGGCTCGGTGACTGCTGATAAAAGTATCGGGTCACAGGAAGTCAGCGACATTGTCTTTATCCTGAAATTCTTTCAGCAGTTCATTGCAAATAAACAGGCATCGATCAGTAATATAGACCATCTGTTGCATGGTAGTGACGGCTTGAATGACAAGTATGGTCATCCTATTTTTGCGCGTCAGTTTGCCTACCTGCGCAACCTGCCGGAACATGAGGCGGAAGGTATATACAATGATATGCTCGGGCTTGTGTTCCATTGCTCGGTTGCAGGTGCACAATTGCATCTTGATAACTTGAAAGGAAAGGACGGCGAGATCGGTATGCGCATCGGTAATGGAGAATACTTCGGCATTATCAATGTTGGAGACAGTGGTACGCTTGCCAAGAAATGCGAGGAGGCCGGACTTAACGTAATGAGCAAGGATTTTACCGAAAAGTCGCTTTTTGCCACTATCAACAAACCCGACAGCAGTCTGAATATTCTTATAGGTAGCAAGAAATTCACGGAAGGATGGTCGTCGTGGCGTGTTTCTACCATGGGCTTGCTCAATGTGGGCAAATCGGAAGGTAGTCAGATTATACAGCTATTCGGTCGAGGAGTACGCTTGAAGGGTTATCGGTTTTCGCTGAAACGCTCCTCTGCTTTGGATCCGTCTCTTCAGCCTGAAAGCAAGCCCCGTTTCATGCATAACCTTGAGACACTCAATATTTTTGGTATTAAGGCCGATTATATGGAGCAGTTCAAGCAATTCATCGAAGATGAAGGCCTGCCGACAAATGATTCGGATTGGGAGGAGTTTGATCTGCCGGTCTTGCCTGTCGCCAATCTCAGAGGAAAGCGTTTGAAATACTTGAAAGTAAAAGACGGTTGTGATTTCAAGAAGGATGAGAAGGTAATAATTAAAACAGGTATGCTGAGTAACACACCTGTTACGCTTGATTATTATCCCAAAATACAAGCGATGCGCAGTGCGGGTCGAAAGAGTATTCTTGACGAGACAAATACTACCTTGCATAAAGCTATATTAACACCGGAGCATCTCGCATTCGTTGATTGGAACAAGGTATATTTTGCTATAGTAGACTACAAAAATGAGCGTAGCTGGTATAATCTGTGCGTCTCTTCCGAAGATATTCGGGAGGTTGCTATGGATAGCAGTTGGTATACGCTGTTTATTCCCGAACCCCAGATGTTGTTCACAGATTTTGGCAGCCAGACGGCTATGTGGCATGATATTCTTGTCACTCTGTTGAAGGGCTATGTGGAGAAGGTTTATAACAATGCGAAAAGCCGTTGGATGAGCCAGAATGTGGAGACTGCATACCTTGACAGTAGCCATCCCAATTTTGAGGAGGAATATCGCGTTCTTATGCACAAGGAATTGTTCAAGAACGAGGATGAGGCTGGATTCTGCAAGGCAATCAATAAGCTAAAACAGGAATTAACTGAAGGCACTTTCTCAAAGTCAATCAGGATTGCAAATTCGAATGATTTTGAGGCTCTGTATATAGCAGGACACTTGTATCAGCCCTTACTGTATCTGAATGAATCGAACTTCAACCACAAGGAACTCGGCAACCTCATTGAAGTGCAGCCTGTGGCTTTGAACAAAGGCGAACGTGATTTTGTGTGTGATATACAACGGTTCTTTGATAATAATCCAGCTTTTTTTGCAGATAAATCGTTGTATCTGCTTCGCAACAAGAGCCGTAAAGGTATCGGATTCTTTGATGACAGCGGGTTCTATCCTGATTTCATTGTATGGCTTGTCGTAGGCGAGCATCAGTATGTGTCGTTTATAGATCCCAAAGGCATAAGGAACCTAAACGGTTTTTCTGATAGTAAAATTCAGTTGCATAAAGTTATCCGTGAGGATATAGAACCAGGATTGCACGATGCAAGTATTACCTTGAATAGCTATATTATCTCGAATACTGAGATGAAAGATGTAAAGCATTGGGTTGATTTCCCGGAATTAGACTTGAACAGTAAACAGATGAAGTTCAATGAGCATCATATCTATTTTCAGGGAGACCAAAAGGAATCATACATTCAACTGATATTGGAGAATATGATTTCTTCTTCAGCGACAAAAGTAAGTTTCCGGTAAATCCTATGCTATTTTTGCATGTCTCAAAAATATTTGAATAACGATTTTTGATATTCATAATATAAGCATTGGCGTTTTATGTCCGGCTCATAGCAAGAGTTGGACTTTAATGTTCCATCCAATAATAAAATTTATGGTGAGATATAAGCATGTAATTTAGTTCCCAATAGCATCTTTTGTGAAATTGCGGCGCATTTCCGATGCACTATCAAATACCTGTTGACTATCAATAGTTTACAGCTTAAAAGATAGGATTCTCAAAAATTTACTTGTTTTTTCGCAAAAAATCGACGATTTAACGATTTTTTTCATTGTCTCTCTCCGAACAGAGGGAAAAGAGGCAAAAACAGCCCTTTTGAGCCCCGACTGCCCTCGTCTGCAAAGATAGGGCATGTCGGGTTTTATTTCGCCAAAATGGGCTGTAAAATCGAGGATGGGTTCACGGATATTTTCAGGCTCTAATCGTGGAGTCTTGTCTTTGGTCAGAGTGTCATTTTGCTCGGCTTTAATAACACCAGGAGCACAAATAAATATTGCAGCCAAAAGAAAAAACGGCTGGAACCATTTAGCCTTGGCGCAGCTATCTCTTTTCTTCCCTTATTTTGACTTTACTTTAATGAACGTATATATGAATACGGGGATAAAGTAAAGGTGATGATTTCATGGAAAAGTGTAGTTTTCAAACCTCACTTTTGATGGAAAAGTGTATAAATGGAGTCTGATTCGTTGGAAAAAGTGTGACTAATTCGATTTATTCGCTTGAAAAAGTGTAGAACC
>HF999715.1:0-1718 GCA_000434215.1 Bacteroides sp. CAG:144
CGGCGCTCAGGTCGGCATACGGTTTTCCGTCTATCGATGAGGAAACACCGTTTTCTTCGAGGACGTTTTGCAATAAGGTGCCGATATTCAGCCCTGAGACTTTCGGAACGAAAATGTACAACTCTTCCCGGGCTCGGGTAAAGGCTACGTAAGCCAGATTGAGATTGTCGATATATGTGTGTATCTGTTCCGTGAAATAGGTCCGGGCATAGATCGTCGAAGCCAGGTCGCCGTGATAGGCGATGGGAACGACCGGGAGATTGTCGAAAGGCTCGGCAGTCCCGGCCCATAATATCGGCGCTTGCGAAGGACGGTGGTCGATGGGCCAGTTGCAAAATGGAATGATGACGATTTTGAATTCCAGACCTTTCGATTTATGTATGGTCATGATACGTACGGCATCTTGTTCCTGCGGTGTGGAGAGGGAGCGGGTACACCCTTTTTCGCGCCACCAAGAGAGGAACGAATTGAGGTCGGACGATCGTTTGTCGGTATATTGCAGTACGAGGTCGAGAAAAGCTTGTATGAAAACATTTTCGTCTCCGTTTGTATCGACGGGAAAGAGATCGATTATTTTTTCGCATATTTCATATAGAGGTTCTCCCCGGAAATGTTCTATCCGATGCAGTATTTCCTCTTTTGTCTCGCTGTTCAGTATGTGGCATATTTCGGGAATGGCCTCGTCGGGAGATTTTTTCCGGTAGGCGGTTTCTATCTGGTATAATGCCGTAAACCGGGTCAGCGGCTCTTGCGGTGTGTTCAGATAATCGAGCAAGGCAATGATAAGCTGTACAGTCGATGAGTTGCCGATGTACAAGGCTTCGTCGGAGATGACGTCGTATCGGTAGTGCGATTCGGTTGCCGATGCCTGTTCTTGGAGCAAATATTGTACGATGCGGTTTCCCTCCTCTTTGGTGCGTACCAGTATGGCGATGTCGCGCAATGCGACGCCGCGGTCTTGCAAGTCGCGCAATATCTCTGCCGTGCGATTCATGGCTTTGTCTCGGGCTCGGCTTTCGTCTTCGTTTTCTTGGGTGTTTTCAAAGAAATCGATTTCGACATATCCGCCTTCTGCTGTTTTTTCTTTACCTATTTTTTGTGCAGCGTTCCGGTAGGCCAGTTCTATTTTGCGGCACAAACTGTCGTCGTCTTGTAGGGGGACTGGCAGATTTTCGTTGAGAATCTGCTGCAAGCGGGCCGAGGCCCGGTCGAAAAAAGTGTTGTTGAAGCGGACGACCTCTTTTTCGCTTCGCCAGTTGGTATCGAGTGTCTCGTCGTGTAATTCCTCTTCCGAAAAGTAATCGGGAAGTTTTTCGTTGAGTAATTCCCAATCGGAGTTTCTCCATCGGTAGATACTCTGTTTTACATCTCCTACGAGCAAATTGGTCAGTCCCCGGTCATTGCTCTCTTTGATGAGGGGGTAAAAGTTTTTCCACTGGGTCGCCGAAGTATCTTGGAACTCGTCGATGAAAAAATGGTCGATGTATGTTCCTATTTTTTCGTAGACAAACGGCGTGTCGTCGTGCCGGATTATTTTTCGCAACAAATCGTTGGTATCGGAAAGCAGGAGGGTTCCGTGTTCGCTTTGATATTCTTGTATGTGATTTACGATGTCGTTGATGATACCCAGTGTGTAAAGGTATTTTTTTGTGTGGCGTGCCGACAGATACTCTTTGTAGGGTGTGCCGTATAGGACGATGATTTCTCGGAAGAGCCCG
>HF999715.1:1813-8608 GCA_000434215.1 Bacteroides sp. CAG:144
ACCATTTGGTTACTTCTTCTTCGGCGATTTGCAAGAATCTGTCGCTTGGCGGTTGGGTATAGTTCCCATTTATCCATTTGCGTAATGTCATGGCGCCCGATTTATTTCCGTATTTGAAATCTTCGGGTGAGAGACCGTTGGTCGAGAGAAGGGTAAGCGCAGCTTCGGCACGTTCGCGTACCTGCTTTTCAAATGCCCGCTTTCCGTTGTCGAGAACTCCGATATACCTCGATAGGAACTGCTTGTCTTGCAATCTTTTTTCGAGAGTCTCGCTTTGGCTTTTGAATTCTTCTTTGAAAATTTCTCCGGCCAGTTCGTCTATCTTTTTTCTGAAATTTTTATATGTGTCTTCCTCTACCTGCTGACGAGCGTAGTCGACCAGCCATTTCAAGAGTTCTTTGTTTTCTTTTTTTTCGAGGTCGAAAAAAAGATTATCTACGGCCTCGGTTAGGACGTGCGCACTGTCAAGTTCTATATTATATCCGCCCGAGTATCCGATTTCGTGCATGAATGCCCGGGTGATTTGTTGGAAAAATCGGTCGATCGTACTGATGTTGAAACCCGAAAAGTCGTGCAGCAATGTATATAGTTGTTCGGCCGCCTGTTTTTTCAAGGTGTCGATGTCGTGTGTGATGCCGTCCCGACCGAGCAGTTTGTCGAGATAGTCCGATTCTTGCGGGGCGTGGGCCAGAATATCGAGTTGCTTGATGATACGTTGCTTCATCTCATCGGTCGCCTTGTTGGTAAACGTTACCGCCAAGATGCGCCGGAAAAGTCTTTGACGTTCGCCGGGCAACAAGCCTTCCTCCAGCTCGGGGGGCGCGAGAAGCAGCTTGATATATTCGAGGGTGAGCTGGTAGGTTTTTCCGGAACCGGCCGAGGCTCGATAGACATTCAACATAAGTCCCTATATGATGCGGGTATGTGTGTACCCCTCTTTGGTGAGAATCTCTTTTACTTTTTGTCGTAGATCGCCTTGTATCAGAATTTCGCCGTCGCGAGCCGATCCGCCTACTCCGCATTTGGTTTTCAATAGTTTGGCCAACTCTTTCAAGTCGTCGTCCGAGCCTATGAATCCCGTGATGAGTGTGGCTGTTTTGCCGTTGCGGTGGCGCTTGTCGAGTTCGATGCGCAACGATTGTTTTTCGGCGGGCAAAGTTTCCTGCTCTTCCGCATCATCGGTTTGGTAGTCAAAGTCGGGGTTGGTGGAGTAGACGATATTCAGGCGCTCTTTCCAGTCGTTGTTTTTGCTCATGTTCAGATTGTTATTTGCCGCGAAATATATTGGAAAAAAGTAAATAGTTTCCTCAAATTTAGTACGGAATATGCACTTTGCCAAAAAAAATATTACTTTTGTGGTTCGGAAAAATAAATGAGAGAAATGGCAACCGGAAATTCGAGGACATCAATAAGTCTGCCCGAACCCTCGTTGCGGCGTTTACCGTGGTATTTAGCTTATGTTAAGTTGCTGCGCGACAAGGGAGTGGAATATGTTTCGTCGACACAGATATCGAAAGAAATAAATGTCGACGCCTCTCAGATTGCAAAAGATTTGTCGTTTATAAATATTTCGGGAAAAACCCGGGTCGGTTATGAGGTCGGTTCACTCGTCGATGCTTTGGAAAAGTTTTTGGGTTTCGGCGAAAAACACAAAGCCGTCATTTTCGGTGTCGGTAGTTTGGGGGCGGCCTTGTTGCAGGATTCGGGGTTGGCGCAATACGGTATGAATGTGATTGCCGGTTTCGATGTCGATAAGGCGATCATCAATACGCGTATCAACGGTATTCCTGTCTATGATGTGGCCGACTTTCCCCGGGTGCAGCAAGAACTCGACGCTTGTATAGGGATTCTCACCGTGCCGGTCGACCGTGCCCAAGAAGCCTGTAACGATATGATTGCCGGCGGAGTGCGAGCTATCTGGAATTTTACGCCTTATCGCATAAAAACCCCCGATGATATCGTTGTGCAGAACACATCGATTTATGCGCATCTGGCAGTGATGTTCAATCGTTTGAATCATACGTTGGGAAAATAACCTGTTGTCCGTGCCGGAGATTTTTTCGGTATAGGATATGTTCCAAAAATCCGTTATATGAAAATTTTTGCCGTGGGGTGGAACTACCTCAATCACAATAAAGAAATGAATCGTGCGTTATTACCTAAGGAGCCGGTTCTTTTCATGAAGCCCGATACGGCGCTGTTGAAAGACGGAAAACCGTTTTTCTTGCCGCCTTTTTCGGAACGGATCGAATACGAAACCGAGCTTGTTGTGCGTATCTCTCGATTGGGAAAAAATATCGCTCCGCGTTTTGCACATCGTTATTACGATGCGGTAACTGTGGGGATCGATTTTACCGCCCGCGATTTGCAAGCCCGGTTGCGGGCCGAGGGTTCTCCGTGGGAAATTTCGAAAGGCTTTGACGGGTCGGCGGTAGTCGGCGATTTTATTCCGGTCGATGAGGTGGCCGGTAATTTGCAGGATTTGCATTTCTCTTTGAGAATCGATGGAAAAGAGGTCCAAAGAGGACATACGGCCGATATGATTTTTCCTGTCGATGAAATGATAGCGTATATCAGCCGATTCTATACCTTGCGTATGGGTGATTTGCTTTTTACCGGGACGCCCGAAGGGGTTGGCCCCGTTGCCATCGGAAATCGTCTGCAAGGATATTTGGGCGAACGCCAACTGCTCGATTTTCATGTTCGGTGATAGTTCCCGCTCCGGTAACGACCGAGGAATGAAAGTATGAGAAAATATATCGTTTTTTTTATCGCTCTTGTTTTATTGTGCGGGAGGTATGTCTCTGTCGCGGCGCAGCCGTCGAGCCGATATGCCACCTCTTCGGTTCTCTCTTCGGGCAAGTGGGTGAAGATACAGATCGATGAGACAGGATTATACCAACTTACTTACGATGAGTTGAGAGAGTGCGGATTTTCCGACCCTTCTCATGTTGCTGTCTTCGGTTACGGCGGAGCGATGCTTTCCGAAGATTTCTCGACCGAGTATGTCGATGACCTGCCTCAGATTCCGGTGCTACATACGGGTAATAAGTTGATTTTTTATGGACAGGGGGTATTGTCGTGGTCGGTGCAGAATGGCCTTTTTGTACGTTCCCGTAATCCATATTCGATGTACGGATATTATTTCCTGACTCAGCTCGATACGGCTCCGCTTTCGCCCGAATCGGTCGCTTCGAGCACACTCTCGCCCTCTCTTGCTGTTACAACTTTCCATGACAGAGTTTTGCATGAAGTGGAGGCCGTAAGTCCGGGGCGTATGGGACGGAATTTTTATGGGGAAAATTTTTTATATACGACGGTACGGAATTTTTCTTTCGATATACCCGGCATTACGACGACTCCTGTTACGGCGCAAATGCGTTTTTTAGCCAAGTCTACTTCCGCTTCGTCGTCGGTGAGTATGCAAATTAACGGTGGAGAAACCAAGTCCGCTACGATTGCCCCTATCCTCGACTCCGACGGGCAAACGTATAAATGCGGTGTCGAGGCTTCGATACAGACGACATTTGTGCGTAACCCCGAAAATGCCGATGTGGTGAAGATTTCATTTTCGGGAAATGGGGCAACGGCAGCTTATCTCGATTATATCCTTTTGAATATGGAGCGGGAGTTGCGGTTTTATGACGGGCAAGTGGCATTTCGGCATCGCTCGGCAGCTACACGGCGTTTGCGGTATGATATCGATGTGTCGGGAGCTGTTTCTCCGCAGGTTTGGGATGTAACCGTTCCTTATGCTCCGCAGTCTATCGATGCGGAATTGTCAGGAGGAAAATTGTCGTTTGTTTCCCCGCAGGCCTCGTTGCGCGAATATGTTGCTTTCGATGCGGCTGCTACATTTCTTTCTCCGATAGTTGTTGGGCCGGTATCCAATCAGAATTTACATGCGTTGTCCCGTGCCGATCTTGTAATTGTATCTCCTCCGCTTTTCATGGACGAAGCCAAACGGTTGGGCGAATTTCATGTCGAGCATGACTCTCTTTCTTATTTGGTCGTACAGCCCGCACATATATATAACGAGTTTTCTTCCGGTACACCCGATGCTACCGCCATACGTCGTTTTATGAAAATGTTCTATGACAGAGCCAATGGCGATGAATCGTTGCGCCCGCGTTATCTGTTGCTTTTCGGCGACGGCAGTTACGACAACCGTCGGGTAACCGAGGAGTGGGCGTCGTACGACTATCCGTTCCTGATTACTTTTCAAGGAGATGAGAGCGTTGACGAAAAAGATAATTTCGTAACCGACGACTATTTCGGATTCCTGCACGACGATGAGGGAGCCGACCTTTACCGGGCCACGTTGGATATAGGTATAGGACGTTTTCCCGTGCGGACGAAGACCGAAGCTGCGGCAATGGTCGATAAGTTGATCGCTTATGCGACGAATACCGATTACGGTAATTGGAAAAACGATATATGCTTGGTGGCCGATGACGGTAATTCGGGCGAACATATGGCGCAAAGCGAAACGCTGGCGAACATTCTGGAAACGAAAAATCCCGAATTTTTCGTCCACAAACTTTATATCGATGCTTATAACCGGGTAAGTGCGGCTACCGGTGCGACATATCCCGATGCTAAAAGTCAGATGCTCAATCTTTTGAAGCGGGACGGGCTGATGGTGATAAATTATGTGGGACACGGCAGTACGAAAGGATGGACAGCCGAGAAGATTCTCGAATGGAGCGACATCTCGAATATGTATGTGTCGCGGTTGCCGTTATGGATTACGGCGACTTGCGATTTCAGTCGTTTCGACGACCGCTCCAATTCTGGTGGGGAAGAGTTGTTTTTGAATACGCAAGGCGGCGGTATCGCTCTTATTTCGACTACCCGCGTGGTATATATTCATGCAAACGGCTACATCAATAAAGCGATTGTCGCACATCTGTTTGATCGCGATGACGACGGGCAAGTCGTGAGGCTGGGCGATGTTTTGCGTTTGGGAAAGAACAGTGTGGCCAGCAACGCCAACGATGTGTTGATGAACAAACTCAATTATATTTTGCTCGGTGATCCTGCTTTGCGGCTCAACTGTCCCTCTTATAAAATGGCCGTTACCGAAATAAACGATACGCTGCTTTCCGAAGTGGAGGCCGACAGCCTTTTGCTGAAAGCTCGCTCGTGGGTAACTGTCAAAGGGGAGATTCGCTCGCACGACGATGCGAAACTTCCCGACTTCAACGGGTTGGTTTATCCCCGCCTGTACGATTCCGAGAGAGAGGTCGTTACGGGAGGAAACGGGAATGATAACGGTGCAATTATACCTTATACGTTCTATTCGCGGGATAATTTGCTGTATACAGGTCGGGATTCGGTGCGTAATGGCGAGTTCGAATTTACGTTCAAAATGCCCCGCGAATTGAATTACTCCAATGAATCGGGTCTTTTCAACCTGTATGCTTGCGATGATCGGGGGCGGGAGGCACAGGGAATGAACGACCACTTTATCGTAGGGGGTATGGACAATGAGGTGGAGGAAGATGTTGACGGACCTCAAATACAGTATATGTATCTCAATTCGTCCGATTTCGAAGACGGAGATAAGGTAAATGAGACGCCTCTTTTCATTGCCCGTGTCGAGGATCCTTCGGGAATCAATATTTCGGGTATAGGGCTGGGGCACGATATGACGGTATGTATCGATGACGACCCGAAGCAGGAATATGTTGTCAATTCATATTTCACCCCGGTTGCCGGAGAGTTTGGTTCTGGCGATGTGTATTATGAACTCCCGACACTATCCGACGGGAAACATTCTTTGTTGTTTACCGTGTGGGATACCGAGGGTAATTCTTCGTCCCAGTCGATGCGGTTTACGGTAAAGAATGGTCTTAAACCGCAGATTTACAGTCTATATCCCGAGAAGAGCCCGGTGAGCGATGTCGCCCGTTTCTACCTGCGACACGACCGTCCCGATATGCTGATGACGATAAAATTCTCGATTTTCGACTGGTCGGGACGTGAGATATGGAGCGTAGAGCAGACGGCCATGTCCGATATGTGGCTTTCGTCGCCTATCGAGTGGAATCTGACCGACAAGGCAGGTCGTCGGGTACAAAACGGTATTTATCTTTATCGGGCGATTATTTCGGTCAATGGTAGCAGCGAGGCGACGAAAACGCAAAAAATTATGGTTGCTCCACAATAAACGAGAGAAAAATAGAGTTTATATAAACGTGTAATAATCTCAATGAAACATGAAATATTCGATAAAATACCTTCTTTTTTCGGGTTTGTTCGCTCTTTTTGTTTTTCCGGTTCATGCCGATGAGGACGGAAAGAATATGTTCAACCCGTTAACGACCGGTGTAACCACGCTGGGTATCGCTCCCGATGCGAGGGGTGGCTCTATGGGAGACTTGGGTGTCGCTACCGACCCCGATGTCAATTCGCAGTACTGGAATCCGTCGAAATATGCATTTGCATACAGCAGTGCAGGAGTATCGGTTTCTTATACTCCGTGGTTGCGAAAACTGGTCAATGACATCAATCTGGCTTATGTGGCCGGATATTGGAAATTCGGAGGGAATGATTTGCAGGCATTGAGTGCTTCGTTGCGTTATTTCTCTTTGGGGTCGGTTCCCACTTATGACAACAACGGCGTTTTACAAAATACGGTCAATCCCTATGAGATGGCAATCGACTTGGGGTATTCCCGCAAGTTGTCTTCTTCGTTTTCGATGGGAGTCGTTTTCCGATTTATTTATTCCGATATGGGTTTCGGAGGTTTGTCGTCGGCCGAAGATATGTCGGGTGCAGCGGCTTTTGCAG
>HF999715.1:8649-13910 GCA_000434215.1 Bacteroides sp. CAG:144
ACCAGACCGTCTATCCTATTATAGGACGTAGCGAATGTCAATTCTCTTGGGGATTCAATATTTCGAATATCGGTTCGAAAGTCTCTTATGACGGTGGAACGAACAGTTCTTTCCTGCCGACCAATTTGCGTCTCGGGTTTTCCTTCCTGTTCCCTATTTATGATTATAATACGTTGTCGATCAACTTCGATGCCAATAAGTTGTTGGTTCCGGCTGCTCCTCGTCAAAGCGATTATACGTATGAAGACGAATACGGAAATACGCAATATGATACGGAAGCATATAATCGGGCGAAAGATAAGTTCAATAATACCGGTTCTATTTCGGGCATTTTCAAATCTTTTTCCGATGCTCCCGGCGGTTTCAAGGAGGAGCTGAGAGAAATCTATTTCTCTACCGGTCTCGAATATTCCTACAATCGCCGATTCTTCGTGCGTGCCGGATATTATTATGAGAATAAATACAAGGGAAATCGCCAGTATGCGACTTTCGGTGCGGGTTTTTCTCTGAATGTATTTTCGCTCGATGCCGCTTATGTACTGGCTACCGCGCAAAGCAGTCCGCTCGACCAGACGATGCGTTTTACGCTCTCTTTCGATATGGATGGAATAAAGGATTTGATCGGTCGCAAACGTCGTCGTTAAAACCTGTTTTGCTATGAAGATACGTGTGGGAATGGGGTTTGATGTGCACCGACTGGTCGAAGGTCGGGAATTATGGTTGGGTGGCATACGCATCGACCATACGCTCGGATTACTGGGACATTCCGATGCCGATGTCGTGATCCATGCTTTGTGCGATGCCCTGCTCGGGGCGGCTGCCCTGCGCGATATAGGATTCCATTTTCCCGATACGGCGGTCGAATATAAGAATATCGACAGTAAAATATTACTCCGCGATACGGTAACACTCATTCGGGATAAGGGATATGAAATAGGTAATGCCGATATAACGATATGTGCGGAGCGACCGAAGTTGAATCCGCATATTCCCGCTATGCAGGAGTGCCTTTCCCGAATTATGGGTGTGGAGGTAGAAGATGTTTCTATCAAGGCGACTACGACCGAGAAGTTGGGCTTTACCGGACGGGAAGAAGGCATATCGACCTATGCGGTAGTTCTACTCGAAAAACAATAAATTCTCTTTCTGATGCGCTTTGTTTTTCTCTTTCTGATGATTTTTTCGATTATGTCGGGATTTGCCGGGGTAAAGGAGAAGTCCGGTACATCTCATGGAAAGAGAGGCGATGCAAAGACTCCACTTGTCGAATATGTGGGTGTTGTCTGTCCCGATACGGCCAAGATGTTTTTATTGGAAGATTTCCCGGCGGTTCTATCCCGTTCTCGATCACAGGTATTTACTTCGTTGTCGCGGAATGTACGTATTTCTCCCGATTCGTTGCCGATGATCCATACCGAATGTCGTTATCTCTCTTATATCAAAATCAATGCGCAATCTTATCGTTACGGTTCTGCCGAGAAGGGCGTGAATGTCGCAAAAACGTTGGCTCCTCTTGTATGGCCTATTCCCGTAGGAGCAATG
The DNA here is from genome assembly GCA_000434215.1 of Bacteroides sp. CAG:144. Lineage (GTDB taxonomy): Bacteria > Bacteroidota > Bacteroidia > Bacteroidales > UBA11471 > Caccoplasma > Caccoplasma intestinavium. The sequence continues at coordinate 10,192 of HF999715.1, forward strand.
GTACGGGGCGGATATGTCAGTCCGGGATTGGAATTATCGGTCGATTATACGCTCTGTCTTTATGATATATCGACGCAGACGACTTTGGTGATGCATCCTTTTCTTTTTGAAACGGAGCAGTCGAAAAAAGACCGTAGAAAGATACAACTTATGCAGCCCGAGGGTGTCCCCGTCGACTATCCTTTAATCGACGAGTTGCATGAGGCTTTGGTTGCGGAATACAATATTCTGCTCAAAAAACTGGGTATAAAATAATCGGGAATAAATATCATAGTCAGCTCTTTGTGATGGAGGGAACTTTTTCAGAAATTGAAAAAGTAGTTCATGAAGAAATTCCAGAACGTAACGATTCCGATAGCCAGCAGTTTCGAGAAATAGAAATTGAATTTCAATTTGTCATTGAAAAGGTATATGGCGGCGTTGTTGATGAGCAGCCCTATGACCGATATGCCGATAAACCGTGCGTATTGCATGGCGATTTCGGGGTCGTGGCTTTCAAATGTCCAGATACGGTTCAGCAAATAGTTGCTTGTCGCCGCACACACGAAACCGATAGAGTTGGCGATGTATTTGTTGATGTGGCATATTTCTTTGAAAAACCAAGTAATACCGAAGTCGACAAATACACCCGAACCGCCTACTAAACAGAATTTTATGAATTGAACGATCATCTTATTTTTCGGTTCTTATCTCCAAATTGTGTCTCGGAGAGTTATACCAGAAGCTCAGTGGTGTCCGACTTATCGCAAAGCCCATATCGTAGGTCTTTTCGGGCAGGTCGTCGGGTATGGCGACTTTTATTCGTGTCATGGTGGTAACTGTTTCTTTGGTGGTACTTGGTGGCAGAACAAGTTGCAGATCGACGGGGACGATTCGTCTCAACTTCTTGGCAGAGAGAAGCAGGAATAATTGTGTATGGTCTTGCCCTATGGTTATGGTGTCGGGATAGGGGTTTGTCAAGCCGAGGATACAAGAAAGCGTATCTCCTCCCGCCATTTTTTCGGGAACCAGTTCTTCGTTGTAATAGATGTCGACAAGACGGACCGGTTTGAAATCGGAGATTTCCGTATAGATGAATTTCTGTCCGTTTGCCAGCGATACGGCATTCATACCTTCGGGGGTAGGCAGCTTTTCTTTTATAAGTATTCCCCAAAGAACATCTTTTCCTGCGGCTTTTGTGTCGTCGTCTCTGAATTGCCATTGACTGGTACGATAGAAAAAGTCCGGCTGGCAATAGGCTGTCTTTCCCGTATAAAAATTGTATTTCGAGGCAATGGCGTAGCTTCCGCCAAAAATCACCGGGCGTTCTCCCGCTACATCGGCTATCGTCTCGAATGAAGGACGATTGTCGAACACTTCAAAACGGATTCCCAACGGATTCCATATCAGCTCTATCCTTGCCAATACGGTCAGGGAAATGGTGATCCAGCCTACCGCGATGATGTAACGGCGTAATTTGCGGGACGCGTATTCGCGCGTATAGTAAAAAAGAATATATATCAGTCCGAACGATGCGATGATAAGCCATTGCGGTTGTACCCGGCCTTTCAGTGTAGAGAAAGTAAAGAAGATAAAAAACAATATGGGTAAGAAATACAATGCGCGTTCGGTAACGTTACGACTCTTTACCCGTTTCCAAGCCATGAAATATACCGGGAAGAAAAATGGATTGAATACGGCAATGGTGTTGAGCAGATGCTCGGTGATGTTGGAGAAGGCGAATGCTCCGTTACGGTCGTGCAGATGATAGCTTAGTGATACCCAATCATGTGAGTACTGCCACCATAAGTGCGGGACGATGAGCATGAGTGCGAAAACCCCGCTCAAATAAATGCGTGAACGGGTAAAGATACGCGGATTGGTAAGCAGGGTAAAGAGTACGACCAGTGCGCCGTGATATTTGCTGTATGCCATAAGCGCCATCGTAAAACCGAGCAACAGCATGTTCAGGACCGATTCGTCCTCGGTAAAACGTTTGTAACAGAGTAGGAAGAGTGCCGCTGTCATCATCAACGGAACATCGGGAACGGCAATGAAGCCGTAGAGTTGGAGTATGGGCAGTGCGGCAGAGGCTATCAGGAATATTGTTGCATCGCTGCGATGCGGGTCGCGAGGACGTATGATGCACCAGAGAATCCACAGATAGAGCGGTTGTAAAATCGTGAAGAAAAACCGTACACCGAATTCTCCACCCATGAAAGAACCCAACCAGATGAGCAATGCAGTCATCGGAGGATGGTCGAAATATCCCCAGTCGAGCTGCTGGGAGAACATGAAGTAGTAGGCTTCGTCGTGAGCCAATTCGGTGAAAGCGGCTTGCAGCAGATTGATGAGCCACCAGATAAAAAGACCGATGGCTACGCGTTTATCGACCAATGCTTGCATATAAGAGCGGTTTTTCATAATCTTTATGATTAGGCCGTTGTAAGTATCTGTTCCAGTTCTTTGGTGGAAAGGCGAAGTTTGAATTTCCCATTCATTGCCACCGATATGTTTCCGGTTTCTTCCGAAACGACGACGGCGATTGCATCGGTTTCCTGCGAGATACCCAGTGCCGCCCGATGCCGTAATCCCAATGATTTCGGAATGTCGAGATTGTGCGATACGGGAAGGATACAACCCGCCGCACGTATGCGGTTGTCGGAGATAATCATCGCGCCGTCGTGTAGCGGACTGTTTTTAAAGAAGATATTCTCTATGAGCCGAGGATTGACGTCGGCGTTGATAATGTCGCCCGTTTGTTCGTAAATGGCAAGAGGCATATCCCGTTTGATGACGATGAGCGCACCTACCTTTCCTTTGGAAAGACTGATGCAGGCATATACGATGGGTGCAATGTAGTCGCGCGTTTCGTTTTTGTTTTTGTTTGGGCGGAAGAAGTGGAACAGGAACCGCCATCGTTTATGAGAGCCGAGTTCTACGAGGAATTGCCTTATTTCGTCGTGGAAAAGAATGACCAGAATGATAACTCCGACGCTGATGAGCTTGTCCATTATGGCGCCCATGAGCTTCATGTCGAGAATACGGGTTACGACCACCCATATCCCGATAAAGATGAGGACACCGGTAAAGATGTTTATCGATCCCGACTCTTTCATAAGGCGATATAAGCTGTATAACAGCGTCGCGACGATAAGAATGTCGAGTATGTCTTTGATGCCGAAGTGCGCGAACATGACCTATGCTGATAGAGTTTTGGTTACGATTTTTACGGTTTCGACGGCTTCTCGCACGTCATGTACCCGTAAAATGTGAGTACCGCCCATCAGGGCGATGGTATTGAGAACGGTTGTCCCCGTCAGGCTTTCTTCGGGGGAAGAACCGAGCAGTTTGTAAATCATCGATTTCCGGGAAATGCCGGTAAGGATAGGCAATCCCAGTGGTTGCAACTCGTGCAGCCGATGCATGAGGAGGTAATTGTCGTCGAGCGTTTTGCTGAATCCGAAACCGGGATCGAGAATGATGTCGCTTACTCCGAGTTGATGCAACCGGTCGACACGTCGGGCGAAATATCCCGTGATTTCGGCCATGAGATTGTCGTAATGGGTTTGTTGCTGCATGGTCTGCGGAGTCCCTCGCATGTGCATGAGAATGTAGGGGACGTGCAGCGAAGCGACAGTCTCGAACATGGTTTTGTCGAGTTCTCCTCCGGAGATGTCGTTGATGATCTGTACACCGTGTCGTTCGACACTGCGTCGCGCTATTTCGGCTCGAAATGT